>JAIVJI010000012.1 GCA_020200135.1 Acidobacteriota bacterium | reverse complement strand
CGCTGGCGCGGCAGGGGTACCGGATACACCTGAACAACTACGGCGTCGTCCTGATGCGGCGCGACGCGCAGGACGCGACGCCCGCCGAGTACCTCTGGCTGGACGCCAGGGGGAAGAATTTCGCCCGCCGGCTCGCGGAGGCGCAGGAGGCCGGCGCGGTCTACCGCATGACCTCCCCGGACGGCGAGAGGGACGAGGCGCGGCTCGTCTTCGAGCGCCCCCTCGCCGGCGGCGGCCGGCGGCGCGACTACAAAATGTTCCGCATCGACCTGCGGTTCGCGGAGAACGTCGCCGAGAGGAGGGTCTCGGTCGGCGCCTCGCCGCAGACGCGGGCGGCGGTGGCGGACGTCGGGCGGTTGTTGCAGGAGGGTTACGTCGTCCGCGACCTCTTCTGGGCCGACGCCGCCCACCTGCTCCTGGAGCGCACGCGTTAAGAGGGCCGGCGTCGCACGCCTCCGTGAGGTCGGATGGATTACGTCATCAGGAAAGCGAAACTCGACGACAGGCCGGCCATCGGGCGCCTCATCGAAGCGTCGGCGCGGAGCCTGAGCCGGGGCGACTACTCCGAGCGCCAGATCGAGGCGGCGGTCGCGTCGGTCTTCGGCGTCGACACCAACCTGATTCTCGACGGGACGTACTTCGTCGCCGAAAGCGCGGGGACGCTCATCGGCTGCGGCGGGTGGAGTAAGCGGAGGACACTTTTCGGGGGCGACCGCTACGCCGCACGGGACTCGGGCGAGCTCGACCCGGAGTCCGAGCCCGCCAAAATCCGCGCCTTCTTCGTCCACCCCGATTACGCGAGACGAGGCATAGCCCGCGCGATTCTTTCGGCGTGCGAGAGCGAAGCCGGGGCCCGCGGCTTCCGCTCGGCCGAGCTGATGGCCACGCTCCCGGGACTCAAGTTGTACCGGGCTTGCGGCTACGAAGGTGACGGGCTCGTCGAGTACGACATCGGCGACGGCGTGCGAATCGAGTTCGTGCCGATGAGGAAAGAGCTGCGTTGACGAAGGTGCTTTGGAAAAAAGTCGAATGACCGACAGCCGAACGCTAAAGATACTCGCGCCGTACGTCGCGACGCCGCCCGAGGTCGTCGCACGGATGCTGGGCCTGGCCGGCGTCGGCAGTCGTGACGTCGTCTACGACCTCGGGTGTGGCGACGGGCGCATCTGCATCGGGGCGGCGAAGGAGTTCGGCGCGCGCGCGGTCGGCGTTGACATCGAGCCTTACTGGATAGAACGCGCGCGGGCGGACGCGGCGGACGCGGGCGTTTCGGGGCTGGCGACCTTTCACGTCGGCGATGCCTGTTACTGGGAGGTTGGCGATGCGACGGTGATTACGTTCTACCTCACAATATGGTCAACGCAGGTGATGGCGCGCGAGGTACTGTCACGGGCCCGGGTCGGGACGAGGGTCGTATCCCACTCGTACCTGATTCATGGGCGCGAGCCCGAAAGGCAGGAAGAGGTCGTCGATGCAAGTGGCGACCGGCACAGGGTCTTCATGTGGACGGTCGGCGAAGACTGGGCCCCGGCCGCGGACGACGCGCCCGAATAGCCTGCTCACAGCGACTGCTTCTCGATGTTTTGAGAAGACCCGGAGCACATGATCATGAATCGAAATCCGATGCTTGTTCTCGCGGGCGCCGGGTCGCTTGCGGCATCCATACTGCATCTCGCGTGCATCGCGGGCGGCCCCGACTGGTACCGGGCGCTCGGGGCCGGTGAGCAGATGGCGCGGATGGCCGCCCGCGGCCATTGGTATCCCACGGTTCTAACTCTCGGCATCGCGGCAATCCTGGGCGTCTGGGCGCTGTACGCATGGTCGGGCGCGGGGCTTATCCCGCGGCTGCCGTTCCTGCGCCTGAGCCTGTGTGCGATTACCGGGGTCTACCTCTTGCGCGCGCTCGCTTTCGTGCCGCTCCAAACTTTCTTCCCCGGCAACAGTGCCGCCTTCTGGTACTGGAGCTCTGGCATCAGCCTCGGCCTGGGGCTGCTGCACGCGCTCGGGCTGCGTCAGGCCTGGTCTCGCCTGTGAACCGTGTCCGGCCGACCGATGACGCTTTCAGCCGGAGCGCTTCAGCTCACCCATGAGCCGCTTTTTGGCCTTCTCCATCTCTTCCTTATCCGCCCCCTTGATGGCGGGGTAGCGCAGCTTCAACGCCCTGAGTTGACGCACCATCAGGTCTGCCACGGCCAGGGCGGTGAACCAGCGGTGGTCCGCCGGGATGATGTGCCACGGCGCCGCACGGGTGCTCGTCCGGGCTAACATTTCTTCGTGAGCTTTGACGTACTCGTCCCACAGCTCACGGTTCTCCATGTCGGCGGACGAGAACTTCCACTTCTTCGCCGGCTCTGCCGTCCGTTCGAGCAGACGCTCGGCCTGTTTGCCCCTGGAGAGGTTAAGAAACAGCTTCAGGATGACCACGCCGTTATCGGCAAGGTACTGCTCGAAATTGTTTATCTCGGTCATCCTCCGCTTCCAGATGTTCTTCCCCTCGCCCCGCGGGGGCAGACTCTGCTCGCCCAGCCGCTCCGGATACACGCGCGGGGAGATGACCTCCTCGTAATAGGAGCGGTTGAAGAAGGTGATGCGCCCCCGCTCCGGCACGCCCTGGTGGAACCTCCACAGGTAGTCGTGCTTATTTTCCATCTCGGACGGCTTCTTGAAATTTTGCGCCGTGCAGCCCTGCGGGTCGAGCCCCGCGGCGATAGACTTGATCGTGCCGTCCTTGCCGGAGCCGTCTATGGATTGAAGGATAACGAGCAGCGCGTGAGACTCCTGAGCCATCAGCTTGTCCTGCAACTCGGCCATCTCGGCGCAATCGGTTCGGAATTTTTCGCGCGCCTGGTCTTCGTCGGCGAAGTCCCCGGTAAAGGCGGTATCGTAATTTTTCAACCTGGGCCTGCCGCCCGGCCTGACCATAAACTCATTCTGTTTGACCATGCCCACTCGCACCCTCCTTGTTCTCTTCGGCCGTCAATCATTCGCGGGGAGTATTAGCGCTCTCATATTGCTTGCATCTTTACCTTCGGGCAAGCGTCGGGAGAGTTTGGCGGGACATCGTTGCGGCCGACGAGGGGGCGCGCTCGCAGTCGCCCTCGGCATCGCTGCACCCGCAGCGCCTCACGAAAATGCTTTGAGGGCCGACGGGGTCGTGCTATCGTGCGGCCGTCTCAACGAACACGGGCCGAAGCGTCCGGGCGGACTCAAATAACCCGCCCGGCCTCTCGACAACGCTAGAGAGCCGCGCGGCCGCCTCAACCCAACAAAATCGCCGCGCAAGGAGAAATCCCATATGCCTGACAACCGCATCAGCGCCGCGCTGTCGCAGGCCGACCAGCAGGCCGTGCTCGCCGCCGTCAACACCATCCGCGAGAAACTCCCCTTCCTCGTAGACCTCACGCCCGAGGAGCGCCGCGCGCTGCCGAAGATGGGCGAGACCAGCCGCGGCTTCGTCACGCAGGCGCTCGCCGTCGCGACGCAGAACGAGGACATCCTGCCGCGCTCCTTCGACGTGGAAGAGATGCGCAAGGACGTGGCGCTGCTCGACTCGCTCCAACCCGTCCGGACCGCCCTCGCACAGCTCTCCGAGCTGGTCGAGGACACACACATGGCCGTCGGCAGCGAGGCGTACACGTCCGCGCTGCACGTCTACCAGTACGCGCGCTCGGCCGGCAAGGGCTCCGCCCTCGACGGCGCGCTCGACGCCCTCGGCCAGCGCTTCGCCCGCAAATCGCGCAGCGCCCCGGCCGTACCGAAGACGACCTGACAACCCACGGGGGCGAGCTTTCGTGTCCGTGGCTCGAAAGCTCGCCCCCCGAACAGCGACATTCCGCCTTTGAGGCCCGACGTTCGAGAAAAAAGCCCGAACACCGGGGCTCATAGGCGGAAATTTCGAGCTTTTTTCTCGAAAGTTGAGGCTCGGAGCCTCGATTTTGCGGCTCCGAGCCTCAACCCTGAAGCTTTTTTCCCGGCAGACGCGGCTCCGAGCCTTGACCGTGAGGTTATTTTCTCCGTGACTGCCGCGCCGGGCATGAACCGTTAACCCCCAAGCCCCGCCGCACACTCTTCCGGCTCCGTCTTCGCGTTCTCTAACGCCGACGGAGCGCCGAGGCGGGTTTGTCATCCACCTTTCCGGGGAACCGTTGCAGCGACCACCGGAGGGGCGCATTATCTACCGGCCGCAGCGCCGGCCCGCGCAGGCTCGGCTTTTGCCGCTCCGCCACGTAGTTAGATACCGTCTTGGGAGTCAAGCAGTTTTCATCTCCGGGTCGAACGGCCTGCCCGACTTCAGCACCCCGTAGGCGATGTGGATGAGTTTGCGCATCGCCGCCCCGATCACTTGCATCGGGCACTTGCCGCGCGCCCTCATCCTCTCGCTCAGCTCTTTGACGTACGGGTTGTACTTGATGGCCGCTATCGCCGGGAAGTAGAGCGCCTTCCGGAGCCGCGGCGGCTTAGGATACCGTCCGGCCTCGGCGCGGCAGGGAGGGCGCCGGGAGCTGATCTAACTAACAGGCTCGTGGCCTCAGGCCGAATCCAGCTTCACCGGCGCCCCGATGGTTCACACGGGCGAGGATGCGCCGCGGGCGAGCCTCAGTCAACATACAAGGCCGAATCATTCGGTCTAATACTAGTTAGGCGCCTCCTGCTTGAATATTGAAAATGGGCAACAACCTTCGAATGGCCTTCTTGGTGCTCATCCTGCTGCAAGTCCTGCATTCGGTTGAGGAGTTCACCTTCAAGTTCTATGAGGTATTCCCGCCGATGGCGCTACTTTACCGCGGCGCCCCTCGCCTTGCGGGGCCTGCTTTTATCATCTCCAACTCACTTCTAATCACGGTCGGGTTGGTTTGTTTCTTCCACTGGGTGGCGCCTGGTAGGCCGGGGGCGAGGGTAGTGATATGGCTCTGGGTGGGCGCCGAAGTGCTCAACGCTATGGCTCACTCCGTTTGGGCAATCATGGTCGGGGGTTATAATCCAGGGTTAGTGACCAGCCTCGGGTTCGTGCCAGTCGCGGCTTACATGATCTACCTGCTCAGGCGCGCGCCACCTGAGGTCGTCGCCTAACAACGGCATGCACCCGACGCCCCTTCAGCATCGCTCTCATGCACGTTGTCTGGGGGCGCGGGTGATGCCGGGCGTTATGCCGCTTCCGTGCGAAGCTTGTGTGCATGAACTTGAAAGCTACGCCTTATAATCCTTGCCCGCGCTGTGATGGACAAGGCGATGTCTTGGCCGCGCGGCTCAATGCGACGGGGCAGGATATTTTCGTCTGTGATGAGTGCGAAGCCACGTGGCTGAAGGCGGGGGATGTTGGCCGGGTGGGGCATGTCGACTTCGGCACTTTCATGCGGGGGCAAGGGCTCACGCCCGTGTGGTCAGAGATTACGCTTTTAAATCGGGATGGCGGCGCGGCATAACAACGGCATGCACCCGACCGTCAACACGACGGCTCTCATCACCAGCAGGGATGCGGGGCGGCGGGTGATGCCGGGCGTTGGGCGTCTTCCTCTGGTCGGCGAAACATCTTATTATCCTCACATGAAAGTCAAGGAGGTGATCAAAGCCTTGGAGGACGATAGCTGGTATCTGGCTCGGACGAAAGGCGGCCACCGCCAGTTTAAGCATCCTACTAGGGCCGGGACGGTGACCGTCTCGGGGAAGCCGAGCGTTGATGTGCCTCCCGGAACGCTCAACAGCATCTTGAAGCAGGCGGGCCTGAAGTGATGACGAGGTGAAAGATATGCGCTATGCCGTAATAGTCGAGGAGGGCGAGAGCAGTTTTGGGGCTTACGTGCCCGACCTTCCGGGGTGTGCCGCCGTGGGCGAAACGAAAGAGGAGGTGTTGCAGCTAATCCAGGAAGCCATCGAGTTCCACCTCGAAGGTTTGCGCGAAGACGGTCAACCCGTACCTGAGCCCTCATCCAGCATCGAATACATCGAGGTGCGCGCCGCCTAACAACGGCACGCACCCGACCGCGGACACGAATGATGTCATCAACAGCAAAAGGGCTGCGCGGCGGGTGATGCCGGGCGTTAAAGCGGCCTCAGCCCCTCACTGCGACAGCTTCTCTAGTTTTTTGAGGATGCGGGCGGCCTGGTTGCGGCCGACGAGGGGGACGCGCTCGTCCTCGGAGAGTTCGCGCACCAGCGGGAGGAGCTGCTGGCGGTCGGAGAGGAAGTCGCGCTCGATGAGTTCACCGAGGCGGTTGATGAGCTTGGGGGTTTCGAGCGGCTGGCTCTCCAGGGCCACCTTGACCTCGAAGACGAAGAGCGCCTGCTCGGACGCGCGGCGGTACTCGTGCGCGAGCCCGTGCGCGTCGGGGTTCTGGCTGTAGTTGAACTCGGTGGTGTGCTCGCGCCCGCCGCGCCGCACCGTCAGGCGCGTCTGCCCCGCGCTCGGGTAGGTGCGCTCGCCCTGGTAGTTCGCCCCCGATTCGAGGTAACCCAGAGCCTCCCAGCGCGCGCGTACCCGCGCCAGCGCGGCGGCCGACAGCTCGAAGGGCTCGGTGAGCTGCTCGGTGTCCATGCGGCGCTCGAAGCGGATGTGGCCGCGCCCCGAGTCGTCGTGCTCGATGTGGATGAAGTAGACGAGGAAGTCCGGGTGGCGGAACTCGTAGGTGTAGCGCGCGGCGTTCGGGTCTTCTCTGGGTTTGGCGGGGACGCCCGCCCTCACCGACGCGGGGACATCCTCCGCCCCCTTCCCTTCCCCCGGCCTCGTGGAGACTTTCTGCGGCTGCCTCTGCTGGACGGCGGGCGTCGGCGTGGGTCGCGGCGCCGCCTTGCGCTGCGCGGAACCCTGCGCCGAAGCGACGAGCGCCGCGCCCGTCAGCGCGAGCGCGGCGGCCGGGACGAGAGCCAACAGCCTTCCCCTGATGCTCACTCGAACCTCACGGAGACGAGGCGCGAGATGCCCGCCTCCTCCATCGTCACGCCGTAGAGAGCGCGCGCCATCTCCATCGTCCGCTTGTTGTGCGTGATGACGATGAACTGCGTGTCGGACGCCATCTCCTCGATCTTCGTGGTGAAGCGGCCGACGTTGGCCTCGTCGAGCGGCGCGTCCACCTCGTCCAAGAGGCAGAAGGGCGACGGGCGGTAGCGGAAGATCGCGAGGACGAGCGCGAGCGCGGCCATCGCCTTCTCGCCGCCCGAGAGCAGCAGGACGTTCTGGAGGCGCTTGCCCGGCGGCTGCGCCACGATGTCGATGCCGCTCTCCAGAACGTCGTCGGAGTCGAGCAGGCTCATCTCGCCCCGGCCGCCGCCGAAGAGCTCGACGAAGAACTGTCCGAAGTTGCGGTTGACCTCCTCGAAGGCGTGGCGGAAGCGCTCGCGCGAGCGGCGCTTGATCTCGCGCAGCGCCTCCTCGGTCGAGGCGATGCCGTCGGTGATGTCGAGCCGCTGCGCGGTGAGGAACGTCAGCCGCTCCTCGTTCTCGGCCAGCTCTTCGAGCGCCATCATGTTGACCGCGCCGAAGCTCTCCACCCGGGCGCGCAGCTCTTCGAGTCGCGCGCGCGACGCTTCGAGGTCGAAGCCCTCCTCGGTCGGGTGCGCGGCGGCGACCTCTTCGAGCGTCTGGTTCAGCTCGCTCACGCACGACTCGCGGACGAAGTTCAGCCGCGCGGAGGCCTCCGCGCGCTGGACTTCGAGCGCGGCGCGCGCGTCGCGCGCCCCGGAAGCCTGCTGGTGCAGCTCGGTCACTTCGAGCGAGAGCACGTCGGCGCGCTCCCGCGCCTCCGCCAGACGCGCGGCCGACTCGCCGACGCGTCGTTCGAGCAGCGCGCGCTCGTCCTCCGCCCCGGCCGAAGTCTCATCCAGCTCGGCCAGCGAGCGGCGCAGAGCTTCGAGCCGGCCGGCGGCCTCCGCCTCCTCCTGCCCGTGCCTTTCCAGACGCGTGTGCAGCTCGGCCGCCTCCGACTCCATGCGACGCAGCTCGGCGGCGGCGGCGCGGCGGCGCTCGCCGGCGGCGGCGGCCTGCGCGCGCTGCGCGCCGAGGTTCTCGCTCTCGGCCTCGGCCTCGCGGCGCGCCTCCGAAAGGGCCTCGGCCGCGCCCGCGACGGCGGTCTGCGCGGCGGCGCGCGCTCCTTGCGCGGCCTCAAGCTCCGAGAGCTGACGCGCGCGTCTCTCCCCCACGTCGCGCCGCTCTTCGGCGAGCCGCGCGGCGTCGTCGGCCACGACGCGCATGTGGCGCTCGGTGCGCTCTATCTCCTGCTGGAACTGCGCGGCGCTCACCTCGCGCGCGACGTGCTCGCGCTCCTCGCGCCCGATCTCGTCGTTGAGGAGGACGAACGCGTCTTCGAGCTCTCCCAGACGCGCGCGCGCGTGTTGCGCGGCCTCGTCGGCGAAAGTGAGGTCGGCTTCGAGCCCGACCATGCGGACTTCAAGCTCGCGCATCTCGCGCTTGAAGGCGAGGAGTCCCGCGCCCTCCTCCGAGACGGGGTGGCCGCCCGCCGCGATGAGCTGGCCGGCGACGACCCACTCGCCCGCGGCCGTCACGCACATCTCGCCGGTCGGGAGCGTCAAAAGCATCGCGCGCTCAAGGTCCGCCGCGACCCGCGCACTCATCTCGCGCGCGAGCGTGCGTGAAAGCACCGCGCCTATCTCGCGCGGCGCGCCGAGCAGCGACGCGACACGCGTCTCCTCGTCGATTTCGACCCCGACCGCGCCGGCCTCGCCGACGCCCCGCGCCGGCCCGTCTCCTGCGGCGGCGCCCTCATCCTCAAGCGCCGCGCCCGGAACCGTTTCGTCCCCCTCGTCAAGCTCTGCGGCCCCGCCGCGCAGTCCCGCGACGAGGAAGGTCGCGCGGCCGGCGCCCGTGGCGCGGAGCCACGCGGCCGCGCGCACCGCGTCGTCGGGGGTGGGCACGATGACGGACTGGAGGTAAGGGCCGAACACGCTCTCGACGGCGCGCTCCCAGCGCGGCTCGACCCTCAGCACGTCGGCGACCGTCGCGACGACATGGAAGTCGCGCGGGGCGTCGCCCTCGGCCGGCGCGAAGATGCGCTGGACGGACTGTGAGTAGAGCGAGTGCTGCGTGTCTATCTCGCTCAGCGTGTCGAGGCGGTGGCGGACGCGCGCCGACTCGTCGCGCGCACGCGCGCGCTCGGCCTCGGCGGCGGCCACCTCGGCGCGCGCGTCGGAGAGCGCGCGGGAGCGCGCCTCGCGCTCGGCGTAGAGCGCGTCGAGGTGCGCGCGGGCGCCCTTGATCTCGGCCTGTAGCTTCTCGGCCTCGGCCTTCGCCTGCTCGTGCGCGGCCGAAGCGCGCTCGCCCTCGCGCGCGAGCCCCTCGGCCTGCGCGGCCAGCTTGTCGAGCACGGCTTCGAGCTGGCGGCCGATCTCGGCCAGCCGCTCCGCGGCGGCCGTGTGTGTCAGGAGTTCGGCGCGCGCCGACTCGATGTGCGACTCGGCCCCGCGCACCTCACTGGTGCGGCGCGCGTAAGCCTCCTCGGCCTCGCCGAGCAGACGCGCGCTCTGCTCGCTCGCCTCGCGCATCTGCACGTCGCGGAGGACGAGCGACTCGCTCTCGGCCGTCACGGCGGCGAGGCGGCCGCGCACGACCTCGGCCTCGTGGCGCACCTCGGCCAGGCGCTTTTCGAGCGACGCGATCTGCTCGCCCTGGTACGCGCGCTCGCGCTCGCGGCGGTCTAACTTCAGCGCCGACTCGGAGACGGCAGCGCGCGCCTCGGACAACTCCTCCTCGCGGGCGCGCGCCTCGGTCGTCGCGCGCCGCGCGTCCTCCTCGCGCTCCTCAAGCTCGGAGGCCAGCCGCTCGACCTCCTCGTTGGCGGAGTCGAGCCCGGCGCCCAGGCGCTCGAGCCGCGCGTTCAGGTCGCGCTCGTCGGCGGCGTAGACGTTGCGCAGAAGCTCGCGCAGCTCCTCGCGAATCTGGTGGTAGCGGCGCGCCTTCGCGGCCTGGCGGCGCAAGCTCCCGACCTGCCGCTCGATCTCGGAGATGATGTCGGAGACGCGGTTGAGGTTCGAGCGCGCGGCTTCGAGGCGGGCTTCGGCCGCGCGCTGGCGCACGCGGAACTTGGTGATGCCGGCGGCCTCCTCGATGAGCGTGCGGCGATCCATCGGCTTGGCCGAGAGAATCTGGCCGATGCGCCCCTGCTCGATGATGGCGTAGTGCGCGCCGGAGAGGCCGGTGCCCGAGAAGAGGTCCTGGATGTCGCGCAGGCGGCAGACGCGGCCGTTGAGGAGGTACTCGCTCTCGCCGTCGCGGTAGAGGCGCCGGGTGACCGAGACGCTCTCGCCCGGCGCGAAGTCGAGCGCGAGGCGGCGCGGGCGCCAGTGGCGCTTGTGGTGCGCGCGGCCTTTCGGCGCGGGCACCACGGCGGCGCCGTCCGCGGGGACGACGGCGAGCGCCTGTGTCGCCTCGCCTTCCACGGTCGCCGTAACGGGTTCGGTCTGAGCCGTGTCGCCCGCGCCGTTCGCGCCGGTCGGGGCGTCAGGCGGGGACGCGAGCGCGGCGGGCTGCGGCGCGAGCGCTTCAAGCTCGGGCGAAAGGCGCTCCTCGACGGCGTCCGCCTGGTCGTCCAACTCTTCGAGCGTCGCGTCGATGTCCTCGATGTCCGGCTCTTCCTCCACCGTCTCGTCGCGCACCATGTGGAGCACGACCTCGGCCATCCCCGACGGCGCGCGGTTCTTCGAGCCCTGGAAGATGACGTCCTTCATCTCGCCGCCGCGCAGGTTCTTGACCTTCTGCTCGCCCAGAACCCAGGCGATGGCGTCGGCGACGTTCGACTTGCCGCAGCCGTTGGGGCCGACGACGCCGGTGATGCCGTTGCCGGTGAAGACGAGGTCTGTGTAGTCAGCGAAGGACTTGAAGCCGGTGATTTCGAGGCGTTGGAGTTTGAACATGCTGAGCGTTTTCGGCCTTCCACGGATGCCCGAGGGACACAGTCCCTTGAGCCTGTGCGGGAGACGCACACTATATGTTGGCGCGGACGGGTTGTCAAACCTAAACTTTAAGCCGGCGGGGGTTACTCGTTGGCGCCACAGCCGCTTAGCCCCGCCCCGAAAAAGGCGGCGGGGCGGGGGCGACCCCACGGCNNNNCCCCCCCCCCCCCGCCGGAATCAGACTGGACGCCCGCCTAGCCGGACGGCCAGAGCCGCCTGAAGAACGGGTCGAGAAGGACGGGCTCGGCCCGCGCCGCCTCCGGCCCACGCCTCAACGTGTAGCGCAGGAAGACTTCGCCCTCGTCCCCCGGCACGGACGGGCCCTCCTGATTGCCGCCGGGCGCGCCGTGGAAGCGCCGGCGGTACTCGAACGACTCGATGAAGGCGCGCACCATCTCGGCGCGCCGGACGCGTGCGAGCGCCACCGACTCGTTGCGCACGTTCTCGCCCGGGATGCTGAACTGGTTCATCTTGTTGAGCCAGAAGTCGTAGCCCGAGAAGTTGCCGTCCGGCGCGTCGTCCGGGTTGCGGCGCAGGTAGCCGAAGTACTGCATCAGCACGAACGACGGGTTGTAGAGCGCCGCGTAGACCGTGTCGCTGTCGGCGACCGACTTGACCGCCGCGGCGCGCCCCGCCGTGTCGCCCGCCCCGTAGGCCGCCATCGCCGCGTTGCGCTCGGCCGCCGACGGACTGGCGCCCGCGTTGGCGAAGAGCTTGTCGACGAACTGCTGGGCGGTCATCCCGACGGGGAACTGCGAGACGAACTCCGGGCGCGTGACGAGGTCTTCGAGGTACCGCTGCCGGTTCGCCTCGAGCCTGGCCTGGAAGCCGGGCTGCCCGACGACGACGCCCTCCGAGATCTCGCGCAGGTCGCGCAGGTAGACCGTGTAGCGCGGCGTGAACTTCTCGTTGCCGAACGCGGCCTTGTGCGTGCGGATGACGAAGTAGCCGGTGGTCTGGAACTCGATGGAGAGGAAGAAGGCGGTCGAGACGTCGACCCGCTTCTCCACCCGGCACTGCGCGTTGTTGCCGCACGACTCGATGCCCTGCGTCCAGAAGTCCTCGCCCGCCTGGTCGGCCTGGCGGTAGAGGAAGTCGTGGTAGTGAGTGCAGACGAAGGTGCGCGAGTCGTCTATCGGGTTCGCGCCCGTCGCCTCGGGCGTGTCGTCCACGATCTGGAGCGTGGCCGTCGAGGGCGCGCCGAGCGTCCCGTTCTGCGGGTTCTGCAAGATGAGCGTCGCGCTCTCCGGCCCCTCGGCGTAGCCGTCCTCGTTGACGAGCACCTGGAAGGTCTTCTCGGTCTCGCCCGCCTCGAAGACCAGGCGGCCGACGACGATGGTGTAGTCGCCCTTCTGCTTGGCCGTGCCGTCGTGGCTGGCGATGTCGACGACGGCGCGCGTGGTGGTCAGCCCGCCGCGCAGGACGCGCACGGTGATCGCCACGCAGTCCTCCTGGACGGCGTAGGCCGTCGAGTCGAACTGGAAGGCCGCGGTGGTCGGCGGCGTGGGCGTCGGCGTCGGGGACGGCGTCGGGGTCGGGGTCGGGGTGGGCGTCGGGTCGACGACGGCGGCGCACCCGCTCGCCGGCGCGGCCGGGCACGAGCCCACGGTGAACTCGGTGCCGCCGCGCGTGATGTCGCGCTTGCCGTTGGCCTGGCTGGTGAAGGTCTGCCCGCGCAGGCCCGCCATCACCGCCCCCGCGGAGATCGCGCCCTTCGACGCGAACTGGTTGAGCTTGCTCACGGCCACCTTGACGGTGACGGTGCCCGCGGCCGTGTCGAACGCGCCGCAGTCGGCCGCGCCGCGCGTTGTGTAGGTGATAGAGCCGTCGGAGTTCCTGACGGCGGTGCCCCAGGTGAAGACGCCCGAGGGGTTGGTGTCGGTGTTGGCGCGGACGAAGAACTGGTCGCCGCGGTCGGAGAGCGCGAAGCTGTAGTCGCCCGTCGGGCTCAAACCCGCGAAGGGCGCGTTGGCCGCGAAGTGCATCCGCCAGTTGGAGGCCGGCGGCACGGCCGAGAGGTTCGACACCTTCATCTTCGCGACGACGACGGGCACGCCGCCCGCGCCCGACTCGCACGTGTAGCTGATCGAGACGATGTCGAGCGGGTCGTCGGCCGTGATGTGGCCGACCGCGCCGGTCTGCACGTCGCCGCGGAAGTCGGTGACCTGCGAGCCGGGGATGCCGGTGACGCTCGCGGCGAGCGGGATGGGCCCGGTCTGCGCGGCGGGCGTCGGGCCGGGGCTCGGCACCGTGCCCTTGCTGTTGTTGATGGCCGGCCCGGAAATCTGGCGCGCGACGTAGGTGTGGCCGTCGAAGTCGTTGTGGTCGTCGGTGTAGGCGACGACGGCGGCGCCCGTCGGGTCGAACGAGATTTGGAAGTAGTCGATCAGGTTGCGGTTCGCGCCCTCGCCCGTCGGGTCGAGCCCCTGGAGCGAGATGTTGGTGGCGTGGTTGAAGTGGTCGCTCACCGTCGTCTGCCGGAAGGTCGGATTGTCGGCGGTGGCGTTGAAGGACTGGGCGAAGAAGACCTTCCAGTTGGCGTTGTTGTTGTTCGTCTCCTCGCTCGTGCCGTACCAGACGATGCCGACCGACCCTTGGGTCGGGCCGGTCTCCATCCACGGCAGGAGGCTCGTCCGCGTCTCGGGGCCGTTCGAGACGCGGACGGGCGCGCTCCAGGTGTCCCCGCCGTCGGTCGAGTGGACGAGGAGGATTTGCTGGCCGTTCGAGTAGGCGACGTAGGCCGTCCCGAAGGGCGTGCCGTCGTCGGCCACCTTGACCGAGAAGAAGATGTTGGAGACGTCGCCGCTGGCCGCCTGCGTGCAGACGTAGTTCAGCGCCTCGCCCGTGACGGGGTTCGAGGCCGTGCTGTGGCAGACCTGCCCGGTCGAGCCGCTGACGTAGACGCGCCCCGACTTCTGGTGAACGTCGATGCTGCCGACCTGGCCGATGAGGCCGGCGGTCTGCGCCGGGCCGTAGGTGAACCCGCCGTCGGTCGAGCGCTGGATTTGCGTCACCGTCGGCGCGATCGTGCGGTAGAGCAGGTAGACGTTGTTCGGCCCGTGGAACTCGTGCCACTGCCGGTCGTCGCCGGGGATGCCGCCCGTGGCGTTCCCGACCGGGTTGCGCTGGATGGTCACGCCCCTGTCGGTGGACTTCTGCGTGGTGATGTTGGTGAGCAGCAGGCTGCTCGACGCGAGCTGCGCCGGGTCGGTCAGCGCGCCCGTCGTCGTGTCGGGCAGGCCGACGGCGAGGTCGATGTCGCCGCCGCCCTCGGCGCCGGCCGAGGCGGTGGGCGAGCCCGTCACCGAGTCGGGCTGGCCGCGGTAGGCCCAGTTGCGCATGAACGGGTCGTAGTTCGGGTTCGGGGCGTTGTTGACGGTGGGCCGCAGGTCGACGTACCAGAGGTCGTTGCCGGCGGGGACGCCGCGGATGGCGCCGACGTAGTGGTTGCCGAACTTGTCGGTGCGCGCGGAGGGCTCGCCGTCGCGCGCGGCGATGGGGGCCTTCAGGGTCACGTTCGGGCTGAAGGTGATGCCGCCCGAGACGTAGCTGGCGGCGCGGGCGGCGGCCACCGTCCCGACGCTGAACTGCCCCCTCGGCGGGTCGGCCTGCGCGCTCGCGGGCGGCGCGGCGTAGTAGACGACGCGCACCTTGTAGTCGCCCGCGCCCGTCGCGGTCGGGTCTATCTGCGCGTGCTCCTCGGTGAGCACCCCGCTGGTCACGCCGTTGCCGGAGCTGGTGATGAACTGCCCGTTGCACTTCCCGGTCGCCGGGCACGTCCCGCCCTTGTAGATGACGAGGTCGTAGTCGTTGGCCGGGTTCGTCCAGGTCAGGTCGACGCGGATGACCTTGCCGGTGTAGACGCCGGGCAGCACCGTCAGCGTGAAGGTGTCGCAGGTCGTCCCTTCGGTGCAGCCGGCCTCGCCGTCGAGCGGGTCGGTGGTCGCGCCGCCCGTCGCCGTCCCCGTCCACCTGCCGTCGGCCGGCGTGACGGGGCCGGCCGGCCCCACGGTCCCCGCCGGGGGGTTGGCCGCCTTCGCCACGCGTGCGCCGCGCGGGCCGGGCGACAGGAAGAGGAGCGCGGCGCCCGCGCACGCCACGAGCAGCGCCAGCAGGAGCAGGCGCGCGTTACGGCCGCCGCCCCACCTCAGGATGTTTTCCTGCCCCGCGCCGGGCAAGCGGTGGGGCCTGCCTTTAACAGTCTCGAAAGACTCTTCGCCTCTTGATCTCATCGCTATATGCTCCTCGGTTGAATAGGACGGGAACGCGGCGCGGCCGTGGGCAAGCGTGGCCGGGCGCGGACGAGGGGCAGCCGGGCAAGATTGGCCGCGACCCTTTCGACTTACGCGACGGGGGTTTCGAACTGCCGGGTTGAACAGGGGTTGCAGGGAGTTTTATACCACAGCGGACGGGCGGCGCGCACTTTAAAAAGGCGCGCGCCGCAAAAGATGTCAGCCGTGTCAGCGGGGTCCCGCGAGGTCGCTCCGCGCGTAGAGCACGAGGTTGACGCCCGGCCGCAGCGGGTAGAGGCCGCCGACGCGCGCGTAGGAGTCGGCGAGCACGCGTTCGAGCTGCGGCAACTGCTCCTCCTTGCCGATGACGGCGAGCGTCGATTTCGGGTCGTAGTAAGTCGAGAGCCGCCCCTCGTAGCCGGCGTGCGAGTTGTCGCTGAAGTACCAGGGCAGCGGCCAGTAGTCCGGCGAGGCCGTGGCGAAGCCGGGCTCCCTCGTCCCCGCGCGCTCGCCGACCCGCTCTATCTCGCGGACGAGGTCGAGGAAATGCCGCTGCGTCTGCGAGTAGACGTAAGGGTAGCGGTCGTTGTCGTACTCGCGGAAGTTGATGACGAACGTCTCGTAGAGGCCGAGGCCGAGGGCCAGCGGGAGGAGTGCGACCGCCGCCTGCCAGCGCGCGGCGGGCCGCCCCCTCCACCAGCGCGCCGCGCGCGCGCCGAACGCCTGCACGGCGTAGCCGGCCGCGACCGCCAGCGGCAGAAGGAAGTTGAGCACGAGCCACGGCGTCTTGTAGCTGATGAGCGAGTAGGCCGCGAGCAGCCCGAAGCCCCACGCCGCGAAGAAGACCGCGAAGCGGTTGCGCCTGCGCTCGAAGAGCGCGACCGCGGCGCCGAGCGCGCCGAGGACGAGGATGGCCGCGTCCTCCTTCAAAAGCCACCTGACGTATGTGTCCCACGGCTTGCCGTGGAACTCGCTCATGCCCGTCTTCTGCCAGATGGCGAAGGCCTTGAACGAATCCGCGAGCCCCTTCGAGTTGAAGAAGAACGACGTGTAGAAGGCGACCCAGATGAGGACGAAGAGCACGGCCGCGCTGGCGACGATGAACCCCGCGCTCCCGCCCTCGCGCAGCCTCGCCCAACCGTCCGCGCGCTCGCCCTCGCGCTCGCCCCTGCCGACGCGCGCGTCCCCCTTCAAGCGCTCCCACGAAACGGCCGTCAGCCACGCCAGGCAGAGCGTGCCGACCGAGATGAAGGCCGTCTCCTTCGTCGCGAACATCATCGCGGCCGAGGCGGACGCGAGCAGGAGGTCGGAGGGCGCGCCCGACTCGCGGAAGCGCAACGCGGCGACGACGAGGCCCAGCGTGAAGAAGACGAAGGGCATCTCGTGGATGAAGTAGCGCGAGTAGAAGACGAAGCCGGGCGAGACCGCGACGAGCGCCGCGGCCGAGAGCGCCGCGACCCAGCCGACCCAGCGCCTCAGGCCGAGCACGAGCCACACCGTGCCGACGCCGAAGAGCACGGGGACGAGCCGGACGGCGAACGTGCTCAGCCCCCCGGCGGCGACGAACGGGAGCGTCAGGTAGTAGAGCGTCGGGCCGTGGTAGTTGGCCGGGTCGTAGGCGTAGCTGTTCTTCCGCAGGAGGTTCGTCAGGAAGAAGCCGTTGACGCCCTCGTCGTGGTGCAGCGGCTTCAGCTCCAGCGCGTAGAGCCGGAGCAGCGCCGCCGCGAGCAGGACGGCGATGCTCGCGTAGGCCCACGCGCGCGCCGAAAGCTCGAATGTCGGGGCGGCCGGCGGCGGCGGCGGCGCGGCCTGCTTGCGGCGGCCCGCGCCTTCGGCCGGCTGCCGCTTCGCCGACGAGGAAGAGACGGCGCCCCAGTCGCCCCGCGCCTTCTTGCGGTTTCGTTTTGTAGAGCCGGTAGCCACCTGCTTCCCCAACCTTCCTGTACCTGCCGCCGAAGAACGACTCGTTGACCGTGACGCCCTGCCGCGCCAGCTCCGTCCGCTCGAGCGGCCCGACGACGACGTACTCTATCCCCGCGCGCTCGATGAGCGCGGGCGCCTCCGGCCCGCCCGCGTAGATACGCTTCAGCTCCGCCTCGCGCGCGAAGTAATCGATGCCGTGCGACCAGACGTGGCCCGGGTAGCCGAGGAACGTCCGCCGCCCCGTCAGGTAGACCGGGTCATTATATGTCGGCGCGTGGAGAATCAAAGAGCGCGGGCCCGTCTCGCGCTTGATGATTTCGGCGAAGGCGATGCCGTCCTTATCGAACGAGCGCCGCTCGACCGCGCCCGACGCCGCGCGCCACACGTCGAGCCCGCCGGCCGCCGTCTGCGCGAGCAGCAGCGCCAGCGCCGCCGCGCGCCAGGCCCCGCCGCGTCGCCACAGGCGCGCCAGCACCAGCGCGACCAGCGGCGCCGAGGCTATCCACCAGTAGAGCAGCACCTTGATGTTGTCCCAGACCCACGGCGAGAGCTTGTAGACGTTCGGCACGACGAAGCAGAGCAGGAACGGGAGGAAGAAGAAGAGCAGCCGCTTGCTCACGCCCGCGCCGCGCCACGCGAGCGCCGCGACGAGCAGCGGGATGAAGACCGCCGTGTTCTTTATCCAGAACCAGACGACGTTGCGCCCGCCCCTGTCCCACCCGAACTCCCAGCCGAAGAACTGCCCGGCGTTGACGGCCGACTCGCGCGTCGCCCACAGCATCTGCGGCGCCGCCAGCGCCGACGCCACGGCCGCGAACGCGAGCCAGGGCCGCCACACCGTCCACACTCCCCCCAACGTCCCCGCCGCCACGCGCTCGTTCGCCTCGCCGACGTCCGCGCCCGCGACGTTCTTCGGGAACAGCACGCACGCGCCCTGCATCAACACGAGGCACGCGCCCATCAGCATCATCACGACGAAGCTGTGCGCATGCACCAGCGGCAGAAGCCCCGCCACCAAGCCCGCCGCGACCATCGGCCGCAAGGCGAAAGGCGAAAGACAGAAGGCGAAACCGTCGTCGGCCGAAGCCCCTTCCCCCTCGGCCGCCCTCACGGCCTTCGCCCCGCGCGCGGCGTCACGACGCGCCGCCTTACCCTTCCCCTTCTTCTTCGTCCCGGCACGACGGCTCTCAAGCTCCGCCGACAAACCCTCGCCCGCTTCGCTCGCCCCCTTCCCCATCGACGACGCGTCCCACCAGAGCGTCCAGATGATGAGCGCGAGCGCGACGCCGAGCAGGATGCTGCGCTGCGTGACGAAGAGCGCGGTGACGGCGTTGCCCCAGCGGTAGCCGAGGTGTCCCATGATGGTGTAGTCGTGTTCGAGCGCGCCGAGCAGGCCGAAGACGCCCTTCCCGCTCGACGCCGCCTCGCCGAGGAAAGTCCACCACCCGAACCCGCCGCTCAGAAGCACCAGCGCCGGCACGAGCAGCGCCGCCACACGCTCGCGCGTCAGCCTGAGCGCCCAGCGGTGCAGCAGCCCGACGAGCGACATCATCATCGCGAAGTTCTGCCAGAACATCGCGCCTTCGAGCCCCGCCCCCGCGCGCACGAACATCGCCGTCACGAAGTCCACGACGAACGGGTAGGTCAGGCGCACGCCCGCGTACTCGGGGTGCTGCGGCGGGAAGTTCTCGCCGTAGGCGAACCCCGTCACGACCGAGAGGTGGAACGGCATGTCGCCGATGTTCGTGTCCACGCCCGTGAAGATGCCCTCGGGCGTCTGGTACATCGCGCGCGCGAACACCATCCAGAAGATGACGGCCGCCGCCGCGTAGAAGACGAGCGTCCCCGCCCCCGCCTTCCCCGCCGGCGCGCGGCCGAACGCGCGCACGCCCTCCCTCACGTTCGCCGCCGCGCGCGCGCGCAATTCGCCGCGCGTGAGCAGCAGCAACGGCGACGCGCAGACCACGCCGGCGAGCGCCAACGCCGCCGTGCTCATCCCGAGCAGCGACGCCAGCACGAAGCCGACCAGCCCGAGCAACGCGAAACCCAGACACACGCCCGCGCACAGGCGCGGCCAGAACGGCGCGTCTCGGTCGTAGACGTAGGTCAACGCGGTCGCGCCCGCTACCACCGCGAGCGCCAGCAGGAATGCGAAAGGCATAAGGTGCGCCGAAGACTCGGCCGCGCACCGCGCGCGCGGCCTCCTCCCCTTCGACGGGCTTCGGAAAGCGGCGCGATTATACGCGAAGGCGGCCGCCGGCGCCGAAGGCCCGCGCGGCGCCCCGTCTGCTGGACAAGTCTTGAGGCGGGATGTTTAGATGTCTGTTTCGACGCACGGACTGAATTTAGCCGCACGTCTTCCGTCATCCTTATCCGAGGTTTTCCGTATGCTCCGTGCAGGTATCGTCGGGCTCCCGAACGTCGGCAAGTCCACGCTCTTCAACGCGCTCACCGCGCAGGCGTCGGCGCTCGCCGCCAACTACCCCTTCGCCACCATCGAGCCCAACGTCGGCGTCGTCCCCGTCCCCGACGAGCGTCTCGAACCGCTGGCGAAGATAGTCAAGACGAGCACAATCGTCCCCGCGACGGTCGAGTTCGTGGACATCGCCGGCCTCGTCCGCGGCGCGTCCAAGGGCGAGGGGCTCGGCAACCAGTTCCTCGCCAACATCCGCGAGACGGACGCCGTCATCCAGGTCGTCCGCTGCTTCGAGGACGAGAACGTCCACCACGTCGAGGGCTCCGTAGACCCGCGCCGCGACATCGACACCATCCAGGTCGAGCTCGCGCTCGCCGACCTCTCGACGGTCGAGCGCCGCCGCGAGAAGGCGCAGAAGACCGCCAAGGGCGGCGACAAGACGGCCAAGACGGAGATTGAGGTCGCCGACAAGCTGCTCGCGGTTCTTTCCGACGGCAAGCCCGCGCGCACGGCCGAGCTTGACGAGGCTGAGCGCGCGGTCGCGCGCGGCTTCTTCCTGCTCACCTTCAAGCCGACCGTCTACGCCGCCAACGTCGACGAGGCGACGCTCGCCGACCCCGACTCGAACCCGCACGTCGCCGCCGTGCGCGAGATAGCGGCGGGAGAGGGCGCGGAGCTGGTCGTCATCTGCGCGCAGCTCGAAGCAGAGCTGGTCGCGCTCCCGCCCGAAGACCGCCAGAGCTACCTCGCCGAGCTGGGCGTCGGGTCGAGCGGCGTCGACCGTCTCATCAAGAGCGCCTACCGACTGCTCGGCCTGATGTCGTTCCTGACGGCCGGCGAGAAGGAGGTGCGCGCCTGGACCGTCCCGCGCGGCACGCGCGCCCCACAGGCCGCCGGCACCATCCACACCGACATCGAGCGCGGCTTCATCCGCGCCGAGATAGTCTCCTACGAAGACCTCACCCGCGCCGGCTCCTACGCCGCCGCGCGCGAGCAGGGGCTCCTCCGCCTCGAAGGCAAGGAGTACGTCATGCAGGAGGGCGACATCGTCAACTTCCGCTTCAACGTCTGATCGGAGGTCGCGAATGGGCAGGGGTCGGCTGGAAGCGTTCAGCGATGGCGTGCTGGCCATCATCATTACCATCATGGTGCTGGAATTGAAGGTGCCGCACGGGGCCGACCCGGCGGCCCTCGCGCCGCTGCTCCCCGTCTTCCTGAGCTACGTGCTCAGCTTTATTTTTGTCGGCGTCTACTGGAGTAACCACCATCACCTGCTGCACGCGGTCCGGCACGTCAACGGCCGCATCCTGTGGGCCAACCCAGACCCCTCGGGCGTCTGAGCGAGGCGGCGGGAGCGGCGTCGAAGTTAACCGCGACCCGAACACAAAAAAGGGGTCGGCGAGTCGGACAGTTCGTCCGACTCGCCGACCCCTTTTTTTGATACCTCGGTCGCTCCGGCGCGTGCTCAGGGGGCGGGCGGCGGCGCGGTCGGGGTGTAGTAGATGCCGGCGCCGGGGCCGAGGGGGAGCCCGAGCAGGTACCAGACGATGAGGAGCAGCGTCCAGAGGACGAAGAAGGTGACCGAGTAGGGCAGCATCGTCGCCATCACCGTCCCGATGCCGGCGCGCTTGTCGTAGCGCTGCGCGAAGGCGACGACGAGCGGGAAGTAGGACATCAGCGGCGTGATGATGTTGGCGACCGAGTACCGCCGTAATCACCCCGAGGTGCGTCCAGTTGAAGAAGGCCACGAACTGCGAGGCGAAGAAGGCCAGGACGAGGTAGAGCGCCATCGTCGCCATCGCCTTCTCCATCGACTTCATCACGTCGCTGTCGTTGCGGATCGTGCCCGCGCCGATGCCGTAGGCCAGCCCCACGAGCGCGCCGCCGAAGAAGATGATGGCCACGATGCCCCGCAGGAAGGGCGAGTCGAGGACGCCGCCCGTCTTCAGGTCGCGCAGGAAGCCGCCCTCCGGCACGAGCCCGACGAGGATGACGCCGACGAGCGTGAGCGTCATCAAGAGCGCGCACCAAAGCCCGCGCTTCTCCCTGGCGCTCAGCTCCTTCAGCTCCTCGGGCTTCTCGTCGCCCGTGTACTCGCCGAGGCGCGGCGCGACGACCCGCTCGGTGATGAACGTCCCCGACAGCACGATGAGGACGGCCGAGGCCGCCGCGAAGTAGTAGTTGGCCGCCGCGGTGACCACGTAGGGCTTGTCGAGGATGCGCGCGGCCTCCTGCGTGATGCCCGCGAGCAGCGGGTCGGTCGGCCCCAGCAGGAAGTTCGCGCAGAAGCCGCCCGACACGCCTGCGAAAGCGGCCGCGAGCCCCGCGAGCGGGTGCCGCCCCACGGCGAGAAATATCATCGCGCCCAGGGGGATGACGAGCACGTAGCCCACGTCCGAGGCCATGTGCGACAGCACCCCCGCGAAGACGACCACCATCGTGAGCAGGCGCCGCGGGGCCGAGAGCACCACGGCCCGCAACGCCGCCGAGATGAGCCCGCTGCCCTCGGCCACGGCGATGCCGAGCATCGCGACGAGCACCGTGCCGAGCGGCGCGAACCCCGTGAAGTTCGTCACCAGCGAGGTCAGGATGCGGTGCAGCCCCGCGACCGTCAGAAGGCTCTCGGCCTGGATAACCGCCTTCGTGCCGGGGTGGACGACCGACACGCCCATCCAGGACGTGACGGCCGAGAGGATGACGACGAGCACGGCGAGGATGACGAACAGCGTCGCCGGGTGCGGCAGGATGTTCCCGGCCCTCTCGATCGCCCCGAGGAAGCGGTTCAGGAAAGAGTCCCTGGGGACGCCCGCGACTTCTTCGTTAGGTGTAGGTTTCAAGTTTAGCCCCCGCAGTGTGCCGCCCGTGCGGGCGGTGTGTTGGGATAACCCGCGCCCGTAGAGATGCGCCCGCGCGGGCCGACGGTTCGCCGTTCGGGCAAGGATTACCGCTCGTGTCCCGCAGGTCAAGCCGCCACGGCTTTCGCCGGACACAAAGAGGCCGGCGCGCCAGACTGTTTGCCCGGCGCGCCGGCCTCCCGACTTGACTGCCCTTCTACTTCATGACCGCGCGGATGCCCGCGAGGACGAGGTAGATGACGGCGAGGGTGACGGCCACCTTGATGACGAGGACGGCCAGTTTGACCGCGGCCGCGATGGCTATCCCGGCGGCTGCGAAGACGAGCGGGACGCCGACGACGAGGACGAACAGCCCCAGCAGGATGATTCCGACGATTCGCAGTATCTCTTTCGTGTCTTTCATAAACTCACCTCGAAACCCGCCGCGCTCTTTCCGATTTTTAATTGCCCCGGCGGCGTTCCGTCACCCTATACGAACGCCCGCGGGGTCGCGGTTCCGTCCAAGATTTTACACGTTTTGGCAAATTCATACCTCACAAATTTGTCACCGCCCGCGCCGCACGCCGCCCCGCCGTTTTGTGCTAAGCTTTGGGGCAGTTCCCAACGTTCTCCCGTACAATTTTTCCGAAGGAAGAGTGTGAGCCATGCCGCGCCGCGTGAGTGAAAGTCTCTTCGGTGACGAGCCGGAGGCCGAGGAGCCGCCGCCGGACACGAGCGCCCCGCTGGCCGAGCGCATCCGGCCCCGTTCGCTCGAAGAGTTCGTCGGGCAGCGCCACCTCGTCGGCGAGGGGCGCGTGCTGCGCCGCGTGATAGAGGGGGGCGGACTCCTGCCCTCGCTCATCCTCTGGGGCGGCCCCGGGACGGGCAAGACGACTCTGGCGCGGCTGCTCGCGCGGCGCACGGGGGCGCGCTTCGTGGCGCTCTCGGCGGTCTTCTCGGGCGTCAAGGAGGTGCGCGCGGCCATCAGTGAGGCGCGCGAAGAGAAGCGGCGGGGGCAGCGCACCACGCTCTTCATCGACGAGATACACCGCTTCAACAAGGCGCAGCAGGACGCGCTGCTCCCGGCGGTCGAGGACGGCACGGTCACGCTCATCGGCGCGACGACCGAGAACCCCTCATTCGAGGTCATCGGCGCGCTGCTCTCGCGCAGCCGCGTGCTCACACTCGAACCGCTGGGCGAGACGGACGTGGTCGCGCTCCTCGGCCGCGCGCTCGGAGACGTTGAGCGCGGGCTCGCCGCCTTGAGCCCGGAGGTGTCGGGCGGGCTTCTCTCTCGCATCGCGAAGGCCGCGGGCGGCGACGCGCGCGTCGCGCTGACCGCGCTCGAAGCCGCCGTCGAGGCGACCGAGCCCGACGAGAAGGGCGCCCGCCGCGTCACCGAAGAGACGGTCGTCGAGGCGCTGGGGCGCGCTCGCTACGCCTACGACAAGGGCGGCGAGGAGCATTACAACCTCGCCTCCGCGCTCATCAAGTCTCTGCGCAACTCCGACGCGGACGCGGGGCTCTACTGGCTCGCGCGGCTCATCGAGGGCGGCGCCGACCCGGTCTTCATCGCGCGACGCCTCTGCATCCTCGCCTCCGAGGACGTGGGGCTCGCAGACCCGCGGGCGATGGTGCAGGCGGCGGCCGCCGCGCAGATCACGCAGCTCATCGGGCTGCCCGAGGCGCTCTACCCGCTCTCGCAGGCGACCGTTTACCTCGCGCGCGCGCCCAAGTCGAACGCCGTGAAGCGCGCCTACATGGCGGCGGCCGAGGACGCCTCGGAGACGGCGCGCGAGCCGGTGCCGCTCCACCTGCGCAACGCCGTCACGCCGCTGATGAGGCGGCAGGGCTACGGCAAGGGCTACCGCTACGCGCACGACGACGCGGCGGCGAGCGGCGAGATGGCCTGCCTGCCCGAGGGGCTGCGCGGGAAAAAGTATTGGGAAGACGAGGAATGAGCACACGGAAGTCAGACAAGGAGCTGGCGTTCCTGCACGACCTGTACGTGGCGACCGACTGGGGCGAGCGGTTCGCCGAGCTGGTGAACAGGCACGTCGAGCTGCCGAAGGAGGGGCGCGCGCTCTACGTCGGGTCGGGGACGGGCGGGCACGCGCTGGCGCTCTCGGAGCGCGGCGGCGCGGCGCTGGAGATGGTCGGGGTGGACGAGAGCGAGGCTCAGGTGGCGCTGGCGCGCGCGAAGGCCGCGGCGGTCGAGGGCGCGGGCGTCGAGTTCCGCCACGCGCAGCTCGAAGCGCTCGGGTTCGAGGACGAGCAGTTCGACCTCGTCGTCGGCGACGCCTCGCTCGTCGGCCCCGAGCGCCTGCCCGAGGTGCTGGCCGAGATGGTGCGCGTGGCGGCGCGCGGCGCGACCGTTTCGCTGAGCGCGGCGACGGCTTCGAGCTACGGCGAGTTCTTCTCGGTCTTCTGGGAGGCGCTCTCGGGGGCGGGCTACGAGGAGCAGGCGGCGTCGGTCGGCTCGCTCATCGGCGAGCTGCCGACCGTCTCGGGGCTGGAGGAGCTGGCGCGCGGCGAGGCGCTCGAAGGCGTCCAATCCTGGACGACCATCGAAGAGTTCGACTTCAAAACGGGCGGCGAGTTCCTCGCCTCGCCGCTGGTGCGCGACTTCCTGCTCGGCCGCTGGCTCGACCTGCTGCCCGACGAGGAGGCGCGCTCGGGCGTGCTCGGCGCGGTCGAGCGCATCGTCGACGACGACCGCTCCGAGGGCGACTTCTCGCTCACGGTCAAGGCGACCGTCGTCGTCGGCCGCAAGGCGAGCTGAAGGCGTGGCGGCGGGCGGGCTTCTAAAGCCAAAGAGTGAGGGACGAGAGCCGGGCGGTCCGGCTCTCGTCCCTCACTCTTTGGCTTTCGCACGCTTTACCGAGGCTTGTTGACGGTGACCTTGTCGGGGGCGAGGTCTTCGTCGCGGAGGCGCGTGCCCTCTTCGCCGCGTATCTGCTCGCGGCGCGCGTCGGCCACCTCGCGGTCGGCCTCCGCGCCGCCTTCGCCGATGCCCTTCTTGAACTCGCTGATGCTCTTGCCCATGCCGCGCGCGAGCTGCGGCAGGCGCGTGCTGCCGAAGAGCAGGAGCAGGATGCCGAGGATCAGGAGGATTTCGGGCATCCCCAACCCACCGATGATTGCTAACATTGAAAGACTCCTCCGCCGCCCTCGGGCGACCAACGTGTGACGGTCATGCGCCGGACTTCAACCCTCGCCGCCGTCCGACTCGTAGAAAAGGTACTTGCGCCAGGTCTGGTCGGCGCGCCCGATGAAGCGCATGATCTGGCGGTTGACGTGCAGCGAGAAGGCGCGCGGCCTGCGCACCAGGTGCATCCTCGCCTCCTCGGGCGTCCGGCTCCCCTTCTGGTGGTTGCACCGCTTGCAGCACGCGACGAGATTATCCCACGTACTCTCGCCCCCGCGCGAGCGCGGGAAGACGTGGTCGAGCGTCAGCTCGGAGGGCGAGAACTGCCGGCCGCAGTACTGGCAGGTCGAGTGGTCGCGGAGCAGGATGTTCTTGCGCGAGAGCGAGCGGCTCTTGTAGGGGATGTGGATGTATTCGACCAGGCGGATGACCGACGGCGCGTGCATCGTGATGCGCGCCGAGTGGAGCATGTGGCCGTTGTGCTCCTCCATGCGGGCGATGCCCTTGAAGATCATCACGACGGCGCGGCGCTCGGTGCAGACGTTCACCGGCTCGAAAGAGGCGTTCAGGACTAAAACACGTCCAGTCATCTTGAACCGAGATATTACGTGAAAAGGCCGTGAATCGTAAACCGTAAACCGTGACGAGGAGGGAGCGGCCCTTTACTTGTCACGGTTTACGGTTCCCGGTTCACGCTTTAAACCTGTCGGTGGCCTCGATCAGCTCGTGGATGATGCCGGGCTCGGTGACGGAGTGGCCGGCGTCGGGGACGACGCGGAAGTCCGCCTCGGGCCAGGCGCGGTGGAGGTCCCAGGCGCTGCGCATGGGGCAGACCACGTCGTAGCGCCCCTGGACGATGACCGCCGGGATGTGGCGAATCTTGCCGACGTTCTCGACGAGGTAGTTGTCGGTCGGGAAGAAGGCGTTGTTCATGAAGTAGTGGCACTCGATGCGAGCGAAGGCGAGCGCGAACTGCGGGTCGGCGAACTTCTCGATGGTGGAGTAGTCGAAGATCAGCTTCGACGTGCTCCCCTCCCACACGCTCCACGCGCGCGCCGCCTCCAGCCGGGCGGCCTCGTCCTCGCCCGTCAGACGCCGGTAGTAGGCCGAGACGAAGTCGCCGCGCTCCTCCTCTGGGATGACACGCTCGTACTCCTCCCACACGTCCGGGAAGAGCCAGCTCGTGCCCTCCTGGTAGAACCAGCGAATCTCCTGCGGCCGGCAGAGGAAGATGCCGCGAAGCGTGAGCGTGCGGACGCGGTCGGGGTGCGTCTCGGCGTAGGCGAGCGCGAGCGTGCTGCCCCACGAGCCGCCGAAGACGTGCCAGGTCTCGACCGAGAGGTGCGCGCGCAGCTTCTCGATGTCCTCGACGAGCGCCCACGTCGTGTTCTCCTCCAGGCTCGCGTGCGGCGTGCTCTGCCCAGACCCGCGCTGGTCGAAGAGGACGACGTGGTAGGCCGCCGGGTCGAAGTAGCGCCGGTAGTCGGGCGTGATGCCACCGCCCGGGCCGCCGTGGAGAAAGACGACGGGCTGGCCCTGCGGGTTGCCGCACTGCTCGTAGTAGATGTTGTGGGCGGGCGAGACCTGAAGCCGCCCGGTGCCGAAGGGCTCGATGGGGGGGTAGAGTTCTCTCATGCCCGCAATCATACAAAGATTGAAGGCCGCAGGCCAGACGGGCGGGCGCGCCGCCGCGCGGCGAAACCTTGACAAGCCGCGCGCTTGGCGTAGAATGACCGCCTCCGAACAAAGGGCCTTCGTCTAGCCGACACATCCCGCGCGCTCGCCACTTCGCCCCGCGAGCGCCTCCGACGCCCCGCGAAGCCACGACCTCACCACAGGTCTGGAGGAGTCAACATGAGAAACAGAAGAATCACAGTCGTCGGGCTCGTCCTGGTGCTGTCGCTGGCCTCGACGGCCTTCAAGTGCGGCGGCTCCGAGCCCGACGGGACTACCAACCCGCTGCGCAACGCCGCCCGCGCCGCCGACGCCATCGCCAAGTCCATCGGCGAGATGAACAACGTCAAGCGTGAGCTGGCGAGACAGGGGACGATCACCGCCGCCGAGGAGTTGAAGCTCACGCAGCAACTGCTCAGGCTCAACACGGCCGACAAGGCGCTCGTCACCAGGCTCAAGTCCATGAACAGCGCCCCCGACGCCGCCGGCCGGGCCCAGCTCCTGACCATGTTCAACGAACTGACCACGGCGCTCGACGACCTGAACTCGAACGGGGTGCTCGCCCTGAGCAACGAGGGCGCGCGCACGAGGCTGTCCACCATCATCGCTACTATCAGAAGTTCGGTGCAGATCATCCAGGCATTCGCGGACGCGAACGCCAACACGAACGCGAACACCTGAGGGGCGGCCCGCGCCCGCCGCCCGCCGAGCCCGGCACCGACGCCTCGACCAACAAAACCCTGAGAGGTGAACCATGAACTTCGTCACCCTGATCTCACAGCTTCTGCCCCTCGTATCGAACTTCGCGCCGAACGCGGGCGGACAGGTCACGCTCCTCGCGACCGCCGCGGCCAACATCATCGCCTACATCCAGCAGCAGAATAATCTGACGACCGAGCAGATACTCGACCGCGCCGGCGTGCAGCTCGACGCCAACGAGATCGAACTGCTCAAAGACCTCGCGCGCTTACAGGGCGGGGGCGGCGGGGCCCCGGGCGGCGGGGGCGACGGCGACGACCAGTAGACGGCGGCGGCCGGCCTCCTAAGCGCGCGCGGCGGTGAGGACGAAGACTTCCGACGCGCCGGCCCCGAGCAGCGCGCGGGCGCAGGCCGAGGCGGTCGCGCCCGTCGTGAACACGTCGTCCACGAGCAGGACGCGCTCGCCCCGGACGAGGCGCGGGCGCGCGACGGCGAAGGAGTCCGCGACGCTCTCGCGCCGCGCGCGCGCGTCCATCCCGGCACGGTGTCGCTCGCTGTGCAGGACGCGCGCGAGGCTCCACTCGTCGAGGCGCAGGCCCGCCCCCTTCGCCACGGCGCGCGCCAGCAGCGCCGCCTGGTTGAAGCCGCGCACGCGCTCGCGCGTGGGGTGCAGCGGCACGGGCACGACCAGCGTCGCGGCGTCGAGCGGACGGCGCGACGCCGCCCCGCCGAGCAGACGCCCGAGGCGCGCCGGCACGTACGGCTCGCGCTTCAACCCGAGCACGGCCGCGCGCAGCGCGCCCTCGTAGAGCCCGCACGCGCGCGCCGCCGTGAAATCTTCCGCGTCGCAGCGGCGGCAGCGCACGCCCGGCCGCTTCGCCTCGGGCACCTCGCCGCCCGCCGGCGCGCCGCACTTCCAGCAGAGCGTCTCGCCGCCGTCGAAGAGCCGCGTCTCCGACCAGCACGCGGCGCACGCCGGCCAGTCCCGACGCCGCTCGACGCCCCGCGCGCCGCACGCCGCGCAGGCCTGCGGGTACGCGAGCGCGAGCGCCGCGTCGCACAGTTTGTCGAGCGTGCGGGCGAGACTCACTTTTGAAACGTCCGGGGTGCTCGGCCTGGCGGGGCGGAGGGGAGAAAGGTGTCGGGCGCGGGGCGGAATTTAACACAAAAGCGAAACCCCCGCCGCCGGAAAATTTCCGGCGGCGGGGGTTTCGCGACAGTCGGGCTCGCGGGGGCCGCCTAGTCCTCGTCCTCGTTGAGGAGGCCGCGCTCCTGCATGTCCTGGCACTTGAGGCAGTAGCGCGTCCACGGCACCGCGTCGAGCCGCTTCTCGGCGACCGGCTCACCGCAGTTGGCGCACTCGCCGTACCCGCCGGCCTCGACGCGGCCGAGCGCCTCGTCGATGAGCTGCAAAAGCTTCCGGTCGTTGGCCGACATCGAGATCAGAAGCTCTTTGGTGTAGGCGTTGGCCGCCATGTCGGCCGGGTCCTGCGTCGCCTCGAGGTCGCGCTCGCGGCTCGACATCTCGGCCTCGGTCACCTGGCTGAACAGCGACTCTCGCCGCGCGAGCAGGCGGTCGCGGTACGCCTTGGTCTTCCTCTTGTCCATTCCGTTGTGTGCTCCTTCTTTAACCCTGCTTGCTCTTAAGCCGTGTAGATACGCTTTTCGCGGGCCGCGGTTTCAAACAAGACCGGCCCGCCGATCCTCACTTCTGATAGGGCAGCCCCCGCGTGATGGTGTACGCGCGGTAGAGCTGCTCCAGGAGGACGGCGCGCGCCATCTCGTGCGTCAGCGTCAGCCGCGAGAGCGACCAGCGCACCTGCGCGCGCGCCCTCACCTCCTCCGAGACGCCCAGGTGGCCGCCCACCACGAACGTCACCTCCCGGACAGAACGCCCCTGCCACGCCTCGATTTGCGCGGCCAGCTCTTCCGAACTCCAGCTGGTCGTCCCCGACACGTCCAGCAGAATCGTCAGAGCATCAGATGCCAAAGCACCCAGGATGCGTTTGCCCTCTTCCTCAAGACACGCGCGCGGGTCTTCCGCCGCCGACTCGCGCAGCTCCGTCACCTCGCACCGCGCGAAGCGCGAGAGCCGCTTCAGGTACTCCGCGCAGAGCGCCCGCACGTGCGCGTCCCGCGTCTTCCCCACCCAGATGACCCGCAGCCGCATAAGCGCAGATGTCAGATGCTAGACATCAGTTCGGGGCTCTTCACCAGCATCTGCCTTTCGCCTCGCCAGCCTCTCGTAGAGATTCTTCCGGCTGATGCCGAGGACGCGCGCCGCCTCGGACTTGTTGCCGCCGGAGGCGGCGAGCACCTCGCTGATGTACTCGCCTTCCAGCTCGGCGAGCGTCGGGCGTCGCCCGCGCCGCGACTGAGACGACGCGCGGACCGAGTCCGGCAGGTCGACAGTCCCGACCGACTCCCCTTCGGCGACGATGACCGCGCGCTCGACGACGTTGGCCAGCTCGCGGACGTTGCCCGGGAAGTCGTAGGCCGCGAGCGCTTCGAGCGCCGCCGGCTCGAAGCGCCGCGCAGGCCGCCCGTGCTTCTCGGCGTAGGCCGCCAGGAACTTCGCCGCCAGCGGCTCCACGTCCTCGCGCCGCTCGCGCAGCGGCGGCACGAGGATGCGGACGACGTTGAGCCGGTAGAAGAGGTCTTCGCGGAACGCGCGCCGCCTGACCGCGTCGTCCAAATCCACGTTCGTCAGCGCCAGCAGCCGCGCGTCCACGCGCACCGTCCTGCGCCCGCCGAGCCGCTCGAACTCGCGCCGCTCGATGACGCGGAGGAGCTTGGCCTGCGCGTCGCGCGACAGGTGCGCGATCTCGTCCAGGACGAGCGTGCCCTTGTGCGCGGCTTCGAGCCGGCCGGGCTTCGCCGCGGTGGCCCCCGTGAACGCGCCGCGCTCGTAGCCGAACAGCTCGGCCTCCAGCAGCTCCGAGGGCAGCGCCGCGCAGTCTATCTTGACGAACGGCCCCATCGCCCTCGGGCTCATCGCGTGGACGAAGAGCGCGAGCGCGTCCTTGCCCACGCCCGACTCGCCCGTGACGAGCACGTTGGCGTCGGTGGCGGCCACGCGCCCGGCGAGCCGCAGCGCCTCGCGCATCGCCCCCGAACGCGCGACCAGCTCGATCATCCCGCGTCTCTCAAAGAGCCGCCGCCCTCGTCCGGCGGGAGCGGCACGCGCGCCGCGTCGCGCCACAGCCGTTCGAGGTCGTAGAAGCGGCGCGACTTCTCCTCGAAGACGTGGAAGATGAAGTCGCCGTAGTCGAGCAGCACCCACTCGGCCGAGCTGTACCCTTCCACGCGCGCGGGCTTGACGCCCAGACGCTTGCGCAACTGCTCCTGCACCTCGTCGGCGACGGCCTGCACCTGCCGCACGTTCGTGCCGCTGGCGATGACGAAGTAGTCTGTGAAGCTCGCCACCTCGCGCAGGTCGAGGACGACGGGGTCGTGCGCCTTCTTCTCGCCGGCCGCGTGCAGCGCCAGCCGCAGACGCTCGTCGAGTTCGGCGGGCGCGGCGGCCGAGCCGCCTCCGGCGTCCGTCGCGGCGTCGGTTTCCGCCACGCCGTCCCGCGCCTCGCGCCCGTCCTCAGTGCTTTCCCTTGATTCCGGCATCGGAGAATTCTGTCCCATCCGTCTCCCTGTAAAGTCCGTACTTGCCGATGTACTCGGCCACCGCGGGCGCGACGAGCGCGCCCAACGTTTCCCGGTCGCCGCGCCCGACCGCCGCCCTCACGTCCGTCGCCGCCACGCGGACGTTGACGACGTCGGTCAGGTAGACGCGCGACCCTCCCGCCCCTTGTATCTGTCGCTCCACTCGCGCGCGCGCCGCGCCGCGCGCGTCAACGATTCGCCCGCGCACCTCATCGGTCACGTGCCCCGTGGGCAGCTCGTAGCCGGGCCGCGTCACGACCAGTTGGTCGGCCAGCCCCAGCACGCGCTCCCACTCGCGCCACGTCGTTATCTCCTCCCACGAGTCGGCGCCCATGACGAAGAAGAGCCGCGCCCGCCCGCCGTAGGCGCCGAGGAAGTGCGCGAGCGTGTCCACCGTGTACGGCCGCTCGGGCGCGGTCAGCTCGACGGTCGAGACGCGGAAGCACGCTTCGCCCTGCGTGGCGAGCGCGAGCATCGCGTGGCGGTCGAGCGCCGGGCTCACCTTGCGGTCGCGCTTGTGGGGCGCGACGAAGGCCGGGACGAAGACGACCTCGTCGAGGCCGAAGAGTTCGAGCAGCCCGCGCGCGACGGCCGTGTGCCCGACGTGGACGGGGTCGAACGTCCCTCCGTAGAGGGCTATGCGCCGGCGCGCCTTCATCGCTCGAACTCGCCGAGCAGCGTCTCGCGCGTCTGGATGACCGGCGACTTGCCTATCTCTTCGAGCTTCCGCTCCACCGCCCGCACCAGCTCGCGCACGCCCCGGTTCGTCGCCGAGGAGATTTCAAAAAACTCGCGCCCGTCGGCGAGCGCGCGCCCGCGCAGGGCCGCGAGCCGCTCGGGCTCGTCCAGAGCGTCGAGCTTGGTCGCGACGACGAACTGCGGCCGCTCGGCGAGCTGCGGGTCGTAGGCCGCGAGTTCCCTGTTGATGACCTCGTAGTCCGTGACGGGCTCGCGCCCCGAGAGCGACGACACGTCGACGAGGTGCAGCAGCAGCCGCGTCCGCTCGACGTGGCGCAGGAAGCGGTCGCCGAGGCCCGCGCCGCCGTGCGCGCCCTCGATGAGGCCGGGGATGTCCGCGACGACGAACGTGCGGTAGTCGCCGAGGTCTACGACGCCGAGGTGCGGCTCAAGAGTCGTGAAAGGGTAGTCGGCCACCTTCGGCTTCGCGGCGGAGATGGTCGAGATCAGCGTGGACTTCCCCGCGTTCGGGAAGCCGACGAGCCCCACGTCGGCCAGCAGCTTCAGCTCGAGCTGTAGCTCGCGCTCCTCGCCCGGGCTGCCGTCCTGGTGGTAGCGCGGCGCGCGGTTGGTCGAAGACGTGAAGTGCGCGTTGCCGAAGCCGCCGCGCCCGCCCTTCGCCGCCAGCCAGCGCTGGCCGTCCTCGGCGATGTCCACGAGCAGCTCGCCCGTCTCCGAGTCGAGCACCTGCGTCCCGACGGGGACGCGCACCACCACGTCTCCGCCCTCGCGCCCCGAGCGGTCCGAGCCCTCGCCGTGCCGGCCGCGGTCGGCCGTGTGCTCGGGGTTGTAGCGCAGGTGGAGCAGCGTGTTCAGCGACTCGTCGGCGACGAGCCACACGTCGCCGCCGCGCCCGCCGTCCCCGCCCGAGGGGCCGCCGCGCGGCACGAACTTCTCGCGGCGGAAGGCGGTCACGCCGTTGCCGCCGTGACCGCCCCGCACCCTGATTTTGACCCGGTCGATGAACAAGTCGATAAAAACTCTAAAATAAAAAATCGATGCGACGCCCGGCGCTTGAGTCTGGCACTCGGCGCGGGCGTCGCATCGGAAGCAACTCGGCGGTACTTCGGACTACCTTTAGACGGCTGCTGCCGGCGTCTCCTCGGCGGGCGCCACGGCCGCCTGCGCCGGGTAGACGCTGATGAACTTGCCCTGCCGCCCCTTGTCCTCGAACTTGACGACGCCGTCGATGAGCGAGAACAGCGTGTCGTCCTTGCCGCGGCCGACGTTCTTGCCCGGCTTCCACTTCGTCCCGCGCTGCCGCGCGAGGATGTTGCCGCCCAGGACCGCCTCGCCGCCGAACTTCTTCAGCCCCAGCCGCTGCGAGTGCGAGTCGCGGCCGTTGCGGGATGAACCTACGCCCTTCTTATGTGCCATTGTCTTAACTCCGAAATTTATCCGATCGAATCGATCTTGACCGTCGTGTAGTTCTGGCGGTGACCCTGCGTGCGCTTGTACTGCTTGCGGCGCTTCTTCTTGAAGACGATCACCTTGGTGCCGCGGCCGTGGTCGACCACGGTGCCCGTCACGCGCGCGCCCTCGACCGCCGGGGCGCCGACGAGGACGCCGGCGTCGCCGCCGGCGATGACCAGCGCCTCGAGCTCGACCGTGTCGCCGGCCTTTGCCCCGAGCGTCGGCACGCGGACGGTGCCGCCCTCCTCGACGCGGAACTGTTTGCCGCCGGAACGGATGATTGCGTAAGCCATTTCTCTCACTCCTCCCACACACGGGCCGGCCCGGGCCGCCCAGAAAAGTCCTTTATTATAAAAACGATACCCGCCCCCGTCAAACGGCCGGGGGCTTTTTTCGCGCGCCCTTCAGGCGCGCCCCGACGCGGCCACTTCCCTCTGATTTTTGCGCCGCTCGAAGAACTGCTCCATGAAGCGCGTCGAGTACTCGCCGGCGCGGAAATAAGGGTCGTCCATGACGGCGCGGTGGAGCGGGATGGTCGTCTTGATGCCCTCGACCACCATCACCTCGAGCGCCCGGCGCATCCGCGCTATCGCCACCTCGCGCGTGCGCGCGTGGACGATGAGCTTGGCGATGAGCGAGTCGTAGTAGGGCGGCACGAAGTAGCCGTTGTAGGCCGCCGTGTCGAGGCGGACGCCCGGCCCGCCCGGCGCGTTGTAGGCCGTGATGCGCCCGGGGCTTGGCGCGAACGTGTCGGGGTCCTCGGCGTTGATGCGGCACTCGATGGAGTGGCCGTTGAAGATGACGTCCGCCTGCCGGTACCAGAGCGGGTCGCCCTGCGCGACGAAAATCTGGTTGCGCACGATGTCGGCGAGCGTGATCATCTCGGTCACGGGGTGCTCGACCTGTATGCGCGTGTTCATCTCCATGAAGTAGAACTTGCCGTCCTCGTCCAGGAGGAACTCGATCGTCCCGGCGCTCGAATAGCCGACGCGCCTGCACGCCTCGACGGCCGCCGAGCCCATCTGCTCGCGCAGCTCGGGCGTGAGCGCGGGGCTCGGCGCCTCCTCGATGAGCTTCTGGTGGCGGCGCTGGATGGAGCAGTCGCGCTCGCCGAGGTGGATGCAGTGGCCGTGCTCGTCGGCGAGCACCTGAATCTCGATGTGGCGCGGGTTCTCGATGTACTTCTCGACGTAGATGTCGCCGTTCTTGAACGCGGCCGCCGCCTCGGTCGCGGCCGCGCGCATGGCGTGGCCTAATTCCTCCTCGGCGCGGACGATGCGCATCCCGCGCCCGCCGCCGCCCGCCGCCGCCTTGATGATGACGGGGAAGCCTATCCCGCGCGCGAGCGCGAGCGCCTCCTCCTCGCTCGTCAGCGGGTCGGGGCTGCCGGGGAGGATGGGGAGGCCGGCCTCCTTCATCGCGCGGCGCGCCTCGACCTTGTCGCCCATCATGCGGATGACGTCCGCGCGCGGGCCGATGAACTTGATGTTGCACGCCTCGCAGATTTCGGCGAACTGCGCCGACTCGGCGAGGAAGCCGTAGCCGGGGTGGATGGCGTCGACGTTGGTGATCTCGGCGGCGGCGATGACCGACGGGATGTTGAGGTAGCTCTGCGCCGAGGTGGCGCCGCCGATGCAGACCGACTCGTCGGCGAAGCGGACGTGGAGCGAGTCGCGGTCGGCGGTCGAGTGCACCGCGACCGTCTGGATGCCCATCTCCTTACACGTCCAGATGATGCGGCACGCGATCTCGCCGCGGTTCGCGATCAGGATTTTGCGGAATCGGCGCATAGATAAGTACTGAGCATTGAGGACTGAGGACTGAGGACTGAGAACAATCTTGTCTTCACTCAGTCCTCAGTCCCCATCACTACTTCTTCAACCCGAACAGCGGCTGGCCGTACTCGACCGGCTGGCCGTTCTCGACGTAGACTTTGGCGACGGTGCCGGCGGCGTCGGACTCGATCTCGTTCATCAGCTTCATCGCCTCGATGATGCACACGACCGTCCCGGCCTCGACCTGCGAGCCGACCTTGACGAAGGGCTCGGCCGTCGGCGAGGCCGCGCGGTAGAAGGTGCCGACCATCTCGGCCGTGACGATGTGCAGCTCCTCCTCGGGCGGCTCGGGCGCGGCGGCGGGCTGCTGCGGCGGCGCCGCCTCCGGTGCCGCCTGTTGCTGCTGCTGCGGCGCGCCGCCGCCGGCAGACTGCATGAACGCCTGCGGGCTCGGCGCCGTGTTGGGGGTCACGGCGTGGAAGCCCGACGACGCTGCGGGCGCGGGGTTGCGCGCGAGGCGGATGCGTATGTCCGCGTTCTCGAACTCGAAGTCGGTCAGGCCGTGCGCGGTGAAAAGCTCGGTCAGCTCGCGCAGCTCGTCCAGGTCGAGCCCGGACTCGTGACGGCGCGACGGCTGCCCTTCGGGACGCCTCTGTTGCTCGGGGCGGCCCCCGCCGCCGCCGCTGCGGCGCCTGCGCCCGTGGCGCGCGCCGCCCGGGCCGCGCTCCGCGCCCCCCGACTCGGCCTGCTGCTGCGGCGCGGCGGCCGTGCCGGCGCCGTGCTCGCCGCCTTGCGGCTGCGACTGGTTCTGATCGCTCGTCGTCATCTTTTGCCTCCGGAGTCGTCTGCCGCCGCCCCTGTCCGGGCCGACCGGCGCAAGAGAAAAGCCCCTCCGACGCTTGCCGAGCGAGGCGGGCGTGTGGGGCTTCTCCGTCCTGAGGGCCGCGGAAGACTTTACCCTCCGCGTCGGGCGCGCCTGAACTGCTTCCGGCGGGAACTCGCGGCGCGCCCCGGCCCGCCCGCTTAAACTACTCCGTCTCCTGCTCGGCCGCGGTGGATTCGGTTTTCTTGGAGCGGCGGCCGCCCCCCGTCTCCTTCTTCTTCTTGGTCGACTCGGCCGAGGAGGTCTCGGCCTTCGCCCCCGCCTTCGCGGACTTCTTCTTGCCCACGCCGGCCGACTTGGCCTTCTTCGAGTCGGCGGCCTCGCGCTCGCGCGGGTTGTCGACCAATTCGATGATGGCCAGCTCGGCGTTGTCGCCGTCGCGGCGGCCCAGGCGGATGATGCGTGTGTAGCCGCCCGCCCGCTCGGCGTAGCGCTTGCCCAGCTCGTCGAAGAGCCGCTTCAAGGCGGCGACGCCGGCCGTGCGCGGCAACTCCGCCTGCTTGCGCCCGCGGGTCGCGTCCTCGGCGCGGCGCGCGTTCCCGGCGTGGAAGAAGCCGGCCGCCTGGCGGCGGAGGTGGAGCGCCTGCGCGGCCGCGTCGTCGCCCGAGAGCGTGCCGGCGCGCTTGGCCAGCGTGATGACGCGCTCGACGAAGGGGCGCAGCTCCTTCGCCTTCGGCACCGTCGTCACGATGCGCTCTTCGCGCGCGTTGATGAGCGAGGTCGCGAGGTTGCGGAGCAACGACATGCGGTGCTCGCTCGTGCGGCCCAGCTTCCTGTGTGCGTTCAAGTGTCGCATGACAAAATTCCTAAACGAATGAAACTATCGACGGCGAACGCCGGGCGGGAGGAGTTCTTTAAAACTCGCCGCCCGGTGTTCGACCCTTAAACCTACTCCTCGTCGTCCTCGTCGTCGGCGTACTCGCTGAGGTCGACGTCCGAGCCGCCGGAGCCCGGGATCGGGTTGCCCTGCTCGTCGAAGGCCATGCCGAAGTCGAGCCCCATCCCGTGCAGGATCTCCTTGATCTCGTTGAGCGACTTCTTGCCGAAGTTCTTCGTCGCGAGCATCTCGCGCTCCGAGCGCTGGACGAGGTCGCGGATGGAGCGGATGTTCGCGTTCTTCAGGCAGTTGTACGACCTGACGGAGAGCTCGAGCTCGTCCACCGAGCGGTCGAGCACGTCGTTTCTGGGCAGCGGCGGGCGCTCGATGTTCTGGTAGGCGAACTCGTCGGTGTCCTCCTCGAAGTTGATGAAGATCTGCATGTGATCCTTGATCAGCTTCGCGGCGAGCCCGATGGCGTCGTCCGGCTTGACCGAGCCGTCGGTCCAGACCTCGATGGTCAGCTTGTCGAACTCGGTGTTCTGACCCAGACGCGCGGCCTCGACCGTGTAGTTGACCTTCTTGACCGGCGTGTGGACTGAGTCGATGGGGATGTACCCGAGCGACAGGTCCTCGTCGAAGTTGCGCTCGGCGGTGACGTAGCCGCGCCCGCGCCTCAGACGCATCTCGATGGTGAGCGACCCGCCCTCGCTGACGGTCGCGATGTAGACCGAGGGGTCGAGTATCTCGACGTCGCCGTCGGCCTCGATGTCGGCCGAGGTGACCTCGCCCGCGCCGTCGCGGTGGATGGTCAGCGTCTTGGCCTCGGTGCCGTGGAGCTTGAACGGGATCTGCTTCAGGTTGAGGATGACGTCGGTCGCGTCCTCGACCACGCCGCGGATCGAGGAGAACTCGTGCTCGACGCCCTCGATCTTGACGGCGGTGATGGCCGCGCCCTCGATCGAAGAGAGCAGCGCGCGGCGGAGAGAGTTCCCGATGGTCGTGCCGAAGCCGCGCTCGAACGGCTGCGCCGAGAAGCGGCCGTAGCGCTCGGTCAGCGTCTCGCCCTCGACGGCGAGGCGGCGCGGCATCTGAAAGCCCGTCCAGAGGTTGTGTTGGTCCATTGCCATAGTCGAATACCTTCGTATGAAAAGCGGCAACCAATGCGTAGGCGACACGCGCCCTCGGCTTTCAGCGAAAAGCCGCCGGGCGCGCGTCGCCGCGACGCGTGCGTGTTACTTGCTGTAAAGCTCGACGATGAGCTGCTCGTTGATCGAGCGGTCCACGTCGTCGCGGACGGGGAGCGTCACGACGCGCGCGCTCATCTCCGCCCCGTCGGCGGGGACGATCCAGTTCGGGCGGCCGCGGCCGCCGGCGGTCTGCCAGGCGCCCTCGACGTGCGCGTTCTTGCGGCTCGCCTCCTTGATGGTGACGGTGTCGCCGGCCTTGACCTGGAAACTGGGGATGTCGACCTTGCGCCCGTTGACCTCGACGTGCCCGTGGTTGACGAGCTGGCGCGCCTGGCGCCGCGAGGTGGCGAAGCCCGCGCGGTAGACCGCGTTGTCGAGCCGGCGCTCGAGCAGCGAGAGCAGGTTCTCGCCCGTGATGCCCTTCATGCGCGCCGCGCGCTCGAAGTAGTTGCGGAACTGCCCTTCGAGCACGAAGTAGATGCGCTTGACCTTCTGCTTCTCGCGGAGCTGGAGCCCGTAACCCTGCAGCGCCTTGCCCCGGCGCATCGAGTTGCCGTGCTGCCCCGGCGGCTGCGTGCCGCGCTTCTCGATCGGGCACGACGGCTTGAAACAGCGGTCGCCCTTCAGGAATAACTTCGCGCCCTCGCGGCGGCACAGGCGGCACACCGCGCTACGATACCTAGCCACTTCTTTTTTGCCTCCGGTCTAAAGGTCAGACGGAAAAGTTTACAGACCGCGACAGCACACGCGCGCGCGGCCCTTCGTCCTTTAGGTTAAAAAGCAGTGAACCGTAAACCGTTAACCGTGACGGGAGAAAGCGTGTTCTTTCTTGTCACGGTTGACGGTTCACCGTTCACGGGTTCGTTAAACTCTGCGCCGCTTCGGCGGGCGGCAGCCGTTGTGCGGGATCGGCGTCGTGTCGCGGATGGTCGTGACGCGGATGCCCGCGGAGTTGATGGCGCGGATGGCCGACTCGCGGCCGCCGCCCGGCCCCTTGACGTGGACCTCGACCTGCTGCATCCCGACTTCCTTGGCCTTGTTCGCGGCCTCGTAGGCGGCCTGCTGCGCGGCGAAGGGCGTGCCCTTGCGCGAGCCGCGGAAGCCGCGCGCGCCCGAGCTGGACTGCGCGACGAGGTTCCCCTCGGTGTCGGTGATCGAGATCAGCGTGTTGTTGAACGACGCCGAGATGTGCACGATGCCGACGGGGATGTTCTTCTTTTCCTTCTTGCGGAAGGTCTTCTTCTTGCCGGTTGTCGCTTTTGCCATAAAACAGTAGTCAGTAGTCAGTAGTCAGTAGTCAGTAGAAGACCTCCGCCGGCGAACCGCCGGGGCAACAGCTTCAGCGACTCAAGGCGGAAGCCCTGCTGTCTGCTGACTACTGTCTACTGACTACTGCGGTTTACTTCTTGCCCGGCGCCTTCTTCTTGGCGACCGTGGCGCGACGCGGGCCCTTGCGGGTGCGCGCGTTGGTGTGGGTGCGCTGCCCCCGCACGGGCAGTCCGCGCCGGTGGCGCAGGCCGCGGTAGCAGCCGATGTCCATCAGCCGCTTGATGTCCATCTGGACGCGCTTGCGGAGGTCGCCCTCGACCTCGCCCTGCCCCTCGATGGTCTGGCGGATGCGACCGAGCTGCGCCTCGTCGAGGTCGCGCACGCGGATGTCGGCGCTGACGTCGGCCTCCTGAAGGATGGAGGTCGCGCGCGAGCGGCCGATGCCGTAGATGTACGTCAGTCCGATTCCGATTCTCTTGTTAACCGGGAGGTCAACGCCGACTACACGAGCCATCTTAGTTCTATCTCCGAGTCTTTAAATCAAAAATTCCTACCCCTGGCGCTGCTTGTGCTTGGGGTTGGTGCAGATCACGCGCACCACGCCCTTGCGGTGGATGACCTTGCAGTTGTCGCACATCTTCTTGACCGAAGCCCTAACCTTCATCTCACTTCACCCCTTTTGGGACTCGCCCGTCGTCACCTGCTCACTTGTACCCGCGAGTGTCACTAGCACAAAACCTGACTACGCCGGCAAACTGCGAATAATAACACGCTTACCACCAGCCTCCAAACCGCGGCGGGGCTTTCGTCTCCTTTCAGGCGCTGGCGGGCGCGGCCTGCGGCTCCTGCGGCACGGGTGTGGACTCCTCGGCCACGCGGGTCAGAATCTCCGGCCCTTCCTCCGTGACGGCCACCGTGTGCTCGACGTGCGCCGAGGGCCGCCCGTCGAGCGTGACGACCGTCCAGCCGTCCTTGAGCGTCTTGGTCTTGTGCGTGCCCATGTTGATCATGGGCTCGATGGCGAAGACGTAGCCCGAACGGATTTTGATGCCGGTGCCCGGCTTTCCGTAGTTCGGGATTTGCGGGTCTTCGTGCATTTTTCTGCCGATGCCGTGGCCGACGTAATCGCGGACGATGCCGTAGCCGTGCGCCTCCGCGTGCTGCTGCACGGCCCACCCCAGGTCGCCCAGGTGCTTGCCCGGCCGGCACTCGTTAATCGCGCGCTCCAGGCACTCCTCGGCGACCCGGATGAGCTTGAGCCTGTCCTCGCCGACCTCGCCGACGGGCACCGTGGTGGCCGTGTCGCCGACAAAGCCGCCGAGCGTGACGCCGCAGTCGAGCGAGAAGATGTCGCCCTCCTTCAGCTCGTAGGCCGAGGGGAAGCCGTGGACGACCTGCTCGTTGACCGACGCGCAGATCGAGAAGGGGAAGCCGTGGTAACCCTTGAAGGTCGGCAGCGCGCCGGCGTCGAGGATCATCCTCTCGGCCTCCATGTCGAGCTCGAGCGTGGTGACGCCCGGCCGCACCATCCGGCGCAGCTCCTCGCGCACCTGCGCCACGAGCCGCCCGGCCGCCCGCATCTTCTCCAGCTCCCTTTTCGACTTCCCGATGATCATTTACCGCTCAAGTCTCACGGCCTTTTCGATGTCCGCGTAGATGGCCTCGGCGTCGCGGTCGCCGGGGACGCGGCGCAGGCGCCCCGTGCGCTCGTAGTAGTCGAGGAGCGGCCGGGTGTCGCGCTCGTAGGTCGCGAGCCGCGCCTTGATCGTCTCGGCGTTGTCGTCGGGGCGATGGCCCAGCCGCGCGTCCGGGTGGAGGTCGCAGACCTCGTCCGACTGCGGCGGCTTGAAGTAGACGTTGTAAATCTCGCCGCAGACGGGACAGTTGCGCCGGCCCGTCACGCGCTTTTGGAGGATGTCGAAGGGCACGTCCACCAGCACCGCGCCGAGCGCGTGCCCCTGCTCGGCCGCCAGCCCTTCGAGCATCTCGGCCTGCGCCGTCGTGCGCGGGAAGCCGTCGAGGACGTAGCCCGGAGATGATAGGTGTCAGATGCCGGATGCTAGTTTTTACTGACATCTAGCATCCGGCATCTGACACCCGCCCTTATCCTCTGCGGCCGCGCAGGCGGCTGCCCGGCCCGAAGAAGCCTTCGTAGTTGCGCATGACGAGCTGCGACTCGATCTGCGCGACGGTGTCCATGGCGACGCCGACCAGGATCAGGAGCGACGTGCCGCCGAAGTAGAACTGGTAGCCCATGCCGTGCGGAATCCAGCCGAGGCCCGGCGTGCTGGTGACGAACTCCTCGACCCGCCCGCCGACGAAGGGCAGCCGCCCGACGTTGAAGCCCGAGAGCATCAGCTGCGGGATGAAGGCGACGAGCGCGAGGTAGAGCGCGCCGACGGTCGTCAGCCGCGTCAGGATCGTGTTGAGGAACTCGGCCGTGTTCCGGCCCGGCCGGATGCCCGGGATGAACCCGCCGTGCTTGCGCAGGTTGTCCGACACCTCCTCCACGTTGAAGATGATCGTGATGTAGAAGAAGGTGTGCGTACCCAGCCGCCAGTCCTGCACGTTCGGGTCGAAGGGGATGAACTGGAGGACGGTCTGCGGGATGGCCAGCACCGACGAGGCGAAGATGACCGGGATGACGCCGCCCATGTTGAGCTTGATGGGCATGTGCGTCTGCTGCCCGCCGACGAGCTGGCGGCCGACGTGCCGCTTGGCGTAGGAGATGGGCACCTTGCGCCGGGCGGACTCGACGAAGACGACGAAGGCGATGAGCCCGACCAGGATGGCGACCATCGCGATGACGCCGATGACGGCGAAGGTCTCGCCGCCGCGCACCTTCTCCAGCACCTGCATCACGCCGCTCGGCAGGCCGATGATGATGCCCGCGAAGATGAGCAGCGAGACGCCGTTGCCGATGCCGCGCTCGGTGATCTGCTCGCCCAGCCACATCACAAAGATGGTGCCGGTCGTGAGCGTGATCATCGTCGTGACGATGAAGCCCGCGCCCTCGGCGCCGACCGCGTTGGCCTGGAGCCAGCGCGCGACGATGAAGGTCTGGAACATGCAGAGCACGACCGTCAGGTAGCGGTTGTACTGGTTGAGCTTCTGGCGGCCGGCCTCGCCCTCCTCCTGCAACCGCTTGAGCTGCGGGAAGACGGTCGTCATCAGCTGCGTGATGATGGTCGCGGTGATGTAGGGCGTCACCCCGAGCGCGAAGACCGAGATGGTCTGGAAGTTCCCGCCCGAGAAGAGGTCGAGCACGCCGAGCAGCGTGCTCCCGACCTCCTGCCAGACGCGGGCCAGCTGGTCGCGGTCGATGCCCGGCGCGGTGATGTGCGCGCCCAGGCGGTAGACGGCGAGGAGCCCGAGCGTAAACAGGATGCGCTTACGCAGGTCGGGCACGGTGAACATGTTGCGGACGGCGGCGAAGAACTTATCCATGGCTTTTAGCTTTCAGCAGTCGGCGGTCGGGTTTCGGCCTCCCGCCGGGTCGGTCGGCCTCGGTTTACGCGTTCGGGCTCTGCGGATTTTATCAAAGCCGACCGCCGAACGCTTCCAGCGCCGACGGCCTCCCTAGCAAAACAACGCTGAAGGCGCCGGCGGGGGTTCCCCGCCCGCTCGCGCCCTCAGCGTGTTTTTTCCGACGGCCTCTTCAAGGCGACTCTCCCCCGGCGGGCCCGCCTACTCCGAGACGGGCACGAGGGCGTCGGCCTTGTGGTGCGCCGAGACGACGTTGACGGTGCCGCCCGCGGCCTCGATCTTCGCGCGCGCGCCCTTGGTGAAGCGGTGCGCCGAGACGGTGAGCGCCTTGGTCAGCTCGCCCGTGCCGAGCACGACGACGTCGCGCTTGCCCTTGGCGATGACGCCGCGCTCGTGCATCGTCTCCGGCGTGATGGAGTCGCCCGCCTCGAAGCTGTTCTCCAGCGTCGAGAGCGTCACCTCGATCCACTGCTTCTTGAAGATGTTGGTGAACCCGCGCTTGGGCAGACGCCGCTGCAGGGGCATCTGGCCGCCCTCGAAGCCGACCTTGCCCGAGTAGCCCGAGCGCGACTTCTGACCCTTGTTGCCGCGCCCGGCCGTCTTGCCGAGCCCGGAGCCGGGGCCGCGCCCCACGCGCTTCTTCTTGTGCGTCGAGCCTTCCGCCGGGCGTAGATTGTTCAGACCGATAGCCATCATGAAACCTCAGTGAATGGTGAATGGTGAATGGTTAAGAGCAGTCGCCATCCACCACCCGCCATTTACTATTTACCTATTCGATTATCCGCAGGAGGTGCGGGACCTTCTGGACGACGCCGCGCATCGAGTGCGTGTCGGGGCGCTCAAGAATCTGGTTGAGCTTCGTGAACCCGACGCTGCGCACGACCTCTTTCTGCGTCTTGGGGAAGCCGATGGCGCTGCGGTAGTACTGGATGCGAATCTTCCCGCCGCCCTCTTCCTGCTGCTTGTTCTCTTCCGCCATTTCTAACCTCTACAGTTCTTCGACCTGCTTGCCGCGCAGGCGCGCCACCTCGAACGGGTCCTTCATGTTCAGCAGCCCGTCGAAGGTCGCGCGCACCACGTTGTGCGGGTTGCCCGAGCCGAGCACCTTGGTGCGCACGTCGTGGACGCCCGCCGCCTGCATGACCGCGCGGACGGCCCCGCCCGCGATGACGCCCGTGCCCTCCGAGGCCGGCTTCATCAGGACGCGCCCCGCGCCGAACTCGCCGATGATGGGGTGCGGCAGCGTGTTCTTGATGAGCGGCACGCGGATCAAATTCTTCTTGGCCGCCTCGATGGCCTTCTTGATGGCGACGGGGACTTCGCGCGCCTTCCCCGTCCCGAAGCCGACGTGCCCCTGCCCGTCGCCGACGACGACCAGCGCGGCGAACGAGAGGTTCTTGCCGCCCTTGACGACCTTCGTCACGCGGTTGATCTGGATGACCTGGTCGGTCAGGTCAAGACCCTGCGATTGAATTCTCTGTCTCGGTTGTCGCATTGCTCACCTTTCAGGACTTACTTTCAGGCCGCGGCCTCCGCCCCGCCCTCCGCTGACTCCTCTTCCTCGCCGCGCTCGTTCTTGTTCAGGCCCGCCTCGCGCGCCGCGTCCGTCAGCGCCTTGACGCGCCCGTGGAAGCGGAAGCCGCCGCGGTCGAAGACGACCTGCTCGACGCCGGCCGCGATGGCGCGCTCGGCGATGGCACGGCCGACGCGACGCGCCGCCTCGATGTTGCCGCCCGTCCCGCCGCGCAAATCCTTCTCGACCGTCGAGGCCGAGGCGATGGTCACCGCCCGCTCGTCGTCGATGACCTGCGCGTAGATGTGGTTGAGGCTGCGGAAGATCGCCAGGCGCGGGCGCCCCTGCGAGCCGCGCACGCGGCGGCGGATGCGCGTGTGCACCGCCCTCCTGACCGCTGCTTTGTCTTTCTTTGCCATTTCTTTTCGCTCCTTTAGCCGCCGCGCATGCCGATGCTTCCCGAAGCAAGGGGTGATTCTCGACTGAGAACCGCGGGGCTAAACTTGAAAACTATTTGCCGGTCTTTCCGGGCTTGAGCTTGAGCTGCACGTCGGCGTAGCGCACGCCCTTGCCCTTGTACGGGTCGGGCTTGCGCAGGCCGTGCATCTCGGCGGCGACCTGGCCCAGCTTCTGCTTGTCTATCCCCGTGAGCGTCAGCGTCAACTGGTACTGCGGGATCGAAGCCTTGGTCGCGACGCGCTCGCCCTTCGCCTCGATGCCCTCGGGCAGCGGGAACTCGACCGGGTGCGAGTAGCCGAGGCTGAAGACGATGCGGCGCCCCTGGATGTCGGCCTTGTAGCCGACGCCGACCAGGTCCATCTGCTTGGTGAAGCCCTCGGTCACGCCGACGACGGCGTTGTTGGCGAGCGCGCGCGCCAGGCCGTGGTTGGCGCGGAAGTCGTCCGACGCGCGCTCGGCCTGCAACTGCCCGTCCTCGAGCTTGAACGAGACGCCCTCGGGGATCGGCGTCCGCAGCGTCCCCTTCGGCCCCTTCACTTCGAGCTGGCGCGCGTCCTCGTTGATCGTCACCGTGACGCCCGCCGGGACCGCGATAAGTTTCTTTCCAATGCGAGACATAGCTTTAACCTTCGGTTAAAAGTGAGGCTAGAGGCTAGAGGCTGGAGGCTAGTATTTCTTAACCAGCCTCCGGTCTCTAGTCCCTAGTCTCTAGTAGATTGCCGCCAGCACCTCTCCGCCGACGTTCTCGCGGCGGGCGCGCTTGCCCGACATCAGGCCGCGCGAGGTCGAGACGATGTTGACGCCGTAGCCGCCGAGCACCTTCGGAATCTCGGTCGCGCCCATGTAGACGCGCCGCCCCGGCGTCGAGACGCGCGAGAGGTGCGTGATGGACGAGGTGCCGCGCGCGTCGTAGCGCAGGAAGATGCGGATGGTGCGCCTGACGCCCTCGCCCTTGACGACGAAGTTGTTGATGTAGCCCTCTTCCTTGAGGATGCGGGCGATTTCCAGCTTCAGCTTCGACGCCGGGATGTCCACCCGCGAGTGCTTCGCCGCGATCGCGTTGCGCATCCGCGTCAGCATGTCGGCAATAGGATCAGTCATTACTCTTTAAACTCCACAAAAACTCGCCAGGTTTCGGGCCGCGCCCCATGCGCGGCCCGACTGCTGTCGATGAACCTCTAAGACTACCAGCTCGACTTGACGACGCCCGGGATTTGACCCTGGAGCGCCAGCTCGCGGAAGCAGATGCGGCACAGCTTGAACTTGCGCAGGTAGCCGCGCGGGCGGCCGCAGCGCTCGCAGCGCGTGTAGGCGCGCGAAGAGAACTTGGGCGTCCGCTTCGCCTTCGCGATCATGGATTTCTTGGCCATCTCTTTTGTCTTCTCTCTCCGGTTACTAGGGCCTTACTGGCGGAACGGCATCCCGAGCGCCTTGAGGAGCGCCCGCGCCTGCTCGTCGTCGCGCGCGGTGGTGACGATGGAGATGTTCATCCCGCGCGTCTTGTCCACCTTGTTGAAATCGATCTCGGGGAAGATGAGCTGGTCGCGGATGCCGAGCGTGTAGTTGCCGCGCCCGTCGAACGCCTTCGGGCTCACCCCGCGGAAGTCGCGCACGCGCGGGAGCGCCACCGAGACGAGGCGGTCGAGGAACTCGTACATCCGGTCGCCGCGGAGCGTGACCATCGTCCCGATGGGCATCCCCTGGCGCAGCTTGAACGACGCGATGCTCTTCTTGGCGCGGGTGGTGACGGGCTTCTGACCCGTGACCGCGCGCAGCTCGTCGGCGCCCGTGTCCACGATCTTGGCGTTGGCGATGGCCTCGCCGAGCCCCATGTTGATGACGACCTTCTCGACGCGCGGGATCGCCATCGGGTTCGTGATGCCGAACTCCTTGGCGATCGCCGGGGCGATCTCCTTCTGGTAACGCTCTTTCAGTCTGGCTGCCATTGTCTTTTAAAAACCTCCCCGCATCTCTCGGTCCCGGGTCTCGCCCGCCGGCGGTGCGTTTCCGGGGGTGCGGACTTCCCCGTCCTATTCCTTGTCGAGCACCTGGCCGCTGCCCGAGGCGACGCGCGACTTCGAGCCGTCCGCCGCGATCTCGTAGCGGACGCGCGTGGCCTTCCCCGTCGCGGGGTCGATGAGCTGGACGTTCGAGATGTCCACGTAGGCCTCCTTCTCGATGATGCCGCCGGGGCGGTTGGCTCCGGGGTTGGGGCGCTGGTGGCGCTTGACGACGCCGACGCCCTCGACCTTGACCTTGCCCTCGCGGGGCTTGACGTCGAGGACGCGCCCGCGCTTGCCGCGGTCTTTGCCGGCCATGACGACGACCTGGTCGCCCTTCTTCACCTTGACCCGCTTGGTTCCCGTCTGCGTCATGACTTAAATCACCTCCGGCGCGAGCGAAACGATCTTCATGAAGTTGCGGTCGCGGAGCTCGCGCGCCACGGGGCCGAAGACGCGCGTGCCGATGGGCGTGTCGTCCGGCTTGATGAGCACGCACGCGTTCTGGTCGAAACGGATGTAGGTGCCGTCCTTGCGGCGCACCTCCTTGCGCGTGCGGACGACGACGGCGTTGTGCACCGTGCCCTTCTTCACCGCCCCGTCGGGCGCGGCCTCCTTGACGGTGACCTTGATCTTGTCGCCCAGGGAAGCCCGCGTCGCCTTCGTCGAGCCGCCGATGGCCTGAATCATCTCGACGCGCCTCGCGCCCGAGTTGTCCGCCACGTCAAGCGACGTCTGCATCTGGATTGCCATGTGCTCACTCCGTTCGCGTGAACCGTAAACCGTGAACCGTGACGAGAGAAAAACTGCTCTGACTTGTCACGGTTTACGGTTTACCGTTTACGGCTCTTACTTCTCTGCCTTCTGGATGATCTCGACGACGCGCCAGCGCTTGTGCGCGGAGAGGGGGCGGGTCTCGACGATGCGCACCTTGTCGCCCGTGGTCGCGCCCTGCTCGTTGTGCGCCATGAACTTCGACGTGCGGCGGACGTAGCGGCGGTACTTCGGGTGCTTGATGAGCCTGTCCACGCGCACCACGCACGTCTTCTCCATCTTGTCCGACGCCACGACGCCGATCTTCTCCGCCCGGCGGCCGCGGTTGGGGGCCTCGTTGCCCGTCGCGTTCCCGGCCTGCGCGTCGACGCCCGCGCCGACGGCCTGCGAGAGCGTCTGCCCCGACTCGGTCGCCTCGGCCGCTTCGCCGGCGGCGCTCGCCGTCACTTCTTCTTTAGTCTCTTCAGCCATCACACAACCTCAAATCTTTATTCCGCCGCCGGCTGCTGCCGCGCGCGCATCAGGGTCTGGACGCGGGCGAGCGTCTTCTTCTCGCGGCGGACGGTCTTGACGGCGTCCACCTCGCCGAGCGCGAGCTTGAAGTTGAGGCGGAAGAGCGACTCCTTGAGCCGCGCGGCCTCCTCTCCGAATCCAGACCTTGCCGCCGCGCTTGATGTGTCGCGTCATCGCGATACGCGCGGCCTCGATCTGGCGGTCGGTTATCCAGCCCGGCTCCAAGGTCTTCAGGCCGTACTCGCCGAAGCTGATCGCGGCGCCGCGCTGGGCCGTGCCCGTCATGCGCCCCTTCATCTGCTTCCGGTGCTTTACCTTCTTCGGCATCAACATGATGAATACCCTTTAGCTATTAGCTTCCGGCCGTCGGCTGTCGGTCGGCTGACGGCCGACGGCTCCTCTATCTCCTGCCGCCGCCGCCGGGGCCGCGGCCGCGCCCGCCGCCGGGGCCGCCCGGCCCACGTCCGCGGTCACCGCGCGGGCGGTCGCCGTCCTCGCGGTCGCGGCGGGGGCGTCGCCCGTCGCCGCGCTCGGGTCGCGGCTCGTTGATCGGGTCGGGCTGGGTGCCGCGCGCCATCGACGCCCTAGGGTCGAGGATTTCGCCGCGGTAGATCCAGCACTTGACGCCGATGACGCCGAAGGTCGTGTGCGCCTCGGCGAAGCCGTAGTCGATGTCGGCGCGCAGCGTGTGCAGCGGCAGCCGCCCCTGGAGGTGCCACTCGGTGCGCGCGATCTCGGCGCCGTTCAGGCGCCCCGCCACCCTGACCTTGATGCCCTGCCCGCCGAAGCGCAGCGTCTCCTCGACGGTCTTGCGCATGGCGCGGCGGAAGGCGATGCGCTTCTCGAGCTGCGCGGCCATCTTCTCGGCCTGGAGCTGCGCGTTCAGCTCGGGCTTGTGAATCTCCTGGATGGAGACGAGCACTTCCTTGCCCGTGCGCGCCGAGATGTCGCCCTTGAGCTTGTCGATCTCCGCGCCCTTGCGCCCGATGATGATGCCGGGGCGCGAGGTGTAGATGATGAGCTTGAGGCGGTTGGCGGCGCGCTCGACGTCGACGTGCGAGACGCCGGCGCCCGCGAAGCGCCCCTTCATCTGCGCCTTGAGCTTCAAGTCTTCAAGGAGGTAGTCGCCGTACAGCTTCTTCGCGAACCAGTGCGAGTGCCAGTCCTTGTTGTAGC
>JAIVJI010000011.1 GCA_020200135.1 Acidobacteriota bacterium | reverse complement strand
CGCTTCACCTTCCCGCGCCAGCCGGCGGGGCGGCGCCTGTGCCTCGCGGACTTCTTCGCGTCGAAGCAGTCGGGGCGCGTCGACGTGGTCGCCTTCCAGCTCGTCACCGTCGGCCGCCGCGCCAGCGAGTACGCGCACGAGCTGTTCGGCTCGGACAAATACTCCGACTACCTCTACTTCCACGGCCTCTCGGTCGAGTCGGCCGAGGCTTTGGCCGAGCTCTGGCACAAGCGCGTCCGCGAGGAGCTAGGCGTCGCCGGCCGCGACGCCGCCGAGATGCCGAAACTCTTCCACCAGGGCTACCAGGGCTCGCGCTTCAGCTTCGGCTACCCGGCCTGCCCCGACCTCGAAGAGCAGACCAAACTCTTCGAGCTGCTCGGCCCCGAGCGCATCGGCGTCGAGCTGTCGGAAGAGTTCCAGCTCGTACCCGAGCAGTCCACCTCGGCCATCATCGCCCACCACGAGGAGGCGAAGTACTTCTCGATCGACTGACCGCCCGCGCGCCGCTTGCGCGACTCCGCCCGGTCGATTAACTTTGAGCCTTCGACGATGAAGGTTTCGATGGACACGACCGCCGAGGCGAACCCGCCCGCGGAGACGGGCGCTCCGGAGCCGACCCCCGAGGAGTGGGCCGTGCTCTCGCCGTTCGAGCGCCTCGCGTTCCGGCTCGTGTGGCGGATGAACCGCGGGCGCTGGAAGCGCTTCTGGACGTTCTGCCAGCGGACGCTCGGCGCGGGCTGGATTCACGTCTCGACCTACAACCTGATGCGCGTCAGCGGGCTCGAACACGTCGAGGCCGCCGAGCGCTCCCGCCCGCTGCTCCTCGTCGCCAACCACCGCTCGTTCTTCGACATGTACGTCGTCTCGACCGTGCTCTTCCGGCGGACGGGCTGGCGCAAGCAGCTCTTCTTCCCCGTGCGCGGGAGGTTCTTTTACGACACGGCCGGCGGGCTCTTCGTCAACCTCCTGATGGGCTGGTGGTCGATGTTCCCGCCCTTCTTCGCGGGCGGCGACAACCCGAAGGTCGACCAGCGCGAGTTCGACAAGTTCTCGATGCGCCTGCTCGCGCACCTCTGCCGCGAGGGCGTGGGCAACGTCGTCGGCTTCCACCCGGAGGGCACGCGCAACAAGGGCGCCGACCCCTACACGTACCTCCGGCCGCAGCCCGGCGTCGGCCGCCTCATCAAAGACGCGCGCCCGCAGGTCGTCCCCGTCTTCATCGCCGGCCTGGGGAACGACCTCCCGAAGCAGGTGCTGGGCAACTGGCGCGGCGGCGAGCCCGTGCGCGTGCACTTCGGCCCCGTGCTCGACCTCTCGGACTTCTACGGGCGCCGCGACTCTGTGCGCACCTACAAGGAGATCGCAGACTTCTGCATGTCGAAGATAGCCGAGCTGGGCGAGCAGGACCGCGCCGCGCGCGCCCTCGAATCCAAACGCGACGCGCTCTCGGCCCCGGCCGACGCCTCGCGCGCCAGCTCCTAATAATCGCAAAATAAAAAATCGAAGATGTCTTCGCTCCCACTCATCATCGTGAACCCGGCGTCGGCGTCAGGCGCGACGGGCGAGGCGTGGCCGGGCGTCGCGTCCGCGGTGCGGCGCCACTTCGGCCCGTTCGAGGTGGCGTTCACACAAATCGGCGGCGGGGCGACAGAGATCGCGGAGCGCGAGGCGCGCGCGGGACGCAAGCTGGTAATCGCCTGCGGCGGCGACGGCACCATCTCGGAAGTCGCGAACGGCATCCTGCGCGCGGGCGCGGGCGCGCGGACGGAACTGGGCCTCCTGCCGAGCGGGACGGGCGGCGACTTCCGGCGCACGCTCAAAATCCCCGCGCGCGCGGCCGACGCGGCGCGGCACTTGCGCGAGGGCTCGACGCGGGTGATGGACGCGGGGCGCGTCAGGTTCATGAACCCGCGCGGGGAAGAGGAGTCGAGGTTCTTCGTCAACGTCGCCTCGTTCGGGATGGGCGGCGACGTTATCAACCGCGTGAAGTCGCGCTCGGGGCCGGCGGCGGGCGCGGCGCGTCTGCTCGGCGGCAAGGCTTCGTTCGCGGCGGCCGCCTTGCAGGCGGCGCTCACCTTCGAGAAGCCGGCGGTGCGCGTCTCGCTCGACGGCGGCCCGCAGTCGCAGCTGACGGTCGCCAACTTCTGCGTCGCCAACGCGCGCTACTTCGGCGGCGGGATGAAGATCGCGCCCGACGCAAAGGTGGACGACGGGCGCTTCGACGTCGTCGCCGTCGGCGACGTCTCCTCGCTCAAGGTGCTCGCCAACTCCTACCGCCTCTACCTCGGCACGCACCTCGGGATGCGGGAGGTGCGCCACGCGCTCGCGCGCCTCGTCCGCGCCGAGCCCGCCGGCCCCGACCCCGTCAACCTCGAACTCGACGGCGAGCTGGTCGGCCGCCTCCCCGCCGAGTTCGAGTTGCTGCCCGGTGCCTTGCGTGTGAGGAGCCCGAAGTGATGTGACGCTCGCGCTAAAGCCGAACGCGGCTACGCGGAGTTGCGGAAGGCCGAGTTGCCGAGGAAGTTTTCGCGGACGTAGGTGACGGTGTCGAGGAGCGTGTCCTGCGGGTCGCGGGGGGCGAAGCCGAGGTCGGCTTGCGCCTTCGAGGCGTCGAGGTACCAGAAGTAGTCGGCCATCTCTATCTCGGCGGGCTCGACGGGCGGGGCGAGCTTCCAGTGTTTGTAGAGTGAGTTGAGCGCGCGCGCGCCGCCCAGCGTCAGCTTCGAGGGGAGCGAGAGGAAGGGCGCGGGCACCTTCGTGATGCGTTCGAGCCGGCCGAAGAACTTGTCAAACGTCCAGTTGATGGAGCCTAGCAGGTAGCGCGCGCCGTGCGCCCCGCGCTCCATCGCGGCGCGGAAGGCCGCGGCCGCGTCGCGCGCGTCCACGAAGCTCAAGCCCCCCTTCGGCACCGTCGGAATCTTGCGCGCGAGGAAGTCGAGCACGACCTTCGTCGAGCTGAGCCGCTCGTCGCCGGGGCCGAGCAGCAAGGAAGGGTTCATGATGACGAGCCGGCGCCCCTTGCCGCCGAAATTCTCCAGCGCCACGCGCTCCTGGTAGACCTTGCTCGCGTAGTAGGGCCAGCGCGAGACGATGTCGAGCGGCGTGGGCCACTCCTCGTCGGGCACCACGTCGCCGGTGTCCGTGACCGCGACCGTCCCGCTCGTCGAGGCCATCACCAGCGTCTTGACGCCCGCCTCGCGCGCGGCCTCGCACAGCACGCGCGTCCCCGAGACGTGCAGCTCGTACATCAGGTGCGCGTCCTCGGGCTCGCGCGAGACGCGACCCGCGAGGTGGTAGACCTCGGCCGCGCCGTCGACCGCGCGCCGCACGTCCTCCGGCGACGTGATGGAGCCCACGACGGTCTCCACGCCCAGCTCTCCGAGCCACGCCGGCGCCGAGGTCGAGAGCACGCGCAGAGGCCCCGCGCCCTCCTCGACGAGGAGCCTGACGAGGTGCGTGCCGAGGAAGCCCGTCCCGCCCGTGACGAGCGTGACCGGCCGCGCACGCTTCGCGACGGCGGTCGTCTTCGGCGCGTCGGCGGTCCTGCGCGTCTTCGGCGTGGCCTTCTTCGCTGCTGTCTTCTTCGTCGTCGCCATGGGCTTTGAGAACTCTAGTCAGTCTCCCGTCGTCGCCAGCTCGCTCTCGTCGTGGGTCTCCTCGCCGGCGTGGCGGCGCTCGGCCTTCCAGCGTCGGCGGAGCGCGGCGCCGTCGAAGGCGTGGCGCGTGCCGTCGCGCAGGTTCTCTATCTCGTGGCGGACGAGCGCGGCGACCAGCCGGTAAGCCTCCGCGCGGGGCATCCCCTTCGTCACCTCCTCCAGCTCTTCGATCGAGAGGAAGCGGCCGATGCGCGCGCCCACCTCGCGTCCCTTGAGGAAGGTCGAGCCCTTGGGGAAAGCCTCGTACGTGCCCCAGAGGTACGCGGGCAGGATGCCGGTGCGCGTGTTCAGGGCGAGGTAGGCGAAGCCCGACTTGAACTCCGCCATCTGCCCCGTCATCGAGCGCGTCCCCTCGGGGAAGATGAGCGCCGTGTAGCCCCGCTCGAGGAACGAGCGCGCGTGGCGGAGCGACTGGCGAAGGCTCCCCGACCGCTCGATGGGGACGATGTTGGTGAAGTTGTTCATGTAGGCGCGCTTGTAGCGGTTGTCGAAGAAGTAGTCGGCCGCCGCCAGCGCCACCATCTCGCGGCCATACTCGCCGAGCGCGTACTTGATGAGGCCGGTGTCGAGGTGCGACGTGTGGTTCGTCGCCGCGATGAAATTGGTGTGCGTCGGGATGTTCGACCGCCCCTCGACGTGCGCGCGCAAAACGTTCTCGTAGAGCGCGCGCTGCACCACGTCTATCCCGCGGTTCCCGACGGTGCGGACGAGCGTGGGGACGTAAATCTCCTTCACGGACTGGCGGGCGTCCTCCTCGGCCCGCGCCTCGGCCGCGCGGCGGTTGGCGGCCGTCTCGCGGCGGCGGACGACCGAGTACAGCTCGCGCACGTCCACCACCTCGTTCAAGGTGTCGGGCGAGACGAGCGCGCCGCCGGCCTGCTCGATGGCCGACGCCAGCTCGACGAACATCAGGCTGTCGAAGCCCAGCTCGGCGAGGCGCGAGTCGAGCGAGACCTGCGCGCGCGGGCGCGACGAGACGTGCGCGATGATGCCGAGCAGCCAGTCGGCGTCGTGGTGCTGCTCGCGCGGGGCGGTCTTCTCGGTGATGCCGGCGCGCTTCGACTCTTCGAGCGACTGGATGATAAGGACGACCTCGCGCCGCTTGACCTTGCGCGTCGCGGTGCGCGGCAGCTCCGCGTCGGTGAAGTAGAGCGACTTGACGCGCTTGTAGAAGGGGAGCGAGCTGGAGACCTCGCGGAAGTGGTTCTCGACGCGGCGCTGCACCTCGTCGCGCCGCAAGGAGATGTCGTGGTCGTAGTCGGGCACGACGAGCGCCGCGACCTTCTCGCCGATGCCGTCCGGAAGACCCACCACGCCTATCTCCTTGACGTAGGGCGAGTCCTTGTACAGCTCCTCGACCTCGTCGGGGTAGACGTTCTTGCCGTTGGTGTCGACGATGAGCTCCTTGGAGCGGCCGACGAGGTAGAGGTTGCCGTCGTCGTCGAGGCGGCCGAGGTCGCCGGTGTGGAGCCAGCGCGAGACGATGGCCGACTGCGTCGCCTGCTCGTTCTGGTAGTAGCCGAGCATGACGTTGGGGCCGCGCGCGATGACCTCGCCGATGCCGGCGGCGTCCGGGTCGCTGATCCTCACCTCGACGCCGGGCAGGGGCTTGCCCACCGAGGCGGCGTTCAGCGCGTTCTGCGGCCGCGTCACCGTCAGCACCGGCGAGGCCTCGGTCAGCCCGTAGCCTTCGAGGATGGTGAAGCCCAGCCCGTGCATGTCTCGCTTTATCTTCTCGTTCAGCGCCGAGCCGCCGCTGATGAGGTAGCGGATGTGGCCGCCGAGGCCGGTGTGGATGGGGCGGAAGAGGATCGAGCCGAGGTTGAGGGGCGTCTTGTCGCGCAGCCGGCTGTTGAACTTCATCAAAAGCTCGGCGGCCGAGCCGACCCACTCGCCGCGCTCGCGCAGCCGCGACGTGATGCGGCGGTGCAGCAGCTCCCACAGCGCGGGGACGCCGACCATGCCGGTGATGTGGCCGTTCTTGACGGCGCGTGCCAGCTCCTCGCCGTTCAGCTCCTGCAGGTAGGTGATCTGCGTGCCGCGGCTGAAGGGCGTCAGGAAGCCGGTCGAGAACTCGAACGTGTGGTAGAGCGGGAGCACCGAGAGGGTGCCGTCGGCCGTGTCCATCTCGAAGACCGACGAGAGCATCGAGACCATGTTGGTCAGGTTCTTGTGCGAGAGCATGACGCCCTTGGGCTGCCCCGTCGTCCCCGAGGTGAAGATGAGCGAGGCGACCGCGTTCGGCGACACCTTGGCGGGGAGCAGCGCGACGCGCTCGTCCTCCGAAAGCTCGTCGGTCAGCTCGAAGACCTCCGCGTAGCGCCACAGGCGCGCGTCGAGCCCGGCCCCGGCGAGTTTGTCGGCGAGGTCCGGGTGCTCCTCGTCCGCCTTCTCGCCGAGGATGACGCCGGTCGCGCCGCTCGCGCGGGTGAAGTTGACCAGCTCGTCGGTCTTGCTCTCGGGGTCTACGGGGACGCAGGTGGCGCCGGCCTTGAGGACGCCGAAGTAGCTGATGGGCCACTCGGGCGCGTTGTGGCTGACGAGCAGAACGCGGTCGGCGGGCTTCACCCCCTGCGCGGCGAGGAAGCCGGCGGCGCGCGTCGCCAGCTCGCGGATGTCGGCGTAGGTGTACTGCTCCTTCTGCCCGTCGCGCTCGATGCGCATGGCGACGCGTGTGGAGTAGCGCTTGGCCGAGGTCTCGAAGAGTTCGAGCAGGTCGCGGTAGGTGTAGGCGCGCTTGGGCTGCGCGCGCATGTCCTCTTCGAGCGTCGGGAAGACCCACTTCTTGAGGCCCGCGAAGTGGACGTTCATCCAGTAGTCGTACCAGTCGAACGTCTCGGGGTCCCAGCGCAGCAGACCCCGCTCCTCCTCGCGCACCTCGGCGAAGAGCGACCGCACGTTGTCGGCGCGGAAGACGTAGGCGTTCTCGATCATGAAGGGGCGGAACATGTCGAACGCCTCTTTGGTCTCGCGCGTCACCTCCTCGACGCGCTCGACCGTGGCCTTCGCGCGGTCGACGATGTCGGCGAAACGCCCGCCGCCCCAGCGTGGGCGGACGCGGTCGAGCAGCGACGTGGCCCTCTTCGCCGCCGCGTTGACCATCGGCGTCGACATCGCGTCGAAGCGCGCGGGCGTGACCGGCTTGGTCTCCATCCGCGCGGCGATCTCGTTGATGAGCTTGAAGCCCGTCTCCTTCTCCTGGAACTGCTTGCGCTTGTAGAGGCCGACGAGGCTCACGATGCGCTCCATCGTGTTCGGGTTGGTGTCGCCGGTGGCCGCCTGGTAGACGAGGCGCGGCTCGCCCGCGATGGCCTCGGCCGCGACGCCCAACATCACGGCCGCCACCTGGTCGACGGGCGTGATGTCGAGGATGAGCTTGTCGTTGACGGGAATCTGCTGCTGACCTTTGAGCGCGATGAAGATGAGCGGCGCGGTCGTCGTGAAGCCCTCGTTCCAGCCGGGGAAGGGGTAGTCTTTCGCCGACTCGACGATGGAGGGGCGGACGATCGAGCGGACGATGTCAGACTCGGCGGCGACGAGCTGCTCGCCGAGGCTCTTGGTGTAGGTGTAGATGTTGGGCCAGCCCCAGAAGACGGCGCGCTCCGAGCCGAGGTCGGTCAGGCGCTCGCGCGTCCACATCTTCCGCTCGCGCGCGACGGCGAGCCCCATCGCGTCGAGGTCGTCGGGGTCGCGCCCGTCCTCGTAGAGACGCTTGCGCGCCAGCTCCTTGAAGCGCGCGGCCTGCAAGGCGTCTCGCGCCTCCTCCTTGACGCGCTCGGCCAGGCGCGCGCAGTCGCGTATCTCCTGCTCGGCGTTGAACTCGACGCCGGGCAGGTCGTCCTTGCGCGGGAAGTAGCCGAGGACGGGGTCGCTCTCCCAGACCGGCCCCGAGCGCGAGCCGGCGACGAAGCAGGTCGAGATGTGGACGAGCGCCGGGCGCTTCATCCTCTTGACGAACTTGATGACGTTCTGCGTCCCGACGACGTTGGTGCGGAGCGCGCTCTCCAGCGGCGGGTTGAAGGTGACGTTGCCCGCCGAGTTGATGAGGACGTCGATGTCGGCGGCGACCTCCTCGGCCTCCTCCTCGGTGAACCCTAAATTGTCCTCGCTGATGTCGCCGTTGACGAGCCGCACCTTGTCGCGGATGAAGTCCTCGAAGGCGGCGCCGTAGCGCTCGCGCAGGGGGTCGAAGGGCGGCGCGGTGACGACGTTGTTCCAGAAGCGTGTCTCGGACTCCTCCTTGCCGCGCGCGCGCACCGTCACGTAGACGCGCCCCACGCCGGGGAAGCGCTCCAGCAGCATCGACAGCGCGACCTTCCCGACGAACCCCGTCGCGCCGATGATGAAGACGTTCCGGCCGTTATAAATCTCTGTGGGCGATAATCTCATCTTAAAGTCAGTCGTGATTCCCGTCTCACTTCTTCCCGACGGCGAACAGCTTTGCAAGTTCGAGTCTGAAACCCGGCAGCACCTCGCCGCCTTCGAGCACGTCCTGCTCGCCAAAGACGCGCACGTCCGACGGCGACGTGTAGACGGCCGCGGTGCGCTTCTTCGGATTAAAGACCCAGACGGCCCGCGCCCCCCCGCCGAAGTAAAGAGCTATCTTCTCCTCCATCTCGCGGCGCGTGTTGCTTGGGCTTAGCACCTCGACGGCGAGGTCGGGCGCAAAGGGGCCAAACTTATCAGGATTCTCAACTGTTGCTAGCCGCTCGTGACTAATGAACGCGGCATCGGCTCCGAGCACCGTGTCGGGGTCTCTTTCAAGAATAAACCCGGTCTCAGCACCGCAGACAACGCCCAAGTCGTTCGCTTCTACGAAGCTCCTAAGATCGCCGCCTACCCTTGTACAAATAACGCCGTGGGTGATGCCAGTGGGTGACATTCTTCTTACCTCTCCGCGAATCAGCTCAAGAAGACAGTCATTCCCATGTTCGTCGCGGTGGGGCATGACGAGCAGCTCGTCGGCGGTAATCAGGCGGGTCGTCGTGCTCATGGCCTAAACCTCTGTCGGCGACATTCTAGCTCATGTCGCAGATGGCTATCACGGGCTGGTGGAGCATGGTGATCTGGGCGGAGCGGCCCATGTGGCTGCGCGCCATCGCGATGGCTTCGGTCAGGTTGTCGGCGCGCTCCCAGCCCATCGCGGCGGGGACGTGCGCGTTCTCGGCGCCGGCGGCGATGACGCGGCCGACGTGCGCGCGGCCGTTCTCGGCCCAGTACCACATGTAGAACGGGTGCGCGCCGTGGTAGGCGTTGCCGCGCCGGTACATCTCGATGTAAGAGGGGTTGGTGGCGAACTCGCGCTCGTACTTCTCGCGCAGGACGTGCGAGTCGCGCGTCTCGGGCAGCAGGCGGTTGAAGAACTCGATGTAGCTCGGGTGCTGGACGTGGTCGAACTCGTCGTAGCAGGGGTGGTGGAGGATGAGCACGCCGCCCTTCTTGAGGAGGGGCTTGCCGCGGTACATGTTGAAGTGGTAGCCCAGCGCCATCACCTGCACGAGCAGCGGGTTCAACGAAGAGTAGACGTTGTACGGCGAAATCTCGGGGATGGGGCAGATGAGGATGTCGCACTGGCCGTCCACGGGGATGACGTACTGCTGCATCGACTTGGCGATGATGCGGTCGTGGACGGGCTCGGTGCGCCCGGCCTCGACCGCGATCATCTCGTAGTCGCCGGTGAGCGTGTTGTACATCTTGCGCTTCGCGGCGAGCGGCATCTTCGACATCGTGAAGCGCATGGCCTCGTACTTCATCCGCTCGTAGGCCGAGAACTCGTCCTCGTTCTTCGTCAAAAACGACAGCTCGCCCTTGAACATCCGGTTGTTGACGGTCGTCTCGATGTGGAAGACGTTGAGGTGCTCGTCCACGAGCTTGCCGAGCCGGTTGATCTTGCGCGTCAGCTCGGAGTTGGCCGGGTCCATGTAGCTGTCGGAGTCGCGGATGGTCTGCGGCTCGTGGTGCGGGCGCAGGGATTCGTAGTCGCAGAGGCCCACCGCGACCGACTTGTGCCCGCCGTTCATCGGGACGAAATTGAAGTTGAGGTAGATGAGCAGGTCGCTCTCGGTGGCGCGGCGGTTGAGCGAGAGCTTCTCCTTGTGGCGCGTCTCGCCGATGACGACCATGCCGTCCGGGTCTTCGGCGTCGTGGTTGTAGAGCCGGTCGGGCCAGAAGGCGTCGAAGACCCTCTGCCCGCACATCCGCTTGATCTCCCACTCGGTCATGCGCCGGTGGAGCGAGATGGCGATGATGAGGTGGACGTCGTCCACGCCGTTGGCGTGCAGGAGGTCTAAGAGGATTTCGAGCGCCGTCTGCCGCACGTCGGGCGTGCGCATCGGCGGGAGCGGCATCGAGAGGTCGTCGATGGCTATCGTCACCTTCATCCCGGGCTGCAACTGCGCGTAGAGCGGGTCGCAGTCGTGCGGGTGGTTGAGGGCGTAGCGGATGGCGGCCTCGCGGTTCGGCAGACCCCGCATCGGCGCGTTCGGGTAGATGACGCGCGTCCCGACGGGCAGGTCCTCGGGGATGAAGTCCATGCCCGAAGAGATGATGCGCGGCGCGCTGTCGCGGTCGATGTAGACGACCGACTCGTGAACTTTTCTTCTGAGTTGTAGGGCCATGTTTGAAAAGTAGTCAGTAGACAGTAGTCAGTAGCCAGGAGAAAAACTTCGTTAATGAATCGTTCGGATGTCAGCGCCAGCAGAGAGGAGCCTACTGTCTACTGACTACTTCAAATTCAGTATCGGCCAGTCGTGGTGGAGCGCGGTCTGCCTGAGCCGCATGTCCGGGTTGACGGCCGCGGGGTGGCCGACGATGGAGAGCATGGGCAGGTCGCTCATGCTGTCGCTGTAGGCGTAGGAGTCGCTCAGGTTGAGCTGGTGGCGCTCGGCGTAGGTGCGTATCCACGACGCCTTGGTCGCGGACGCGAGCACGGGCGGGAGGAGGCGTCCCGTCGCGACGCCGTTGACGAACTCGAGGCGGTTGGCGACGTAGTCGTCCACGCCGAGGTACTCCATCAGGGGCGCGACCGAGAAGTCGAGCGCGCCGGTGACGACCACCTGCCGGAGCCCCAGGCTGCGCGATTTCTGTATCAGCGTCTTCGCGCCGGGGAAGACCGCCGGCTTCAGCACGTCCTCGAACAGCCCCTGCGCGAAGAAGCGGAGGCGGTCTTCGGACTGACCCTTGTAGCGCCGGAAGAAGATGTCGTTGAAGACCATCCGGCTGTACGAGTCGGCGACGGCGAAGAGCGGGATGCTGACGAGCGTCGAGACGCTCTTCCGGACGGAGCGCAGCAGGCCCTGCTGGTTGCGCGCGTAGAAGCCGAGCGTGTGCACGAGGTTCGTGCTCACCAGCGTCCCTTCGAGGTCGTAGAAAGCGGCGGCTGCCAAATACAGTCCTCCAACGCGTACCGAGTCGAGAAAGTCTGTTGCGGCTCAAATGCTCCGGCTGAACTTTGTTGCAGGGCGGAAAGTTTACCTTATTTCGTCCCGTTTTTGTAACCGCCGTGCGTTTTCAACTAGTTAGCCGCGAGAGGCCGTCCGGGGCCTCGTTGTTTTCGCGCCGCGCGCTGTGATATTTTCCATTCAAATCAATGTCTGGAAAAACCGAGATGAGTGGCGAAGCACCCACGGGGCGCGCCGGGAAAGGCTCGCGCCTGCGCGAGCTGACGGCCGAGCTGCGCGGGCTGGAAGAACGCTTGCGCGCGGGCGGCGGCGCCGACAAGGTCCGCAAGCAGCACGAGCAGGGGAAGCTGACGGCGCGCGAGCGCGTGGCGCTGCTTCTGGACGAGGACACGTACGCGCAGGAGATAGGGTTGCTGGTCGCCTACGACCAGTACGAGGGCGGGGCGCCGTCGGCCGGGGTCGTGACGACCGTGGGGCGCGTCGGCGGGCGCGAGGTCGTCGTCGTCGCCAACGACGCGACGGTGAAGGCCGGCTCTTGGTGGCCCGAGACGATCAGGAAAATCCTGCGCGCGCAGGAGGTGGCGATGCGCTCGCGGGTGCCCATCGTCTACCTCGTGGACTCGGCGGGCGTGAACCTGCCTTATCAGGGCGGCGTCTTCCCCGGCCAGTACGGCGCGGCGCGCATCTTCTATTACAACTCGGTGATGCGCCGCTACCTGCGCGTGCCGCAGATAGCGGCGGTGATGGGGCCGTGCGTCGCGGGCGGCGCCTACCTGCCGGCGCTCTCCGACATCATCATCATGGTCGAGGGCACGTCGTTCATGGGGCTCGGCGGCGCGAACCTCGTCAAGGGCGCCACGGGGCAGACCATCGACAACGAGACGCTCGGCGGCGCGCGCACGCACACGGAGATTTCCGGCGTCGCGCACTACCGCGTCGAGTCGGACGAGGCGTGCGTCGCCAGGATTCGCGAGCTCGTCTCGGAGCTGCCCGTCCCGGGGATGCCGGCCGTCCCCGTCGTCGAGAGCCGCGACCCGGCGCGCCCGCTCGAAGACCTCTACGAGATTCTGCCCGAAGACCACCGCCACCCTTACGACCCGCGCGAGGTGCTGAAGTGCGTCCTCGACGCCGGGCACCTCGACGAGTTCCAGGCCGACCACGCGCGCGAGATGATGACGGGGCACGCGCGGCTGCGCGGTATACAGGTCGGCGTCATCTGCAACAGCCGCGGGCTGGTGCGCGAGAAGGGCCAGCCGCCCAAGTTCGGCGGCATCGTCTACACCGAGTCGGCCGAGAAGGTGGCCTACTTCATCGAGAACTGCAACCGCCACCGCACCCCGCTCCTTTTCGTGCAGGACGTGTCGGGCTTTATGGTCGGCGCGGAGGCCGAGCACAGCGGCATCATCCGCGCCGGCGCGCGCTTCGTCGAGGCGATGGCGACGGCGACGGTGCCGAAGATAGTTCTGACCATCAACCACGCCTCGGGCGCGGGCTACTACGCGATGGCGGGGCAGGGGTTCGACCCGGACTTCATCTTTAGCTGGCCCACCGGGCGGATGGGCGTGATGGAGGGCGACTCGGCCGTCCAGGCCATCTACGGCACGCAGCTCGACAAGCTGAAGCGCGAGGGGCGCGAGCCCGACGAGAAGTTGAAGGCCGAGATGGCGCGGGTGCGAGAGGACTACGAGCAGCAGCTCGACGCGAAGTACGCGGCCGCGCGCGGGTACGTCGACGCCGTCATCGCGCCCGAAGAGACGCGCGACGCGCTGGAGCTGGCGCTGGGCGTGAGCCTCAACTACTCGGGGCCGCACCTCGGCCAGTTCATCCTGCCGCCGGCGCTCGCCTGACGCGCGGCGTCCACGGCGTCGGAAAAAAAATCCGTGCAACGCCGGCCCCGTTGTGCGAAACTACGCCCAACCAGGCAAGCGTTAGCAAACGTCCCCCTTCCGCCGCACGGTGGAAGTCGACCCGACTCGCCCGCGCAGGCGGAAGAACCCCGCGAGGTCGTAGACACTTTCCCTGACGCGCGCCTCTCGGAAGTCACGGCGCGCGCAGAAGCAGACAGGAGGAGAAGCATCCGTGAGCAACTACAGGAGCCTTAGATTCTTCGTCGTCCTTCTCTTGGCGGCCGCCGCCTGCGCCTCGCTCGTGCTGGCCGACGCCGGCGCGCTCGGGCAGAACGCGAACAGCAGCACCACCGAAGACACCACCGCCCGGAGCACGGGCGACGTGAGCGGCGAGCAGACCGACCTGTCGGGCACGTATACCGGGCAGGTGACGATGACGGGCGGCCACGAGATGAGCGGGCCGGGCACGCTCACCATCACCGGCAACAGCTTCACGCTGGCCGTGGACACGATGACGCACAACGGCCGCGTCTACGCCGTGACCACGCGCGGCTACACCGGCGCGGCCTTCTACTTCACGGACATCGAGGACCCCGCGACCAAGACGCCGGTCGTCGCCAACGTCCGCGCGCGCAAGAGCGGCGACCGGCTGACGCTCCAGCCCGTCCCCGGCTCTCCCACACGGCTCACGTTCGGGATGGCCGCGCGCCGCAGCACGCGCCGCGCGCGCCGCCCGGCGGCCGACCCGGCGATGGACACGAACGCCAACACGGGCGACAACTCGAACGCGACGACCCCGCCGCTGTAACCGCGGGGGAGAGAAGCCGCAGGCGAAAGGGGGACGGGAGCCGCGCCGCTCCTCGCCCCCCTTTCGCCTTTTAACTTGTGCGAACGGCCTTCCGCCTTCACGCGGGGGCGCCGCTTTGTCTTGTCAACGCGTATCCGATAAACTGCCCCCGAACTCCTTTCAGCCGAACTCTTATGAGCACACGTAGAGAGACGATTCGCATCGCCTGCGGGCAGGGCTTCTGGGGCGACATGCTCGACGCGCCCGTCCGGCAGGTCACGGAGGGGCCGATCGACTACCTCATGCTCGACTACCTCGCCGAGGTCACGATGTCGATCATGCAGAAGCAGCGCGCGCGCGACGCGGGCGCGGGCTACGCGCGCGACTTCGTCCCGCTGATGCGCGAGATTCTCCCGGCCTGCGTCGCGCGCGACATACGCGTCACGGCCAACGCGGGCGGCGTCAACCCCGAGGGCTGCGCCGAGGCCGTGCGCGGGGTGGCGCGCGAGCTGGGTCTCGGCGGCCGCCTGAAGATTGGCACCGTCACCGGCGACGACATCATGGGGCGGCTCGACGAGCTGCTCGAGCGCGGCGTCGAGCTGCGCAACATGGACACGGGCGAGCCGCTCTCGAAGGTGCGCGAACGCGTGCAGAGCGCGAACGCCTACCTCGGCGCGTGGCCGCTCGTCGAGGCCCTGAACCGCGGCGCGCGCGTCGTCATCACCGGGCGCTCGACCGACACGGGGCTGACCCTCGCGCCCCTCATCCACGAGTTCGGCTGGGGCGAGAACGACTGGGACGTGCTTGCCGCGGGGACGGTCGCCGGACACATCATCGAGTGCGGCGCGCAGTGCTCGGGCGGCAACTGCCAGTACGAATGGCAGACGATTCCCGACCTCGCGGGCGTCGGCTTCCCCATCGTCGAGGCCGGCCCGGACGGCTCGTTCGTCGTCACCAAGCACGATGGGACGGGCGGGCGCGTCAGCGTCCCCTCGGTCAAGGAGCAACTGGTCTACGAGATGGGCGACCCCGTCGCCTACATCACGCCCGACTGCGTCGCGGACTTCACGACCATCCAACTCGCGGACGCCGGGCGCGACCGCGTGCGCGTGAGCGGCATCAAGGGCAGGCCGGCGACCGAGTTTCTGAAGGTCTCGGTCAGCTACTCCGCCGGGTTCAAGGCGGTCGGCACGCTCGTCTACGCGTGGCCGGACGCGTACGCCAAGGCGCGCGCCGCCGACCAAATCCTGCGCGCGCGGCTGGAACGTCTGGGGCTGAAGTTCGACCACACGCTGACCGAGTTCGTCGGCGTCAACTCGACGCACGGCCACCTCGCGGGCGAGCCCGACGCGGACGCGCCCGAGGTGCAGCTCCGCATCGGCGTGCGCGGCGAAGACCGAAAGGCGGTCGAGCGCTTCACGAAGGAGATCGCGCCGCTCATCCTGACGGGCCCGCCCGCCGTGACCGGCTTCGCCGGCGGCCGACCCAAGGTCGAAGAGATAGTCGCCTACTGGCCCGCGCTCATCCCCAAGACCGAGATCGAGCCCCGCGTCGAGGTGGCCGAGGTTTGAGCGGCGGCGACGACTCGCGGCTGGTCTGGCGGCGCGGGCGCTCGGAGCCGGTCACCGACTGCCGCGTCTTCAAGGTGAGGCGCGACTTCAGCGCCGACCCGCGCGGGCGCGGCGAGCACGACTTCTACGTCATCGAGGCGCCCGACTGGATCAACGTCATCCCGCTGACGGAGGACGGCGAGGTCGTCTTCATCGAGCAGTACCGGCACGGCACCGGGGAAATCTCCCTTGAGATTCCCGGCGGCATGGTTGACCCCGGCGAGGAGCCGCGCGACACGGCGGCGCGCGAGCTGCTGGAAGAGACCGGTTATGAGGCGCGCGAGGTCGTCTTCCTGGGCAGGACGCGTCCCAACCCGGCGATACAGGACAACTGGATTCACACGTTCCTCGCGCGCGACTGCGTCTACAGGCACGAGCCTTTGAACCACGGGACGGAGCAGACGCGCGTGCGCCTCGTCCGGCCCGCGCGCGTGCCGTCGCTCATCGCCGGCGGCGAGATCACGCACGCGCTCGTCGTGGTAGGATTCCACTGGCTCGGGCTTTGGGAGCGAGGTGTCGCCGGGGGTGAGTGAGTGTGAGCGAGAGCTACGAGGTTCTCATCATCGACATGTTCCGATACGACCCCGATGAGGACTACGTCGTCGTCGGCTTCCCGACCCTTGAGCTGGCGAAGGAGTTCGCGCGCCGCTGGGTCAGGGACTCGGTCGAGGAGCTGCGCGAGCCCGGGCAGTCGCCGGAGGAGCTGCGCAGCCGCTGGTTCATCTTCGGCGAGGACGCGTCCGTCCTTCGGGGCGAGCCGCACTACGCGGGCTCGCACGAGCTGGACTTCTTCATCGCGCACCCGGCCACGCCGGAGGAGCGCGACTGGCAGGCGGTCAAGAGACTCGCGGGCGTCCGCTGAGAACCCCCGGCGCGGACATCCGTGGGCGACCTCTTCAACATCTTTATGAAAGTCAAACTTCTGAAACTCGCGCACGCGCGCTCGGGCGACAAGGGCGACACGGCCAACGTCGGGCTCATCGCGCTGCGCGAAGAGTTCTACCCCGTGCTCGCGCGCGAGGTGACGGCCGCGCGCGTCAAGGAGCACTACGGCCGGCTGGTCGGCGGCGAGGTCGAGCGCTTCGAGCTGCCCAACCTCGGCGCGCTCAACTTCCTCCTGCACGAGTCGCTCGGCGGCGGCGGCACGCTCTCGCTGATGACCGACGCGCAGGGCAAGACCTTCTCGACGGCGCTGCTGCGCATGGAGGTCGAGGTGCCCGACGACGAGGCGCGCGCGCTCGGCATTGAGATACCAAATGGCTGAAGAACACGCCGGCCCCGACACGGCCGTCCGGCACGGCTACGCGCAGGTCGGCGACGTGCGCCTGCACTACGCCGAGTGCGGCGAGGGCGAGCGGCTCGTCGTCCTGCTCCACGGCTTCCCCGAGTGCTGGTACTCGTGGCGCAAGCAGTTGCCCGTCCTGGGCGAGCGCTACCGCGTCGTCGCGCCCGACATGCGAGGCTACAACTTGAGCGACAAGCCCGAGCGCGTCGATGACTACCGCATGAGCCGGCTCGTGGACGACGTGACCGGGCTCATACGCCACTTCGGCGCGAGCGAGGCGGCCGTCGTCGGGCACGACTGGGGCGGCGCGGTCGCGTGGGCCGTGGCGCAGCACTACCCGGACTACGTCTGGAAGCTCGCCTCGCTCCAGACGCCGCCGCCCGCCGCCTGGGCGCGCAACCTGACGCTCAAACAGATGCTCAGGAGCTGGTACATGTTCTTCTTCCAGCTCCCGAGGGTGCCCGAGTGGTGGATGGCGCGCGACGACTTCGCCGCGCTCGCGAAGGCGCTGCGCGCCACGTCGCGACCCGGCACCTTCTCGGACAAAGACATCGAGGTCTACAAGTCGGCGATGCGCGAGCCCGGCGCGCTCGCCGGCGCCGTCAACTACTACCGCGCCAACTTCCGCTCCTTCTTCGGACGACGCTTCGGGGAGAAGGGAATCAGCCGGCAGGAGCGCGTGCGCGTCCCCACGCTCTTCGTCTACGGCGAGCGCGACTTCGCCATCCTCCCCGAGACGGTCGCGGGCGTCGCCGACTACGTCGACGCGCCCTTCACCGAGTTGCGCCTCGGCCGGAGCAACCATTGGGTGCAGCAGGAGTCTCCTACGGAAGTGAACGCCGCCCTCCTGAGCTTCCTCGACGGCTGAAGGGCGGACGCGAGAGGAGGATGAGATGAAGAAAGTTATTTTGTCTCTACTCGCCGTCTGCTTCGTCTCCGCGTGTGCCCCGGAGGCCTTCGCGTGCTCGTGTGCCGGCTTTTCCGTGCGCCAAAAATTCCGCGAGGCGGACGCGGTCTTCCTCGGCAGGGTCGCCGAGATGACCCCCTTCGGCCCCACGGAAGATTTTCCGATGGCGATGTACCTCGTCAGGTTCGAGGTCGAGAAACGCTGGAGGGGCGACGTGGGGCGCGGGGTCACGGCCGTCGCGGACGTCGACATGCCCGTGATGTGCGGCGATCTGAACCTCGCGGTCGGCGAGAGCTATCTGATCTACGCCCCGCGCGAGAAGGGGCGGCTGCGCGTCCTGACGGACTGCGGCCCGAACCTTAACGCCAAATACGCCGACGAGGAGATGAAGCGGCTGGGCGGCTTCTGGCTTCGCGCGAGGGCGCGACTCTACCCTTACCCGAAACTCTGAGCCCGCGCGGGGCGCGCGAAACTTATGGAGAACAGTCCGGTCCTTTACGCCATCGAGGGCGGGGTGGCGCGCGTCACGCTCAACCGCCCCGAGAAGCGTAACGCGCTCAACGACGAGCTGGTCGCCGGCCTCAAGGAGGCGCTGCGCGACGCCGGCGCGCGCGAGGACGTGCGCGCCGTGCTGCTCACGGGCGCGGGCGCGGACTTCTGCTCGGGCGCAGACCTCTCGGCGCTCACGAAGGTCGCCGAGGGGTCGGTCTCGGACAACTTCGACGACGCGCGCTCGCTGATGGAGCTTTACGCCCTCGTCAGGCGACTGCGCGTGCCCGTCGTCGCGGCCGTGCGCGGGCGCGCCCTCGCCGGCGGGTGCGGGCTGGCGACCGCGTGCGACGTCGTGCTCGCCTCGGCGTCGGCGCGGTTCGGCTACCCCGAGGTGAAGATAGGCTTCGTCCCCGCGATGGTCATGGCCATCCTGCGCCGCAACGTCTCGGAGAAGCGTGCCTTCGAGATGGTCACGCGCGGCGCAGAAATCTCCGCCGCCGAGGCCGAGCGCGTCGGGCTCGTCAACCGCGTCTACGGCGACGAAGGGTTCGAGTCGGAGGCGGAAGCCTACGTCGCCGACTTCGCGCGCGTCAGCCGCTCCGCCGTCACGCTCACCAAGCGCCTCCTCTACCAGATGGACGGCCTCTCGTTCGACGCCGCGCTCCAGACCGGCGCCGACCTCAACACCATCGCGCGCATGACCGATGACTGCCGCGCCGGCGTCGCGCGTTTCCTGTCGAAGGCGAAGTGAGCGGGCGTCGTTCCGAAGTCCGCCGGGGACGTTTCTTTGGAGGTGTGGATGGGCGTGAAGATCGCGCTGGCCGTCGAGGACGACGAGATTCGGAGCTGCTACCCCGTGATGGCGGAGCTGCGACCGCACGTCGCGGCGGAGGAGTTTCTCCAAAGGGTCAGGAGGCAGATGGAGACCGCCGGGTACGGGCTGGCTTACGTGTCCGGCGGGGAGGTGAAGGCCGTCGCCGGGTTCAGAATCTCGGAGTGCCTCGCGTGGGGCAGGTTCATGTACGTCGACGACCTTGTTTCCAAAGAGGGCGAGAGGTCGAAGGGCTACGGCGGGCAACTCTTCGACTGGCTGGTCGCGCACGCGAGGGGCGAAGGCTGCGAACAGTTCCACCTCGACTCGGGCGTGCAGAGGTTCGCGGCCCACAGGTTCTACCTCGCCAAAAGAATGGCCATCGAGGCCCACCACTTCGGGCTGAAGCTGAAGAGTTAGCGGGCGTAGATGCCCGTTGACTTGCGGCGAACCATGCTTTACCATCCCGGCCGGTTTGGGGTTCGCCGTGACGGTCTCGTGACCCCGCCAAACTTGCCCTCTCGCCGGTACTTCAGCGGCTACGAAATTAGAACCGACTTCGGCGCGGCCGGCTCGCACCGGGGCGTCCGGCCCGCAGTTAAGGCGCGCGAGACGGCCGACAGGGCCTTCGCCGAGGGCCGCTGAGCCGGCGCGTGCATTTAACTCGAAAACATGGACATGAAAAGGGTGGCGTTGATGAAAGTTTTTTCGCGAGTCGTCTTATGCTGTGTGTTCTGTCTGGTGGCCGCGTCGGCCGCGTACGCGCAGGGCGGGTCGAAGTCGAAGCCGTTCCACACGGAGGGCGTCTTCGGCAACATCAAGGCCGGCGAGGGCGGCGACTACGGCGGGATGCAGGTCTACCTGACGGACTCCGACGGGCAGTTCTACGTTGTCGTGACCGTCGCGGAGGGAGTGCTGCTTCCGCCCGTCCTCGTCAAAGCGCAGGTGAACGTCGAGGCGCGGAAGATTTCGTTCACGCTGCCCGGCGACGAGCCGCGCAAGTTCAAAGGCGTCGTCACGGCCGACGGCCTCACGCTCGACGAGGGCGGGCAGAAAATCTTCCTCAAGCGGATGTGCATTGACTGAAGGCTTTCGCGAGACGTGGTTGCGGCCCGCCGCGAGATGCCGGACTCGATAAACTCGCCGCGTCCCGGCGCGCGGGGAGGGCACGAAGAGGCGCGCCGCCGCGGCGCTCATCCGAAAATCCGTCCGGGGCATTCAAAAATTCGGACGGCGGCCAGCCACGGCGGCGCGGGCGGCGCTTTTTTATTAGGAAAATAGTTGGTGACAGCGCGCGCGGGGGAGTGGAATAATGTTCGCCTGTCGAAAACTTCTCACGCAGTTTAAGTTCGTTGCCCCGTACTTTCGTTTTCATCTACAACTGAAGGAGGCCAGAGCAGTGAGCTTCAACCCGAAAGGTGTTTTCAGTCGCTTCGCGTGCCTGCTCGTTCTCTCGGCGGCGCTCGCGCCGACCTTGATGGCGCAGCGGGTCAACGCCGACCTGACCGGGCGCGTGCTCGACCAGAACGGCGCGGCCGTCACCAACGCCACCGTGACCGCGCGCAACCTCGGCACCTCGGCGCAGCGCACCGCGCAGACGAACGAGGACGGCGAATACGTGGTGCGGGAGATGCCGCCCGGCCGCTACGAGATCACGGTCGAGGCGGCCAACTTCAGCAAGGCGCTCGTCCGCGACCTGGAGCTGAACATCGGCACGACCAGCACGCTCAACTTCGACCTCAAGCCGGGGCAGCTCACCGAGACGGTCGAGGTGGCCGCCGGCGGCGTCCTCGTCGAGACCACCCGCTCCGACCTCGCCGACGTGGTGACGCCCCTCCAGGTGCAGACCCTCCCGCTCCTCAACCGCACCTTCTCGAACCTCTCGGTCATCACCCCCGAGGCGCGCCCCGTCGGCAACTTCGACCCGACCAAGACGCGCATCCAGGAGTTCCAGGTCTTGCAGCACCGGTGGACGGCCGAGTCGGGCCGCTCGGTCGGCGGCATCGTCAACGTCGTCTCGAAGTCCGGGACGAACGAGTTCCACGGCTCGCTCTTCGGCCAGTTCCGCGACGACGCGCTGCGCAAGCCCGACTTCTTCGAGCGGCAGCAGCCCGCGGGCAACCAGAAGCCCGACTTCCAGCGCCAGGAGTTCGGCGGCTCGCTCGGCGGCCCCATCCGCAAGGAGCGGCTCTTCTTCTTCGGCTCCTACGAGCGCTTCCGCGAGCGCTCGATCAACCTCGTGCCGCCCGCCGCGCTGGCGCAGCTCCAGGCCATCCCCGGCGCGGCGCCCGTGGGCATCATCCCGACGCCCTACAACGACCACCTCCTGACGGCTAAAATCGACCACAAGATCGACTCCAACCAGACGATGTTCTACCGCTACTCGTTCCAGAAGAACGACTCCCCGAACGACCAGATCGCGGTGCCCGCCAACGCCGACCTGACGAACGGCAACCTGAACAACAACAAGATTCACAGCCTCGTCGTCAACCACACCTGGACGGTCAGCCCGACGAAGGTCAACCAGTGGGTCTTCCACATCCAGGACTTCAAGAACGCCATCGTCGGCGTCACCGACCGGCCGAACATGATCTTCCCGTCGGTGACGACGGGGCGCAACCCGAACGTGCCGCAGGCGACCGAGGAGCGCAAGTTCCAGCTCCGCGACGACTTCACGTGGCTGGCCGGCAACCACGGCCTGAAGATGGGCGTCAACTACATCAACACGCGGTTCGGCGGCTTCTTCTTCTTCGGCGCGCAGGGCTACCAGTTCACCTGGTTCGACGACCCGCTGACCATCCGCAACAACACCAACGGCCTTTACCCGCAGGGCTTCTCCACGCCCGGCGCCGTCCGCCGCATCACCTTCTCGGACGGCGAGGCGACGCACGAGCAGACGCTCGACCAGATCGCCTTCTACATCCAGGACGACTGGAAGGCGACGCCGCGGCTCACCTTCAACCTCGGCCTGCGCTGGGACGCCAACATCGGCAACCTCATCGACCAGCGGCAGAACCGCACCATCCAAATCCTGCGCCAGCTCAACCACCCGCTCGCCCGCGCCATCACCCGCGACGAGGAGAAGCTCGGGCGCACCACGCCGAGCTGGACGGAGTTCCAGCCGCGCGTCGGCTTCGCGTGGGACCCGACCGGCTCGGGCCGGACGGTGGTGCGCGGCGGCTACGGCATCTTCTACGACCAGCTCTTCCAGAACCTGACACTCTTCTCGCTCTCGCAGGTCGGGCGGGAGCTGTTCCAGACCATCCTCGACCTGAACAACACGGCGGTCGGCGCGGGGCAGCTCGCCACCTTCCGTTTCGGCACCGACCCAAACCCGCCGCTCCCGCCCGGATTCTCGATCAGCGAGCTGGCCGTCGGCGGCTTCGGCCGCATCAACGACCCGGACGCCTCCGAGCCCTACGTCCAGAAGTTCTCGGTCGGCGTCGAGACCTCGCTCGGGTCGAACATGACGCTCTCCAGCGACTACGTCCACACCCTCGGCCTCAACGAGCCGCGCGTGCAGGTCATCAACCCGCGCATCGGCTACCTCTGCAACTCGGCCTTCCCCGGCTCGAACCCCGCCTCGCCGCAGTGCGTGCGGGGCGCCAACTCGCGCCTGCTCGACCGCGCGTTCGTGGACGCCGGCTTCGCCCCGAACCGCATCGAGCAGATCAACATGATCGGGACGACCAACCGCTCGCTCTTCGACAGCTGGGCGACCACGCTCAAGCGCCGCACGCGCCGGATGGTGCTCTCGGCCAGCTACGTGCTGTCGAACGCGCGCTCGTGGGGCGGGCAGCCGCTGGCCTCCTACAGCGGCAACGGCATCGCCACCACGCCGGACAACCAGTTCAAGCCCGAGGAGTTCGGCCCGAGCCGCATCGACGAGCGCCACCGCATCGTCGCCAGCGGCGTCTTCGACCTGCCGGGCGACTTCCAGATCGCGCCGCTCCTGCAGCTCGCCAGCTCCCGCCCCTACTCGCTCAACGCCGGCGTTGACCTCGACGGCGACGGACTCGTCGCCAACGACCGCATCTGCGAGGGCACAGACCCGCGCGCCGTCTTCAACGCGCGCGGCAACTCCGCGGCCATCCTGGCCCTCAACCCGCGCGGCTGCCGGCAGGTGCAGGTCAACAGCCAGCGCATAGGCTTCGTCACCGACTCGGCCGGCAATATCGTCGGCGAGCGCACCGGCCGCTTCTTCAACCTCGACCTGCGCGTCCAGAAGTCGGTGCGCTTCGGCGAGAAGTTCGCGATCAAGGGCTACGCGGACTTCTTCAACCTCTTCAACGCCGACAACCTCTCGTTCTCGAACCGACTCGGCAACACGCCCGCGACCTCGCGCCTGTTCTACATGCAGCCCAACGCGCTCTACGGCCCCGGCTTCGGGCCGCCCGTAGGCCGCCCGCTAACCGTGCAACTCGGCGTCCGCATGGACTTCTAGCCGGGACTCGGTCGCGTAAAAAAGAGGGGGACCGGGTCAACCGACCCGGTCCCCCTCTTTTTTCAGGCGAGCCTTTTCTACTTCGACAGCCGGCGCGCCGTCTCGACCGCGAGCGCGAGCGCGTCCTCCGCCAGTTCGTCTACCAGCCCGAACTCCAGCGCCTCGGCTGCGCTCAGACGCCGCGCCGTGGTGAACATCTCAAGTGCGCGCGCCGGGCCGACCAGGCGCGGGAGGCGCTGCGTGCCGCCCCAGCCGGTGATGATGCCGAGCCGCGCGCCGGGGTGCGCGAAGACGGCGCCGGGCGAGGCGACGCGGACGCGGCAGGCGAGCGCGAGGTCGAGCCCGCCGCCCATGCAGTAGCCGTTGACGGCGGCGACGGTCAGTAGACGCGCGTCGGCGATACTTTGAAAAAGATTCTGCCCGCGCTCGGCGAACGCGCGGGCGGAGTCGGCGGTGAGAGTTCGCAGCTCGCGGATGTCTGCGCCGGAGGCGAAGACGTCGCCCGTCCCCGCGAAGACGACGGCGGAGATGTCTTCGCGCGCGGAGAGCGACTTGAACGCCGCCTCCAAACTTAAAAGAGCCTCGACGGAGAGTGAGTTGCGCCGGGCGGGGCGGTTGATGCGGATGACGGCCGTGCCGCCTCCGCGCCCTTCGACGACGACGGGGGCGGGTTCGGCGTCGTCGCCCGGGCCGCCGCTCATGCGCGCTGGCCGACGTTGTCGCGCAGGAAGGTGACGATGTCCTCGGTGGAGGTTCCCGGCAGGAAGACCGCCGAGACGCCCTGCTCCTTGAGGCGCGGGATGTCCTCCTGCGGGATGATGCCGCCGACGATGACGAGGCAGTCGTCCATCCCGCGCTCGCGCAAAAGCTCGACGATGCGCGGGCACAGGGTGTTGTGAGCGCCGGATAAGATAGAGACGCCGACGGCGTCCACGTCCTCCTGCAACGCCGCCGCCGCGATCATCTCGGGCGTCTGCCTCAGCCCCGTGTAGATGACCTCCATCCCGGCGTCGCGCAGCGCGCGCGCGATGACCTTCGCCCCGCGGTCGTGGCCGTCGAGGCCGGGCTTGGCGACCAGGACGCGAATCTTTCTCTCGTTCATCGTTAGACTGCTCACTTTACGAACACGCCCAGCGGCCCGTCGCGCCTGACGTAGGGCGCGAGCTGGGCGTAGGTGAAGAAGTAACGTCCGGCGGGCTGGATGGCCTGAATCGCGTGCGGGAAGCCCGCGTCGTAGAGGAACGTGACGCCGGCGTCGCCGACCATGAAGTTGTCCAGGTGCTCGACGCCGAAAGAGAGCCTTGAGAGGTCGCCTTTGATGCCGTCGAGGCCGTCCCGGTCAGCGGAGAGTTCCTTGTCCTGCTCGACGACCTTGACCTGCACGGCCACCTCGGCCCGCAGCTTCTCGTGCGCCATCCCGGCCAGCGCGTAGAGCGCGCCGCCCTCGAACACGTCCTGCGCCTTGAGCACGTCGCCCGTCCGCAGGCTGATGACGAAGTGCGCGTGGTGCGTGTCGGGGTAAGCGCCGGTGCCGGTCTGCCAGAAGGAGATGTCGAGGAGGTGGCGCTTGTTGTAGTTGACTTTGAAGTCAAGCTCCTCCAGCCACGCGTCCTGCCGGTACTCGGCCAGCGAAGTCTGAAACACGTTCTTGAGGTCGAGCGCCGCACGCACCTTGCGCAGGACTTTCAAGTCCGACAGGCCGCTGACGACCGGCAGGTTGACCACCGCCCGCTTGCGCTCGGGGAACTGGCGCGCCAGTCGGCCCGTCCTCTCGATGACGACGCGCTTCCGCCGGACGACGGCGCTGTCGCCGGCGGCGGCGGCACGTGGCGCGGCCGCCGCCGCCAAGGTCGCCAGCACGAGCAGCGCGGCCAGAGGGCGGGGCAAACGTCGAATCGTCTTCGTCAGGGACAACTCCCTCCCGCGGCCGAGGCGGGTCAAAAGGCCGGCTCCTCGTAGAGCCCGTAGACGTCGCGCAGCGCGTCGCAAATCTCGCCGAGCGTGGCGTAGGCGCGCACGGCCTCGATGGTCGCGGGCATCGTGTTGTCGCCCGAGGCCGCGGCCCTCTTCAGCTTCTCCAGAGAGTTGGCAACTTCGCCCGAGTCGCGGCGCGACTTTGCGCGCTCGAGCCGCTCGACCTGGCGCCCGCGCACGCCCTCGTCGATGACGAGGGTGGGGACCTCCGTCTGCTCGCCCTCCATCGAGTACTTGTTGACGCCGACGATGGTCTGGTCGCCGCGCTCGACGGCCTTCTGGTACTGGTAGGCCGACTCCTGAATCTCGCGCTGCGGGAAGCCCTTCTCGATGGCCTCGACCATCCCGCCCATCGAGTCTATCTTGTCGAAGTATTCGTAAGCCCCGTCCTCCATCTTCTTCGTCAGGGATTCGATGAAGTATGAGCCGCCGAGCGGGTCGACGGTGTTCGCCACGCCCGTCTCCTCGGCGATGATCTGCTGGGTGCGGAGCGCGATGAGCGCGGCGCGGTCGGTCGGGAGCGCCAGCGCCTCGTCGTAGGCGTCGGTGTGTAGACTTTGCGTGCCGCCGAGGACCCCGGCGAGCGCCTGGATGGCGACGCGGACGATGTTGTTCAAAGGCTGCTGGACGGTGAGCGAGACGCCCGCCGTCTGCGTGTGGAAGCGTAGCTGGAGCGTGCGCTCGCTCCCGGCGCCGAAGCGCTCGCGCATCACGCGCGCCCAGATGCGGCGGGCGGCGCGGTACTTGGCGACCTCCTCGAAGAAGTCGTTGTGCGCGTTGAAGAAGAACGAGATGCGCGGGACGAACTCGTCAACGTCGAGCCCGGCGTCCACGCCCCACTGCACGTACTCGACGCCGTCGCGCAGCGTGAAGGCCAACTCCTGAAGCGCCGTCGAGCCCGCCTCGCGGATGTGGTAGCCGCTCACCGAAATCGGGTTGTACTTCGGGACGTGGCGCGTGCAGAACTCGAAGGTGTCGATGACGAGCTTCATCGCCGGGCGGATCGGGTAAATCCACTCCTTCTGCGCGATGTACTCCTTGAGGATGTCGTTCTGGAGCGTCCCCGAGACCTTGCGGAAGTCGGCGCCCTGCTTCTCGGCGACGACCAGGTACATCGCCAGCAGCACCGACGCGGGCGCGTTGATGGTCTGCGACACCGTCACCTCTTCGAGCGGGATGCCGTCGAAGAGCACCTCCATGTCTGCGAGGCTTGAGACGGCCACGCCGCACTTGCCGACCTCGCCTTCGGAGAGCGGCGAGTCGGCGTCGTAGCCCATCAGCGTGGGCAGGTCGTAGGCGACCGAGAGTCCGGTCTGCCCGTGTTCGAGCAGGTACTTGAAGCGGGCGTTGGTCTCCTCGGGCGTGCCGAAGCCGGCGAACTGGCGCATCGTCCAGAGCTTGCCGCGGTAGCCGGTCGGGTGTATGCCGCGCGTGTAGGGAAACTCGCCCGGGTAGGCGGTGTCGCGCTCGAAGACCACGTCCGAAACGTCGGCGGGCGTGTAGAGCCGGTTCACCTCGTCGAGCGAGACCGTCTCGAAGCGCTTCTTCCGCTCGGGGCGTTTCTTCAGAACCGGCCCCAGCGTCTCACGCTCCCAGCGCTCGGCCGAGGCGTCGGCGGACGAGTTCAACTCTTTCGTCTCAGGCATATCTTTGCTGTCGCTTCGGTCGGAGGGCGCCGCGACGCGGCGCGCGCGAACAAATTATTTTTATAAGCTTATAAGAAACCGATATTAGTTGACGCCCGCAAACAGTGTCAACCAAGTGCCACGCGGTTGTTTGAGGCAAAAAAGGGCGGCGCGGCCGTCGCTTTTAGCGTTCGGCCGCGCCGTGCGGGTAGGGGACCTACTGCGGTTTACGAGCGGGTCGGCTCAGGCGGGCGTCAGGAAAGCATGATGGCGAACACCCGCCGCTGAAAAAGCTGACGGCTAATCGAGCGGGACGACGATTTCGTTCGCGCGGACCATGTTCAGACGGTCGCGTGCGGCCGCCTCCTGTGTCTTCCGGTCGGTGCGCAGGCGCTCCACGTCACGGCGCAGCGACGCGTTCCGGTCGCGGATGCTCTGGACATCAGTCTCCATCTGCAAATACTTCTGCTCGGCCGCGCCCCACGCCGCGTGCGTGCGCATCGTGACCGTGACGCAGACGGCGAAGGTGGCCAGCATGATCATGCTGAAGACGACCCACGATGGAATCGCAAAATCTCTGCGGCGGGCGTTGGCGCGCACGCCGGCGACTCCTGTCAGTGTCTCTGCCGCGGGGGAGGGAAGCGCGAAGGCGCGAGCGACCGGGCGCTGCGCGTCGAGACGGGAATCGGACCAGTTGAGATTCGCGGCCATAATTTTAACTGTACCTCCGAGCTTCTACCGGGTCAGCAACGTGCTTACCGTTCTTTTTTAGAGCGGCGAGGGGACCGTCGGGCAGAGCCGTCCTGCTCTGTCGAGCACTGGGTCTCTAACTTTGAGCTATCAAAACTTCGCAGATGGGTTGGTGTGGTGTCGTCTTCCTTGAAATCTTGTCGGCGGCGACAAGGTTTCCGGAATTTAGCACTTGCTTAAGAGACTGTAAAGATGCACGTTTTCAACGGTTTGTACGGCTAAGTTGAACACTTACTTGAGGTAAGAGCGCATTGGGCCTCTTTTCGGCGAACAGGGGGCGAACGGAATTCCGCCGTTTGGGCAGAAGCCGGACATAGTCTTTTTTGCCAGCAGGATAGAAATCACTAGGAGACGTCACAGATGTGGAAAAGATTCGACCCGCCTCAACCGCTGATTTTCGGAAATCTAAAATTGCAATGTTTTAACAATAATTAAAGATGTTGACACCCGGCGCGCCAACTCATAGACTGGCAAAGACCTCAGCCGTTACAAGGCACTGACGGATGGTCAAATTTAGATATTGATTCTCCCCGAATCGTTTTGCTTGCCCTTCCTCAAAGATAAACCTCAATACTTAAGGCTAGCATTTACAATATTTAGCAAGGGGTATTATGTCAGGCTTGTCTCCGCAGACGGACAAGGGGACGGGGATGAACTCAGCCTCGAGCGGTTTCCAACTGCCCTTGGCGGCCATGGTTCGCTCGCTCTGCCGCGCGGCCGACACGGGCTCTGACGCCCTCTACGACGTGATGTTGAAGGTCGCGTTGATGGTCGATGCGGCGGCTCACACCTATGGGATGGCGACCTTCTCGCAGAAGTGCGGCGAGACTCCGCGCCTGAAATGGGTGGAAGGGCTCAACCCCGAGGAGACGGCGGACGCCGAGGCGACCGTCGAGGCGGCACTGGGTGTGGCCGAGGCCGTGCAGGAGCCGAAGGGGGGGGACGGGAAAATCTGCCTGGTTCTCTCGGCCACGACGCGGCAGCGCGAGGGCGCGGCCATCTACGGGCGTTTCGTGCGCCCGCTGACGGAGGCGCAGGCTTCGGAGTTGAGGATTCTGTCTGACGTGGCGCGGCTCGCGCACTCGCACGCGCGCCTGCGCGAGGAGCTGCACCAGCCGGTGAAGGCTTTGAAGCCGGCGGAGGTTGCGGCGGCCTCTCTGCCGGGGATGGTCTTCACGAGCCGCGTGATGAACTCGGTAGCGCACTCGGTCGAGCGCATCAAGGACTCGGATTCGAGCGTGCTCATCACGGGCGAGTCGGGCACGGGCAAGGAACTGGTCGCGCGCGCAGTCCACCGTCTGAGCCGGCGCGCGCAGTCCCCCTTTATCCCCTTCAACTGTACCGCCGCGCCCGCAGACCTCATCGAGAGCCTGCTGTTCGGCCACCGCAAGGGTGCCTTCACGGGCGCGCACGCAGACCACGACGGGCTGATTCGCGCGGCCGAGGGCGGCACGCTCTTCCTCGACGAGATAGGCGACCTGCCGCTGGCCTTGCAGCCGAAGCTCCTGCGCTTCCTGCAGGAGGGGGAGGTTCACGTTCTGGGCGAGCGCGCGCCGCGCAGGGTGAACGTGCGCGTGCTGGCGGCGACGCACAAGGATTTATACAGGGCGGCGCAGGAGGGCACGTTCCGTGAAGACCTCTACTACCGCGTCGCGGCGCTCGCCGTCCACGTGCCGCCGCTGCGCGAGAGGCCGGACGACATCGCGGCGCTCATCTCACACTTCCTCTCGCACTACGCGCGGCGCAACGAGCGCGCCGTGGCGGGAATCACGGCCGAGGCCATCGGCGTACTCCAGAGCTACGCGTGGCCGGGCAACGTGCGCGAGCTGGCGGCGGAGATCGAGCGGCTCGTGCTCTACACGGACGAGGGCTGCTACATCGGCGCGGAGAACATCAGCGCGCGCGTGCGCCCCGCCGAGCAGCAGGAGCCCGCGCCGGCCGCGGCCGGGCATGTGCCGGCGCACCTGGAGAACATGCTCGAAGAATACGAGCGCCGCGTCATCACCGAGACGCTCAGGCGCAACGACTACAACGTCGCGCGCGCGGCGCAGGCGCTGGGTCTCGGCTCGCGCCAGACGCTCTACAAGAAGCTGAAACGGCTGACGATCAACGTCGGCGACTTCCTCCAGGACGAGCAGCAGCACGGGCTCCAGCTGCGCGCGGACAGAGTTTGAAACCCGGCGCGTTGCCGGCGCGCCACACACTCACTGACTGACTGACTCACGCCGACAGCTCACTCACGCTCTTCCAAGATCAATCAACGGACGGCCCCCACATGCTCATCGTCTACGTCCTGCTCTTCGCGCTGACCATGCTCATACACGAGCTGGGGCACCTCGCCGCCGCGCGCATCTGCCGCGTCCCGGCGCCGGAGCTGGGGCTCGGGTGGGGGCCGAAGCTGTTCGAGACGAAGGCGCCCGGCTTCACGTTCAAGCTGCACCTGCTGCCGGTCGGGGCCTACGTGCGTCTGGACATGCGAGAGTTGCAGACGCGGCAGCTCGGGCAGCAGGTCTTCGTGCTGCTGGCGGGCGTGCTGGTGAATCTGGCCGCCGCTCTCGCGACGCAGGGGACGTGGTTCAGTCTGATGAATTATCTTCTGGCGGCGACGAACCTGCTTCCTCTCTACCAGCAGGACGGCTGGAAGTGCGGCATGGTCATGCTCCGCGCGCTCCTCGAGCGGCGGAGCGCGCTCGTCGAATGGACGTTCACCATTGCGGGCGGCGTCGTGAGCTGCACCGCCGTCGCCTCACTCGCCTTCAAATACTTCTAAGTCCTCCCTTCCGAGTCTCAAACAAAAGAATACTGCCTGTCGCCCCGCGTCGCCGTGAGACGGCGTCGAGGTGCGTCCGCTGTCAACCTGCGGCGACAAGCCTTTAAGTCCTTGCGCGCGTGTCCGTTCGCTCGCGGGGCGTGGCGCCGTGCGCCTGTGCGGGCGCAAAAGCTTGTCGCCGCAGGTTGACAAGGCGGGGGGAGGAAGTGTGTGCGGGCGGCGGTTTGATTGGACTTTTGGGGCGGGCGGGTCGTGGCACGGGCGTTGTAAAGGGGAGTCATGTCTGAAGCTGAAGCGACCGCAAGGCTGGTGGCACTGCCGGGCGGCCGCGACGCTTAGAGGAGAGGTTGAATGAAGACAGTCCTGACAAAGACGCTGGTTCTGATCGCGGGCGGGGCGCTCGTCCTGCCGTTCGTCGCCGCGGCCGTGCTCGTGGGGGCGCGGGCCGTCGCGGGGGCGGACGGCGGCAAGTCGTTCCTCCTCGCGGTCGGGCTGGCGCTGGTCTGGACACTCTTCGGCGGCGTAAAGGGCTTCGCGCAGAACGGCGCGGACGGGCGGGAGGGGCATGAGCTGCTCGTCGCGCCGCGCCGGGGCGAAGCCCGCCGCCACGCCTTCCTCGACATACGCGGCCTCTGAGGGCCGCCTCGACCGAAAAGTCCGGCGGCCGCCTCGCGCGTCTGGCACGGGCCTGAAACCCTCGACTCGAAAACCCAAACTCAAAAGGAGCAAACAAGTAATGTTGAAGAAATTCTTCCGCGACGAGACCGGTCTGGAGCTTTCCGAGTACGCCGTCGCCGCCGCGCTGATCGCGCTCGCCACGGTCACGGCCTTCTCCGGCCTCGGCACGACCATCAAGAACGCCATCACGAACCTGTCGGGCAAAATTCCGACCGCTCCGTAACCCGCAGCGTTCCCCGCGGGCGGCGCGCGCCTGAAGCCCAGGAGCGCCCGACGGCGCGCGCCGCCTTTCACACTTTCCTTCCCAAAGACACTCCGAGGTGCAGCGAGATGATTAAGAGATTCCTGAGAGACGAGTCCGGGCTGGAACTTTCCGAGTACGCAGTCGCGGCCGCGCTGATCGCGCTCGCGGCCGTCGGCGCCTTCCAGCTCCTCGGCGGCAACATCAAGTCCGCCATCGAGAACCTGTCGGGCAAGATTCCGACGACGGCCCCGTGACGTTCGCGGTTCGGACGGCGCGCCGGCCGAAGCCCTTCAGCGGGCGACGCGGGCGCGCCTCCGGGCCGTCCTCGAAGACCCGGGCGGCGAACGCCGGGACGACGGCAGACTCCGTAACCCTTCCTTCTTCCCTTTAGCAGCCATGTTCGACACGACGACCATCGCGGCGCTTACCCTGCTGTTACCACTGACGGCCATCATCACCTATTTCGACGTGCGCTACCGCCGCATCCCGAACCTCTTCGTGCTCGCCACGCTCGTCAGCGGACTCGTCATCAACTTCATGGCGGGCGGGCTCGCCGGCCTCTGGGCGAGCGCGGGCGGGTGCCTGCTGGCCTTCGGGCTGATGTTCGTCCTCCACGTCTTCGGCGCGATGGGCGCGGGCGACGTCAAGCTGTTCGCGGCGGTCGGCTCGGTCGTCGGCACGGGGATGGTCCCCGAGACGTTCCTCGTCGTCCTGCTGACGGGGGGCGTGCTCGCCGTCTACTCCATCCTGCGCAACGGGACGGTGCTGACGACGCTGACGCGCGTCCTGCAGATTTTCGTAGGGCTTCTGCCGGGCTGGCAGATGCCGCGCTTCGACGTGCCGGCCGACCGCCGGCACACGCTGCCCTACGGCGTCGCCATCACTACGGGCAGCATCATCTCGCTCTTCGTCTTCCGCGCCTGAAGAGGCCGGGAGCTTTCGGCCGCTTGTTTGTCAGAAATTCGACTGGAGAAAACCGGACATGCGTAACAAACGTCTCCTCTTCGTGCTGGGAAGCGCCGTGGTCTTCGGGCTGCTGGCGGCCGTCTCGGTGAGCCGCTACCTGTCGGACGCGCAGGCCAGCTCGCGCAACATGAACAACGTCGTCGTGGCGAAGGTGGACATCCCCATCGGCACCAAGGTCGCGGCCGAGCAGCTCTCCACGGTGCAGTTCCCCTCGAACGCTATCCCCGAAGGGACGTTCGACAACGCCGAGAAGCTGGTCGGCCGCGTCACGGTCACCAACGTCGCGGCGCGCGAGCCCGTCACCGACTTCAAGCTCGCGCCCGAGGGCTCGGCCGGCGGCCTCTCCGCCGTCATCCCCGCCGGCTACCGCGCGATGACCGTCAAGGTCGACGACGTGATCGGCGTCGCGGGCTTCCTCCAGCCGGGGACGATGGTCGACGTGCTGACCGTCATCGAGCAGCCCGGCCAGATGTCGAGCGGCAACCCCATCTCGAAGATCGTCCTCCAGAACGTCAAGGTGCTCGCCTCGGGTCAGAACCTCGACAAGCCGAAGGACGAGCGCGAGGCCGACGCCGTCAAGGCCGTCACGCTCCAGGTCACGCCCGACCAGGCCGAGAAGCTCGCGCTCGCCTCGACCGAGGGCAAGCTCCGCCTCGTCCTTCGCAACGGCATCGACCAGGACGACGAGCAGACGCAGGGCGCCGACAAGAGGAGCCTCCTGACCGGCGAGCGCGCGATGCCCGCGCCCGAGCCCGGCTCGCTCAAGAGCGAGCAGAAGACTCAGCCGCCGCCCGCCTCGGGGCAGGTCTTCCGCCGCGCGCCGCGCCCGCAGCCGCGCGCCGCCGACGGCCCGAAGCCCGCGGCCGAGGCCCCGAAGCCGCAACCCGCGTCGCCGCCGCGCCCGAGCGTCGAGATGATTCAGGGCACGAAGAAGAGCAACGTCGAATTTCCCTAACGACGAATGACGGGCGGTGAGCCGGGCCGTGCGGCCGCGTCCACCGCCCGCCCTTCTCGGTCTCGAACCCCGAGGTGGCCGACGCCGTGCTGGTCGCGCCCGACCAGGCGGTCGTCAACGGCAAGACGTTCGGGCAGGTCAACTTCATCGCGTGGGAGCAGAAGGGCGGCGCCTTCATCGTCTTCGACGTCTTCGTCCGCTCGAACCTCTCGCTCATCGACTCGCAGATCAAGCTGCTCTTCCCCAACGACGACGTGCGCCTGAGCCAGGCCAACGGCTCGGTCGTCATCTCGGGCAAGGTGAAGGACGCGGCGACGGGCGCGCAGGTCGAGGCGGTCGTCAAGGCGGCCGGCTTTAACGTCGTCAACATGCTCGCCTCGCCCACCGCCAGCAAGGCGCAGGTGCAGTTGCAGGTGCGCGTCGCCGAGGTCAGCCGCAGCCGCATGCGCGAGCTGGGCGCGACCTTCGCCTACGAGTCGTCGCCCGGCGTCGGCGGCGTCGTCGGCTCGGGCGGCGGCCCCTTTACGATGGGCAAGGTGGACGGCGGCAGCATCTTCGGGACGACCGTGGGGAGCGCGCTCAACCTCTTCGTGATGGGCGGCAACACCTTCAACTTCCTCCGGGCGCTCAAGACGCAGGGCGCGCTCCGCAGCCTCGCCGAGCCGAACCTCATCGCGATGGACGGCCAGCAGGCGAGCTTCCTCGCCGGCGGCGAGTACCCCGTCCCCGTCGTCCAGAACTCGGGCGACCGCGCGATGGTCACCATCCTCTTCAAGGAGTACGGCATCCGCCTCAACTTCAAGCCGACCATCATCGACGAGGATCACATCCGGCTGGAGCTTGAGCCCGAGGTCTCGACCATCGACTACGCCAACGGCGTCAAGTTCGACGGCTTCATCGTCCCCGCGCTGAGGACGCGCCGCGCCAAGACCGGCGTCGAGCTGCGCGACGGCCAGTCGTTCGCGCTCGCCGGCCTGCTCGACAACAGCGAGCAGCGCTCCATCTCGAAGATACCGGTCATCGGCGACATCCCCATCCTCGGGACGCTCTTCAACTCGAAGTCGTTCCAGAAGCAGGAGACCGAGCTGATGTTCATCGTCACGGCGAACCTGGTGAAGCCCGTCAACCGCGACGAGCTGCCCGAGTTCCGCGGCGTGGACGGCCTCAAGAACGGCTCGCCGCTCGGCGTCGAGCCGAAGGGCGAGGGCATCCAGGGCGACCACGGCTTCTCGACCGGCGACAAGACGACCACGAAGTCGTCGGCGCCCGCCCCCACGCAGCAGCCCGAGGCGCAGCCGAAGAAGAAGGCCGACGACGTCAAGGCGGCCGAGGCCGGCGGGGTCGAAGTCTCCAAGAAGCAGCAGTAGTTTGAAAGGGCGAAGGCGGAAGGGCGAAGGGAAGGCGACAAAGCCTCCATTTCATCCTTCCTCCTTCCGCCTTCGCCCTTGAGTGGAGGAGGGGGAGATGAGGCGTTCCAAGTCTGAGAACAAGCGCGAGCGCGGGTCGGTGCTGGCGATGAGCGCGCTCGGGATGCTCGCGTTCCTGCTGGCCACCGGCATGGCCGTAGACCTCGGCCACTTCTACCTCGTCAAGTCCGAGCTGCAGAACGCGGCCGACGCCGCGGCGCTCGCGGGCGCCTCGGCGCTCAACTCCGGCCCGGCCGGCATCGTCAGGGCGCGGCAGCGCGCCACTGCCGCGATGAACAGCTACGAGTTCAACCAGAAGGGGCTGACCTTCACCGCGGCCGACGTCACCTTCGCCGTCAACCTCGACGGCCCCTACATGAACGAGGGCACCGCCGCCGCGCCCGCGACCGCGAAGAAGATTCGCTTCGTGCGCGTCAAGACGCCCGAGACGCCCGTCCAGGTCTTCTTCGCCGCGCCCGTCCTCGGCTCCAAGAAGGACCTGCGGGCCGAGGCCACGGCCGGGATGTCGGTGCCCTTCTCCGACCCCTGCGACTTCCTCCCCGTCTCGGTCATCGACTACGGCACGCCCATCAAGCCGGGCGACACCTACACGTTCCGCTCCGCGCCGGGCAGCACGGTCGCGCCGGGCAACTACCAGATCCTCGCCGTCGCGGGGTCGGGCGGCCAGGACGTGCGCATCGGCCTCGGCAGCGGCGTGGATGCCTGCGCCGCGCCGGGTGAGGAGTACGCCGTCGACACCAAGCCGGGCGTGACTTCCGGCCCCGTTCGCGTCGGCGTCAACACGCGCTTCGACGAGTACGGCCCGCAGACCGACCCGACGACGATGCCGCCCGACACCAACGTGATGGAGAACATCACCTACGAGCAGTACGTCAACGGCACGCCGTCGCAGGCGCCGTCGCACACGGGCGTGCCCGGCCGCCGCGTCGTCATCATCCCCATCGTCAAGGAAGGGGAGTACGACCCCGGCCGCGGCGTCGTCAAGTTCAACCGCTTCGGCCTCTTCTTCCTCCGCAACAAGGTCGGCAACGGCTCGGGCGGCGAGCTCGTCGCCGAGTACATCGACCGGGCGACGGTCGTCGGGCGCGGCAGGGCCGGCAGCGGCGGGGCGGCCGCCAACGGCTTCCTGACCAAACCCGTGCTCTACAAGTGAGGTGGAAACCGATGCGTGCCATGCTTAAAGAGACGGCGCGGAGGCTGCGGGGCTTCCGCCGGAGCGAGCGGGGGACGCAGCTCGTCGAGCTGGCGCTGGTCCTGCCGATACTGATGGGGCTCTTCGCGGCCACCGCCGAGTTCGGCCGCTACTTCTACAACTACTCGACGCTCGCCAAGGCCACGCGCGCCGGCGCGCGCTACCTGACGACGGCGCCCGTCAAGACCGTCAGCGCGGGCCAGGGCGTCAACGCCGTCGAGGACATGCGGGCCAAGCGGCTCGTCGTCTACGGCGACGCCGCCGCGTCCGACGGCTCGAGGCCGGTGGTCCCCGGCCTCTCGGTCGGCCACGTCGAGATAGTGCGCAGCGGCCCCGTCGTCACGGTGCCCGACACCGTGACCGTCAAGATCGTGGGCTACAACTACACGCCGCTCATCAACCTCGGCAGCTTCGCCGACAAGCTCAAGTGGACCGCCGTCCCGCTCAAGCCGGCGACGACGATGCGGTACCTGCTGACGCAGCCCTCGTCGGCCGGCTCGGGGTCGTAGAAGGGGGGACGAACCGTGTACTCGAAGTCTACAGACCGGGGCGAGCGCGGGGCGGCGCTCGTCGAGTTCTCCATCGCGGCGCTCGTCTTCCTGACGGCCATCTTCGCCGTCGTCGAGTTCGGCCGCCTGCTCTGGGTCCACAACGCGCTCACCGACGCCGCCCGGCGCGGCGCGCGCTACGCCGTCAACCACACGCAGGCCGACGTCGACGACGCGCAGCGGATGGCCGTCTACGGCACGACCGACGACGGCGCCTCGCCGATGGTCACGGGTCTCACGACCGACAAGGTGAAGGTGGTCTACTCGTCGGGCTTCAACGTCGGCGAGGGGACGGCCACGGTGAGCATCCAGGACTACGAGTTCAAGTTCGTCGTGCCGCTCGTCGGGACGACGATTCAGATGCCGGCCTACGCCTCGACGCTGACGGCCGAGAGCGCGGGGAAGGTGCCGGGGAATCTCCCCTGAACCCGGCGGCGGCCGAGACGGACGCCCCGACCCGCAAGCCAACACACACCGGAAAGCAAAGTGATGACGAACAAGTTGACCTTCGTAATCCTGAGCAACGGCCTTGAGAACTTCAAGGAGCTGCGCGCGGCGCTCGCCACGCGGGAGGGGGCGCGCGTGCTCGTCGGCGGCGACGACGCGGAGCAGGTCTTCCCCGAGATAGAGCGTCTCGCGCCAAACGCCTGCATCGTCGCGCTCGGCGCGGAGCCCGAGGCGGGCCTGCGCTTCGTCGAGCGCGTCGCGCGCGAGTGCCCGCGCACGGCCGTCATCTGCGCCTCGCGCGACGCGTCGCCCGACACCATCCTCCGCTCCATCCGCGCCGGCGCGCGCGAGTTCCTGCGCCTGCCCGTGCGCCCCGAGGAGTTCGCCACCGTCTACCAGCGCACGGCAGAGTTCTGCGCCGTCCAGCCCGAGGCGCCGAAGAAGCGCGGCCGCGTGCTCTCGGTCTTCTCGTCGAAGGGCGGGACGGGCACGACCTTCATCGCGACCAACGTCGCGGCGGCGCTGCGTCAGCCGACCGTGCTGCTCGATTTGAACTTGCAGGCCGGCGACCTCGGCCTCTTCCTCGGCGTCGAGCCCAAGTTCTCCATCGCCGACCTCGTCGAGAACCTCCACCGCGCCGACGACCAGCTCCTGCGCAGCTACCTCACGCCGCACAAGGAGAACCTCGCGCTCCTGGCCGCGCCGCGCGAGGCCGACTCGGCCGACGACATCGAGGCCGAGCACGTCTTCCAGGTCCTGGAAATCCTGCGCGAGCGACACGACTACGTCGTCGTCGACCCGCAGCACACCTTCGACGCGATAACCCTGGCCGCGCTCGACCAGTCGGACGAGATAGTGCTCGTCCTCACCCTCGACATCCCGGCCATCCGGAGCACACAGCGCGCGCTCCAAATCTTCGACCGGCTCGGCTACCCGCGCCACAAGCTCCACGTCGTCGTCAACCGCTTCAGCAAGCAGATAGACCTCGACCTCCGGCAGGTCGAGCGCTTCCTCGGCGAGCGCGTCGCCGGCTACGTCCAGAGCGACTACAAGACGGCGGTCAACTCGATCAACCTCGGCCAGCCGCTCGTCGACTCCGAGCCCCAGTCGAAGATCGCGACCGAGCTGCGCGAGATAGCCGCGCGCTTCTCGACGAGCGCGCCGGCCGCGCCCGCGCGCGAGCCGCGCCGCGGCCGCCTCAGCGCCTTCTTCCGCAAAGAGAAAGCGGCCGGCGAGAAGGCCGTCAGCAGTCAGCTTTCAGCGGTCGGCTAGACACCCACAGCTAACAGCCAGCAGCAATCAGCCAAGGGTCACACACCATGTCACTTCGCGAAAGATTAGTCAGGGAGACGGGGGCCAACGGCGCGGCGCTCTTCGCGCGCACCGAGGAGGCGGCGGGGCCGGGGGGCGGCAACGTCTACCAGGAGATGAAGGCGCGCCTGCACCGCGCCATCATCAACCGCATGGACTTGACCAAGCTCGGGCAGCTCGACCCCGACCAGCTCCACGCCGAGGTCTCGCGCCTCGTCGAAGAGCTGATCGCGGCCGAGAACGCGCCGCTCTCGGCGGGCGAGCGCGAGCGGCTCACGGGCGAGGTGCGCCACGAGCTGTTCGGGCTGGGGCCGCTCGAGCCGCTGCTGGCCGACCCCGAGGTCTGCGANNNGCTCGAGCCGCTGCTGGCCGACCCCGAGGTCTGCGACATCCTCGTCAACTCGCCGAAGAAGGTCTACATCGAGCGGCGCGGCAAGCTCGAACTGACCAACGTCGAGTTCAAGGACGACGAGCACCTGATGCGCGTCATCGAGCGCATCGTCTCGACGGTCGGCCGGCGCATCGACGAGTCCTCGCCGATGGTCGACGCGCGCCTCCAGGACGGCTCGCGCGTCAACGCCATCATCCCGCCGCTCTCTTTGGACGGGCCCGTCCTCTCCATCCGCCGCTTCGGCGCCGAGCCGCTGCGGATGGCGTCGCTCATCGAGAAGAACGCGCTGACGAAGGACATGGCCGACATGTTCGAGATGTGCGTCCGCGCGCGCCTCAACGTCCTCATCTCTGGCGGGACGGGCGCGGGCAAGACGACGCTCTTGAACGCGCTCTCCTCCTACATCCCCGAGAACGAGCGCATCGTGACCATCGAGGACTCGGCCGAGCTTCAGCTCCAGCAGCCGCACGTCGTACGTCTGGAGACGCGCCCGCCCAACATCGAGGGCAAGGGCGAGGTGACGCAGCGCGAGCTGGTCAAGAACGCCCTGCGCATGCGCCCCGACCGCATCGTCATCGGCGAGGTGCGCGGCGGCGAGGCCATCGACATGCTCCAGGCGATGAACACCGGCCACGACGGGAGCTTGACGACCGTCCACGCCAACACGCCGCGCGACGCGCTGGCGCGGCTCGAGACGATGATCCAGATGACGGGGATGCGCTTGAGCGACCGCGCGATGCGCCAGCAGGTGGCGTCGGCGCTCGACCTCGTCGTCCAGGCCGCGCGCCTCTCCGACGGCACGCGCCGCATCACCTCCATCTCCGAGATCACGGGCATGGAGGGCGAGACCATCACCATGCAGGAGATTTTCCACTTCGAGCGCAAGGGCGTGGACAAGGACGGCCGGGTCGTCGGCCGCTACCGCCCGACCGGCGTCCGCCCGCGGTTCGCCGAGCGCCTCAAGCAGTACGGGATGCAACTGCCGCGAGTCTTCTTCGAAGAGGTGTAGGGCTAAATCATGATTCCGTTTCTCGTATTCATCACCTGCCTGTTCGGCGTCTTCGGCGCGTACCTCGTGGCGACGCGCGGGACGGAGGCGAAGCGCAGGCCGACCTGCACATCACGGTCTCGCGGCTGGTGATGCTGTCGGGGATGGCGGGCTTGTTGGCCGCGCTCGCCGTCTCGATGCTGACCATCTCGAAGCTGCTGATGGTCGCGGCCGGCGTGTTCGCGGCGGCGCTCCCGTTCCTGCACATCCTCTACAAGCGGAAGAAGCGCCTCAACGCCTTCCTCGAACACCTCCCCGACGCGCTCGAACTCATCAGCCGCGCGCTCCAGGCCGGCCACGGCTTCGCCGAGTCGCTCCACATGGTCTCGACCGAGATGCCCGAGCCCATCGCCACCGAGTTCCGCAAGACCTACGAGGAGCAGAACCTCGGGCTCTCGCTCAAGCTCGCGCTCGAAAACCTCTCGGAGCGCGTGCCGCTCCTCGACCTGCGCTTCTGCGTCACGGCCATCATGATCCAGCGCGAGACGGGCGGTAACCTCGCCGAGATTCTCGAAAAGGTCTCGCACACCATCCGCGAGCGCTTCCGCATCCTCGAAGACCTGAACACGCTGACGACCAGCTCGCGGATGTCGGCGTGGATTCTCTGCGGCCTGCCCGTCTTCGTCGCGCTGGCCGTCACCGTCATGAACCCCGAATACATGTCCGTCCTCTGGAGCGACCCGCGCGGCCACAACCTGCTCTACGCCGCCGGCTTCATGCAGCTCATGGGGATGCTCATCATTCGGAAGATTCTGAAGATAAAGATTTGAAGGACTGAGGACGGAGTAGCGGGGCCATGCTAATCATCACCATCTCAATCTTCGTCTGCGTCACGCTGGGCGTGATGGGGCTCTACTGGCTGATGTTCCGGCCGACGAGCGCGGCCACCGAGCGCCTGAAGAGCATGGGCGGGGCGGGGGGCGTCGGCCTGCCCGCGTCGGTCGTGGCGGAGGACTCGGCCGTCGGCGCTTTGGCCGAGCGGATGGCCTCGCCGCTCCAGCGGCTCGCGCCGCCTTCGGCCGCCGAGGCGCGCAAGGTGCAGAAGGAGCTGATGAACGCGGGCTTCCGCTCGGAGGGCGGCCCCATCGTCTACCGCGGGCTCCAGCTCTTCTCGCTCGTCTTCTTCCCCGGCGCGGTGGCCTTCGGCTGCGCCGTCCTGGGGCGGCCGCTGTCGAGCGCCTTCATCTACATCGCCATCGCGGTCGGCGTCGGCGGCTACCTGCCGCGCTTCGTCCTCAAGCGCCTCATCGCGCGCCGCCAGCTGCGGCTGCGCTGGGGCCTCGCCGACGCGCTCGACCTGATGGTCGTCTCCATCGAGGCCGGCCTCGGCCTGAACGCCGCGCTCGTCCGCGTCGGCGAGGAGCTGCGCGAGGTACACCCCGACATCAGCGAAGAGTTCGAGATGTGCAACCTTGAGATACGCGTCGGGCGCGAGCGCGACGAGGCGCTCAGGAACCTCTCGGAGCGCGCGGGCGTGGACGACCTGAAGAGCCTCGTCGCGATGCTCATCCAGGCCGACCGCTTCGGCACCTCCATCGCGCGCGCCGTCCGCGTCTACGCCGACTCCTTGCGCACCAAGCGGCGCCAGCGCGCCGAGCAGGCCGCGCAGAAGGCGGCGGTCAAGCTGCTGATGCCGCTCGCGCTCTTCCTCTTCCCGACGCTCTTCATCATCATCCTCGGCCCGGCGGCCCTGAACCTCATGGACACCCTCGGCACCTTGTAAGCGAGACAGGAGAAAAGGTCATGAACGCGCGCAGAATCATCGTCATCTTCGTCGCCTTCGCGCTCGTAGTCAGCGCGACCGCGCTGTGGGACGCCTCGGGCGACGAGCGCGAGGGCGACACCGCCTCGAACGTCGTCGCGACAGCGGGCGCGGAGGCGGGCGCCGACGCCGCGAAGCCGAAGAAGAAGGGCGGACTCTTCGGGAAGATTTTCAAGGCGCCGTTCAAGGCGGTCGGGAAAATCTTCGGCCGGGGCGACGACGGCCGTGTGGCGCGCATGACCGAGAAGGACGCGGAGCGCTTCGAGAGCGTCGGCGTCGTCCGCGTCGAGGACCGCGACAACAGGCGGCCCTCCGTGTCCGACGAGGGCGGCTCGGCGCGCGACTACATGGAGCGCGGGCGCGAACACCTCGAAGCCGGGCGCCTGAGCGAGGCCGTCGCCGAATTGTCGCGCGCCGCCTCGCTCGACCCGAAGCTCTCGCAGGCGCACAGCCTGCTCGCCGTCGCCTACGACCGCAAGGGCCTGCGCGACCGCGCCGAGGACTCGTACCGCCGCGCCATCGGCGTCAACGACCGCGACCCCGAGGCGCTCAACAACCTCGGCTACTCGCTCTACCTGAACGGCAACTACCGCGCGGCGGTCGATAAGCTGAAGCGCGCGGCGAAGCTCGCGCCCGCGGACGCGCGCATTCTGAACAACCTCGCGCTGGCGCAAACCCGGCTCGGCAAGTACGACGACGCCTACAAGAACTTCGCGCGCGCGGGCGGCGAGTTCAACGGCCACGCCAACGTCGCCGCTCTGCTGGTGCGCGCCGGGCGCGAGGAGAAGGCCGTCGAGCACCTCGAAGCCGCGCGCCGCATCCGGCCCGACTCGCAGAACGTCCTGCGCCAGCTCGCCGAAATCTACGAGCGCACCGGCCGGGGCGACAAGGCCGGCGAAGCGCGCCGGACGCTCGCCGCCATCGACGCCCGCCACGCGGTCGCGGCGGCCGAGGAGCGATAGCCTTTGCGGGCGCGCGGCGGGCGACGGACGAAACAGTCCGCTTGTCACACACGCCCGCCGGGAACGCGCCCGACCAGACAACGAACGGAGTAGACGATGTCACACACCGGAATCCTGACGCGCGTCGAGATAGAGTCGATGGGGCCGCCCGTCCTCGAAGAGCTGCGCGAGGCCGACGTGCCGGCGAGCTTCCTGTGCGACCTGGCCCTCAAGCACGTCGCGCAGATGCCCGAGCCGACGACGCGCGGCATCTCGGAGGAGCTGAAACTGCCGCGCGCGCTCGTCGAGGAGATGCTCGTCCACCTGACGCGCGAGAAGATGATAGAGGTGAAGGGGCAGATCGCGGTGGGCGCGACGCGCTACGCGATGCTCGACCGCGGCTGGGACCGCTGCGCGCGCGTCCGCGACCTCTGCGGCTACGTCGGCCCGGCGCCCGTCTCCCTGCGCGACTACGCGCACATGATGCGGCTTCAGGCGGTGCCCGCGCGCGCCGCCTCGGTCGAGACCGTCCGCGCGGCCTTCCGCGACCTCGTCCTCCCCGAGTCGCTCATCCAGACGATGGGCTGCGTCATCAACTCGCGCCGCTCGCTCTTCATCACGGGTCCCGCGGGGACGGGCAAGACCGCCGTCGCCGAGCGCATCAACGCGGGGCTGCCCGGCTACATCTGGATTCCGTACGCAATCGAGATCGACGGCCAGATCATCCGCGTCTTCGACAACCACAACCACCGCCCCGCGCCCGAAGACGAGACGCCCGCCGACTACGACCGCCGCTGGGTGCTCGTCGAGCGCCCGCTCGTCATCGTCGGCGGCGAGCTGACGCTGGACGACGCAGACCTCCAGTGGAGCGAGGCCGCGCGCTTTTACGAGGCGCCGTTCCAGGTGAAGTCGAACGGCGGCACGCTCGTCGTCGACGACTTCGGCCGCCAGCGGGTCGAGCCGCACGACCTGCTCAACCGCTGGATCGTGCCGCTCGAAAAGCGCGTCGATTACCTGACGCTGCACACGGGGAAGAAGATCGAGGTGCCGTTCGAGCAGCTCGTCGTCTTCTCGACCAACCTCGACGAGAAGGATTTGGTTGACGAGGCGTTCCTGCGGCGCATGGGCTACCGCGCGCGGGTCGAGCCGCCGACGCCGGGCGCGTACGTCGAGATTTTCAAACGCGCCGCGTACACGCGCGGCCTGAGCGTCGAGCAGCACTGCCTGGATCATTTGCTCAACAACTACATGCTCGAACACCGGCAGATGAAGGCGTGCGAGCCGCGCGACCTGCTCGACCGCATGACCGACATCTGCCTCTTCGAGGCGCGCCCGCCCGAGGTGAGTGTCAGCCTCATCGACGCGGCGTGGCGCAACTACTTCGGCACCTCGCACGGCTTCGCCGCGCAGGAGCAGGGCGGCCGCAAGGACACGGGGGACCTGGCAGATGCGAACCCACTCCAAATCTGAACGCGCGCTGACGAGAGTGACGCTGCTCGTCGTCATCCTGCTGGGACTGTCCTCGCACGCCCTGGCCGACCACCTGCGGCTGGCCGACGGGACGACGATGGACGTCGACGAAGCCTGGGAGGACTCGCAGGGCGTCTGGTACAGGCGCGGCGGCGTGACGCACTGGGTAGACCGCTCGCGCGTCAGGGAGGTCGTGAAGGGCGACGCCGGCGCGGCCAAAGTCTCAATGGAGACGAAGGAGACGAAGGCGGCGGGCGAGGCTTCCGTCGTCAACACGTCGGGTGGGGAGGCCGGGAAGCAGGGAGAAGTTCAGTCGGTGTGGATACACCTCGTCGGCGGGGCGAAGATGGAGGTCGACGAGGCGAGCGAGTCGGCCGAGGGCGTCTGGTTCAAGCGCGGCAACATCTCGACCTTCATCGAGCGCGCGCGCATCGACCACGTCGAGCGAGAGCGCGTCAGGCCCGAGGAAGTGGCGGCGGCAGCCGGCGGCGCTCCGAAGAAACGCGAGCGGCGCTGGACGACGGGGAGCGCGCGGCTCGACGCCATCATCCGCCAGAACGGCGCGCGCCACGGCGTAGACCCCTACCTCGTCTTCTGCGTGATGGAGCAGGAGTCTCACTTCAGCTCGAAGGCCGTCAGCCCGGCGGGCGCGCGCGGCCTGATGCAGCTGATGCCGGGGACGGCGGCGCGCTTCGGCGTGCGCAACCCGCACGACGCGGCGCAGAACGTCTCGGGCGGCACGCGTTACCTGAAGGAGCTGCTGCGCCGCTTCAACGGCAACGTCACGCTCGTGCTCGCGGGCTACAACGCGGGCGAGGGCAACGTCATGCGCTACGGCTACCGCGTGCCCCCCTTCCGCGAGACGCGCAACTACGTCCGGCGCGTCGGCGGCCGGTACTCGCGCGGAGAGTAGGCAGCAGCCGGATGGCAGTAGGCAGTCGGGCCGCCGGCCGTCGTTCGTAACTGTTCGGCAAGCGCCCGCGGGCCGCCGAGGTCAACACAGTCCCGTCCGAGGTGCCGCCGGACTTAACTGCCTACTGCCATCCGGCTGCCGCCTTCTGGAATCAACGTCGGGTTGCGCCTGTCTAGGGACTGAGGTGTGTGGAAGATGAAGACTTGTCTGTTGGGTTTGCTGTTGGTCTTCGTCGCGGCGTCGCCGTCCGCGGCGCGGGCGCAGGGGCGGGGCGTCGCGGCGTCTTCGACGACGCTGACCAACGCGTCGGTGTTGAAGCTGGTACGCGCGGGCTTCAGGGAGAAGACCCTCATCGCCATCATCAACTCGCGGCCGGTCAGCTTCGATTTGTCGCCCGACCGTCTGATAGAGCTGAAGAAGGGCGGGGTGCCCGAGCGCGTCATCCTGGCGATGCTCGCGCGCGCCGACTCGGTAGACTTCGCGAGCGACGAGTGGGACGACGAGCAGCCGCTCGACGGCGGCTTCGGGCGCGCCGGCCGCCCCGGCACGTCTGCGGCGCAAGGGCCTCCTGCCTCAGACCCGGGCGAGGTGAACATCTTCGGCTCGGCGGGCGGGTCGAGCGGGCGCACGCGCACGCGCGGCGGGAGCGGCGGCGGCAACTCCGACACGATGACCACGGGGAGCGCCAGCGTCCGCATCATCAGGCCGCCGGCCGAGGCGGGCGGCGCCGCCGGGGCGGCGAAGCTCGAACGCACGCCGACGCTCACGAACGACTCGGTGGTCGAGCTGGTCGAGGCGGGCTTCTCCGAGGGCACCATCGTCCGGCGCATCGAGCAGTCGCCGGTCGAGTTCGACCTCTCGCCCGCGAGGCTGGCGGAGCTGCGCAAGCGGCGCGTGAGCGAGCCCGTCATCAACGCCATGCGCGCCGCGATGGGCGAGGACGCCAGAGAGCCCGCCGCGCACCCGGAGAAGTGAACCGATGAGAGCGGCCGGCGCCGGACGAGACGTCAACAACAAGCGCGCGCGTCTCGCGCGTCGGGCCGGCGCGCCCGCGCTCCTCGCGTCTCTCCTTCTGCTCGGGCTCCTGTGCGTCCCGGCCGCCTCCACGCAGAACCAGAAGCGTCCGCGCGGCACTTCGCGCCCCGACCGGCACGCCCAAACATCGCTACCCACGGTCGGCGCTCCGGGCCCGTACGTGACGCCCTCGGCTGACGAACCGCCGCCGCCCCCCGGGCGGAAGTCGGGCGGCGAGGCGCAGTCGCAGGCGGGTAAGGCCGGTAAGCAGGTCGAGGAGGAGATTGACGAGGACGAGGTCGTCCGCATCAACGCCTCGGAGGTCCTGCTCCCCGTCACGGTGCGCGACGCCTCGGGCGCGCTCGTCGCAGACCTCGGGCGCAAAGACTTCAAGGTCTTCGAGGACGGGCGAGAGCAGCCCCTGAGCGGCATCTCGCTCCGGCAGGTGCCGGTGGACGTGGCGCTGCTCGTCGACGCTTCATCCTCTGTCGCCGAGAGCTTTGAGGACTTCCGCAGCGCGGCCGAGGAGTTCGCCGGCCGCGTCGGCGCGGAAGACCGTTTCTGCCTCGTCAAGTTCGACGACCGCGTCGAGCTTCTGCTCGACTGGTCGAAGAGCCGGCTGCAACTGCGCCGCGCGCTCGCGCGGCTGAGAACCGGCGTCTTCACGCGCTTCAACGACGCGCTGCTGCTCTCGGCGCGCGAACAGTTTCAGAAGAACGAGCGGCGGCGCGCGCTCGTCGTGCTGAGCGACGGCATCGACAGCAATCGCGGCTCGGCGACGAGCGAGGCGGCGCTGCGCGCTCTGCTGGAGACGCAGGTCACCGTCTACGGCATCGCCAACACCGAGATAGAGCGCGCGCGCAAGAGCGCGGAGCTGGACAACCTGCTGGGCGGCAACGACGCCTCGGTCCGCTTCAACCAGCTACGCATCGGAGACCTCCGGGAGTCTCTGCGCGTGCTCGACGCGAGCGAGCGCAACCTCGAAACCCTCACGCGCTCGACCGGCGGGCGGCTCTACAGGCCGCGCAGCTTCCACGCGCTCGGGGGCGTCTACACCGAGATCGCGGACGAGCTGCGCCGCCAGTACGCGCTCTACTACACGCCGACCAACGCCGCGCGCGACGGCCGCTTCCGCCGCGTCCGCGTCGAGGTCTCGGGGCGCGACTACGAAGTCTCCACGCGCGTCGGCTACTTCGCCCCGCGCCGCTAACATCACCCGAGAGTCTGACTGCCGGGGCGTGGCCACCCGAAGCCGCACCTGGCGCACCGAGCCGGCAGACGCGCCCGCCTTAAACCCCTCCCGCCGAAAGCGGCGTAAATAATTCGCTTGACGAAATCGGGTTAAAGGAGTAGTGTTCGCGCGTCAACCTCGTCTTTCTGCTACTGCCACCGATTACCCATCAGCTTACCCATCAGCTCACGCTCTCCGCGCGGCAGGAGTAAAGCAATGAGAAGCAAGCTTGCGGTCGTGCTTGTCGCCGGCGTCGCATTGGCGTCTCCGGTTCTGACGTCCCCTTTCGCGCCGACGCCGCATTCGGCCGCCGGCGCCGCCGCGCAGGCCAGACCCGCCGCCGCCAAACCCCCACAGCAGGAACCGCTGCCCGGGGACTTTGAGCAGAAGGTCAGGCGGCGTTACGAGCAAATCCCGGAGCCCGAAGTGACCTTCGAGCAGTACCTGGCATTCGAGAAGGAGGAGTTCCTGCGCCTGAGGCAGTTGGAGAGGGACAGGCGGCTGCGGTACCAGCCGGCCGCCAAAAAGAACCTGCCGGGCGAAACTTACAACCCGAAGGGCGGGTGCGGCAACAGCGACCTTGAGACCGCCATCGACGCGACGAAGTGGCATGGCGCGTACGGCACGGTTCCCGGCACCGGCAACCCCGTCTTCTCAAGCTTCACGGCCGGAATCACCCCCGGCAACTCTCCCGGCCCGCTCAACAGCTCGTCCTCCCGTCACACGTGGGTCGGCGCGGGCACCGACCCTAACGTCGGCATCCCGCTCACGGGACCGAACGCTTCAGGCCAGCCCTCGGCCGGCGCCGTGCGGATAGGCAACGCCGCCAACGGCGCGGGCTCCGAGCTTATGTCGAAGACTTTCGTCGCCGCCTCGACGAAGATAGGCTTCTGGTACGCCGTCGTCCTGAACATCTCGGGCCACCCGTCGCCCATCGCCTTGCCCTCGTTCTGGGTTCGCGTGGCCGACGCTAACGGCAACGTCATCCCCGGCGCGGCCAACCTCGGCAACGGCAAGGACAAGCTTCTGGACGACGACCCCTTCCTCAAAATCAACCCCGCGCACACGCACGCCTACACCGAATGGACGTGTGCCCAAATCACCCTCCCCGCCGCGCAGCTCGGCAAGACCGTGACCGTCCAGTTCATCACGGAGGACTGCGTGCGCGGGCAGCATCACGCCTACGCCTACCTCGACAACTTCTGCGCCGGCTGCCCCGCGATGCCGCGCCAGACTTCGCCCGCCCAAAGGAGCCGACATGAACGCCTCACCGGAGAGAGCGCCCCGCGCGACGGCCTCGACGGCCGCCGCCCGCCGCCACGCACATCAAGACGCTAACGCCCGGTCCCCGCGCCGTGCCACGCGAACAAGGTTGGCCCTAGCCGCGCTCGCACTGCTCTTCGCGTGCGCGGCGCTCGTCACGACCCCGCGCACGGGCGAGGCCGGGGCCGCCGCGCAGCCGTCCCACTGCCAGGGCTCCATCGTCCTCAACGGCAACTTCGTCATGGGGAACAACCAGGGGACGATGCCCGCGCCGGGGAGCGTCGCCGCCTGGTCTCTGGGCTACGGCGCGCCGCAGGTCTTCAAGACGATGGGCTGCGCCGACAACGGCTACGTCCGGCTGAGCGGCAACAAGACGGGCGGCAACGCCATCGCGCAGGTCTTCAACCCAGCGAACAAGATAAAGCAGGGCAAGAAGTACGTCTTCAGCGCATGCGTGCGCAACGTCCCCGGCGCGCCCTTCGTCAAGTTCAGGGTCGTCGCCTTCAACGGCAACCTGCCCGCCGGCACCACCCACCCCGCGCCCGGCCCTTCGCGCGCCATCGTCGGCCACTCCGGGCCGATTAACTCCACCGACTGGACGCAGATCAACCTCCCGTCATGGACCCCCGGCAAGGACTACGACGGCTTCGCCATTGCCGCCGAGAGCAACGACGGCACCGTCTCCGTTGGCGACTTGGATAACGTCTGCCTGACGGAAGTCTCGGAGGTCGCCTGCGAGGAGGCGCAGACGGGGAGCGACGGCGAGGTCGTCTTCCCCGCTAACCTCGACCCGGACGCGCCGCCGGTCTACGAAGACGTGAGCGAGTACAACGGCAGCGTCGCCGACATCTACCCGCAACAGTGCAACACGGAAATAGATACCTGGTATCAGAACTGCGAGCCGCCGTGCGCCAGCCTCGGCGGCGAAGTGCCGCCCGAGGCGACCGAGGACAAGTGCTCGGAGGAGCTTGAAGGCTTAGGCATGACGACGCCGGTGTCCGGGCCGGTGCAGCCCTCGGCCGCTATGACGTGCGACAAGTTGCAGGACGCGCTGACCAACTTCAAGCCCGTGCGCCCGAGGCAGGGGAAGCTGCCGCCCATCCCCGCCGCGACCCCGCCGGCGTGCCCGGCGCTGCCGCCGTCAGACCCGTCGCAGCCCTTCAACGGCGCGGACATCATCTTCGTCCACGGCCTGAAGCTCCAGCACATCTGCGACCGCGCCCACAACGTCCCCGGCGCTTTAAAGAACTGGCCCGCCTCGCCCGGGTGAGCGACGTGGCGCTCACCACCGCCGAGCAGACCAAGACCAACACGACCGTCTCGGCCGAGTTCGGGCACGTCGGCTACATCGCCGACCGCGCCCGCGCCCACGTCGCGCTGCACGGGGCCATCTCGGGCAGCCATCTGGCGACGGCGATGGTGGCCGCCTCGCAGGTGCCGGGACTCAAGCAACTCGCCAGCCTCATCGTCAACAAGATGCAGTGCCAGAGCTCGTACGCCAACCTCGCGCCCCACGTCAACGGCAGCATCCTCCTCGACCTCATCCCGCAAATGGCACAGGCCCCAAGTCCCGTGGGTTGGCGCGACCACGTCAACTCCGTTCCCGTGCCCGTCCTGACGGTCGCGGGCGGCCACCCCGGCGGCACCGCCGAGTGGACGCCGCTGTTCAAGCAGGGGCTGCACAAGGGGCTTGACGACGGGGTGCTGACGATGGACTCGCAGTGCGGCAACCCGAACCTCGCGCACACCTGGCCGAGCCGCACGACCGCCATCTTCCCACTCATCTACAAGCCCAGGCTCTTCGACCTCGGCATCGCCTTCCCGAGGGGCGTCGGCTACTTCGTGGACGAGACTTTTCTCACACCGTCGCAGACCTTCGCCGCCGGCTGCATCCCGTTCGTCACGCCCAACGGGATGCTGACGCCGAAGGCGCTCATCCTCAACCAGTCCGTCAGCCCGCTCAACCGCTACAACAACCACTACTCCTTCATCCAGACGGCCTCGGGCCACTACGCCGGCCCGCGCGGCCTACAGAGCGACCCCTACGGCACGGGCGCCAACTACGCCCCGCCGAACTACAACTACGAGCCGACGCTGGGGACGCCCAACAGCGAGGAGGTGCGCGCCCTCACCTCCTCCTTCCCATACACGAGCGGCCTCGTCAGCGCGGGCATGAAGAACATCGTGCAAGAGCACGTGCGGGGCCGGAAGGTCACCTTCACCATCAAGCTGTTCGGCAAGAAGTGGACGCGGACGTGGTGGATTTGGAAGCGGACTTACCACCTGCTCGACGGCTTCGAGACGAAGACCGAGTGCGACTACGTCTACGACTACGTCCTGAAGCCTTGACCGGCGCGCTCCGGTTTGACACGCCTCCGAAGAGTCGGTTATAACGGTCGCGCCCTGCGAGGGCGCTTTGAAGAGATGACGCACCACACCCACAACGCAGCGCAGCACCGCCACGGCCGCCACGGCCACGCGTGCGGCCGCGTGTGGGGTGATTCCTGAGGCGCCAACTCTCGACGAGAAACTAAAGGCGCACCGAAAGATTTCACCAGCACACGCCGCCGGGCGACACCTTCGAGTGTCCGGCGGCGTTTTAGTTTTATGGAGCCACTGTCGAACATCCCCGGCGGAATGCGCTACTACTTCGGGCGCGAGGCGCGCCTGCGCCGCTCGGCCGAGACCGCGGCGATGGGCGTCTTCGACGGCTGGGGCTACGAGGAGATAGCCACGCCGTCGGTGGACTTCTACGCCCTCTTCGAGCGCGGCATGGGTCGCGGCGAGGCGCGGCGCAGCTTCCGCTTCACGGACACAGACGGCCGGCTGCTGGCGCTCCGCCCCGACGTGACCTCCTCGGTCGCGCGCGCGGCGGCGACGCTCTTCGCGGGCGCGCCGCGCCCCCTGCGCTTCTGCTACGCCGCGACGGTCTTCCGCCAGCGGCCGCGCTCGCACGCCGAGTGGAGGCGGCAGGGGCGTCAGCTCGGCTGCGAGCTGATAGGGGCGGGCGGCGCCGACGCCGACCTCGAAATCCTCGCCATCGCCGCCGAGGTGCTCGAACGTCTGAACCTGGGCGGCGCGTACCGCGTCACGCTCAACCACGTCGGCGTCTTCAACGGCGTCGCCGAACAGCTCGGCCTCGGCGCCGAGGCGCGCGAGGAGATGCGCCGGCTCGTCGACGCGCGCGACGCCGCCGCGCTCGAAGAGTTCCTGCTCGCGCTCGGCCGTTCGGGCGCGACCGCCGAGCACGCCGGGCGGCTCGCGCGTCTGGCCGGGGGCGGCGGTCTGCCCGCGGGCGCGCGCGAGCTTCTGACGAACGAGCGCTCGCGCGCGGCGCTCGACGAGCTTGAGCGGCTGTGCGAGGTCGCCGCGGCTCTGGGGCTCGGCGAATGGGTCTCGGTCGACCTCTCGGACGTCTCGGGGCTCGACTACTACACCGGGCTCGTCTTTAAGATTTACGTCGAGGGGTCGGGCACGCGCGTCGGCGCGGGCGGGCGCTACGACGAGCTGACCGCCAACTTCGGCGGGCGCGAGCCGGCAGTCGGCTTCGTCCTCGACCTCGACACGCTGACCGAGATACTCGCGCGCGAAGGCGACGGCGCGGAGAACGCCGCCGCCGCGCCGTCCGCCACGGTCGAAGGCGCGGACGCAGCCGCACGCTTCCGCGAGGCGCGTCGAATGCGAGCGCGCGGCGAGCGGATAAAGATGGAATAATTAACGTGGATGGACAGGATGAACAGGATAAGGTTTTGGGATTAAGAGTTTGAAACTTCAAATTTGAAATTTTCTTATCCTGTCAATCCTGTCCATCCATGTGAATACTCTTTTCCTATGCTGACGATTGCGATTGCAAAAGGCAGGATGCAGCAGGACGCGCTGGCGCTGCTGGCGCGCGCGGGCGCGCGCGTCGGCGCGGAGGCGCTGGCGTCGCGCCGGCTCGCGGTTGAGGACGAGTCGGGCGGCTACCGCTTCGTCTTCGTCAAGCCGGCGGACGTGCCCGTCTACGTCGAGCACGGCATCGCCGACTGCGGCGTCGTCGGCCGCGACGTGCTGCTCGAATCCGAGGCCGACGTGTTGCAGCCGCTCGACCTGCGGATAAACCGCTGCCGCATCGCGGTCGCGGCGCGCGAGGGCGGTCGCGGCGGCCGCCCCGGCGTGCTCCACGTGGCGACGAAGTACCCGCGCGTCGCGGCCGCGCACTTCGGCGCGCGCGGCGTCCCCGTCGAGATCATCGAGCTCTCCGGCTCGGTCGAGCTGGCGCCCGTGCTGGGCTTAGCCGACTGCATCGTGGACCTCGTCGAGACCGGCCGCACGCTCGCCGAGAACGGCCTGCGCGTCGTCGAGACCATCACCGAGTCGACCGGCCGCCTCGTCGTCAACCGCGCGAGCTACCAACTGAAGGCCGAAGCGGTCGGGCGTCTAGTACGAGAGCTGAGCCGCGTCCTGGCCGACGGCGCTGAGGTCACAGGCGCGGGCGGAGGGGCGGGCGCTTGATAGAGATAATTCAGGACGAGGCCGCGCGGGAGCGAAAGCTCGCGGCGATACTCGGCCGCAGCGTCGCGGCCGACGCGGGGCTGACGGCCGCCGTCGCAGACATCATCGAGGAGGTGCGCCGGCGCGGCGACGCGGCGCTCGCCGACTACACCGAGCGCTTCGACGGCGTGCGGCTGCACCCCGAAGAGTTCCGCGTCGAACAGCCGGCGCTGCGCGAGTCGGCCGCGCGCGTTGACCCGCGCGTGCTCGAAGCCCTGCGCGCGAGCATCCGAAACGTCCGCGCCTTTCACGAGCACGAGCGCGCCGAGAGCTGGGAGATGGAGACCGGGCGCGGCGTCCGCCTCGGGCAGCGCGTCAGCCCCGTGGACGCGGCCGGCCTGTACGTCCCGGGCGGGACGGCGAGCTACCCCTCGTCGGTCGTGATGAACGTCGTGCCCGCGCAGGTCGCGGGTGTTAGGAGGGTCGCCGTCGTCACTCCGCCGCGCACGCTCAGGGAGACTCCGGCGGTCGCCGCCGCGCTCGTCGAGCTGGGCGTCACAGAGATTTACCAGGTGGGCGGCGCGCAGGCAATCGCCGCGCTCGCCCACGGCACCGAGACCGTCCCGCGCGTCGATGTCATCACGGGGCCGGGCAACAGGTACGTCGCCGCCGCGAAGAGACTCGTCTACGGCGCGGTCGGCATCGACTCGGTCGCCGGCCCGAGTGAGGTGGTCGTGCTCGCCGACGAGACGGCGCGCGCGGACTTCGTCGCCGCTGACCTGCTCGCACAGGCAGAGCACGGCGAGGACGCGTCGGCCATCCTCGTCACGACCGACGCCGGGCTCGCCGTGCGCGTCGCCGCCGAGGTCGCGCGACAGGCCGGGACGCTTCCGCGCAGGAGCGTGGTCGAACGTTCGCTCGCGGACTTCGGCGCGGTCTTCGTCGTCGGCACGCTCGAAGAGGCTTGCGAGCTGGTCAACCGGCTCGCGCCCGAACACCTCGAAATCGTCGCGCGCGATGCGGACGCGGCGGCCGCGCTCGTCCGGCACGCGGGCGCCATCTTCTTCGGCGCGTACACGCCCGAGGCCGTCGGCGACTACTTCGCCGGCCCCAACCACGTGCTGCCGACGGGCGGCGCGGCGCGCTTCTCCTCCGCGCTCGGCGTCGGGCACTTCCTCCGGCGCACGAGCATCGTCCGTTACACGCGCGAGGAGCTTGCGAAAACCGCGCCGCTCATCGCCGCGCTCGCCGAGGCCGAAGGTCTCGACGCGCACGCGCGCTCGGCCATGATTCGTCTGGAGGACTGAGGCGTAGACGCATGGCGAACCCGCTCGACAGAATTAAGCCGCGCGTCCGCGGGCTGAAGGCTTACACGCTGAAGCCCGACCGGGGCGCGGTCAAGCTCAACCAGAACGAGAACCCGTGGGGCGTCCCCGAGGCCGTGCGCGCCGAGACGCTGCGGCGGATGGGGCGGCGCGAGTGGGCGCGTTACCCCGACTTCGTGCCGGCCGCGCTGCACGAGAAGCTGGCCGCGTTCGCCGGCTGGCGCGCGGACGGCGTGGTCGCCGGCAACGGCTCGAACGAGCTGATACAGGCGACGCTGATGGTCACCGTCGGCGAAGGCAAGCGCGTGCTCATCTCCGAGCCGACCTTCGCGCTCTACCGTCAGGTGACGACCGTGCTCGGCGGCGAGGTGCTGAGCGTGCCGCTCGACGGCGCGCTCGGGTTCGACGTGGAAGCCCTGCTTGAAGCAATCGAGCGCGACGAGCCCGACGTGACCATCCTCTGCTCGCCGAACAACCCGACGGGCTGCCGCATCAGCGAGGAAGAGCTTGAGAGGTTGTTGACGAGGGCGGGCGGCATCGTCGTCATCGACGAAGCCTACTTCGAGTTTTCGGGTCGCACGGTCGCGCCGCTCCTCGAACGTCACCCGAACCTCGCGGTCTTCCGCACCTTCTCGAAGGCGATGGCGCTCGCGGGTCTGCGCGTCGGCTACCTGCTGGCCGCGCCCGAGCTTGCGCGAGAAGTGTCGAAGGCGGTGCTGCCGTATAACCTCAACGCCTTCTCGCAGACCGCCGCCGAGGTGGCCGTCGAGCTGTACGACGCGGAGCTGCGCCCCACGGTCGAGCGCGTCGTGGCCGAGCGCGAGCGCCTCTTTACGGAGTTGCAAAACATCGGAGGGCTCGCGCCCGTCCGCTCGTGCGCGAACTTCATGGTCGTACGAAGGAGACGGACGTGCGCGTCCGTTTAGGGCTCGACGGGACGGGGCGTTCGCAGGTCTCGACCGGCGTCGCGTTCCTCGACCACATGCTTGAGCTGTTCGCACGGCACGGCCTCTTCGACCTCGAAGTCGAGTGCCGCGGCGACCTGCACATCGACGACCACCACTCGGTCGAGGACGTGGCCATCACTCTGGGTCAGGCGTTCGCCGAGGCGCTGGGCGACAAGGCCGGCATCAGCCGCTACGGCGAGGCGACCGTGCCGATGGACGAGGCGCTGTGCCGCGCGGTGGTCGATTTGTCGGGACGCTTCTACCTCGTCTACGAGGTCGAGACGCGCCGGCAGACCATCGGCAACTTCTCGGTCGAGCTGGCCGAGCACTTCTGGCGCTCGCTCGCCGAGGCCGTGCGCTGCAACCTGCACATCGACTGCCTGCGGGGCCGCAACACGCACCACATCCTCGAAGGCACATTTAAGGCGACGGCGCGCGCGCTGCGACGCGCGGTCGAGCGCGACCCGCGCGTCGCGGGCGTGCCGAGCACGAAGGGCGTGCTGTGAGCGCCGGGAGGGCGGGGGATTAAGTTGGCGAGCGTCGCGATCATAGACTACGGCGTCGGCAACCTGCGCTCGGTGGAGAAGGCTTTCCGCGCGGGCGGGGTTGACGCGCACGTCAGCTCGGACGAAGGGGTGCTGCGCGCTGCAGAGCGGCTCGTGCTGCCGGGCGTCGGCGCGTTCCGCGCGTGCATGGAGGCGCTCGGGGCGCGCGGCTTCGACCGCCTCGTGCGCGAGCGCGTCGCCGAAGGGACGCCGCTCCTGGGCGTCTGCGTCGGGATGCAGATGCTCTTCGAGGAGTCGGAGGAGTTCGGCGTGACCCGCGGCCTCGGGTTCCTGCGGGGCCGCGTGCGGCACTTCCCCGAAAACCTGCGCGTGCCGCAGGTCGGCTGGAATCAGGTCGCGTGGAGGAAAGCTCACCCGCTGGCTTCGGGCGTCGGCGACGGGACGTTCTTCTACTTCGTCCACTCCTTCTACTGCGACGCGGGCGACGACGCGGCGGTCGTCGGCGAGACGGAGTACGGTCTCACCTACGCCTCGGTCGTCGCGCGCGGGAACGTCTGCGGCGTGCAGTTCCACCCCGAGAAGAGTCAGGCCGCCGGGCTGCGGCTGTTAAATAACTTCGCGGAGTCCGGGGGCGTTCATGCTGGCTAAGCGCATCATCCCGTGCCTTGACGTAGATAACGGGCGCGTCGTCAAGGG
>JAIVJI010000053.1 GCA_020200135.1 Acidobacteriota bacterium | reverse complement strand
AGGCCGGCGTAATCACTGACCCAGAAGCCGCCGACGGCCTCGTCCCAGTCGACGAGTACGAGCGCGCCGTCACGCGTCAGCACGCCGTTCTTCGGATTACAGTCGCCGTGGACGAGCGCGGGCGTGAAGCGCGTCTCGTAGCGGCGCAGGACGGGCCCGACCTTGCGCTCGATTAAAGGGTAGAGCGTTTCGACCGTCGCTTCGTCAACCTGCCGCAGGCTGTCTTTCACGTCACAGTCGAGGAGCCAGCCGGGGAAGTCCTCGTACATCCCGCGCCCGTCGCCGATGTAGCCGTAGCGCGGGAGGCCGACGGCGTGAACTTGACGGAGCAGCGCGCCGGCCAGCTCGAAGTAGGCGGCGGGCGACAGGCTCCCGCGCCGGACGGCCGCCTTGCAGTTCTGGCCCTCGACGAACTCACACAGCGAGAAGCCGTGCGGGAAGTGCTCGGCCTCGCGCGTGTAGTGGATCAGGCGCGCGCGCGGGACGCCGGCGCGCGCGAGACTCGCTTCGACCCACGCGAGCTTGCCGGGCTCGGGCCAGTCGGCGCGGCTGAAGACCTTGAGGGCGTAGGCGCGGCCGGCGGCCTCGACCCTGTAGACGCCATTGACGTTGCCGAAGTCGAGCCGGCCGGCGACGCTGGCCCGCGCCCCGAGGACTGACTCGGCCGCCGCCTTCAGCTCGTCTTCGGGCGCGGGAAGTGGGCGACGATTTGGCGGCAAAAAGTTGGAGGATTGCACTCGACACCGGGCGCTAAAGCTGTATAATGCGCGACGTAAGCCTGACAACAATCTTTCTGCGGGAGCTAGACTGCGCATTCGGCTCGCGGCGATGATACCAAAATCTGACCGCCGTATAGCGCCGGCGAGGGTTTGCGGGGCCACCCCGTCGCACCGCCGCGCGCAGTCACAGGGCCGCGTCCCCCCGGCCGAGCACTACGCGACGTAACACACCGGACGAGGAAAATATGAAACGCACCTTTATCGCACTCGGATTGACGGCTTCGATGTTGGCCGCGGCGGCCTGCCAGACGACCGGCCCCGGCGCCGCGGGCGACAAAGTCAGGATCGGCGTCTTCATGTCGCTGACGGGGAGCACCGCGCAGTTCGGCATCTCCTCGACCAACGGCATCAAGATGGCCGCCGACGAGATCAACGCCGCCGGCGGCGTCAACGGCAAGCAGATCGAGCTGCTCGTCCAGGACGACCGCTCGGACGCGCAGGAGGCCGCGACCATCGTCACCAAGTTCGTCACGCAGGACGGCGTCCACGGCATCATCGGCGAGGTGGCCTCCTCGCGCACCATCGCCGCCGCGCCCATCGCGCAGAACGCGAAGGTGCCGCTGCTCACCCCGTCCTCGACCAACCCCGAGGTGACGAAGAAGGGCGACTACATCTTCCGCAGCTGCTTCATCGACCCCGTGCAGGGCGCGGCCATGTCGCAGTTCGCCGCCAAGAGCCTCGGCAAGAAGCGCGCCGCCCTCATGGTCGACCGCAAGAACGACTACTCGACCGGCCTCGAAAAAGTCATCAACGAAGTCTTCCCGCGCCTCGGCGGGCAGGTCGTCATCACGCAGTCTTACCAGGAGGGGGACACGGATTTTAACGGCCAGCTCACCTCGATCAAGGGCGCCGACCCGGACGTGATCTTCATCCCCGGCTACTACGGCGACGTGGCGCTCATCGCCAAGCAGGCGCGCGACAAGGGGCTCAACGTGCCGCTCGTCGGCGGCGACGGCTGGGACTCGGCGCAGCTCTACACCATCGGCGGCGCGTCCGTCGTCGGCAGCTACTTCACCAACCACTACTCGCCCTTCGACACCGACCCGAAGGTGCAGAAGTTCGTCCAGGGTTACCAGCAGCGCTACGGGCAGATTCCCGACGCGCTGGCCGCCACGGCCTACGACGCCGCGCTCATCATGTTCGACGCCGTCAAGCGCGCCAACTCGCTCGACGGCAAGGCCGGGAAGTACGTCATCCAGGAGCGCGTCGTCGTCGAGGGCGCGGCGATGCCCACGGGAACCGGCTCGGGCGGCGCGAACGCGAACGCGAGTCCCGTCGCGAATACGAACGCGGCGGGGAACGCCAACGCCGGCGCGGGCACCAACGCCAACGCGAACACCGCCCCGGCGAACGCCAACGCGAGCCCGGTCAAGCCCTGACGCCCGGGCCGTCGGGCTGAAGAAGCCGCGCGCCGCCGCCACCCGGCGGCGGCGCGCGGAATCGGGAAGGGATGCGGGGGCGGCGGCGCCCCGTTTAGAAACCCCCGCGTGAACTCCCGGCAATCCCCCGGCGGTTCGGACACAGCTCTACAATCACATCGCCCGCGGCTCACAAAAGCATGAGTACGTTCATCCAGCAGCTCATCAACGGCATCTCGCTCGGGGCCATCTACTCCCTGATCGCGCTCGGCTACACGATGGTCTACGGCGTGCTGAAGCTCATCAACTTCGCGCACGGCGACGTGTACATGGTCGGGGCCTTCATGGGCTACTACCTCGCCAACGGCCTCGGCGCGCGCGGGGCGCAGATGCTCGGCATGGACTCGGACGGCGTCGTCGCGCGCGGGCTGCTCGGCGGCGGGGCGATGGAGCCTTCGCTGATTACGGCGCTCGTCGTGATGCTCCTCGCGATGGCCATCTGCGCCGCCCTCGGCGTCGTCATCGAGCGCCTGGCCTACCGCCCCGTGCGCAAGTACTCGCGCCTCACGGCGCTCATCACGGCCATCGGCGTCTCGCTCCTGCTGGAGAACGGCGGGCAGGTCGTCTTCGGCGCCGACCCGAAGTTCTTCCCCGAACTCTTTACCAAGCAGAACATCGACCTCGGCGGGGGCGTCTCGGTCAACTCCTCGGACATCGTCGTGCTGGTCATCGCCGTGGCGCTGATGGTCGTCCTGCAATTCATCGTCTACCAGACGAAGACGGGGAAGGCGATGCGCGCCGTCTCCTTCAACCTCACTTCGGCGAAGCTGATGGGCATCAACACCGACCGCATCATCGCCTTCACCTTCGCGCTCGGCTCGGCGCTGGCGGCGGCCGCGGGCGTGCTCGTCGCCATCCGCATCCCGCGCATCGACCCGCTGATGGGCATCCTCGTCGGCCTCAAGGCGTTCGTCGCCGCGGTCCTCGGGGGCATCGGCAACATCCCCGGCGCGATGCTCGGCGGACTGCTCATCGGGATCACGGAGACCCTCGTCGTCGGCTACCTTTCGCCGACCTACAAGGACGCGGTCGCCTTCGCCATTCTGATTCTGGTGCTCCTGTTCCGCCCCTCGGGCCTGCTCGGCTCTGTCGCGCAGGAGAAAGTCTGACGCTGAAGACAGAAGTCAGGGGTCAGAGGTCAGGAGTCGGAAGGAAAACAGTTTCGCTTTCTTCATTCTGACTCCCGACTCCCGACCCCCCGAATCCTATGCCACGCTACGCGCGCAACCTCGTCGTCGCCCTCCTGCTGCTCGCGGTGCTCTATGCGCTGGACTATTTCGTGTTCGATCCGGGGCGGCGGATGATCAGCCCCTACGTCGCGCGCATCATCATGCTGGCGGGCATCAACATCACGCTCGCCGTCTCGCTGAACCTCATCAACGGCTTCACGGGGCAGTTCTCCATCGGGCACGCGGGCTTCATGGCGGTGGGCGCCTACTCCTCGGCCTACTTCTCGATCAACCAGGGGGCGCGCCTCGCCGCCGGCCTGGGCGACGGGCTGCTCGGGTGGGCGGCGGCGCTGCTGCTGGCGACGCCGCTCGGGGCGCTCGTCGCGGGCGCCGCCGGCTTCCTCGTCGGCGTGCCGTCGCTCCGGCTCAAGGGCGACTACCTCGCCATCGTCACGCTCGGCTTCGGGCAGATCATCGTCGTCTTCCTCAACAACATCGAGGCCATCGGCGGCGCGCGCGGCTACTCCGGCATCCCCATCGTCAAGAGCTTCTTCTGGATCGCCCTCGTCGCGGTGCTGACCATCGTCGTCGTCCACAACCTCGTGCATTCCGCCATCGGCCGCGCGCTCGTCTCCATCCGCGAGGACGAGCTGGCGTCGGAGGCGATGGGCGTCAACACGACGCGCTACAAGGTGATGGCCTTCGTCATCTCGTCGGCGCTCGCCGGCGCCGGGGGCGTGCTCCTCGCGCACTTCGACGGCTACCTGAACCCGAAGTCGTTCGAGTTCATCAAGTCGTTCGAGATCCTCATCATGATCATCCTCGGGGGGCTGGGCTCCATCGTCGGCTCCGTCCTCGGGGCCGTCGTGCTGACGGTGCTGCCCGAGGCGCTGCGCGAGTTCGCGCAGTACCGCATGGTCATCTACTCCGTCCTGCTCATCGTGCTGATGATCACCAGACCCAACGGCCTGCTCGGCGGGCTCGACCCGTTCAAGGGCTGGCGCGCGCGCGACCGCGCCAAGACGCGCACCGAGGCCGAGGAGATCACGGCCGAGGACACGCGCGACAACGACTCGGTCGACAAGGCGACGCTGGGCGAGCGCGCGGGCGACACTTCGCTCGGGGAGGGGGACACGCGGCGATGACACCGAACACGGGGACGAGCCACGCGGGCGGCGCTGCGCCGGGCGCCTCGCCCTCCGGCGCCGGGGCGGCGGCGGCGCGGGGCGGCGGCGGCGCGCCGATACTCAAGACCGAGAAGTGCACCATCCGCTTCGGCGGCCTCGTCGCCGTCAACGAGCTGGACATGGCCGTGCGCCCCGGCGAAATCTACGGCCTCATCGGGCCGAACGGGGCGGGGAAGACGACCATCTTCAACCTGCTCACGGGCGTCTACCGGCCGACCTCCGGCACTATTGATTTCGGCGGCAGGCGCGTGGACGGCCTGCGCCCCTACCAGATCGCCGCGCTCGGCGTCTCGCGCACGTTCCAGAACATACGCCTCTTCCCCAGCATGTCGGTGCTCGACAACGTGATGACGGCCTGCCACATCCACACGCGCCAGTCGCTCCTCGACGCGGTGTTTCGCACGCCGCGTTACGGCCGCGACGAGCGCGAGCACCGCGACTTCTGCATGGAGCTGCTGGAAATCTTCGACCTCGCGCGCTTCAAGGACGAGGGCGGGACGAGCCTGCCCTACGGCAGCCAGCGCCGGCTGGAGATTGTGCGCGCGCTCGCGACGCGCCCGCAGCTCCTCCTGCTCGACGAGCCGGCCGCCGGCATGAACCCGTCGGAGCAGGACGACCTGCTCAAGCTGATTCACAAGATTCGCGACCGCTTCGGCCTGACCATCCTGCTCGTCGAGCACAACATGAAGGTCGTCATGGGCGTCTGCGAGCGCATCCAGGTCGTGGACTACGGCAAGTCCATCGCCCTCGGCCTCCCGCACGAAATCCGCAACGACCCGAAGGTCATCGAGGCCTACCTGGGGGACTGAAGGCGCGCCTTACCGGATCATGCTAACGCTAGAGAACATCTCAGTCAGTTACGGGGCCATCAGGGCTTTGAAGGGCGTGTCGATGCACGTCGAGCAGGGCGAGGTGGTGACGCTCATCGGCGCCAACGGCGCGGGCAAGACGACGACGCTGCGCTCCATCACCGGGCTGCTCGCGCCGACCGAGGGGCGCATCCTTTTCGAGGGCGCGGAGATATCGGGCAAGCCGACGCACCAGCTCGTCGCGCGCGGCATCTCGATGTCGCCCGAGGGGCGCGGCGTCTTCGCCAACCTCACGGTGCGCGAGAACCTCCAGATGGGCGCCTACCTCAAGAAGAACAAGGCCGAAATCAACCGCGACCTTGAGCGCGGCTTCCGCATGTTCCCGCGACTCAAAGAGCGCGAGTCGCAGAAGGCCGGGACGCTCTCGGGCGGCGAACAGCAGATGCTCGCGATGGCGCGCGCGCTGATGTCGCGCCCGCGCCTGCTCCTCCTCGACGAGCCTTCTCTGGGGCTCGCGCCGCTCGTCGTCCACACCATCTTCGAGGCCATCGACGAGATACGCGGCGAGGGGACGACCATCCTCCTCGTCGAGCAGAACGCGCACGCGGCGCTCAAACACTCCGACCGCGCCTACGTCCTGGAGACCGGCCGCATCGTGATGGAAGGCGCGTCGAAGGAGCTGGCCGCCGACCCGCGCATCAAGGAAGCCTACCTCGGCGAGTGACGGGGCCGCGCAGCCCCGCGCCGGGACGACTCCTTTCCGAAAGCCGATGAGAAGTGGAATGACAAAAGCACTGCTGCCGACGCTGGCAGCGGGGCTCGCCGGGGCCTGCGCGCTTCTGCCCGCGGGCGCGTCCGCGGCGGGCGGCGGCGACGCGCGGGGCACCGACGCGGCGGGGCACGGGCTCGACCCGTTCGTCCTGCTGGGGCTGGCGCTCATCTTCGCCGTGGCGAAAATCGGCGGCGAGGTCTTCGAGCGCCTGAACCAGCCGGCGGTGCTCGGCGAGCTGATGGCGGGGATGGCCGTCGGCGCGCTGGCGCTGGCGGGCGTGGGCGGCGTCGAAGCCCTGCGCACGCACGCGGTCATCGGCGCGCTCGCCGAGCTGGGCGTCATCATCCTGCTCTTCGAGGTCGGGCTCGAGTCGAACATCACGGAGATGCTCGAGGTCGGCTGGTCTTCGCTGCTCGTGGCGATTCTCGGCGTCGTCGTCCCATTCTTCCTCGGGTGGGGCGTCTCCTACTACTTCATGCCGGCGGAGCCGACGCTCGTCCACGTCTTCATCGGGGCGACGCTGTGCGCGACCTCGGTCGGCATCACGGCGCGCGTGCTGCGCGACATGGGGCGGCTCCAGACGAGGGAGGCGCGCATCGTCCTCGGCGCGGCCGTCATCGACGACGTGATGGGACTCCTCATCCTGGCGGTCGTCTCGGGCGCGATACGCGCGTCGGCGGCGGGCCAGGCTCTGGCCGTCTCGGACGTGGCGCGCATCGCCGGCGCGTCGGTCGCGTTCCTCGTCGGCGCCATCGCCGTCGGCCACTTCGTCGTCCCGCACCTGTTCCGCGGCGCGGGGCGCTTCCGCAGCAGCGGGATGCTGCTGGCGCTCTCGCTGGCCTTCTGCTTCCTGCTCGCGTGGGCGGCGGCGGCCGTCGGGCTCGCGCCCATCGTCGGCGCCTTCGCCGCCGGGCTCGTCCTCGACGAGGCGCACTTCGAAGTCTTCAGCGCCGGCGGCGAGCGCGGGCTCCACGACCTGCTCGCGCCCGTCAGCGCGATGCTCGTCCCCGTCTTCTTCGTGCTGATGGGGATGAAGGTTGACCTCTCGGCGTTCGCGCGCTGGGAGCTGCTGGGCTTCGCGGCGGTGCTGACGGCGGCGGCCGTCGTCGGCAAGCAGGTCTGCTCGCTCGGGGTGTTGGAGCGCGGCGTGAATCGACTGTCGGTGGGGCTCGGGATGATCCCGCGCGGCGAGGTGGGGCTCATCTTCGCCGGCATCGGCGCGGCGCTGACTTTGCCCGACGCGTCGGGCGCGCCGCAACCGGTCATCGGGCCGGCGACTTTCGGCGCGGTCGTCATCATGGTCATCGTCACGACGCTGGTGACGCCGCCCGCGCTCAAGTGGTCGCTCCAGCGCACGCCGGCCGAACCGGACCCGGCCCACGACGAGGCCGTCACCGAGGTGGGCGAGGACGGCGCGCGCCGCACGGAGCGCTGAAGGGAGTTTGAAGTTGGGGGGGGGCAAGTCCCGCACGCGTCTGGGGGGC
>JAIVJI010000078.1 GCA_020200135.1 Acidobacteriota bacterium | reverse complement strand
GAGCATAAGGCCACGTTGATGGGGTCGCCCGGACGGCTCCAGCAGCGCCGGTCGGGGTGGCGGTCCCGCCCTTCAAACATGAGCGACTTAAGAACGTTTGCAGAATACATGAAACGGCCAATTCGCTCGTCACGATTTGGTGACAAAGTTCGGGCATTTTAATTGTCGGAGAATTTCCGATATAGACTTGAACGGCAGAGTTCGGAGGCGTACTCTTTAAGCGCTTGAAACGTTCATGACACTTGCTCCCGCAAAATTCCTGACCACACGGCAACTGGCGCGGCTCTGGCACGTCAGCGAGGCGACCATCAAGCGCTGGGCCGACACGGGGCAGCTCAGCTCCGGGCGCACGGTCGGCGGCCACAGGCGTTTCCCCGTCGCCGACGTGATGCGCTTCCAGACCGAGCGGGGGCTGGGCGCCCCGGTTGGCGCGGCGACACAGGCGGAGGCGGCGGGGGCGGCGTTGTTCGACACGTCCCAAACCGACCAGCAGTTCTTCGCGGCGATTACGGATGGTCACGCGGCCGAAGCCGCCGCGCTCCTGCTCGAAGCGCACATGACGGGCGCGCCGCTCGAACACATCTTCGACGAGGTGGTCACGGCGTCGATGCGGCGTGTGGGCGACCGTTGGGAGTCGGACGAGATGTCTGTGGCCGAGGAGCATCTGGCGACGAGCACGGCCGCGCACGCCGTCGAGTCGCTGGCGGGATCGGTGAGGCGCGCGGGCGCGCACGCGCCCCGCGCGGTCTGCTGCGCCGCGGAGGACGAGCTGCACACGCTCCCCGTCCTCTGCGCGCAGGCGCTCCTCGGGGGCGCGGGCTGGGAGGCGCGCAACCTCGGCGGGCACACGCCCTTCTTCGCGCTGGCCGAGTACGTCTCGAAGCAGCGCCCGGCCCTCGTCTGCGTCTCCTCGACGATGCAGCGCGAGCTTGAGCACAACGCGCGCGACTACACGCAGTTCGAGGCGGCGGCGCGCGCGCGCGGGACGCGCGTCGTGCTCGGCGGCGAGGGTTTCCGGGGCGAGTCCGTCCGCCGCAAGTTCCCCGCGGACCTCCACGCCGAGAGCTTCAGAGACCTCGCGGAGTTCCTGCGCAGTCTCGACTGAGCTTTCAACTTTTGAGGAGCCGAGGGCAGATGTCCACGAGCACAACCCTGGAGACGGGCTACGATTTGGCGGGACTCGCCGGGCGGCTCTCGCGCCCCGGCGCGCGGCCGACGTTCGAGGAGCTGAACGCGCTGCTCGCGCGGGTCGAGGTCGGCGCCGACGAGCTGCGCCCGTACGTCTCGTTCAAGGAGGGGACGTACGCGCGCCACCGCGTACACCTGGGCGAGCACGCCGAGCTGCTCGTGCTCTGCTGGCGGCCGGGTCAGCGCACGCCGATTCACGACCACGCCGGCTCGTTCGGCGCGGTGCGCGTGCTGCGCGGGGTGATGTGGGAGACCATCTTCGAGATGGGCGGGGACGACGAGGGCTTGCGCTACGGCTCCGCGCGCGAGTGGACGCCCGGGCAGGTGACGGGCGCGGACGTGCCCGACATACACCAGCTCGGTAACCCCGACGTGAGCGGCCAGGACCTCGTCACGCTACACCTCTACTCGCCGCCGCTCACAAGCCTCAACGTCTACAAGGTCGGCCGCAGGGAATCGACCAGCACCCTCTGGATGAACTCCTGGAACCCGACGATATAGGCGTGAACCGTAAACAGTAAACCGTGACGAGAAAGAACAGTCTTCTTCTCGTCACGGTTTACTGTTTACGGTTCACGCCTAATCCTCGTCGTGCTCTTCGCCGTTGTAGTGGAGGCGGGCGGGCTCGTCGTCGACGACGGTTTCGAGGTGGACGGGGCGGCCCCAGAGCGTGTGGACGTGTTCGAGGACGCGGCGCGCGTAGTTCGTGTCGAGCTCGGCGCCCTCGAACTGGTGCTTGAGGTAGAGCTCGCGGTTGTTGTTGTAGTCGCCGTCGGCGACGACGATGTAGGGGAAGCCGAAGTTGGTCATGTTCGAGACGAGCTGGTCGCGGACGCGCTCCCAGCGCTTCTCCGTCACCGTCCACTCCTCCTCGTCCACCAGCTCGTAGACGAACAGGTCCAGCTCCTCGCACAGCTCCTCGGTCAGGTAGTTGCGCAGGAACGAGACGTCGTTGTCGAGCTCCCGCACCTCGAAAATCCTGGCGCGCCCGCCGCCGCCCTCCCGCCCCGGCCGGCCGCGCTCCTCCGCCGACGGCGAGTCCCACCGGCGCTCGATGTCCTCGAAGATTTTGTAGCCGAGGTAGTAAGGGTTGAGCTGCCCCTTGTGCGGCGAGACGACGCCCGAGTGCAGCTCGGCGAACTCCAGCAGCTCCACGTCCGGCAGGTCCAGCTCGCGCATGATGCGCGAGTGCCAGAACGAGTTGTGGTTGACGAAGCCGTTAGCGACGTAGGCGTGCTTCTCTTCGACGGTGATGTCGTACACGTCGTCGCAGCGGCGCTCGACCGAGGCGACCTCGTCGGCCAGAGTCTCGCGGACGAACCAGCGGTGCGACTCGACGCAGGCGCGCAGCGCCCGCTGCTTGCGCACGAGGCCGAAGCCTATCCGTTCGAGAAAGCGCGCGGCCGACGCGCCGCTGATTTCGAGCTGCGTGATGTCGTGCGGGTGACTGCGCTGCCGCGACAGGATGCCGTAGTTGAGCAAGACGACCTGCACCGTCCGAATCAACTCCTTGCTCGAAGAGGAGAGGCGGACGCCTTCCGGGCCGGCATATGCGTCCCCCGGCCCTATCTTCGAGGTCGATTCCGGCCGCTTCGAGCACCCGCCAGAGTTCGCGCGAGTGAAGCGCGACGCGCCAGCGGGAGTGCCCGCCGCTCTCGTCCAGCTTCAGGCCGGCGCGCAGCCCGAACAGGGACTCGGCCGAGGCGCAGAGATTGCGCGCCGAGTCCTCATCCCCCGTCGTCAGCCCGATGCCCGACTTGGTCACGTTGCCGTCCCCCACGAAGTACCCGAGGAACCACGCGAACTCTTCGTTCAGCTCAGGAGGGACGCGCGGGGTGCGTCGCGTCAGTAAAATCCGGCCGGCCATCCCGGGGCGGTAGTTGAGCGTCGCGAGCGCGGCGTCGAGCGCCGGCGCGTTGCGCGAGAGGGCTAGCCCGTGCAGATGCCGGAAGGCGGTCGCGTAAGAGACGCCGGCCGCGCCGGCCACGTCGCCGAGAGTCGCGGAAACGCCGCCCCACTCGATGTTCAGCCTCACCTTCTCCGCCGGCCAGACGTTCGTGCCGGCGGCGAGGCCGACGAGGTCGCCGGCTTCGACCTCGCTCAGATACTTCCAGCCCCCTTCGGCCGTGCGGACGCGGTGCTTCTCCGCCCCTTCGATCGTGAAGCCGCGCCGCGTGCGGATGCGTATCGTCGGGACGGACTCCTCCTTGTGAAAGTCCTTGATGCGATGCAGCTCGCCGCCGCCGCCGGTGGCGACGCGAATCTTCCGGCCAGCCTCGTAAAGCTCGTCGAAGCGGACGAAGCCTTCCTCGGTCAACAGCAGAGTGTCCGCGACGGCGCAGGCCCATCCCTCGTTCATGACCTTGGTCTGCATCTGCGGGACGAAGTACTCCATCTCTTCGTGGATCATGGAGAGGACGTCGCGCTGCCAGTCCTGGAGGGAGGGCGAGTTGCGGGCGATGTAGTAGACGAGATCCTTCTCTGGGAGCCGGTCGCCGCGCGGCCGCTCGTCGCCGGCGTCGGGCGCGGCCGCGTCGGGCGGGCGGCCGATGTCCCAGAGGTCGTCGTAGCGGCCTGGGGCTTTCGGCGGCTTCTTCGCGCCGGGCTCGCGTTCCTGCTCCTCGCGGCGGATGAAGAAGTTGGGGTCGATGTGCTCCTCGATGGAGAGGACGGCGTCGAGCAGGCGCTCGACCGTCTTGCGGCCGTAGCGGAACTCGTACTCGCTCATCCTCCCGGCGTGCGCCGAGACGGTCTCGACCATCCGGCGGTTGGTGCGCGAGAAGTATGCGTTGTGCTTGAAGAAGTCCACGTGGCCGAGCACGTGCGCCATGACGAGCTTGTTCTGGACGGGGCTGTTGGTCTCGAGCAGGAAGCCGTAGGAGGGGTTGGTGTTGATGACGACCTCGTAAATCTTCGAGAGGCCGAAGTCGTACATCGTCTTCATCCGGTGGTAAGCCTTGCCGAACGTCCAGTGCGAGTAGCGCCCCGGCAAAGCGTAAGAGCCGATCTCGTACATGACGGTGGCGGGCACCACCTCGAAGCGGACGGGGTACGGGTCGAGCCCGAAGCGGCGCGCCACCTCCCAGATCTGTTCGAGCGCCTGCTCCAGCCCCTTCAGCTCGCGGTCTTCCATAGGTTTCAGTAGACAGTAGACAGTAGAAAACCCTTTCACCGGTCGGCGGTCGGCGTGTCAGCGTCAGCAGAGCGGAGCCTACTGGCTACAGCTTTTTCACGCCTCGACGCCGCGGCGGCCGAAGAACTGCTTGAGGGCGGGGTAGACGTCTTCCTTGTCGTCGATGCGGACGCCGATGAAGCGCTCCTTCTGGCGGAGCCGGTCGTTGAAGATGGAGAGCAGCGCGCCCGACGAGCGGCGGTAGCCGCCGCCGCCCTCCTCGCCGATCTCGCCGTACCCGAAGAGGTTGCACATCCGTATCAGCTCGTCGGCGAGGCGGACGGCCTCCTCGTTGTCCGAGTAGTAGTTGTCGCCGTCCGAGAAGTGGAACGGGTAGATGTTCCAGTCCGTGGGGCGGTAGCGCGCCGAGATGATGTCGAGCGCGAGCTGGTAGGCCGAGGAGACGACGGTGCCGCCCGACTCGCCCTGCGTGAAGAACTGCTCCTCGGTGACCTCGCGCGCCTCGGTGTGGTGCGAGATGAAGACGATCTCGACGTTGTCGTACTTGGTGCGCAGGAACCGAACCATCCAGAAGAAAAACGACCGCGCGATGTACTTCTTAAACTCGCCCATCGAGCCCGACACGTCCATCAGCGCGAGCACGACGGCGTTGGACTCGTAGCGGACGGCCTCCTCCCAGGTCTTGAAGCGGAGGTCCTCCTTGCGCACGCCGCCGAAGTGCGGCTCGTTCGACTCGCGCGCGTTGCGCTTGATGTTCTCCAGGATCATCCGGCGGTCCTCGAAGATGAGCGCGGCCAGCTCGTCGATGTCCACCTCGGCCTCGTAGTAGTCGGCGCCCGCGCCCTGGCCGGCCGGCCCCTGGCCGCGCCCCGCGCCCTGGCCGGGCTGCCCCTCGCGCGCGATGACGTCTCCGACCCTGGTCTTGCCGTCGCCGGTGCCGACGTGCTTCTTCTTGCGGTGGTCGAAGCGGAACTTGTACTCGTCGAGCGAGCGGATGGGGACCTTCACGGTGCGCTTGCCGTCGGAGAGGATGATGGCCTCGTTCGAGACGATGGAGCCGAGGTTGCGGCGCACGGCCTCCTTCACGCGCTCCTTGTGCCGCTCCTGGTCGATGATGCCCTTGCGCTGCAAAGACCAGTCGTTGCGCTGTATCGTCCCCGAGATGTGCGAGTCGTTACTCATCCGAACCCTCTGCCTCTTTCCGCCCGCCGTTGCGCCGCTCGCTGATGATTCGCTCGACGGTGTTGATTAAGGCGTTCAGCCGCTCGTCCGTTTCCGCCGACTTGGCGTCCGCCCGCACACGAGCCTCCGCCACCTGCGCGTCCGTCCGCGCCTGCGCCTGCGCCTGCGCCTGCCTCAGCTCGTTAATCTCCTGCTGATGAATCTCCGCGATAGCGAGGAGGGCATTGATGCCCTCGGCCGTCCGCTCCCACTTCTGCTCCGACCGCGCTTGCGTCTCGCGCAACTGTTGCATGTCGGTGCCGAACTGCGCCTGCTGCCGGACTATAAACTCGATGTTGCGTTTTATCTCTTCGTCCCTTTGCCGCGACTCCGAATCGTTTTCTTCGACGCGACGCTCCAGCTTCTCAAGGAGGCGAAGCTCGCGCAGCTCGGGCGAGAACAGGCGCTGCACTTCCTCTTCGGGGATACCCCGTTCTTTACGCCACTTGGTCAACTCGTCATCTTCTTCGTCGCTCATTCAATTCTCTCCTTGAACGCGCGGCGGGTGAGCGTCCTAAAGTTCTGAAGTCCTAAAAGGCGGCGCCCGCACTTCTGTCGGGAAGGGCGGGCGCCGCTGGTGTCCTGTCAGTCGCCCGCGTTTAGCGCGAGAGGAGCGTGCCGACGTAGGTCAGCAGCTCGTTGGCGCAGACGGGGCAGTAGCCGCCGTCGCGGACCAGCCGGTCGACGACCTCGTTGATGCGGCGGAGTTGGTCGGGGTCGGGCGTCTTGGCCGAGGTCGTGATCTTCACCACGTCCTTGAGGTCGGCGAAGATCTTCTTCTCGATGGCCTCCTTCAGGCGCTCGTGCGACGTGTACTCGAACTGCCGCCCCTTGCGCGCGTAGGAGGAGATGCGGATGAGTATCTCCTGGCGGAAGGTGTTCTTGGCGTTGTCGGAGATGCCGATCTGCTCCTCGATGGAGCGCATCAGCTGCTCGTCGGGCTCCATCTCCTCCTCGGTGATGGGGTCCTTGATCTTCTCCTTGTTGCAGTAGGACTCGACGTTGTCGAGGTAGTTGTTGCAGATGGTGCGCGCCATCTCCTCGAACGAGTAGACGAAGGCGCGCTGCACCTCGATCTTGGCCAGCTCGTCGTACTCCTTGCGCGCCGCCGAGATGTGGTTGAGGTACCGCTCGCGCTGCTCGGGGTTGATGCCGGTGTGCTGCTCGAAGCCGTCCTTGATGGCGCGCAGCGCGTCGATGGGGTTGATGCAGGTGATGCCGTCGCGCACCAGCGCGCCCGAGAGGCGGTTGATGACGTAGCGAGGGCTGATGCCGTCCATCCCCTCGCGGACGGACTCTTCTTTCAGCTCGCGCACGTCCTTCGACTTGTACCCTTCCACGTCCTCGCCGTCGTAGAGCTTCATCTTCTTGACGACGTCGACGTTGGCGCGCTTCGGCTCTTCGAGCCGCGTCATGACGGCGAACATCGCGGCGACGCGCAGGGTGTTGGGCGCGATGTGGACGTTGCGGAGGATGTCCGACTGGTTGAGGAGCTTGTCGTAGATGCGCTCCTCCTGCGAGACGCGGAGGTTGTAGGGCACCCGGACGAGGATGATGCGGTCCTGCAGCGCCTCCGACTTCTTGTTGCCGGCGAACGAGACGTACTCGTTCTCGTTCGTGTGCGAGAGGATGACCTCGTCGGCGTAGAGCATGGCGAAGCGCCCGGTCTTGATGTTCTGCTCCTGCGAGAGCGTGAGGAGCGAGTAGAGGAACTTCTCGTCCACCTTCAGCATCTCGATGAACTCCATCACGCCGCGGTTGGCGATGTTCAGCTCGCCGTCGAAGCGGTAGGCGCGCGGGTCGCTCTCCACCCCGACCTCGCCGATGGTCGAGAGGTCGATGGAGCCGGTCAGCTCGGTGATGTCCTGCGACTTCGGGTCACTCGGGGCGAAGGTGCCGATGCCGACGCGCTGCTTCTCGGAGAAGACGATGCGGTGGACTCTCACGTCCTCGTGGCGGCCGCCGTAGGTGTGCTCTAAGGCGTAGCGGCACTGCGGGCAGAGGTCGCCCTCGATGTAGATGCCGTAATGCTTCTCGATCTCGGGGCGGAGCTGCGCCGGGATGAGGTGGAGCGGCTCCTCGTGCATCGGGCAGTCCTTGATGGCGTAGACGGCGCCGGCCTCGGTGCGCGTCCACTCCTCCAGGCCCCGCTTGAGCATCGTGACGATGGTCGACTTGCCGCCGCCGACGGGGCCCATCAAAAGGAGGATGCGCTTGCGGACTTCGAGGCGCTGCGCGGCCGACTTGAAGTACTCGACGAAGCGCGCGATGGGCTCCTCGATGCCGAACAGCTCGGAGGCGAAGAACCTGTAGCGCGCGACCTCGTCGCGCGTCCCCTCGTTCAATTTCTCCACGCCCGAGGCGTGGATCATGTCGTTGATGCGTGCGTGTGAGAGTTGGGCGAGGCGCGGGTTCTGGGTGACCAGCTCGAAGTAGTCGCGGAAGCTCCCCTCCCAGGCCAGCGCCGCGTGCTCCTGGCGCAGCGCTTCGAGCCGCGCCGAAATGTCGAACTTTCCTTTGCCATCCTGCTCTTGCATAGCCTTCTGTAAACCTCACTGTCGGCTTCGCGCGCGCTAGGGACGGCGTGTGGAGTCACGCCCTCAAATGATAACCGGGCGGCCCGAAAGGGACGCCTTGAGGAACGCAACTCGATGCGCGTGTGCAGGGCGCCCGCGCGAGACGCGCTCGCCGCGCCGTCGAGTTTCGTTCAACTCCTCAACTAGCTTTTTTTTCAAATGGGAAAGGGCTGCCGGACGGCTCGCGCCTGTCGATGCCGAGTCGCTTTCACGACCGCCGTTGCGGCCGAGTATAGCACAGCCCTCTCCCGCCCCGGTCAACACTTATTTTTCGACCGCGAGCATCACGCGCGGCCTGACGAGCCCGGCCGCCCCGTCGTAGACGCCGACCGCGATGAGCGCCCCGCCCTCGTCGTGGACGCGCACGTGGCGGCCGTCCTCCAGTCCCGCGCGGTCGCGCACGGGCACCGCCGCCCCGTGCCGCGCGCGGCGCGCGTCCTCGGCCGTTAGATGCGCCGCGGGCAGGTGCGGGAGCGCCGCTTCCAGGGGGACTAAAAATTTCCCGCCCCCCTCGACGAGTTTTTGCATTCTTTCCAAAGAGACCGCGCGCTCTAAGCCGAACTCGCCGGCGCGCGTGCGCCTGAGCGCCGAGAGGTGCGCGCCCGTGCCTAAATTTTCGCCGACCGACTCGGCCAGAGCGCGCACGTAAGTCCCGGCCGAGCAGACGACGCGCGCGCGCAGGTCGCACGTCCCGCCCGCGCCGGGACGCAGAAGACTTCCGTCTTCGTCGGCAAGAATCTCAAACTCGCTCACGCGGACGCGCGCGGCCTTGCGCTCGACCTCTTCCCCCCGGCGCGCAAGCTCGTAGAGCTTCTTCCCCGCGACCTTCTTCGCCGAGTACATCGGCGGCACCTGTTCGATGTCGCCGCGCAAGGGGGCGAGCGCCGCCTCCACGCGTTCGCGCGTGACGGCCGCGCAGTCGAGCGCCGCCTCGCCCGGGGACAGGCTCTCGCGGCGCCCGCCCATCAGGTCGCCCGTGTCGGTCGAGTAGCCGAGGCGGACGGTCGCCACGTACTCCTTCTCCGCGCCCGAGAGGAACTGCGCGAGCCGCGTCGCGCGCCCGACGAGCAGGACGAGGACGCCGGTGGCGAAAGGGTCGAGCGTGCCCGTGTGCCCGACGCGCTTCTCCCCGAGCACGCGCCGCGCGCGCGCCACCACGTCGTGCGAAGTCCAGCCCGCGGGCTTGTCGATGATGAGAATGCCGTCCATCCTGCCGGCAATCTTAAAGCAATCATTTGCCGACCTAAAGGCGGGCGGGTAGAGTATCGTCCGAGATGCAGCGCAAGAGCCGGAAGTACAGGCCGAGGCCGTCGAAGACCGAGAGGCAGATCAACGCCGACCTCGAAGAGGAGAAGCGGAAGGCGCGACCGCCGCGCGTCGTCGACGCCGAGAAGGCGCGCGCGCGCACGGTGCAGAGGGCCGTCAAACTCCTCGCCGCCAAGCCGCGCTCGGTCGAGGAGCTGCGCGAGCGCCTGCTCGAAAAAGGGTGGGCGGACGAGGAGGCCGTCGACTACGCGCTCGCCAAGCTCAAGGAGTACGGCTACCTCGACGACGAGCGGTTCGCCGTCGGCTTCGCCTCCTACCGCGTCAGGCAGAAGCCGGTCGGCCGCCAGCGACTCGCGCGCGACCTCCAGGCCAAAAAAATCTCGAAGGAGACGGCCGACGCCGCGCTCGAACTCGTCTACCAGGAGACGCCCGAGGAAGAACTCATCGCGCGCGCCATCGACAAGCGCGTGCGCCTGCGCGGCCGCCCCGCGACGCGCCAGGAGACCAAGAGCCTCTACGACCACCTCCTGCGCCTCGGCTTCTCCTACGACCTCATCATCCGCAAGGTGCGCGAGGCCGCGGCCGCGGACGTCGACGAGACTTTGGCCGACTGAACTTTGGCCCGCCGCTCCCCGCGCGCGTCCCCTCACCCGCCTTGATTCTCAGTCCTTCAGTAAATCGTCGCGGAAGAGCGGCTGGCCGGCGAGCGAGGTGTAGAAGCCGTAGAAGACCAGCGCCACGCAGACGAGCGCGTCGAGCACGAAGCCGCTCGCGTACCAGGACGAGAGTTCGGTGGTGACGGGGAAGAAGACCCAGAGGTGCACGACGAACAGGCCGGAGACAGACGCCAGCAGGCCGTAACGGTAGAGCGAGGCCACCATCGGCATCGGCAAGAGCGCGACGAACGGCAGGCTGAGCGGCGAGCCGGCGCCGGCCGACAGGACCGCCATGCCGAAGAGGACGAGGTACGCCCCCAGCGCCGCCAGCCACGTCCGCCGCACTATGATGAAGAGCAGGAGCAGGAGCAGCAGCAGCACGAAGGAGTTGCCGACCGAGGCGTGTATCTGGTTGGCGAAGCCCGCGGGGAAGCCCGCCATGCCGAACGTCTCCGCGTCCGGCCCGATGGGCACGCCCGGCGGGCGTCCCTGCCACTTCGGCACGAGGTACGCGAGGAAGCGGAGCAGGATGAAGGCGACGCCGAAGAGCGAGCCGATGAGGATGTCTCGGCCCACGAGCGGGTCGCGCCACCCGCCCGCCATCAGCCGACTCCACGAGATGATCCGCTCGGGCCAGCGGCGGCGGACGAGCGGTTCGAGAGCGAGGTAGAGCAGCCACACGAACGCGCCCACGAACAGGCCCGACTTCAGATACTCGACGAGCAGGATGAACTCCTCGCCGGGCGAGCCGAAGTGATGCGCGCCGAAGACCCACTCGACGAGCATCCGCGCCGCGAACATGAAGAGGGCGAGGCGGAACGCGCCGCGCCGGTCGCCGCGCCCCAGCCGCAGATTCCTGAGCGCGAGGAGCGCGCCCCCGACGAGGGCCATGATGAAGAGGGCGATGACCGCCAGGCCCAGCGCGCGCTCGCCGGGCGCCTCCGCCCGCCCGACGTCGCGCACGGGCTGATCCCACGGGTTGACGACCTCGAAATAGACCGGCCTGCCGCGGTAGCTCGCCGCCTCGACGTGAACTCTAATGTCGGGCCGCGAAGGGTAGGCGCCGCCCCACGCCGCGCGCGCGTCCGAGGCGTGCGGCGGAACCCACGTCGGCCCGGCGGCGGGCTGGAATTTCGACTGGTCGAACCCCGCCTCCGCGAAGAGCGCCGACCAGTCGGGCGCGGCGGCGGGGCCTGGCGCAGGCTCTCGCGGCGTCTCACTCTGCGGCGGGACGGCGACGAATTTACGCAGGCGCCCCTCGGAGTCGAGGACGACGCCCGCCATCCCGGTCACGTCCCACGCCGGCTCGTCGAAGATGATCGGGTAGCTCGTCGGCAGGAAGAGGTGGCGCGGGCTTTGGCGATACCAGAAGTAATAGACGGACGGCTCGCCCGTCCGGAGCCTCTCCCAGCGCGCGGGCGACTGGTCGTTTGCGGCGACGGAGTCCAGGTACGCACGGTCAATCGTCATCCCGGAGGCGTGGTCGGCGGGCGGCTCGGCGTAGCCGAGTCTCTTAATGATTTCCCGCGAGCGCACGCGCATGACCTCCGGCGACTTTTCGAGCGGGGTCGTGCGGTAGAGCGCCACGCCGCGCGTCAGCAGGCAGACGAGCGCCAGCCCGCCGAGGAAGGAGGCCAGCAGCGCGACGGCGACCGCGGGGCGGAGCGCGCCCTCCTTCGGCGCGGCGGCGACCATCTCGGGCGAGGGCGTCTCGCCCAGCGCGAGCGCCGCCGCCAGCGGGTCGCCTCCGGGCAGCGCCGCCGCCACTTCGAGCGCCGAGGCGGGCCGCCGCGCGGGGTCTGTGTCGAGGCAGCGGAGGATGACGCGCTCGACGAGAGGGTCGAGGTCTTTGACGTGGCTCGAAGGGGAGGAAGGCTGTGCGTCGCTCCGGCGCAGGCGGAGCAGTTCGGGGAGCGTGCGCGCGCCGAAGGCGCGCCGGCCGGTGAAGAGTTCGTAGAGGACGAGGCCGAGCGAGTAGATGTCGCTCCTCAGCGTCAGCTCGCGCCCCGCGAGCTGCTCGGGCGACATGTAGGCGGGCGTGCCCATCATCTCTTCGCCGCGCGTCTCCTCGGCGAGCGCGGCCAGCCCGAAGTCCGTGACGCGCGCGTCGCCCGTCTCGTCGATCATCACGTTGGCGGGCTTCAAGTCGCGGTGGAGCACGCCGCCCTTGTGCGCCGCGGCGAGGCCGGCGCAAATCTGCCGCCCGATCTCCGCGGCCTTGTCCGCCGGCAGCCGGCCGAAGCGCTTCAGCACCGAGGCCAACTCCTCGCCACGGATGAACTCCATCGAGAGGAAGTGCAGCCCGTCGGCCTCGCCGATGTCGTAGACGCGGCTGACGTTCGGGTGCGAAATCTGGCGGGCGACCCTCACCTCCCGCCGGAAGCGTTCGAGCGCCGCGCCGTCGCCCGAAACCGACTTGGGCAGGAACTTGAGCGCGACCGCCTGCTTGAGCACGAGGTCGTCGGCGCGGTAGACCTCGCCCATCCCGCCGCGCCCGACCAAGCCCACCACGCGGTAGCGCCCGGCGAGGATGTCGCCGGGGACGAAACGCGCCTCGTCAATCGAATCGGAAGAGAGCGGTGGGCGGGCCTCGTCCGGCTTCCGCCGCTCGGCCAGGAGTTGTTCGGCGGCCGCGTCGGCGGCCGCGTAGACGACGAGCGGCTTGGTCGGCAGCGCGCTCTCGTCGCGGTCGTGCGCGATGAGGGACTCGACCTCGCGGCGCAGCGCCGCGTCGCCCGCGCACGCGCGTTCGAGGAAGGCGGCGCGCTCCTCCGGCCGGAGTTCGAGAGCCGACTTGAAGATCGTATCTATCCGACGCCAGCGTTCACGATCCATCCAGTTCACCTGCGCGGGCGGCGGATTGTACCACCGAAACTCGCCGCGGCGGGAGACTTTCACCTCGCGGCCGAAGCGCTCGGCGTCGCCGTTTCGCCCGCCCCGATGCCGCGTGCTAAACTTTTCCGCAAGGAGATTCTGGTCAAGTATTCACTCGTCGTCAGACGGCCTCTACCGGCTGCTGGCCACTGTCTACTGACTACTTTTTTTATGATGACTGGGAACGAGATTCGCGAGAGATTCCTTAGCTATTTCGAGAAGCACGGGCACAGGCGCGTCGCTTCGAGCCCGCTTTTGCCGGCCAACGACCCGACGCTTCTGTTCGCCAACGCCGGGATGAACCAGTTCAAGGACGTCTTCCTCGGCTCGGAGAAGCGCGACTACGCGCGCGCGGCCTCCTCGCAGAAGTGCCTGCGCGCCGGCGGCAAGCACAACGACCTCGACGAGGTCGGCAAGACCGCACGCCACCACACCTTCTTCGAGATGCTCGGCAACTTCTCCTTCGGAGACTACTTCAAGGAGGACGCCATCCGCTTCGCCTGCGGCCCCAACTCCGAGATCAACTACTACCTCGGCGAGCACCCCGAGGACCCGGAGTTCAACCGCCCCGAGCACGTCAACGGCCCCGGCGACACGACGATGGAGATCTGGAACCTCGTCTTCATGCAGTACAACCGCGTCGAGACCGCGCCCGGCAAGTACGCGCTCGAACCGCTGCCCGCGCCGTCGGTCGACACCGGCTTGGGGCTCGAACGCTTCACCGCCGTCATCCAGGGCGTGAAGACGAACTACGACACGGACATCATCCGCCCCGCCGTCGAGTTCACCGCGCGGCTCGCCGACCGCCACTACGAGCCCGACACGCCCGAGGGCTTCGCCATGCGCGTCATCGCCGACCACGCGCGCGCCACCGCCTTCTCCGTCGCCGACGGCATCCTGCCGAGCAACGAGGGGCGCAACTACGTCCTGCGCAAGATCATGCGCCGCGCCATCTACCACGGCCGCAACGCGCTCGGCTTCGAGGGCAACTTCTTCCACAAGGTCGCGGACTTCGTCGTCGACCAGATGAAGGACGCCTACCCCGAGCTTGAGACCTCGCGCGAGTTCATCGGGCGCATGGTCAGGCTCGAAGAGGAGCGCTTCGGCTCGACGCTGACCGTGGGCTTGCAGAAGCTCGAAGCCCTCTTCTCCACGGCGACCGAGGGCGAGATGCCCGACTACGCGGAGCTGGCGCGGCTCTACGACACCTTCGGCACGCCGCGCGACCTCATCCGCGTCGGGCTCGAAGAGCGCGGGTTCGGTGTGGACGAGGACACCTACAACGAGGAGTTCGACCGCGCGCTGCGCGAGATTCAGGGCGCGTCCGCGAAGGGTCACGCCGCCGCCGCCGCGAAGGCGAATCCCGTCTATGCTCAAATCGCCGAGCGCGCCGGCGCAGCGCAGTTCACGGGCTACGACGAGACGCGCACCGACGGCGCGAAAGTCCTCGCGCTGCTGCGCGGCGAAGAGGAAGTGGAAGAGCTGTCCGGGGGCGACGAGGGCGAAGTCGCCCTCGACCGCACGCCCTTCTACGCCGAGGCGGGCGGGCAGGTCGGAGACACGGGCGTCATCGTCCGCGGCGACACGCACGCCACCGTCAACGACACGCCGCCCTCGCCGGCGAGCGGCCTTGTCGTCCACCGCGTCAAGGTTGACCGCGGAAACCTGCGCGTCGGCGACACGGTGACGGCTCAAGTAGATGTCGAGAAGCGCGACGCCACGCGGCGCAACCACACGGCGACGCACCTGATGCACGCCGCGCTGCGCGAAGTCCTCGGGACGCACGTCAAGCAGGCCGGCTCGGTCGTCGCGCCCAACTACCTGCGCTTCGACTTCTCGCACTTCCAGCCGCTGACGCGCGACGAGCTGGCCGAGATAGAGCGACTGGTCAACTACCAGATACTGCGCAACGAGCGCGTCCAGACCGACCTCGTCTCGCTCGACGAGGCCATGCGCTCGGGCGCGATGGCGCTCTTCGGCGAGAAGTACGCCGAGAAGGTGCGCGTCCTGACCGTCCCCGGCTTCTCCAAAGAACTGTGCGGCGGCACGCACGTCCGCGCGACCGGAGACATCGGCCTCTTCAAGATCAAGCTGAAGAAGGCGCGGCGCGAGGCGGACGAGCTGCGCCTCAAGCTCGCGCTCGGCGGCGGCGCTTCGTCGTCGCAGGACGGCAGGGACGTGCGCGAGGTCGAGGGCGGCGTCACCGTCCTCGCGCGCGAGGCGAGCGACCTCGACGCCTCGGCGCTGCGCCAGCTCTCGGACACTCTGCTCGCGCAGATCAAGACGGGCGTCGTCGTCTTGGGCCGGCGCGCCGACGGCAAGGCTTCGCTCATCGTGCGCACCTCGCCCGACCTCTCGAAGCGCGTCCCGGCGGGGCGCGTCATCAAAGAGCTCGCGCCCATCATCGGCGGACGCGGCGGCGGCAAGCCCGACATGGCCGAGGGCGGCGGCCCCGAGCCGCAGAAGCTCAGCGAGGCTCTGGAGGCCAGCTACCAGATCGTCGAACGCCTCCTCACCGAACAGGCCGCCTCGGCTTGAACGAAGGGTCAAAGGGGAAGGGGAAGGGATAAAGGTTTTCAGTCCCTCCCCCTTCCCCTTTTTTACCCCTACCCCTCTTTAGCCGCTCACTGCCCGGTCCGGCTGTGTGCGGCGACCCAGGTCTTCTGCTTGTCTGTGAGCACGACGTTCATCTTCTGGAGCGTCGCCGCGTTGAGCGTGCCCGTGACTTTGAGCCCCTCGGCCTCCTGGTACTTCCTGAGGCCCTCGCGCGTCGCCGCGTCCAGCTTGCCGTTGGAGTCGCCCGCGTAGAAGCCCCTCCGCTTCAGAATCTCCTGAGCCTGTTTGACCTGTTCCTTCGTGGCGCGGAAGACGGGGCCGCGCTTCTTCGGCGCGTTCGTGTTGGCGTCGGCCGTGTTTGCGGAGGGGGCGCTGGTTTGCGCCACGACGACGGCAGAAAGCGAGAGCGTCGCCGCGAGCGCGGCGGTCAGTATTCTCCTCATTTTCTTTCTCCTGAAGGGTGAGGTGCGCTGGCGGACGCACGCGTTATGTGCCGTAGAATCCGCTCGGATGAGCGGCCTTCATCATACACGCGCTGTCAAGACTCCCGCCCGCGCGCCGCGCACGCCCCGAGCCTCTCACACCCCTGCCCCCACCCCACCGGCACATATTACCCGTCTAAATTGATAAATATTTTGAGTTAAACACTCAGGGAATTTTGTTGAACAGTCCGGTTTCGATGTGTTATCCTGCTTGTGCGTTCGGTCGAGCGCACCCGTGACGGCTTTCGGCGACCCCTTCCTCAGACAAAAATTCAACGCGCCCCTCAGAGATTTATCAAGACGCGCGAGCGCGTCCGGAACGAGCAAGGTCATGAAAACACTTCCCCCGCTCCGCAAGAGACTCGCCCCCGCCTGCGCCCTGCTTCTCTTCTCCTGCCTGACCGCCTCCGCGCAGCAAGCCGCGGGCGGCTACCGCTTCGACAACTTCGACGTGCCCGACGGCGTGCGCGTCGAACAGCCGCCCACGCCGCCCGCGCCCGCCACGCGACCGAGGAGGGCGCTGAAGCTGACCGCGCGGACCAGCTCGCCGACTGCCGCCGCCGACGCTTCCAAGTCCCCCGCCCCGGCTTCGGCGCCGCGCCGCTCCGCCGCGCCGGCCGCGGTCGCCCCCGCGCCTTCTCTCCAGATGGCTTTGGGGAGCGCGCTCGACGGCTTCTCGACCGGAGACGCCAGCGTCGACCGCTTCATCGTCGAGTCGAGCAACCGCCACGGCGTTGACCCGCTGCTCATCTACTCGATCATGCACCGCGAGTCGTCCTTCAAAAAGTTCGCGCTCTCATACAAGGGCGCGCGCGGGCTGATGCAGTTGATGCCGGCGACGGCCGCGCGCCTCGGCGTCCGCGACATCTTCGACCCGCGGCAGAACATCGAGGGCGGCGTCAAATACATGCGCATCCTGCTCAACATGTTCGACGGCGACGTGCGACTCGCCCTGGCCGGCTACAACGCGGGCGAGGGCGCGGTTCTGAAGTACGGCCGCAACGTCCCGCCCTACCGCGAGACGCAGGAGTACGTCAAACGCATCTCAGCGCGCTACGCACTGATGCGCGACCCCTCGACGGCGCGCATCGCGCCGCGCGTCTCGCGCACGCAGATCGCAAAGCTCAAGTCCGCCGAGCCGCCTCCGCTCGTCTACGAGACGAACGTCTACGCCGTGCGGACGCCCGACGGCAAGCTGCGTCTCGTCAGCCAGTGACGACGGCCCACACGGCCGGACTCGAAAAACCAACAGACTCGTGAGAGGGACGGGCGCCGAACCGTCCCTCTCGTTTTTTGTGCGCCCCGGATGTTTGGCCGCGCGGGCTGTCGCGGTATGATTGCGGCGCCGGGTCAGTACCGCCCGCCCCAAAGACGTGCAACAAGACTCTCGACAAGACTCAGACGGAGCCGCGAGGCGCGCGCTGCTGGTCGCCGAGGAAGGCGCGGACGCCGAGGCGCTGCGCGAGAGGCTCGCCGCCGCCGGCTTCGAGGCCGCGGAGGCCACGGCCGAGGAGGCCGCCGCGCGCGCGAAAGAGACTTCGCCTTCGGTCGTCCTCATCGCCTTCGGCACGCGCGAGGGCGAGGCGCGACTCCTCTCGCTCGCGCGCCGTCTGCGCGCGCAGCCTTCGAGCTTCGCGCTGCCCGTCGTGCTCCTCTTCCGCGACGACGGCCGCGCGCTCCGCAGCGCCGCGCAACACCTCGGCGCGGACGACTACTTCTCGCGGGACGCGCCTGCCGAAGAGCTGCGCGCGCGCCTCCGGGCGCTCCTCTGGCGCGTCGAGTCGGGACGCCGCAGCGCTCCGGTCGTCGCCGACCAGCGCTCCGAGATAGACAACTTCCTCTTCCTGCTCGACGCGGTCGGCGCCGACGCGCGGCGCGGCGCGACCGGCTCGGTCGCGCTCGTCGACGCCGGGGGCGGCGCGCTGACCGAAGCCCACGGCTTTCTCAAACTCAACCTGCGGCGCGTCGACGCGGTCGCCTTCTACGGGCCGGCGACGCTCGTCGTCTACCTTCCCGGCGCCGACGCGACCGCGGCGCGCGCGACGCTCGCACGCCTGCGCGAGGAGTTCGCCGAGGCGTGCGAGGGCGGCGACCTCTACGCCGGCCTCTCGTCCTTCCCCGCGCACGGCACGGAGGTCGAGCGGCTGGTCGAACAGGCCGAGGCCGCTCTGGGCGAAGCGCGCGGCGCGAACTCGGCGGCGCGGGTCGTCGTTTATGGCTTCGCGGAAGCGGGAGCGGCCGGGGCGGACGCGGAGCGGCGCGCGACGACGAAGGGGGTCGTGAATGAACCCCACGGCGTCCCGGCCGAAGCCGTCGCGTCGGGCGTGAACACGGCGGTCTCGGCAAGGGAAACCGCGGCGCAGGCGCAGGCCGGGTCTTCGGCCGGCGCTTCGCATGCGGGCGGAAGGCTCCGACGCGTGATGCTCGTCGTCTCGGACGCGGAGCGCATGGCTCAGGTCAACCTGCTGATGCGCTCGGCCGCTTATGAAGTGCGCGCCGCCTTCGACGGCCAGCACGCGCTCAACCTCCTGCGCATCGACCGCCCCGACGCGCTCGTCGTCGATTACGAGCTGCGCGAGATGGACGGCGTCGAGATGCTCAGGCGTCTGCGGAAGCAGTCGCGCGCGGGACAAGCGCCCCCGGCGCTGCTGCTCCTGCCCGCCGGCCGCGAAGGGCTGCGCGCCGAGGCTTTGAGCGCGGGCGCGAGCGGCGCGGTCGAAGTGCCGTACGACGCGGTCGAGCTGCTCGACCGGCTGCGCGAACTCTGCGAGACGGAGTGAGACTTTGATGGAAAACTGTCCGGACTGCCGCACGCCCCTGACGCCGGGCGCGCGCTTCTGCGCCGCCTGCGGCGCGCCCACCGACTCCGAGGAGACGCGCTACGCGCCCGGCCCCTCGAACGAGGAGACGCGGGTCGCCGCCGACGCCCGGCCGCGCCCGGCACAGGCGCCGCGCCCCGTCGAGCCTCTGCAGGTGCGCCCGCTCGCGCCGCCGCCCGAGCGCCGCGAGCCCGCGCCGCGCGCCGCGGACGATGTTGAGGAGAAGACGGTCTTCACCGTCCGCCCGACGCTCCTCTTCGTCAAACTCGGCTACGCGCTGGCCGCGCTCGGCGGCGTGCTTCTGGTCGCGCTGCTCGCGTGGCAGAGTTTTGTCACCGTCCCCTACTACGTTTCCATTCCGCTGGCGCTCGCGCTGCTGCTCCTCCCGGCCTACAAGCATCTGATGCGCAACTCAGTGCAATACACGCTCACCGACGCGAAGATCGAGATCGACGAGGGCTTCATCTCGCGCACGACGCGCAACATCCCCCTGCGCAACATCCAGGACGTGTCGGTGACGACGACCATCCCGCAGCGGCTCCTGCGCTTCGGCAACGTCGTCGTGGACAACGCGAGCGACGCCGCCGGCGCGACCGTCCTGCGCGACATCCCCGACCCGCGCCGCCACGTTCTAACGTGCGTATTCCGTTGCTGTCGAAACTGTCATTCTCCCTCTCTCTCGCCGTCGCGTTCCTCTGCTCGACCGCCGCCGTGGCGCAGACCGCGCCCGCCGGGGCCGCCAAACTTCTCCCCGAACGGCTCGGCGACTTCCGCGCCCAGGGGCCGGCCGTTACCCCGCCGAATTTTTACGATGGCGTCCGCCGCGAGGATTACGGCGTCAGGTATAACGGTCGCCGCACGTACGTCTCGCCTTCGGGCGAGGTCTTCAACGTCTCCGTCGTACGGACGGATTCGGAGAGCGGCGCGTACTCCTTCTTCACGCTCCTCAACTCGTCCGCCCGGCGCGACGTGAAGCTCGGCGATATCGGGACGGCCAGCATCTTGACGCCGAGCGGCGTTGATTTCGTCAAAGGCTCGACGTTCGTCTCTGTCGGCCACCCGCAGGGGCACGAAGTCGCTCTCGAACCCTACATCGACTTCGCGCGCCAGTTCGCCGCGACGCTTGAGGGCGGCGAGAACGGCCTGCCGGTGCTCGTCTCGCACCTGCCCGAGTGGGAGAAGACCTACGACCGTGCGGCATACGCCGTCACCCTCCCGGCGCTGCAAACGGCGGCCGGGAGGCGCCCCGTGCTCGACGCCGTCGCGCTGGAGGGCGGCGCGGAGGCCGTCGCCGCCAACTACGGCGAGGCGCTGCTCGTCGTCGTCGAGTTCACCACGCCGCAGCACGCCTTCGACGCGGACGCCGCCGTCAACCGACGCGTCGCCGAGCTGAAGGCCGCCGGGCAGCCCGTCCCTTCCGCGTACAAGCGCGTCGGCAACTACGCGGTCTTCGTCTTCGACGCGCCGGACGCCGCGGCGGCGGAGAAACTGGCCGCGGGCGTAAAGTGGGAGAAGGACGTGCGCTGGCTCGGCCGCAACCCGCACGCGGACGAGATCGCGATCCGCGCCTACACCTCGACGATGGGCGGAGTCATCCTGACGACGCTCATCACGACCGGGGTCGCCATCCTGGTCTGCCTCGGCGTCGGCGGACTCATCGGCGGCGCGGTCTTCCTCCACAGGCGCGCGCGGCAGGCCGAACAGGAGGTCTACACCGACGCGGGCGGCATGGTGCGGCTCAACATCGAAGATTTGAACACCCCGCCGCCGCCGTCGAAGCTGCTCAAGCCGGCCGAAGACTGAGAATTTCAAGGTCTGTGAAAGAAAGTCGCAGACCTTCCAGCGGACGGCAAAAAAGCGCCGTGAGCCAAATCTCACGGCGCTTTTTTGTTAACAGAAATACCGGGCACAAATATGCGGGTTACTGATTTTTAACTGCGGGGCTCCCCCAAACCCCTACAGAAACGAAATCAGTAACCCGCTAATTGATGGCCTTCGACGACTATGCTGACAACCACTCTGTTCCCCCAAAGAGTTGTTGCCCGCAAGAAGTGAGAGAAAACCTCCCCCAAAGTTTTCACTCACTAGCCGTCTCCGAGCCTGACCCGATAACTCTATTTACCCCTTACATTTTATCTGTTTCTAGCCTTCGCAACGCTCATGCCATCGGCCGACCGCCCCTCTCCCAAAAATTTCCGGCCCGGCAAATTTCTCCTAGAAAACGCCGAAAATAAAAATTTCCCTTCCCTCTCATTACCTTAACCACAAAGCAATTTCCGCCCGCCGGAGGCGTACACATTTGATACTCCGTAAAGTGCCACTGAATTATTATTTTACAGAACCGAGATTTACCTCAGTCTACAAACGTACACTCACAGACCGTCCAGCCTGAAAGAGGGTCGAATTTGGCCAACTATTTCACCACGATGGTTGAGCACGGGGAAGCTCGCGTATGGCGAGAGCATTTTTTGTGCGTTCTCATCCAGTACACAGAGTTGTCTGAGCGACTCGATGGCGATGGTCGAGCGGGCGCGTCTGTCCTCGCCGTCCTCGATCTTGAACGCGAGCCCGAGCCCCTTCGGCCAACGCTCGCACGGCAGGACGCCCGCCGTGTAGACGCCCTCCGCTCCTATCTTCGAGACGACCAGCCCGCGCGCGGCGCGCATGACCTCCGTGTCGAAGCGTCCGGCCGTCCCGCCGACCAGCTCCGGGTGTCCGGTCATGGCCCCGACCAGACGCGCGCACGCATCCCGCGTCGCCTGGGCGAAGCCCGCGGGGGGCGCGACCAGACGCGCGTACATGAGCGCCATCGCGCGCACGGGGAGGCCGAAGACCGGGACGCCGCAGCCGTCCGTGCCGAGGGCTATCTCTTCGGTACGAACGCCGGAGAATTGTGAGACGGTGTGGAGTATGGCCTGCTGGACGGGGCCGGCGGGGTCGTCGTAAAGCTCGGGCGGCGCGCCGAGGTGGCGCGCGAGTGCGAGCATCCCCGCGTGCTTGCCCGAACAGTTGTTGCGCAGCACGCCCGGGCTCTCTCCCCTCCGGCGCAGACGCTCGGCCGTCGCGCGGTCGAAAGGGTCGTGGACACCGCACTTGAGGAAGCCTTCTCCGAGCCCGATCTTATCCAGCATCCCGGCGACCACGCCGGCGTGCAGGTCTTCCCCGCTGTGCGAGCCGCAGGCGAGGGCCAGTTCGGCCGCCGTCAGCCCGAAGCCGTCGGCCGCGCTGCTCGTGACGAGCGGGATGGCCTGGAAAGGCTTGGCGGATGAGCGCAGGTATGTGATGGTCTCCGGCTCGCCCAGAGAGGCGACGAGGCGTCCTTCGCCGTCCACGGCGGCCACGTGGCCGCGGTGGCGCGACTCGACGATGGGGCCGCGCCGGACCTCGACGAGCGGCGCGGGGCGCGGGACGTTCTGGCTCTGCTCGGCTGGTTTCAAACTGGGCGGAATCTTAAACGCGAGCGGCCGCGGGCCGCAACCGCCGGCCGCGCTCACGCACGTGATTTGGCCGGCCGGACGTTCATGCGGCCCCGAAAAACTTTGAGGCCGCCGTCAAACGTTTGACGGCGGCCTCTGGGCTTCGACGCTCTTCACAAGCCGAAGCTTTTTATTCGTCTGTCGTTCAATTACAGGCGCGCCGTCCGCGGACGCGTGCGCGTCAGGACGGTCAGCTTAACGGGGCGGCGGCCGAAACGCATGGCCTCGCCGGTGTGGGGCATCCAGATGTCAATCCTGCGGCCGCGAATGGCCCCGCCCGTGTCGGCGACGAGGTACTCGCCGCTGTAAGGGCCCGCTTCGAGCCTGACGCGGGTCCCGATGGGCAGGACTCTTCTGTCCGCCGCGATGATGCCGCGTCTGACACCCGCGCCGCTCGCGGTGCGCCCGCGAAGGCTGTAGGCCGTGGCCGTGAAGGTCACCGCCGGGGTGGAAGCCTCGGCTTCGGCTTCCGGCTCCGATTTGTCAACTGCGGCCTTCGGTGCTTCCGGCGCGGCCGCGCCCGCCTTGTTCGCCTCTGCGACGCCGGCCGCCTCGGTGGCGGCTTCGGCCTTCGTGGTCGTCTCGGCGCCGGCGGTCTGGGTCTGCGCGGCGGCGCCATCCTGTCGAACCCTTTCGGGAGATTGTCCCAGGGGTTCGGCGACTGAAGTCTGAGCTAAAAAGAGCAAAGAACATGAGAGAAGGACGGCCGCGGCCGCACTCCCCCCGATCAGGGGTCTACTCATTCTCGGTCCTCCTACCGATGCAAAATCTCTCAGCGGCGCGCGAGTAGGTAAGTAACCTCCCGTCACTCGTCCTCCGGCTCTAGGAGTGTGAAGAGTCAGCCGGAGTGGGGAACCTATGTCCTTGTTGCGGAGCGCTGAAAGAATCCAGTACAAAAAGAATGACAAGCGAACACATAGTCCGCTTGTCACGCAAGAGAAGATAGCACAGGACTTAGCTCAAAACCAGTGGCAATGTGCCCTAAAAATCCGTACCGAAAGGGGACTCGCGGGCGCGTTTTTTATGCGTACGAAGACGGACGAACTTCCGCCCCCTCAGTCATTAAGCGGGAGCGCCTCCGTCCTCTTCCCGCCCAGCCACTCGCCCCGGTAAACGACGTTGGCCGTGCCCGTCAATAAAACTTCGCCGTCCTCACGCCAGAGGACTTCGAGCAGACCGCCGGGCATCGAGACGCGCACCTGTCGGTCGGTGTGGCCGCCGACCATCGAGGCGACGGCCGCCGCGCACGCGCCCGTCCCCGACGAGAGCGTCTCGCCCGCGCCGCGCTCCCAGACGCGCGCCTCTATGTTCTGGCGGTCGAGGACGCGGACAAACTCGACGTTGGTGCGCTCGGGGAAGGCCGCGTGCGACTCGATGGCGCGGCCGAGCCGGCGCCAGTCAGTGCGCTCAAGGTCATCCACGAAGGCGCAGCAGTTCGGGTTGCACATCTGGAGCGCGGTGACGCGTACGGTCTCGCCGCCGGGTAGCGCGAGCGGGTAGTCGCGCACCTCCGCGAGCGGCTCGGCGGTCAGGACGGGGACGGAGGCGCTGTCGAAACGCGGCCGTCCGATCTCGGCCTCGAAGCGGAAGGCGCCGGGGCTGGGGCGTCCGCGAAGGCTGTAGCGCTTGACGCCGGCGCGTGTCGAGAAGCGCAGCTCCTCGTCCGCCCAGAGGCCGCCGAAGTGCAGGTACGCGGCGGCGCAGCGCGAGCCGTTGCCGGACATCGCGGCCTCGCCGCCGTCTGGGTTGAAGATGCGCAGGCGGAAGTCTGCCTCCGCGCCCTCGCCCAAGCGCTCGACGACGGCGACGCCGTCCGAGCCCGCGCCGAAGTGCCTGTCGCAGACGCGCCGCACGAAGTCGGGGAACGGCTCGCCAATATCCAGCCGCTCGAAGCCGTCGCTCAGGCCGACGCCCCGCAGCTCGGACGCCTCGAAGACGAGATAGTCGTTGCCGTAGCCGTGGAATTTAACGAATCGCATGAGTGCTTCAAGACCTCCCGGCGAAGGAGGCGAGGAGGACGGCGACGGCGTCCGTGAACTCATTGCGCGGGTTGGTGTCGCGCGGGGGGTTGTTGATCATGAGCGCGAAGACGAGGCGCTCGCCCGCCGCGCTCAGCACGTAACCGGAGAGCGAGGTGGCCGTGCCCAGTGTGCCGGTCTTGGCGCGGACGTTGCCCTGCGCGGGCGTCCCCCTCATGCGGTTGCGGAGCGTGCCGTCGACGCCCGCCACCGGCAGCGCGTCGCGGAAGGCGACGCTGAAACGGTGGCGGTTCATGTGGGTCAGCAGTTGGAGCGTCGTGTCGGCCGTGACGAGGTCGGCGCGGGAAAGCCCCGAGCCGTCGAGCATGACGAGCCCCGCCGGGTCGATGCCCGCCTGCGTGAGAAAGCTCCTGACGGCCTGCACGCCCGCGTCCTCGCTCGAAAGCCGCGGGTCGGCGTTCGTGTTCATCTTCCCCAGCGTGCGCAGGAGCAGCTCGGCGTAGAGGTTCTGGCTCGGCTTCTGAACCTGCGCGGCGATGGCCGAGAGCGGCGGCGACCTGCGCGCGGCGATCTCGACCAGCGAAGAGACCTGGAGGGGCTGTCCGTCGGCGCGCCGCTGCGCGTCCACGGTGCGCGTCTGGCCCGTGAAGACGACGCCGCGTCGTTCGAGCGCGGAGCGCAGCATCGAGGTGAAGACGAGGGCCGGGCGCGAGACGGCGAGGCTCGCCGTGAAGCCTCGGTCGTCAACGGGGACGCGGCCGCTCACTTCGATGGTGTTCTGGCCGAGCGGGCGCGTGACCCTCAGCTCGCGCGAAGTGCCGCGCTCGGTCGTCGTCGTATTGTCGATGACGGTGATGAGCGGAAGCGACGGCCCGACCGTGATGCGCGCGGGGGAGCCCACGCTCGCGCCGGGCTTGACCGAGAGGTCAACCGAGTTGTCGTTGACGGTAAGCGCCGACACCTCCGCGCCGTAGTACCACTGGAGGTCGTCCCACTCCCAACCCGTCGGAAGCGTGCCGCCCTTGAAGTAACTCTCGTCGCCGACGATGTCGCCCTCGACGCGCCGGACGCCGGCGGCGTGGACGCTTGAGGCCAGCTCGTTAACCGCGCGGAAGTAGTCGGCGTCGCCCTCGGGGTTGAAGCGGACGGCGAAGGAAGGGTCGCCGCGCCCGTAGACGACGAGGTCGCCCGCCACGCGGCCCGAGGCGTCGGGTCGCGCCGGCGCGTAGACCGAGGTCACGAAGCGGTAGTCGGGCGTCAGGCGGTCGAGCGCGGCGGCCACCGTGTAGAGCTTCATGTTCGAGGCGGGCTGCATCCACTTCCGCGAGTCCTGCTCGTAGATGACGCGCCCGGTGTCGAGCGACGCTATCTTGACGGCGATGCGCGAGGCGGCGAACTCTGGCCGCGACACGATGTCGCGTATGCGCGCGCGCAGCTCTTCGAGCGTCCGGGGGGCCACCGCCGGCGTCGGCTGCGGCGTCGGCGTCGCGGTCGGCTGCGGCGTCGGCGTCTGAGACGCGGCGGGCGTGGGCGTGGGCGTCGGCCGCGCGGGCGTCGGGGTCTGCCGGGCCGGGGTCGGGGTCGGCGTCGCCTGTGAGCGCGGCGTGGGCGTCGGCGTGGCCGTGGGCTTAGGCTGTGTCTGCGAGCCGACACGGCGTTCGCGCCGCGTCTCCTGCGCGGGCGCCGCGCGGAGCGGGACGAGGCCGAGCAGGAGCGCGGCGAGCAGCAGTGTCGAGACGGACAGGGACGAAGGCCGGGTTGACGTGTGACTCATTTTTGAAGGCATGGTTGGGCGCTACGGGTCGATGCGCACGGGCGTGCCGGCGGGGAGGGCGTCGAACAGCTCCTTGATCTCAGGGTTCTCAAGCGCGACGCAGCCGAACGTCCAGTCGCTCGCGGTGCCGCCGCCGTGGATGAAGATTTCGCCGCCGAGCGCGGTGTCCCAGGCGGGGCAGCGCCCGGCGCGGACTGCGCGCTTGATCCGGTCGGCCTGCGCGCGCGTGACGAGCCCGTCGCGCAGGCCGCGCGCGGCGTCCCCCTCGTTCGGGTAGGTCAGGCCGAGCGAGAGGTAGAAGTTGCTCTTCGGGTTCTTCATGCAGACTTTGTAATCGCCTTCGGGCGTCCGCCCGTCGCCCTGCCTGACCTTGTCGCCCGACGGCTCGAAGCCGAGCGCGACCCGCCTGACGCGGACGAGTTCCCCGCCCGCGTAAAGCCGCAGGCGGCGCGCGCCCTTCCCGACCACGAGACGCGGGTCTTTGAGCGGCAGCTTGAGAGGACGTTGGTTCAGTGCCTCATCCTCCGCGGTCAGCGGCGCGCCGCCGGCCGCCGTCGGGGTGGCCGGCGTCGGCGTCGGACTACTGAGCGAGTCGGCGCGCGCGACTTTCAACGCGCGCGCACCGCACGACGCGGCGAGCGCGACGCCCGCGCACGCGAGGAGCGTAAAGACGAGTTGGCCGTTCTTCATCCGAGCGCCGCCTCCAACGCCGGCTTCCGCTGTGATGCGCGCGGGAGCGCCCACGGTTTTCAAGGGTTCGTTTCGGGCGGGAAGGACGCGAGCACCTCTTCCGCCGTGGCGGTGGCCGTGCCGAGCTTGCCGACGACGACGCCGGCGGCGTGGTTGGCGAGCATCGCCGCCTCCGTGAGCGTCGCGCCCGACGCGAGCGAGGCGGCGAGGGTCGCGATGACGGTGTCGCCCGCGCCCGTCACGTCGTAGACCTCGCGCGCGGCGGTCGGCACGTAGACGGGGCCGCCGCCCCCCTCCAAAAGCATCATCCCGCGCTCGCCGCGCGTGATGAGCACCGAGCGGCACTTCAGGCGCTCGCGTATCAGGCGCGCGGCGCGCGCGACGCCCTCGTCGGTGTCGTCCTCGGTGTCGGTCACGCGCAGCGCCTCGATGTGGTTGGGCGTGACGAGCGTCGCCGGGGTGTACGAGCCGAAGTTGCGCAGCTTCGGGTCGATGAGCACGGGCACGCCCGCCGCCTCGGCCGCCGGCAGAATCTCGCCGAGCACTGCGGGCGTGACCGCGCCCTTGTCGTAGTCCGAGACGACGAGCGCGTCCGCGACTTTCAAAAGCCTGCGGAGCGCCGCGACGATCCTCTCCTCGACGGGGCCGTCCACCGGCGTGCGCCGCTCGCGGTCGGCGCGCACGACCGGCTGGCTGTGCGCGATGATGCGCGTCTTGAGCGTGGTCGGGCGGCTGACGTCCGTAATCAAATTCTCGTCGGGCTCGTGCGCGCCCGCGTCGCGCAGCTCCACGCGCAGGCGCTCGCCCGCGCGGTCGGCGCCGACGACGCCGACGACCGCGGCGCGCACGCCGAACGCGCGCAGGTTCGCCAGCACGTTGGCCGCGCCGCCGAGGTGGACGCTCTCGCGCCGCACTTCGACCACGGGGACGGGCGCCTCGGGCGAGATGCGCGTCACGTCGCCCCAGACGAACTCGTCGAGCATCACGTCGCCGAAGACGGCGACCGTGCGCGCGCGCATCCGGGCGACTATCTCGGCCGCGCGCCCCGCGGTCAGGTGGTTTAAGGGAAGCGTCATCGGAAGCAGCGGGAGCCGGGCGAGTTTAGCAAAAAGCTCGGGGTTGTTGAATCGCGACCCGCCGGCGGCGGCGTCCTGAATCCGACGACGTTCACGCTGCTTCTCACCTCCGTCTTTTACCCGGCGGCGGCGGCGAGCACGCGTTCGACGGCCGCGACGACGCGCGCGACGGGGACGCGGCGGATGCACTCGGGCGAGCCGAACTCGGCGCAGGTGTAGCCGGGGCACGGCGCGCACGGCATCTCCTCGCGGACGACCTCGGCGGGGGCTTCGGTCCAGGGGCGCCAGTGCGCGACGTTCGACGAGCCGAAGACGACGACCTGCGGCGCGCCCACGGCCGCCGCGACGTGCGCCACGCCGCTGTCGTTGCCGACGAAGAGCGCCGAGCGCGCGGCGAGCGCCGTCAACTCCGGAAGCGTCAGGTCTGTGAAGCCCGCGAGCGCCGAAGCCGAGCGGGCGCGAACCTCTTCGATCACCGACGCCTCGCCCGGCGCGGCGACGGCCACGACCGGGAGGCCGCGCGCGGCGAGGTGTTCGACGACGCGCGCGAAGTTCTCGGCCGCCCAGGTCTTGGTCTCGAAGGCCGCCGCCGGGTGGACGAGCGCGAAGGGCTGACCGTCGGCGAGCCCCGCCTCTTCGCGCAGACGCCGCGCGACCGTCTCGGCAGCTTCGGGCAGGACGGCGAGCCTTGACGCGGGGCGGTCGGTGACGGGCACGCCCGTCCAGCCGAGCAGCGCCAACTGCTGCTCGGCCGAGTGCGTCTTCTCGCGCCCCCAGAGCTCCGACGACGGCGGCGCGGCGTGGTTGTGCAGCGAGGCGTAAGCGTAGTCCGCGTAGCCGACGCGGTGACGCGCGCCCGAGGCGCGCACGAGGAGCGCGGCGGTGCTCCCGCCGTGCAGGTTGTAGGCCACGTCGTAGCCTGCGGCGCGCAGGCGCCGCGCCGCGGCGAGCCGCGACGACTGGCTCTTGCGCCGCACGGTCAGGACGCGGTCGACTTCCGGAGAGCCTTCGAGGAGCGGCGCGACCCAGTCTTCGAGCAGCACGTCGATGCGCGCGCCGGGCAGGAAGCGGCGCAGCGCGCGGAGCGAAGGCGTCGCCAGCACGGTGTCTCCGATGGAGCGCAGGCGGACGACGAGCACGCGCTCGACGCGCGACCAGTCCCAGCGCGCCGGCGCGAGCGCGAGCGGCGCGCCGTCGTCAGCCGGCCCTGCGTCTGCGGCGTCGGCGGCAGGCGCGGGACGAAAGACGCCCGGCTCAGTCTGTCTTCGGAGGCTCTTCATCCTCGATTGTCGCCTCTTCGACGATCAGCGCGGGGATGTCGTTGCGGACGGGGTAGACCCTGCGGCACTCCGTGCATTTGATGCCGCTCGCGTCCTCCTTGAGCACGACGCGGCCGCGGCAGGCGGGGCAGACGACGCTGAACGTCTCGATGAAATCCGGCGTGATTGGCAACTCTGCTCACTCCTTAAAAGGCGTAAACCGTGAACCGTAAACCGTGACAAGGATAAAGCCGTGAACCGTGAACCGTAAACCGTGACGAGAAAGAACTGCTTCCCCCTTGTCACGGTTCACGGCTTTCAATTCTCACCGGGACGCCGCCGGGGCCGGGGCGGAGCGTGATGCGCGGCTGTAGCTCGACGGCGCGGCCGGGGACGAGTCGCGCGCGCCAGCGCCTGGCGAGCGTGGCGAGGATGAGCACGGCCTCGGTCCACGCGAAGCCCTCGCCGACGCAGCGGCGCGGGCCGCCGCCGAAGGGGAAGTAGGCGAACTGCGGGCGGGCGGCCTTCGCCTCGGGCGTCCAGCGCTCGGGGTCGAAGCGCTCGGGGTCGGGCCAGAAGCGCGGGTCGCGCTGGATGACGTACTGGCTGACGAGCACGAGCGAGCCGCGCGGGATGAGGTAGCCGCCGACCTCGTGGTCTTCGAGCGCCAGACGCCCGAGCGCCCACGCCGGCGGGTAGAGCCGCATCGTCTCGGCCACGACCATCTCGGTGTACCGAAGCGCCGGCACGTCTTCCGGCTCGGGCGCGCGCCCGCCGTCGAGCACCCCGTCAAGCTCCTCGTGCAGACGCGCCTCCGCCTCCGGGTTCTGCGCGAGCAGGTACCAGGCCCACGTCAGCGCGTTGGCGGTCGTCTCGTGGCCGGCGAGGAAGATGGTCATCACCTCGTCGCGCAACTGCTCGTTGGTCATCCCCGTCCGGTCGCCCTCCTCGTCAACCGCGTCGAGCAGCGTCGAGAGCAGGTCGCCGCGGTCGCGCCCCTCGCGCCGCCGCTCCTCGATGATGCGGTAGATGACCGCGTCGAGCCGGGCGCGGGCGCGCAGGAAGCGGCGCTGCGGCGGCAGCGGCAGTTTCTCCAGAAGCTCCGAGAAGGGCAGCATCAGGTAGCCGAAGAGGTTCATCACCTCGGTCAGCGACGCGCCCACCTCGTCGGCGTCCGACTCGACCTCGGCGTCGAACAGGGTCTTGCCGACGACGGCGAGCGTGAGCCGCATCATCTCCTCGGAGATGTCCACCTCCGCGCCGTCGCGCCAGCGCGCCGAGACTCTCTCGGCGTACTCGACCATCACGCGGCCGTAAGCCGCGACGCGCTGCCTGTGGAAGGCGGGCTGCGCGAGCCGCCGCTGGCGGCGGTGGAACTCGCCCTCGCTCGTCAGAAGCCCCTCGCCGAGCAGCCGCTTCGCGCGCTGGAGCGCGCGCCCCTTCTTGAAGCGCGCGTTGTTGGTGACGAGCAGGTCGCGGACGTAGTCCGGGTGGCTGAGCAGGTAGACGCTCTGCGGCCCGGCCTTGAAGCGCGCCACGTCGCCGTAGTCGCGCGCCAGCCCCTTGAGCAGCGTCAGCGGGTCGCGGCTGAACGCGTACATCTGGCCGACCGGCCACAGGCCCTTCGGCCCCGGCACCGCCGGCGTCGCGGTCGCGGCTACCATCTCTTAAGTCTCCCCCGCTTCGTCAACGGTTTTTGCCCCGATGCTTTCGACGCGGCGCGGGCGCCGGTTTAAGTCTTCGTTTGTCACTCTGTTATTATAGTCCGCGTCCGGGCCGCAGGCGCGCCTCACGGCGCAGGCCTCCTGCTCTCGAATCGGCCCCGCTCGCGGAGTTAAAAGGGTTGTCACTGGAGTTCGCCATCGAATACCCGTGCGCGCTGCGCGCGCGCTACGACGAGGAGCACCTGCGCGCGTGGGGGCGCCTCGGGAGCCTGCACACGCGCCTGACGACGGGCGAGCACATCGCGCCCTCGGAGGAGAAGGTGCGCTTCGTCGAGCGCGCCGCCGACGAGATCGAGCGCATGAAGGCCGAGACCGTCATCTGCGCGCAGTGCCCCGCGCGGCTCCCGCAGGAGGCCGCGGGCGAGGGCGAACCCGTGGGCTGCCTGGGCCGCGTCACCTACCCGGTCGAGGCGCAGTTCGAGAAGTTCCTCGCCGACCGCGTCCAGCTCACGCTCGACACCGTGGACGAGCAGGACTGGCCGCGCCTCCTCAAGGTGCTCCTCGACAACGACGCGCCCTTCGACGGCGAGGGGACGAAGTCTCTGCGCGCCGTGACGACCTCGAACGGGCTGCGCTTCTTCGAGCTGCGGCTGCCGATCAAGCTCGCGCGCCAGGGCTCGCACCTGACGACCGACCACCTCTTCGACGCGCTCGCCGGCTTCACCTCCGACGACGCCGCGCGCACCACCTACACGCGCGAGCTGCCGCTGTCGGCCGCCGCCGACTACTACGACTTCCTCGACCTCCTCCTCCGGCTCGACCTCTCCGAGGCCGAGCGCCAGCGCATCCGCGTCCGCAGCCGCAACTACCAACAGTTCCTCCGCCTCCTGGCCGCCCTCGAAGTCGCCGAATCGCTCCGCACCCGCGTCCTGATGGACTGATGGGGAGTGATGAGTGATGGGTGATGAGAAGGAACAAGGCCCGCCTTCTCCTTCTCATCACCCATCACTCATCACTCATCACCTTCGTTCTTCTCCTCGTCCATCTGGCGGAGCGTGTCGAGGATGAGGTTGGTGTTGGAGAGCGCCTGGATGCGTACGGGGAATTCGCTGGCGGCCTTCTCGAAGTCGAAGGAGCCGGCCGTGACCTCGACGACGAGGCGGAAGGCGGGCGTGCCTTTGGCGTCGTCGCACTCGGCGTCCACGATGCGCCCGTCGTTGAAGTACACGCGGCCCCGGCGCGCGGGGCTCAGGATCGAGAGCGCGCCCGTCAGGCGCGAGTTCTCGACGACCTGCACGGCGTCGAAGATGTTGACCGTCGAGAGGTCGCCGGCGAAGGTGACGGGGCGCGGCGCCGTCGGCGCCGGCGGGGGGGCGGGCGCGGGGGCCGGCGCGTGCTGGAGGTCGGGGCGGCGCGCGCGGCGGATGGCCTCCAGCCCCGGCGCGATGTTGATGCGCGGGTCGATGTGCTTGGCTTCGAGCAGGCGCTCGTGCGCGGCGTCGAAGTTCTCGCGCCCGATGTGGAGGTTGACGAGGACCAGACACTGGCGCGCGGCCTCGTCCTCCATCCCGTGCGAGAAGGCGACCTCGCGCAGCTTCTCGCGCAGGACGATGGAGCGCGGCCAGTGCGCGATGGCCTCCTGCAAACGCTCGACGGCGCGTTGCGGCGACTTGTACTTGACGAAGAGGTCCGCGTCGAGGAGCGCCGCCTCGACACTCTCCTCCAGACTCTTCGGCTTTTCGGGTTTGTCCATCGCTTCGACGCCCGGCGCCAGAGCGCGCGTCCCGACGAGTCTATCACAGACGCCTTGCGCGCCCCGCGCCGAACCCCGCCGCGGCGAAACGCGCACGACGCGCCCCCCGCCGTCACCATCCGGCGCAACGCCGACACGATTTCGTGTGCCCGCCGCGGGGTATGCGTCTGCAACTCCGCGACCCATTTGTGCGCGTGCGTACCTGACAGACCCGAGACCTCAACCCGTCTCTTAACCCGCCGACCCTAAATTAACTTTTCACCTTCCGCGCGGGCCTCTTCGGCGCGCGGAGACGCGCGCGGCCAACAACGCGTGTAAGGTTGTTGCACGCGGGAAACATGGCACGGCGCGTGCTAAGTCAGAGTGCGTCCCGACGCCCGACAGACCGTTCGAGCAGCCAACACTGGAGAGGGTTTGCCGATGCATGATGAGTTATCGCTGGAGCTTTTGACCCCGACGGTTCGACTCGTCAACGAGAGCTGGGCCGGCCACGTCCAGCGGCTCTGCGCGGGCTGGAAGGCGGAGGGCGCGTCGCGCACGAACGGCGTGCGCGCGCTCGTCGGCCGCCTCAAGCGGACGCGCCCCTCGACCTACCGGCACTGCCTCCGCACCGCGCGCCTGTCGCGCCGGGTCGGGCTCGCGCTCGGCTTCGACGAGCCGAGGCTTTACCAACTGTCTCTGACGGCGATGATGCACGACATCGGCAAGATACTCGTCCCCGAGCGGATACTTTCGCGGCCGCGCCGGCCGACGCGCTTCGAGCGCTTCGTCCTGAACCTGCACCCGAACTTCGGCGCGGCGCTGATGTCCTACTACGGGCTCCCGGCCGAGCTGCGCATACGCACGCAGCACCACCACGAGCGCTGGGACGGGCGCGGCTACCCGAACCGCCTCGGCGGGACGGACATCCCTCTGATGGCGCGCATCGTCCAAGTGACCGACACGCTCGACGCGATGGTAGACCAGCGCGCGTACAACACGCCCCGCACGCTCGCCGACGCCGTCTCGGAGCTGCGCCGCGAGTCCGGCAAGCAGTTCGACCCGCGCGTCGTCGAAGCCTACCTCGACACTCTCCCGAAGGAGTGAACGACCCGTGACTAACTGGATGAGGCGCCGCATCGAACGCTCCCGCGCACGCTGCGAAAAAGGCTCGGCGAACAACCGACCGACCAAGGCGCAGACGCAGCCGGCTCCCCCTCAACCCAACGCGCAGGCGCGGCCCAGCCGAGACGACTCCTGAGTTCGGGCGGCGCGCACGCACACGCGCCGCCGCCCCCCTTTCAAAAATCCAGACGCAGGCCGACGCGCACGGTGCGCGGGCGGAGCGTGCGCGTCGGCGTGAGGAAGGCGTCGGCGAAGGCGCGGCGCTGCGCGTCGGTCGCCTCGGGGCGGAGCGCGTCGAAGTTGATGAACTCCGCGCCGAAGGTGTAGGTGGTCCTGTTGAGGACGTTGTCGAACTCGACCGAGGGGCGCAGGCGCGCGCGCCCGGAGAGGCGGAACTCGCGCGCGACGCTCAGGTCGAAGGCGAAGAACGACGCGCGGGTCGAGCGGCTCGCCGGGCCTGCGCCAGCGTATGAGGCGCGGGTCGCCGTTGAACGTGGGGCGGTCGTTGCCCACGTCGTCGAGGTTGCGGTCGTCGCCGCCGAGAGTGACGTTGAAGGGCGCGCCCGAGGCGACGCGGAGCACGGCGGCGAGCCGCAGGCGGCCCAGCCGCCTCGGCGCGTCGAGCGTGGCGGCGAGCGTGAAGCGTTGGCGTCGGTCGAGGAGGCTGCGCGCACGCTCGCCGCGGAAGTCGCCGGCGCGCAGCGCGCTCGAAGTGTTGACGACGCCGTCGTCTATCAGGCGCGAGAGCGTGTAGGCCGCGCGCAGAGAGCCGCCCGCGCCCTTCTCCGAAAGGCTGAAGCGCCGGCGCGCCTCGACGACGAGGCCGTGGTAGAAGCTGTTGCCGACCGGGGCGAGCTGTTCGACCTGCACGCGCGCGGGGTCTGGCCGGAGCGGTTGGAGCGCCGCGAGCGCCGCGTCGAGCGTCGCCGCCGAGCCGACGCTGCCCAGGTTGAAGACCGAGACGGGCACGCCGAACTCGACGACGCGCGTGACGGCGTCCGCGCCCGGCGGCGCGAGCGTGAACCGCACAAGCTCGCCCGCCGCCGAGGCGTCGTAGACGGGGCGCGCTCCCGAAGCGCCGCGGAAGTTGGCGAAGTCGCGCGAGAGGAGGTAGGCGGTGAAGTCCGCGAAGCCCCGCGGGAGCCGCGGGGCGTTGACGCCGGACGCGCAATTACAATCACAGTTAACCCCATCAAACCGGCCGGCTCACCTCCTGATGCTCATCGTCACCTTCGAGACGTACGCGAGCCCCCCGATAAGGTTGAGCGCCCCCGCCCCGCCGTTCTTCTGGACCACCTTGAAGTGGAAGTAGTCGGTCGGGGCGGTGCAGCCCGCCTCGAACGAGCCGGCCACGCTCGTCACCTCGCCCGCCTCCGTCACGGCGGCCACGGTGACGGCGTGGACGAGGACGTCGCCCACGCCCGAGATGTTCTTGTAACCCAGCACCGTCCGCATCCCCGTCGCGTTCGCGGCGAAGGCGAAAGAAAAGCGCAGGTCTGCGCGGCCGAGCTTCTTGCACAGGAACCGCTCGGTGTTCGAGGAGGTCGAGTGGAGGCCGAATTTGTCGATGTATTGGTGTGTGTTGAACGTGACCGAGACCTCGGTGTTGTGCGCGATGGATTGGTTCGCCGACTTCGTCGCCCAGACGTTCGGCGACGTGCCGCCCACGTGGCCGTTGACGGGATCGATGCCGCCGTTCAGCTCCTCCTCCCATATCCAGAAGCCGCCGTTGCGGCGCAGGTCCGAGCGCACGCCGACGTTGGCGTTGACGACGTGGTAGCGGAGCAGCCCCGCCCCGTGATTACTTCCGTCGTCGAGATCGTAAACGGTCTCCGCCCACGCCGGGGCGGTAGTCGAGGTGTGGTGCTCGAAGGTGGCGCTGATGTCTACCGTGCCCTTGATGGGCCCCCCGCCCCCGATGTCAGTCGAGCCCGGCCCGGTGAACTTGATGCCGCGCACGTGCTGGCTGATCCACAGGTTGCGAAATATCTGCTGGTGGTAAGCCTCCGGTATCTCGACGGCGACCTTGCTGAAGGTGATCGTGACGTCGTGGCCGTTCACCAGCTCGCCCGACTTGAGGCCGGTGTAGAAGCCGAATATCTCGACGTTGTCGAGCTTCACGTAGGGCGAGGAGATGTTGTTCGCCGGGCCCTTGATGCCGTAGCTGGTCGCGGTCGTCGGCTCGGTGAACGAGGTGGAGAACTCCTCGCCCGTGTGGAGGAAGACGTTACTGATGTGCAAGTTCGGCATCCACGTCAGGTCGAGCCCCGAGTAGGTCGGGTTAGACGCCGCCTGAATCTGCATGTCGCGGAGGTGGAAGCTCAGGAGCGTGTTGCCGACGAGGCCGCCGAAGGAGGACGTGCCCTTGCCGCCGAGGAAGGCGCCGCCGCCGGTCGTGCGCGTGCTCCGGAGCACGGTCGAGCCGGGAGGCATCGAGGGCGCGAAGGTCGCGGCGGGCGCGACGCCGGCGAGCGTGATCGAGAGCGGCCCCGTGGCGCGGGTCGGGAGGCAGAGCTGGGCGTTGCAGCCCGTCGGGTCGACCACGCCGCCGGAGAAGGTGTACACGCCCCGCGAGGCGACGATCTGCATGTCCACGGCGCTCGCGCCGACGGCGTCGAGGGCGGCCTGGAAGGCGGCCGTGTCGTCCGACCCGTCGCCGGCCTTCGCCCCCCACCAGTCGGGGCTGATGACGGCGGTGCCGGAGTTGCCGGTGAAGCGCACCAGCCCCGCGCCCGTGAAGATGTGGCGCGGCGGGGCGACGAGCGCGCCCTGGACGGTCAGGGTCTGTCCCGAAGCGACCGAGATCGTGCCCGTGTCCGTGACCTCAATCGCCACGTTCGAGGGGACGGTCAAGCTGGCGGCGAGGGTCTGCGGCGTGGCGACGCGCAGCGTCCTCTGCGCCGAGCCGACGGCGGCGATCACGGCCGAGAGGTTGGAGCCGGTCAGCGGGCCGTACTCCGAGATGAAGCCGTCGTTCTCGACCCGCAGCCGCGTCGTGTTGCGGGTCTGGAGGTCGATGACGCCGACGCCGTCCGGCGTGACTTCGTCGTCGGCCTCGATTGTCGTCGAGCCGGGGTTCGCTATCGATCCGGTCGCGCCCCCAGACAGGCCGGTGATGCCTGCGCCGTTGCCGACGACCGTCCCCGCCCCGCCCGCCTCGGTGACGAGCGAGTCGGTGAGCTGCGAGCCGTCGTACTTCTGGAGCTTGCCCGCGGTCGAAGACGTGAGCAGCGACGAGAGGGTCGCCGCCGCGACCGCGGTGGAGAGTGCCGAGACGGCCGCCGCGCTGGCGAAGGTGTAGCGCGCCGCGAGGTTCGCGTCCGTCACCTTGTTAGGCGAGAGCGTGACCACGGTCGTCGAGGCCGGGATGTCGTAGACGCCGAGCAGCTCCTGGTTGAGCGTCGCCGCGTCGTTGAAGTAGACCTGGTAGTACGCGGCCGGGTTCATCGAGCGCGACGGGTAGAGCTGCGCCGTGAACGTGCCCGAGGAGTTGAGCGCGGCCGACACGCTCGACCCGACGGGCGCGAGCCCCGCCGGGGTCGTCACCTGCTGCGTCAGGATGAAGGTCACCTTGCCGCTCCTGGGAGTGCCCGACGGGTCGGTGATAGTGTCGGTGACGGTCGTCTTCGCGTTCGTGACGGTGATCGTCACCGTGCCGGCCGCGCTCGTCTCGCCGCCCGACGTGACGGTGTAGGTGAACGAGTCCGAGCCGGTGTAGCCGGCGGTCGGCGTGTAGACGACGTAGCCGGTCGCCGTGTTGAGCGACGAGAGCGCGCCGTGCGAAGGCGTCGAGGTCGTCGCGTAGACGAGAGACGTGCCCTCGGCGTCACTGCCCTGGAGGGCGATGACGCTCTGGCGGTCGGCGGGCACGGCCGTCGAGAACGAGGCCGCGACGGGGACGGTGAAAGCGACCGCCGGCGCGACCGCGGAGAGCACGAGCAGGAGCGAAAGGGCGAAGCTGAGAGTTTTGCGCATGGTTTTTCCTCGCGGCTGAAATCAGAAGGTCGCGCAGCGCCAGGCGCCGCCCGCGTAGACGCAGAGCTTGTTGTTGGTCGTGTCGTAGACGAGGGGCGCGCGCCCCGCGTAGGAGGTCGGCGTCCCCGTCGGCGTCCCGGCCGAAGTCGGGATGTAGAGGAAGCCGTCGGCGGCGGACGTAGAGAGCGCGGCCGTCCCGACGACGACGTTGCGGTTGCGGTCGATGCGCATCGCCTCGCCGGCGTCGAGCGCCGTCTCGGTGTTGGCGTCCGCGCTCTTGCGCACGCGGAACGAGAACCCCATAGAGCTGTTGACCGCGACGGAGGCGATCCACTCGGCGGCGTCCGTCCACTGGTGCTGGGCGGTGCCGCCCGTGCCAGAGACGAAGCGCAGCTTGTAGCCGCCGGTCGAGGTGTTCCAGAACCGCGCCAGCAGGTCGGAGGCGGAGCCGGCGGCGGCCTCGAACTTGCGCGTCGCGTCGGTCGTGCCCGTGCCGAGCCCGAGCCCGCCGAAGGTGGGCGTCGACGTGGTCGCGATGGACTGCGGCAGCGAGAGCGTCGGGTTGCCGGCGACCCCGCTGCCGTTCGTCACCGTGACCTGGTCGGCCGTCCCCGTGATGGTGCGCCCGGCGAAAGTGTCGGCCGCGGTCTGCGTCAGCAGCCCCGCGGTGTTGTGCGCGGCGAGGCTGGTCAGCGTCGCGTCGAGCGGCTGCTTGCCCGCCAGGTCCGCCGTCAGGTTCGTCACCTGACTCTGCGCGAGCGTGACGGGGTCGGAGCCGGCCGAGGCGTGCGTCGAGGCGTGCGCGGTAGGCTGACGCGCGTCCGTGAGACGGGTGTCACTCCCCTTCACCACCTCGCCCGCAGCCGCGTCGCCGCTCGCGGGGACGTTCAGCGTGGCCGCCGTGCCGAGGCCGAGATTCGTCCGCGCGGTCGAGGCGCTCGCGAGGTCGCTCAGATTGTTCGCCGGCGAGAGCGGCGTGTAGCCGAGCGTCGCGACGATGTCGGCCATCGTCTTGCTCACCTTCGACCAGGCTATCGCGGCCGCGGCGTCCACGTCGGCGTTGACCAGGCGCCGCCACTGGCCCGGCCCCGCCGCGCCCGCGGGCGAGGCGAAGAGCAGGTTGGCGCCCTGCGTCGCCGTCGAGGAGACCGAGCCCGCGCCCGGATTGACCGTCGCCGTGCGCCCCGAGATTTGCACGGCGCCCGCGGGGAAGCGCAGCTCCGTGACGCCGTTGGCCTGGACCGAGCCGTCCGCGGTCGAGACCTTCAGCGTCGGCGAGACCGCGCTCCCGCTCTGCGCGCGCGCCGCCGCGCCGCCGGCGGACATGATGGCCAGGAGGGCGAGCGCCCTACAGAGTGCTGATTTCATATTCATTCCTCGGTATGGGGTCGAAGTCGCCGGCCGAGCCGCCGTCCCCGCTCCCCTCGTTGGCGAAGGTCACTTCGAGCACGTTCGACTCCGCGCCCCACGCGACGCCGGACGAGTGCGCGACCGTCACGTAGATGGTCTGCGCGAGGCGCGTCGGCACGGGCGTCAGCGCGTAAGAGAGGTTCTGCCAGGTGGCGTCGGAGTCGTCGGCCCCGGCCAGGTCGCCGAACCAGAGCCCGGAGGTGGCGGTCGCCGCGCCCGCGGCGTTGTCCTCGGCGAGCGCGTCGCCGACCCAGAGGTCGGCGGTCAGGCCGCCGACGGCGACGACCAGGCGCACCTTCAGCCCGCCGTGCGCGTGCGCCGCCCCGCCGTTTAAGGAAACCTCGTCGCCGTCGAAGCGCAGCTCGTAGCGGCGCGCGCCGTCCTCGGCCCTCACGGCGACGGCCTGAGAGGGCGCGCCGGCGTCGGTCTGGGCGACGGGCGGCGGGTCGAGTTCGAGCGTGAAGCCGGCGGCGAAGGGCGCGGCCGGCCAGACGTCTTTCGTGTAGTAGGTCGCCGAGTCGGCGCCCGTCGTCGAGACGCGCCAGCCGGTGCCCGCCGACTCGGCGACGCCGGAGCCGACTTTGGTGAAGCCGCCCGCCGCCGGGTCGCCGCCGGCCCACGAGAAGGCGGGCGTGAAGTTGCCGGTGCGCGAGATGTCGATGTAGAGGGCGCGCGGGTTCGCGTCCTCCTCGACGAGGACCTCGACCGGGCTGACGAGCGCGCCGCCGCCGTCGAGGGACTCGGCGATGCGAATCCGCCGGCGGCGCACGAACTCGCTGAAGCCGCCCACGCCGAGGGTGACGGTGTCGGCCGTCGCGTCGCCGACCTGGCCGATGACGGGCGCGTCCGTCTCGCGGCGGAAGAGCACGGTGATCTGGGTCGCGCTGCGGAGGTCGGGGAAGCCGGGCGTGCCGTCGGCCGCGTAGGGCATGAAGTAGAGGCGCACGTCGCGGTCGGAGTGCGGCGTGTAGGGGAATGAGAACTCCCCGACCGCGGGGAAGCGGCCGAGCAGACGGGGCGAGTCGAGCAGCGCGCCCGTGTCGGGGTCGATCTCCTGCATCCAGACCTCGACCTCGTAGGCGTCGACGGTCGGCGCGGGGTACCAGGTCGGCCGCGCCTGCGGCCGCAGCACTATGTTCTGCCCGCCGGATGGTCTGAGAATTAAGTCCATACAGGGACGCGCCTCTCTGCCTACTTGCTACTGACTACTGACTACTGACTAGACAGTGATCTGCTCTGCGCAGCCCGCCAGGCCGTTCGCGAGCTGCACGCTGAACCTGAGCGTCGTGCCGACGGCGACGGCCACGGTCGCGCCCGGCACGGTGCCGCCGGCGTCGCTGGCCGTGTCGGCGAGCGCGGCGCTGCCCGTCACGTTGTAGACCTTCACGGTCGTCGAGGGGACGGGCGTGTACGTCCCGTCGTCGTTGTCGATGAGCAGCTCGAAGGCGGCGTAGTCAGACGGCATTACAGCCCTCCCAGGCGGATGAGAATCTTGTCGCGCCTCGCGTCTACCGAGTCGATGACGACCGGGTTCGGCGACTCGCCGCCCGGCCCGCCGGGGTTCAGCTCGGGCCCGGGGTCGACGGGGATGACGCCGCCCGGCACGCCCGGCGCGAGGTCTTCGGTCTGCGCGTAGTAATCGACGGGGTAGGCTTGCGCGCTCACCTCGACGAGCAGGGACGAGAGCCGGCGCACCGACCGCACCCGGAAGTATTCAAACTTCTGTGCCTGCGTGCGGCGGTTCGTGAGCGACCGGGAGAGCACGCGGATGACCTTCGACTTGTAGAGCGTGAGCGCCTGGGTGAAGAATGTCTGAAAGCGGATGCGCTGGTTGTTCACCAGCCCGCCCTCGTCGAACTCGCCGAGGTCTCTGAGGAGCACGCCGAGGCGCGACGCCTCGCCGACGCCTGTCACGCCGAGCAGGCCGTAGGGCTTTTCGACCGCGCGCCGACCCGTGTCCCCGAAGGCGCGCCCGGCGCGGAGCTGCTGCTCGACGTCGTCGAAGAGGAGCGGCTCTTCGCGGTTGGCCTTCTGGTCGTTGTCGAAGGTGACCTTGATCGCGTTCGGGAGTTCGCGGTCCGAGACCTCGGAGCGCGTGAGCGTGGACTTGCTCGTCTGCTCGTCGCGGACGATGTTGGGCTCGAACTCAGACTGATTTACGTCGTCGGTGAAGACCGGCGCGGCGGCCAGCTCGTCTTCCGAGAGCTTCTTCAGCGGGAAGACGCGCAAGCGGCCCTCCCACGGGAAAGGGACGGTGCAGCGGCCGGCGAGGCAGATGTCGTTGATCTGCTGCTGGGCGGTGCGGTCAATCAGCTCGGCGTTGAAGGTCGAGCGCGGCCCCGTGTAGGAGACGCCGTCCTTGTCCCTGTACGTGATCGTCTCGGCGAACCAGTCGGAGAGGTCGATGAAGTCGGGCATGACGAACCGGCGCACGTCGGCGCCGAGGCCCCAGCGCTTATGCCGGTAGGCGTGCAGGAGCCACCAGGCGCGGTCCTGCGAATACTCCTCGGCGAAGTCCGCGGGGTCGTCGCTCGCGTAGACGCGCACGTCGTCGAGCCCCTCGACGGTGATCTCCACGGGGATGCTCGCCGGGTCTACGGTGCGGAAGTCGCCCTGGAGCACGCAGTTGAGGATGCCGGTCGAGGAGTAGTTGTTGGCGTTGACGGTGAAGCCGGTCGAGGGCTGGCCCTTGGTGCCGAGCCGCACGCTGAAGTGCTGCGCCCCGATGAGGGCGCCCCTGGCCTTCGGCTGGCGCAGGGAGCGGTTGCGCCCCTCGGCGACCGCGTAGAGCAGCTTGATCGAGCCGCGCTCGGGGTGCGAGGGGTTGCCGGTCTCGACGACGTAGGCGAGCAGGTCGAGGTCGCGCACGACGCGCTTGCCGGCGATGACGCGCAGGGGGCGCTTGAGGCGGGTCTCGTTCCCGCGCGAGGTGGCGATGACGCCTCGAGAGCCGACGGGGTACGACGCGATGCCGGTGTCGAAGGCGAGCCAGAAGCGCGAGTCGCCGAGGCGGGCGACGCAATCGGCGCGCGTGCGGCGCGGGCACGGCGGGAGCAGTTCACTCCCCGGCACGCCGACCGCCGGCGCGCCGCCGCGCTCTTCCTCGGTCAGTTGCAAATTCCACGGGCAGTCGTGCTCGTCGATCTCGGCCTGCGTCCTCAGCAGCCCGCCGAAGACGGCCTGACAGGTCTGGAAGAATGCGCGGCGCGGGAGCGGCAACTGCACCGACATGAAGCCGTTCTCGGCCGAGGCCGTGAAGTTCTCCTCGTCGGCGTCTTCGGGCGGGCGCAGGTGGCCGTGCCACTGAGAGAGGAGCAGGTCGACCTGCGGGAAGTAGAAGAAGATTTCGACGCGCGCGCCGTCGCCGTGCGTCTCGAAGAGGTCGCTGATGGCGTGGTCGGGCTCCCAGAAGTTCAAAGAGACCGAGTCGTCGCTGATGCCGGAATCCCGCATCACGTCGAGGAAGGGGCCGCCGTTCAGGCGGGGCTCTACGGGGCCGCCGCCGAGCGCGTCGAGCAGGTCGCGCAGGCCGGGCCAGGTGTCGTCGGCCTGGGTCGAGGCGTAGTAGACGCGGCCGTCCGTGCCGGGCCAGTCCACGGCGACGAGTTCGGCGACCTGCACGTCGTTGCCGCCCGCGCGCGCCGCGCGGATGAAACCTTCGAGGGCTTCGAGCTTGGCCTGGTCTTCTGCGCTAAGGGTGCTCACGTTGGATCCTATCGCTGAAGGCGACGATGTCGGCCGCGCCGGCGCCGCTCGTCATACTTGGCGAGTGCGCCAGATTAAATCTCCTGGTTGTTCTCACTCGCGGCGTCGCCCGGAGAGGTCTGCCCGAAGACGCGCCGCTGCTTCAGCGTCAGCCCCGTTGACATGACGACGCGGGAGAGCATCCTGAAATCCATCTCGTCGGCGTCGATCTCCGCCAGGTAGTCACGGCCGTCGACGGGGTCGCGCACCCAGAAGGGCTTGCGCGCGTTCTGGACGTTGTGCCGGACGAAGAAGTCGAAGAGGTATTTGAAGCGCGTCTGGAGCCCGTGCTCGCCGGCGTTGACGGTGTTCTCGCCCTCGACGTTGGGGAGCGCGCCGACGCGCACCTTCCAGGAGCGCAGGCCCTCGGGGTTGCCGATGACCGCGCCCTCGCCGTAGCCGGAGCCGTAGGAGGCGCGCAGCGTCTCGCCCCTGATGGTCGTGCCCTCGAAGAGGAAGCCCTCGGTCAGCAGCCTCTCGAATCCGTTCTCACTCACGCGGTTTGCATCCTCCTCTGCATGAACTCGACGGCGCCGGGGTCGCGCGAGACGCCGCCGCGCCAGCCCTGCGCGATGGCCTTCTGCCCCTGCGCGCTGCGGCTGCCGACGGTCAGGACGTGGTCGGGCGGCACTGACTCGATGCGGTCAATGAGCCGCTGAATCATCGCCGCGAAACTCCCGGCGCGAGCCGCGCCGCCGCCCTGCGTGCCGCCGCCCCGGCTGCGCTCGAAGGCGCCGGTCGAGGGGTGAATGAAGCCGTCCTGGTCGGGCTCGAAGACCTCGGCGCGGTGCTCGCCGACGATGTAAGTGCGCCCCTTGCGGACGGGGCCGCCCGTGGCGCGCGGCTCAAGCCCGGCCCCGACGCTGACGCCCGGCGACGAGGCGGCGCTCGACGGGCTGGAGCCGCGACGCCGGAACGCGCCGCCCGACGAGAAGCCGCCGGCCGCGCCCATGATCGCGCCCGCGTAGTCGCCGCCGATTGCGCTCGACCCGATGCTCGCGATCTGCGAGAGGATGGGGCCGACGCCGGGGATGAAGTTGAGGAAGGGCGCGGCGAAGCCGAGCATCTTCGAGAAGAAGCCGCGCTTCTTCCCGACCTGCTGACCAGGCACCATGCCGGCGACCTGGCCGAAGGCGCCCATGTACTGACTGAGCCGGTCGGCGCTCCCCATCACCAGCTTCGACCAGTTCACGACCGTCTCGCCCATGACTTTAGTCGTCGCCTTCGTCTGCTCCTCCAGGAGTCGCATCCCGAAGCCGGCGGCCGTCGCCGCCCTCGGCAGATCGACGAGCGGCGCCTCCGTGACGATAGGCCCGTAGGTCTGCTCGATGGGCTGCTCCCGGCTCGCGCGCACGGTGGACAGGGGGCCGCTTTCCTGAAGGCCGAAGTCGCTCCGCGCCGGGCCGGCCGATGCGCCGACCGTGCCGACCACCCTGACGGGCACGGGGGCGGCGTCGGTAGCGGGGGACGCGCCCCCGTTCACCAGACCCTGATACCGCTCGACGAACTTCTGAGAGTTCAGGGGCTTGTGGCCGGGAAGGTGCGAGAGCGGCGTCGCCGCCCACGGCGCAGACGCCTTCAGCGCGCCGCGCATGTCGCCCTTCAGGAGCGACACGTCGCCGCCCCCTTCCGCGAAGAGCGCGAGCGCGACCATCATCTGCTGGTTGGGGTCACTCCAGTTGTCGAGGCCGAGGATGGGAGCCCACTTCCTCCAGTTCGTCAGCGTGATCTGCCAGTTGCCCGCGGCCGACGACGGGCCCTTCTGCCCGCGGTACCATTCACTGCGCGGCACGATCTGGCCGGGGTGTCGCGGGCCGCTCTTGACGCGCGCCCCGCCGGCCATCACGTCGGGGCGGCCGCCCTCGACCTGGCGGATGACCTCGAACCACGCTTTGACACGGGGGTCGTTCGCAAGCTCTTCGAGCGCTCGCCTGAGCTTCTGCTTGCTCTCCTCGCTGGCGAGGCCGCCCTTGCCCCCGCTGCCGAAGGCGAAGCCGTCCACGGCGTTGCCGCCGAGTTCGGCGAAGACCTTCGAGGGTGAGTTGATGCCCAGCATTTTTTTGAACGGGGAGATCACGGCGTCGAGCGCGAAGTCGCCGACGGTCTTGGTGACGAGCCCCCTGCCGAGTTCTATGCCCTCGGCCAGCCCCGACGTGATGCCGCCGCCGAGCACGCCCCTGACGCTCGCGCTGATGAGCTGCGAGACCGGCGTCAGCGCCGCGTCCATGCCGCCGGCCATCTTGTTCACGAGCGTCGGGATGTCCCCCATCATCGCGGCTTCGAGCGTGCGGGTCAGTTCCTTCGTCGTGCCCGACATCGCCTGGCCGGCCGCGACCTCGCGCAAGTCCTGCGCCTGCGCGAGTCGGCCCTTCAGAATCTTCGCGTACTTGTCGGCCGCGCCCGCGTACTGCGGGTCGGTGCTGAGCATCGCCGTGATGGCGTCCACGGCCTCTTTGCCCTTCAGCCTTCCGGTCTCCGACAGCTTGCGCGTCTCGGCTTCAGTCTTGCCGATGGCCTTCGCGAGCATCTGCCAGGCGGGGACGCCGCGCTCTGCGACCTGCTCCATCTCCTCGGCGCTGACCTTGCCCTTCGCCCGCATCTGGCCGAACGCGCGCGCCACCTCGTAGAGGTTTTCGTCGCTGAACCGCCCGCCCACCGCGAGCGCGCTGCCCCACGCCTTCAGGTAGTCGGTCGTCTTGCGCGTCTCGAAGCCGAAGACGGCCATCGTCTGCGCCGCGCGAACCGTGCCCTGCGTGTTGAAGATGGGGTTCGCGGCCGCGAAGTCGGTCAGCTCCTTGACGTACTTCGCCGCCTGCTGCGCCCCGCCGGTCACGCCCTCGAAGCCGACCTGCGCCTCCTCGATGAGCATGTTGAACTGGATGCCCTGCTCGGCGAGGTCTTTGAACGGGGAGAGGAGGGCGCCGGCGAGCTGGCCGATCTGCGGGATGCCCTGGATGATTTGCGAAATGTGAGAGAGGCCGGGGATGAGGCCGCCCGAACTGCTGAGCGAGTTCGAGAGCGAGCCGACCTCGCCCTTCAGACCCTTGAAAGACGCGGCGACGGCCTTCGCGTCGCGCTCCGACTCCTTCATCGAGGCGTGCGCGCGCCGGTTGTCGACCTCTACCCTGCCACTTAAACGAAACGCTTCTACTTTAACGGCCATAGGACAACGCCCTCCGCCGTTAAAGTAGCGGCTTAAATGATTGATTTTCGGGGGTCGGCGATTCGGCCCCCGCTGTCAAAGAGCGTCAAAGTCCGGGTTCAGATTTCGAGCCGGGTCTGGATGTCGCGCAACTTCTCCAGAAGAGACTCCAGGCGTCCCCGGACGTGCGACGTTAAGGCGCGCCCCGGTTCCGTGCCCGCGCTGGTTGGCGGCGAAGGCACCAGGACAGTGTCGAGCCGTTCTGCCAGCTTGCCGACCTCGTCTTCGAGCATCGTGCTTCTGTCCCGGATTATGGTTTCGTTCTGGTTTGCCACTGTCTTTTCCTCCTGTGAAAAACTTCAGTCGAGCTTCCCCGACCGCGCCAGGTCGAGCGCCTCGATGTACATCAAGAGTCTATTAACCGACCGCTCCGACCACTCCTCCTCGATGACGCGCGGGTCGATCCCGTAGCGGTCGGCCAACTGGAGAAACGCAAAGTCCGCCGGCGCTTTGCCCGACTTCCCGCCCGTCGCTATGAAGAGGGCGAGGAGGCGGGCTTCGTAGGGTCCGTGGCGGCGTGTTTCCTGACCGCGTCGCGGATCGAGCGCAGGTTCTGCGCGGCGAAGGTCGAGAGCAGGTCGGCCGTGATCTCGACGGGGCGCTCCTCGTCGCCCTCGCCCTCGACGATGTCGGGGATGCTCTGCACCATCCTCGCGACGAGCTGCGCCAGGCCGTGCTTCAGCTCAACCTCTTCGGGGTCGGCGAAGGGCTGCTCGACGAACGTCCCGCCCTCGGCCTCGGCCTTCAGCCTGCGCTTCGCCTCCTCGGCCTCGTGCGCGTCGCGCCGGGCTTCGAGCGCGGAGTAGCGCCGGTCGTAGTCTTCGACCCAGGCGTCCAGCTCCGCCGCCTTCTTCGGCGAGAGCGCGTAGTAGACGACGGTGAACTCGTCGGTCACCGGCTCCTGGGTCTCCGGGTCGAGGAAGGTGAGCAGCGCCGTGGTCTTCAGCGTCGCGTCCACGAACGCGGACACGCGAACTTTCTTCGGCATGAATGAGCCTCTTTCTAGGTGAGCCGCTCGGCGTTGCGGCGGAAGGTGTTCTTCGCGCGCTTGCCGGCGCGCGCGAACGCCGGGCGGTCGAGCGTCGTCTCAAGGATCGGCGCCGTCTCCTGGGGAGAGCCGACCTCGGCCGCATACGCGCCGTCGAGAGAGGTCTGAACCGAGTTGACGAGGACGCCGGTGTCTATGGCCGGGGCCTCGCCGGGCGCGCTTGCTACGTGGTCGCCGTAGACTCGGCCGTGCTTCTCCGACGCCATGTCGCGCTTGATGTCGGCCTCGATTGAGAGCGCCGTCCTGCGGACAAGCTGGAGGGCGGCGCGGTCAACGCGCGACCGCGCCGCCCTCCAGTTGTCGGTGTATTGCACAGCCATCTCGGCCGACCTCGTCAGTTACGGCGGTACGATCACGCGCTCGGCTGGTAGCGCAGGCGGCCGAGGCGACCGAGCGGCGGCGCGGCCGTCTTCGTCTTGTCGGCCAGGAACTCCAGCTCGAACTCGAAGACCGTGACCTCCTTGCCGTCGGCGGTCTTGAGCGTGACCTTCTTCGAGGGGGAGAACCTGGTGCGGTAGAACTCGCCGACGACCGGCTTCTCCTCGTCGGCGATGTTGATGCCGCGGAAGTAGACGAACTTCTCGCCGGTGACCTTCGTCGCGAGGGTCACGCCCGCCGACGCGGCCTCGGTGTAGCTGGCCTTGAAGGGCTGCGTGAAGCCGTCGACGTTCAGGAACTTCACCGTCCCGAAGTCGGCGTCCAGCTCGTAGTCGGTGCCCGCTTCGAGCGTGTCGGGCGCGCCGGCGCTGTCGACGATGGTCACCGCCGAGACGCCGAGCGGCCTGCCCGGCAGGAAGTGTTTCTCCCCCACGGCGATGCCGGCGGGGAACGCCTGCGCCACGACCGCGCCGCCCGCGTCGGCCGTCTCCTCGCCGAAGAGGGCGAGCGGCAGGTTGTTGCCCTCGACCTCCTTGACGCGCATCGTGCCCTTCGCGCCGACGTACGTCGTGACGCTCAGGTCCTTCTCGTTGAAGGCGCCGCCGGTGGCCATGTTCTCGGCGCGCTCCTCGTCGATGGTGATCTCGAAGTCGGGCGTCTCGCCCAGCTCCTGCAATGCGCCCGGCTCGCCGGTCGGCAGGCGGTCGGCGATGTCCACGTTGCCGCGAAGAAGTAAGTACATGGTCGGTGCTCCTTTAACTGGCTGTGACTGTTTCGTGAATGTGGACGGTCAGCAGGCCGTCCGCGGTGTGGGCGCGCTCGTTCCCGTAGGGCGGGATGCGCCGGTCGAAGGTGTACAGCTCGGAGTGCTGCTCGACGCGCTCGTTCAGCCCCAGCTTGGGCGAGCGCGAGAAGTTCAGCACGACGGCCCTGAGCCACTCGTTGAAGAGCTGCTCGGTTGACTTCTCGACGAGCGGGTCAACGCTGACGACGACCAGCTCGTCGCTGTACGCGGCGACGAATAAGAAGCGGTAGACGCGCTCGATGGAGACCTTGAACTTCGTCCCCGCGACCTTCGCCGACTCGTAAGGCACGTCTCCGACGCGGGTGCGCTTCTCGTCTTTCAGAGAGAGCATCGCGAAGCGCGTCAGGACTTCGCCGTCGCGGGCGCCGTTCAAGGTTTGGCCGACGGCGATTTCGGGCAGCCAGTCGGCCGAGAGTACGGCGGCAACGTCGGCCGCGGCGATGGTGGCCACCATCGCGGCGCGCAGCTCGTAGTCGGTGGGCGTGACGAGTTCGGGCATTTAGCGGTTCCGCTTGCGCGACGCTTTCGCCGCCTGGCGGCGGGCGCGCCGGCGCGAGGCCGCATGCCGCGAGAGCCTGCCGCCGGAGGTGAGTGAGACGTGCGCCTCCTCACGGCCGCGCAGGACGCGCGCCGCGGCGCCGCGCAGAGAATTCGGCACGGGCTCGTAAATATCGCCCGCCTTCTGCAACGAAGCGTTGGTGACTATGTGTCCGGTGTCAGGTGCCATGATTGCCTCCTATGACTTCTTGAACGGCGACATGCGCAGCTTCCAGGTGCGCGCCGCGCCTACGGGGTCTTCGACCTGCGTGACGTTGAAGGTCGAGCCCGTCGTCGAGAGCTTCGCGGTCTTCACGCGCGCTGCGGCCGCCGGCGTCATGCCGGCGACCTCGGCGATTTCGGCGAGGTGGTACTCCTCGCCGAGAACGAGGTCGGACTTGCGGTAGACGAAGAAAGAATGGGAGAGGGTGACGAGCGCGGCGCCGGCGTTGTCGTACAGCGTCAGCGTGGCCGACGCGCCGAGAATCTTCGCGCGCTGGCGCTCTAACGCTTTGGCTGCACGCTCGGCCTCGGTCATGCGTTGAAGTCGGAGTTGGTCAGGGAGCCGACGCCTATGCCGCGCGGCGACTGCTCGGCAGCGTGGCGCTGTCGCCGACGTCCAACTCGACGCCCGTCTTCTTGTTGCGGTACCAGGTCACGACGCCCGCCTTCAGGCCGCCTTCGGCAGCCGGTAGCAGCGGACGCTGCACGCCGGCGCGCCGGCCGCCGCCGCGAAGGTGACGTTCAGCTTGCCGTCGGCCTGCTGGAAGCGCGCCGGCTCTAAGGGGCCGATGACGCGCGCGGCGTTGCCGCCGCCGGCGGCCGTGAGCGCGACGGCCAGGTCGCCCAGGCCCGAGCGCCCCGCGCCCGCCGCCTCGGTGCCCGCCTCGATGGTGACGGTGAGCGCCGCGTCGTCGGTGTTGACGACTTCGAACATGACGCGCTCGTGCGCGCCCCCGACGTCCGCCGGCACGGTGCCGTTGGTGTCGATAGCGTTGACCGCGGGCTGCGCGACCGAGCCGTTCGCGGCCAGGTCGGTGACTGTCAGTTCGGCAGGATTCGCCATCTCTGTTCACTCCTCTGCGTAAGGGTTGACGCCTGCACCTACGCCCGCGGGCGACGGTGCGTCCAGGTCTCGTACGTATCGCCGGGGACGGCGGTGTCGCCGTCGGCGCCTATGCCCTGTTGGCCGTGACCGTGACGAGCGCCTGCGGCCGGATGACCTTACGCCCGTAGACGTGGAGGCCCTTGACCGCGTCGGCGTACCGCTTCTCCATGCGGTAGCTCTCGACCGAGACGATCTGGTCGGCGTAGGTGATGGCCTGCGGGTGGCCGGCCAGGAGCTTGTACTTCGTGCCGGCCGTGTGGATGACGTTGTTCGAGCGCAGGATGCGGAAGCCCGCGGCCTCGCCGACCTCGCCGTTGCGGAGCACCTCGTCGGTGCGCGACGTGCCGGCGGCGACGAAACGCTTGTCCTTCAGCAGCAGGCCGTAGAACCACGGCGGCACGGCCGCCCAGCGCCCCTCCGTCGGGACGTTCTTCTCGTCGAGCTTCGTGCCGGCGTCGACGAGGTATTCGTAGGCGGTGTCGGCCGTGGGCGAGACGGGCGCGGCGTCGGAGCCGATGAGGTTGTCGGCGTGCGCCTCGGCGTGCAGGACCGCGACGGACTGGTCGGCCTTGTCGCGCAGCGCGTAGGCGGCCTCGCCCATCGCCGTCTGAATGAGGTCGCCGTTGGCCTGCACCTTGTCCACGTCGTCTACCTGGAAGTTGAAGCCCTCGGCCTTGTCGATGACGAGGTTGGTGAGCGCGGTCGAGAGCTGCTCCGGGTCGGGGATGTCTTCGTTGCGCGCCACGTCGAAGACAGAGATGTTCCCGATGAAGTTGATCTTGACCGTGTCGCCCTGGTTGGCGATCACGCCCTCGTACTGAGTGTTGACGACGCCGGGCTGCGCGAGCACGAGCGCCTTCTTCAGGCCGGCGAGCAGGGCGGCCGCCCAGACTGACGCGATGAACGTTGCGACTGACATGCGGTGCTCCTTTTTGGGAAGGTAAGTCGGGGGGCGTGCGAAAAAGAGAAGAACAGCTAATAAGTGTCGCACGCACTTATTAGCTGTTCTTATATTTCAGACGGACTCTAAAAGTCAAAGACTACTTCCGCGCGAGCGCGGCCGAGACCTCCGACCAGGGGAGCTGCGCGATCTGCGCCGCCGTCATGCCCTTCAGCCCCTCGGCCGTGAGCTGCGCGCCCTCGCGGGCGGGGTTCGTCGGCTGCGTGGGCGTGACGGGCGGCACGACCGCCGCCGCCTCCGCCCTCTTGAGGTAAGGCTTCGAGGTCAGGACCTCGGTCAGCGCGGCCGTCACGTCCTCGGCGTCGGCGGCGATGAACCGCTCGGCGTCGGCCGGGTCCTGGAAGCCGAGCGTCTGCGCGGCCAGGCGAATCTCGTTCGCGCGCGCGCGCTGCTCGGCCGCCGTGGCGCGGGCCTCCAGATCGTTCGCGCGCGTCTCGGCCGCCGTGCGCGCGGTGCGCTCGGTCTCGACCTCGGTCGCGGGCACGTAGCCGTCGGGCACGGCCGGCGGCGCGGGCGGCTCGACGGCGGGCGGGTCGGCCGGCGGCGGCGCGGGCGGCGGCTCAGGTGCCGGAGTCGGCGCGCCGCCCCCTTCCGCGGCGGCCTCGTTGTGGTTGTGGCAGATGCCGCTGATGTTAATGTAGAACTTTCGGCGCATGATTCACCTCTCGTTTACTTGACCGCGTGGAGCGGCTTCTCGAACCTGGAAAATCCCCAGCGCCGGTCGCGGCGCTCGCCGACCAGGTCGCGTAACCGCAGCCTGCCCGACTTGAATAAATCGAATTTCGCGTCGCCGAGCACGGCGCGCTGAATCTCTTCCGCCTGCGCTTCGAGCCACACATCCCCGGTCTTTATCCCGGAGTCATCGCCGCCCGTGACAAGGGGGACCTGCACGCAACGACAATTCGGGTGACTCTCCAGCCTCTCCTCGACGCTGAAGACCTGGCCGTGCATCGCGAGGCACATCGCGCAGGTGCGCCGCGAGAGAGACGCCGTCCACACCCAGCCGTCGAGCACGTCGGAACTCGCCCGGTAGACCTCGCGCGCGGCCTCGCGGTAGCTGCGCAGGGTCTCCGTCCGGGCGATGGTCAGTGACCGCGCCATGCCGCCCCCGAAGGCGTCACGGAAGCGGCGCGCGATCACGTCGGCCGACGCGCCCTCGGCCACGCCGGAGACGAGCGCCAGGCGCGCGCGCTCGCCGGCGCGGCGTCCGGCCTCGTTCAACAGAGTGGCGAGGGGCGAGCCGTCCGAGGCGAAGCCGGCGAGCGCCTCGACGGCGTTGCGGTTCAGGCCGCCGAAGTTGGCCGTCACGCTTAAGCCCTCGGCTTCGAGCGCGGCGACGACGAGGGTGCGGGAGTCGGAGAGGCCGAGGCGCAGGGCTGCGCGCTGCTCGTCGGTGATGACGCGCGCCGCGCCTTCCGAGAAGCGCCGCAGCTCGGCCGACATCGCCGCTTTGAGCGAGGCGAGGCGGCCGCGCTCGTAGAGCCAGCCGACGGGCACGGTCTCGCCGGCGAGCCTGGCGGCCTCGATCTCTTTGGCGAGGTCGTCGAGCTTCCGCTTGATGTTGAGGTAGGCGACGCCGTAGGCGCGCACGAGCAGTGACGCGGCCCTCCTCTCGCGGGAGAAGAGCCGCGCCTTGAACTGCTCAGCGGTGTCGTAGACGTTGGACATTAGACCGTCGCGTTCGTGAGCTGCTCCTCATCCCGGAGCGTGATCGGCAGCAGGCCGAGGTGCTCGATGGGGTCGAGGCCGACGGCGGCGAGAGCGCCCTCGGGTTTGAAGCCCGCGCGGATGAGCGCGCCGACCGCTTCGACCAGCTTCGCCAGCTCGGCGGGGTCACGCTCGCCCGACTGGTTGCCGGCGACCGGCTCGGCTCCGACTCCGCGGTCGAAGGCGCCGAGAATCTGCGAGCCCATGTCGTCGGCCGTGGGCGTGCGCATCCTGGCCTCGTGCTCGGGGTCGCCGCCGGTCTCCTTGATGACGGTGTTCTGCGAGTAGCCGATGCGCAGCTTGGTCTCGGCCACCTCCATCTTCGCCTTCTCGTCGCCGGGGAGCGCGTCGCCCCAATTGAGCTTGACCTTCTGATTCTTGATGCCGCCGATGACGAGGAGCGCCTCGACGCACTCCTTGATCATGCGGCCGTAGCGGAGCTGCTTCTTCTCGGTCTTCTCGATGAGCGGCCCGTAGAGGAGCCGGAGCGCCACGCTGGAGAGCTGGCCCGTGGTCTCGACCTTGCCGGTGGCCACCTCGGGCACGCCCGTCATCTCGGCGAGCCCCTCGCGCAGGACCTTGCGCAGGGAGAGAGCCGTCGAGATGTCGTTCTTCATCTCAAGCAGCCCCAGCTCCGCGGCGACCGTCGTCCCCGTGGGCTTGAGGAAGAGCATGCCGTCCGTGCCCCACTCCAAATCCTGCTTCTTCAGGTTCTTCGCGTAGGGCTTCGGGCTGGAGTGCATGCGCACGACCTTGCCGCACATCGAATCCAGCCGGGAGATGTAGGCGATGACGGCGAGCACGTCCTCGGTCAGGTCGGGCTTGCCGTAGGTACACTTCGGGTTCGGCAGGTTCTTCGCGTGGAAGATCGGGGGGAACGAGTTGTTCCACGTCACGTCGTACTCGGTCGGCGTCCACAGGTTGCCGCCGTCGCGCGACTCGAAGTGCCGTATGCGCCAGCTCTTCCCGCCCTCGTTGCGCGTGGTCTCCTCTTTGAAGAGGTACTCACGCCCCGCCCCGTCGGTCATCTGGTACGAGCAGCGGAACGTGACGGGGCGCGAGACGTCGTGCGGGTCGGTGACGATCTCATACGTGGCCGGGTCGCCGACCGTGACGCGGGGACGGCCGTCGGGCTCGATGCAAATCTTGAGGTAGGCGTCGCCGGTGACGGCGCCGTCCTGCGCCATCTCCTGAAACTCTTCGTCGCGCTGCGCCTGGGGCCAGACCTTCTCTAAATACTCCTCGCCCGACTTGTCCTCATCCGTGCCGACGCCGATGACGAGGGGCTTGCCGAAGAGGAAGCCGACGCCCTTGTCGACGACGACCTCGGCGTAGTTGATGTAGACGTTGTCGTCGGGCTCGCCGTCTTTGACCTTCAACTGCTTCGGCGCGTAGCCGGAGTAGTAGGAGAGCGCCGAGGCGATCATGGTCTGCCGCGTGATGCGGCGCACCTGCTCCATCGCCTTGTCGCGCGCGCCGCCGAAGAGGCCGCGGATCGAGTTCAGGACTCGGCTCAAGTATTCGTTCATTTCTCTATCCTCGGGCGCTCGTCGTAGACGCCGACCACCATGTTGACGAAGTAGAAGCGCATGGGGTCCACCTCGCCGGGAACCTCGGGATCGTGGAGCCGACCCGACCCGTCCATCACGAGCGCGTGCCCGATGTCGGAGTTGACGCAGGGGAGCACGTTGACGAGGTGGGCGTCGGCAAAGGGCCGGAGCATCCGGCGGTTGGAGTCGCGCAGATCGTTGTAGCCGTGCGCGGTGACCTGCTGCGCGGCAAAGCCGTGGTCGGTGATGTAGCGGAGGGCGTGCTGGAGCTGCACCCCGTCCTCGTCCCGGTTGCCGCGGAAGTGCGCGGCGACCTGGTCGTAGGTCTGCCCCGTGATCATGGCGCAGCACGCGATCACGCAGCCCTTCAGATGCTCCTGTTTGACGTAAGTGACTTCCATCGTCTTCACCGGGCGGGTCCCTCGGCCTCGCTTCCAGTCACAAGGTAGCCGCGGCGGGGATTGATTTTCGGGGTTACCAGAGGGAGTCGCCCTTCTCGACCTCGCCGCCGTCGTAGAGCGCCAGCTTGTTGAAGGCGCCGCCGGCGGCGTCCACCTGGTCTTTGTACTTACCGCGGGGAAAGGCGCAATGCTCCTTGATGAACTCCCCGTTCCAATCCGCCTCGGCCAGCTTCACGTTCTTGCGCGCCGCCTGCGCCGAGTAGGGCTCCGCGCGAAACTCCTTGTCGCCGGTCACGCGCTCTGCCCAGATGGAGAACCCGGCCAGGTTGCGCACGGTCGCCTCGGCCGACTCCTTGCCGCCGGAGCCCGGCTCCTGTTCGATCCAGGTGACCACGTCGCGGCCGTACTGCGCGGCGTCGGCCTTCGCCGTGTTGAGGAGAATGTCTTCGCGCTCGATGGAGGCCCACTGGCCGCGCACGACGTCGAGCACCCAGAAGACGTTTTGCCGGGTCTTTCCGAGGAGCGCGCCTACGGTGTAGCAGCCGGCGTCTTTCGTGCCGGCCTTATCCCAATACCGGACGAAGGAGACGAACTCCGCGGGCGCGGGCGCGCGCAGAATCTCGAAGTTCTCGCGCTTGAACTTGTTGCCGTCCTTCGCGCCGGGCCTCTGCTGAAACAGCGCATTCCAGACGAACTCGCCGACGCGGTCGGCAATCTTCTTCAGCTTGTCGAGCGGGCGGCGCTCGGGGCAGAGCGCCTCGCCCGGCGCGCGCCAGTCGGGCTCGACCGTGCAGGTGGCGGGGAACTCCTGCGGCTGGTCCTCGGCGATGGCCGGGAACGAGACGACGTGCCACCGCTCGGGCTCCTCGCCCGTCTTCTCTTCGGAGAGGAGCCAGCCGGAGAGGTCGTCATCGTGCCAGCGGGTGTTGATGACGACGAGCGCGCCGTGCGGGTCGGTGTCGGACCAGGGCTCCTCGCGCGTGTACCACGTCGAGCCGTACCATTCTTTCTGCTTCTCGCGGATGACTTCGGACGCGGCCTGCTCGGCGTTCTTGAGCGGGTCGTCGATGACGCCGAGGTGCCAGCCCTTGCCCGTGGCCTCGCCGCCCACGCCCGTCGCCCAGAAGCCGCCGCCCTTGCCCGTGAGCCACTGCTTCACGGCGTTGGCCTTCCCGTCAATCGTCCCGCCGCCCTCGACGTAGTTCTCCCGCGCCGCGCGCGAGAGCGTGTAGGCGAGCCCGGCCGAGTAGCTGGACAGGCCGACGAATCTTTCGGGGTAGAGGTAGAGGAAGTAGGCGGTGAAGAGGCGCGAGGCCAGCTCCGACTTGCCGTGGCGGGGCGGCATGAAGATCATCAGCCGCTTGATCTCGCCGTCGGCGACCTTTTGCAGGACGGCCGCGAGGATGAGGCAGTGCTTATACCACTGGTACGAGGGCTTGACGAGCTGGACGAATTCGATGAAGGAGAGCTTCGCCTTGCCCGCCTTCGCGCGCCGGCGGCGCAGGGCGAGGATCGCGCGCGCTATGTCGCGGCGGGACGAGCGGGCGAGCGGCTGGGCGCGCTTGCGCCTCTGCGCGCGGCTCTTACGCCCGGCCTTCCGCGATAGCTTCAAGCTCTTCGTCTGAGAGGTCTTCGAGGTCTTCATCGTCGAGGGTCTCCTCTGCGGCCGCGCCGTCCCGGCGCTGATAGGTGCGCCCGTTCGTCTCCTTCGCGATGTCGTCGAGCAGCGCGCGCAGGGTGTTGATCTCGACGTTGTTGAAGTGCTGTTCGGTGATGAACTGCTGCCAGTCGCCGGAGCCGAGCGCGCGCTGGCGCGTGAGCCAGAGCTTGTCGCCGAGCAGCTCGGCCTTCAGCCTCTCGGCCAGCTCGGCGAGCGTCGAGACGCGCTCCTCTTTGAGCGCGAGCCCCGTGCGCAGCGCCTCGGACTCGGAAGCCTGCTTCAGCTCGTCGAGCGCCACGCCGCGCGAGTCGCGGTAGAAGTCCACCTGCTGACGGGAGACGCTGAAGGGCGGCCGGCATTTGGCCGCCCTCGCGTTCATCTCGTCGGACTGGAGCCCTTCACCTATCCACGCGAGAACCTTATCCTTCTGCTTTTTTGTCAGCTTCATCGGGTTTCTTCAGCGCGCGCAGGCGCTCGATCTTCATCCGGTGCCGCAGCTCGACGACGCGAAAGATGACGACGACGAGCAGGTTGAGCAGGCCGAGCAGAAGTCCTGTCTCCATGTGCATCACGAGGGCGGGCCAGTAGCCGTAGGCCGCGAGCGCGGTGTCTTTCAGGGCGTCGCCGGGCGTCAGGAATTTAAAGAGAGACAGGATTCTGAGCATCGGCTTCACCCCTTCCGCGGGATCGCGGCCTCGACGACGCGCAGCAGGCCGACGGCACGCCGCGCCTGGCGCAGATACTTGTCGAGCCGGGCGCGCCCGCGCTCCGACTTCACGCCGACGCCGCGGTCGGAGAGGCGCTGGACTGAATTGCCGATTTTCTCGACTGCTTCGAGCGCGAGGGCGCGCCGCTCAGGCTTCGTCATCGAATCCCAGCCCTCGGCGCGGACGGCGATGTCGGCTGAAGCGCGCTCGATCTCGTCGATGACCGGGTTGATAAAGTCGGCCTCGTCCTGGGTGATGTCGCCCGCGCTGACGCCCGCCTCGACCTCGCCGCGCATGACGGTGGCGCCGGCAGCGATCCCGGCGCTGACGCCTCTCACGGTCTCTGACTTGCACGCCGACGAGGAGAGGAGCGCGCCGGCCAGGCCGACGGCGAGGAGGAGCTTCAGCGTCTTGCGCGGGGCGAACATGCCGCGCTTGGGGAAGGTGCCGAGCAGGCTACGCACCTGGCGCACGTCGGCCGGGCGCAGCTCACGGCCGGCGGCGGCGGCGGCGAGACCGACGAGCATGACGTAGCGCGCGAACGTGTGGCTGATCTCGACCATCTCGGGGGCGACGGCGAAGGCGACGGCGGTTAAGACGCCGAGGGCGGTGACGAGCTTCGACATGGGGTGCTCTCCTCGAAAAAGATTTAGCGGGCGGCGCACACAGGGCGCGCCAGTAGGTTTGTGTTCACGCCTCGCTTCGCGGCGCGCCGCACGCAAGGGAGAGACTAAGGCTGGCGGAGAATGATTTTCGGGAAGGTGAAGGCGGAAGGATGAAACGTATTGTTTGAAACAGTATGTTTCAAACCAGTGGTTTCAAACCATATATTGCTGAGTAATACATTTTCTGCGAATAGGGTATCTCTGGGTAGGGTACCTAACTGGTACCTAACTGGTACCTAATTGATATGTATTATATGTATAAATTCAGTGAGCGAGGATGAAGACGGCCTCGGGCTTGCGCGCGCCGCCGCGCTTGCCTTCCGGCTCGACCTCGCGCGGCCGCGTCCTGATAACGACAAGTCCCGTATCGGCGAGCTTCAGCAAATTCTCTCTAATCGTCCCGTAAGGCAGACCCAAATCCTCGACGAACTCTTCGAGCGTGCCCGGCGCGAGCGGCTTCGACATCGCCTCCAGGATGAGGTCGCGCGTAGAGGTCTTGCCCGCCTCGCCGCGGCGGTGCGCGTCGTTGATGATCGGCCGGAGGTCGCGGGCGATTTCCGGCGCGACCTCGGCGAGGAAGAGCAGATGCTGCTCGATCTCCTTCGCGCGGCGCGCGCGCGGGTCGGCGACGTGATCGAAACATTTGTAGTGAGGGGCGCGCGCGGCGAGCTGCTCGGACAGGCCGGGGGTATTGGCCGGGGTGTTGCGGTTCCTGGCGGGGGCTTTAGGTTGGGACATGGGGGTACGGGCACTGTCCTTTTACGGCAAAGCTCGCCGGGCGCGTCCCGGTCTGTGAGGAGATTATCGGGCGGGGAAAGGTTTGATTTTCGGACGAGGTTGTAAGGTCGGAAGCGCGGGAGGCTCAGCGCCGCGCCCGGAGTTGCTCAAGCTGTTCGAGCAGGGGGCGCACGTCTTCGACGAAACGCCTGGTGCCGGGCGCGAACGTCCTGTCGTGCCTTTGGTTGTGGGGGTCGTAGTAGCCGGAGATGAACTCTCTGACCTGGCGCTCGACCTCTCTGAGGTGCGCGGCTTCTTTGGGGGGCGCCGCTTTCTTTGAATGGGGCATGCGCAGTTCACTCCTCCGGGGGACGGGGCTTCGCACGCGTTAAACCGAGCCTAGCAGATTAGATGCCGACAGGCTACGTAACAGTTCTGTTACGCCTTTCCGCGTCGAGGCGCGGGAATTTCCGCATGATGTGGTTGGTCAGCGCCTCGCGGCTGTTGAAGCCGAGGGGACGGGCGGCGCGCTTGAGATTCCACTCGCAGGCTACGAGCACGGCGCGGAGACGCGCCTCCTCCAGCTCTGCGTGGTAGGCGCGCCCGGCACGCACCAGCGTCTGCGCGCTCCTGACGAGCAGGTCGGCGTTGTCGAGCCGCCGCAGGCGGGTGACCGACGAGTAGGCGAAATCCACCGCGAGGCCGGCGTCACCGGCGGCGAGCGCGATGATCGCGCGCGTGTCCTCGACCTGCGCGGCGACCTCCTCGTCGGCCGGGCAGCTCCCCAGCGCGAGCGCGACGTGCTCCATCGCCTGCTCGACCCGCCCGGCCTCGGCGTGCAGCACGGCGAGGTTGTTCTCCACGTCGGCCTTCTTCCGCCAGTCGCCGGCCGCCTCGTAGCAGACGCTCGCCCCGTCGAACGAGGGCGGCGAGGAAGGCGAGGGCGCCGACAAGTCGACCGACCGTCCTTAACTTTTCAAGCATCGTCACGCCCGGCGAGGGGAGCAGCTTTCACTCTCCCTCGCCGGGCGTGACGCTCGACGCGGCCGACATCGCCGCCCGTGGCGGTGAGCTCCCGCAGCTCCTCGATCTCGGAGAGGATCGCGTACCTCTCCAGCGCCGGCATCCCTTCCAGCTTCGCCCTCCAGCGCAGCTTCTTCCGCTTGATGCGCTCGCGCTCGCGGAAGTCCCGTCCCAGGTAGCGGTAGTCGTGTAGCTCCAGCGGCTCGGGGTAGTTCATCCACACGTATTCGGTCGCGGGCGTCCCTCCCCTGGTCATCGCCTGAAAGGTAACGTGCCGCCAGGCGCAGGCGTCGAAGTAGCGGGCGTATAGCTCCGAGTAATAGCCCGAGACCATAGCCATGACGGCGCGCGGCCCCGTGCGCGGGAGCTGCACGAGCGTTCTCAAAAGCGTCTCGTGCTGCTCGTCGGTCATCTCGCATCGGTAAATCGGACGAGCCTGCAGGCGGGAACTCATCACATAAGGCGGGTCACAGTAGACCAGCTCGCCGCCGCGCCAGGGGTACGACTTCAGAAACTCGACGGAGTCGCCGTGGATAAGTTTGAGCCCGCCTCGATCGCCCCACGCCAGCGCTGACGATGAAGTACTCCTGAAGGCTTCGAGCGCTGGAGCATCGGCGTCGATGCCGATGGAGTACCGGGCGGGGCGCTTCATGCGCATCACGGCGCCCGAGCCGAGGAAGGGCTCGACGTAGGTGTGATGGGGCGGCATCAGGTTGATGAGCTGCTGGTAGACGCCCGCGCCGTTCTTTCCGCCTGGGTAGGTCATCTGCCTACAATCTCCAACTCAGGCGAGCCGGCCTTCTTCCACAGCCGCTCCCAATACATAGCGCCGGGAGTGTCAACGAAAACCGGAACAGAGGCGGCGGCGTTCATAACCGCAAAGTAGAGTGCTGAGCGGTCAAGGCTTGGCGTGCCACGCTGCGCGAGCGCGTCGAGAACCGGCTGCTTCAAATCCTTCGGCACCCAGCGCCAGCACGCGGCACAGAACGGATACTCACGAGGGCATGGATATTTGCAGGCGGCGCAGGTGCGCTCACTACGCTTCATGTTCGTACCTGGGTGACTCGTCAGTTGCGGCGATGCACGCGGGCATCGTCATCGTCGGCGGTGAAGGCCTTCCCGCCGGGTCTGGCGATGCGGTCTCGAGCCGGCCGTCTGTTGTCGAGGATGACCGCGACGGTGAAGACGACGAAGGCGAAGATGAAGGCGGCGACTATCATTGATTGCTTGATTTCCTTCCAGGCGATGGTCAGGCTTTGCAGTTCGTCGAGTTCGGAATCTTCGACGTAGCGGTTCCTCTCATACGCCACGTCGCTAAGCGCGTCATCCCAACTCTCGATGGCCTCCGCCTCGCACCCTAACTTCTCGCGCTGTTGCTCATACTCCTCGTCGGGTATCTCACCGAACTGCGCGACCAGCTTCATGTGCTCAATCATCTGCGCTGTGTTGCGCTGCAAAGTCTCCAGCGCCGCCAGAAAGGCGAGGGTGCGATTCTTGCTAATGGTCATCATTGAAAGACCTCCCGTCCGTCAAACATCGTCAAAGTTTCGGGTTCACCGTTCACGGCCGGCCGCCCCTCACGGCGGCGCGTGCGCGCGCGCCGCGACCGCCGGCGCGAACCGCTCGACGAGCCTCTGCTTGTCCTCCGGCGTGACCCGCGGCAGCTCGTTCGCGATGTACGCCGTCACGTCGCCGCCCCGCTGTTTCACGGAATTCACCATCGCGGCCGCGACGTGGTAGGGCATGCGCTCCTGCGTGACCGGGCGCTTGCCCTCGGCGATGGCCGCGCGCCTGGCGAGGAAGTCGCCGACCTCGTCGTCTGCCGTCCCGTCCATCCAGCGCGCCCGGCCGACCGCGTACGGGTCGATCTTCGCCCCCTCCGCCTTCCGCTGCTCTGCCCACGCGATGCACTGCTCTTTCCGGTGACGGGACTTCGGCATCGACACACACCCACCGCCGCCGCCAGGCGGCGGGGCCTTCGCGACCGGCGCGGCCGGGGCTGGTGTGTGTGGGCTGGTCGGGTTGGTAAGGGGCTGGTCAGGGTTGGTAGAACCGCGCGCGCGTTCCTTATCTATGCGCGCATCACTGGCCAGTGATGCCGTGTCATTCGCCAGTGGTGCGGTGTCACTGGCTGGTGATGTTTTATCACTGGCTGGTGAAGGGGCGTCATCGAGCAGTGACGGCTGCTCGGGCATGGCCGCCGCCTTTTTCGCCTTCCGCTTCCTCTCCTCGGCCAGCCTCTTCGCCTCGATTACGAAGACGCCCGCGAGGTGGATGCGGCCGGCGCCGTCTTCCATCTTCCAGCCCTTCTTGCGCAGTTCGATCATGGCGTTTCTGGCCGTGCCGAGCGCCACTCCCGACCACTCGACGAGCTTCGCGTAAGAGAAATGGTAGGGCTCGACGATGCCGGTGTCTGAGTCGGCGAACGCGCAGAGGGCTTCGTAGACATCCCACGCGGAGCGCGAGACCTCGCGCTTGCGGCGCATCCTGTCGTCAGGGACGTAGGCCATTCGAGGTTGAATTAGTCGCGAATTATTTCGGGGTTAATTGCCGGCGCCGCTCGCCAGCGCCGGCGATGGGTGATCACCACGGACGCTCGTCGTCATCGTCGTCGTCGTCGCGCGGGTCTGGGCCGATGTAGTCACTTTCAGGGTCGGCGGCCGGAAGCGCTGGCCTCGGTGACGTGCCCGGCGAGCCGAACGTGCCCGAAGAGTTCGAGCACCGCCCAGCAGTCGAAGGTCTGTTTCATCTCTTCCACAAATCCTCCTGTGAATGAAAAGGCGGGGCGCTCGGCACACGCCCCGCCGCCTGGTCAGTCCGCCAAAACGCACTCCCCGAGAATCTCTCGTTCGAGAGCGCCGAATTTGTCTTCGTCCTGCTGCACGTCGCCGAAGAGCGCGACGACCCACATCCGCGCGCCTTCCCACTTTGGCGGGTTGTGCGTGGCGTGGAGCGCCCGCCGCGTGCAGAGCTTGAGGGGCCCGGCGATCTTCTCCACCAGACCGACCTCGGCGACCGTGCCGGTGCCCCCGTTGGCGGGGCGCCCTCTGGCGTCCGACTTCCAGAAAGCGATGACCGCCCCGCGCCTTTGCAGGTCTTCGAGTCGGGCGCGCTGCTCGGGCGTCCATGCGGCGGCGAATTGGGCGAGCGAAGCGAGCCAGTAGCCGTCGCCGGAGCCGTCGCCGGAGCCGTAGCCGGAGCCGTAGCCGGAGCCGGAGCCGGAGCCGTCGCCGTCGCCGGAGCCGGAGCCGGAGCCGTCGCCGGAGCCGTAGCCGTAGCCGTCGCCGGAGCCGGAGCCGGAGCCGGAGCCGGAGCCGTAGCCGTCGCCGTAGCCGTCGCCGTCGCCGTCGCCGGAGCCGTCGCCGGAGCCGTCGCCGGAGCCGTAGCCGTCGCCGGAGCCGTCGCCGGAGCCGTCGCCGGAGCCGTCGCCGGAGCCGTCGCCGGAGCCGTCGCCGGAGCCGGAGCCGTCGGCCAGAATGCGCGCCAGGGGCGCTACATCGAGAACTTCGCCTTGAGCCATGCTTCCTCCGCTTCCGGCGTCACTTCGAGAACCGAGGTGATGTCTCTGAGGGTGATCGTCGCGGGCGGGCCGATGCGGCAGCCCTTCGTCGGGCCCTTCGAGGCCAGCCCCATGAAGCCCTGCACGTCGGCCGACCAGTAGATCGCCAGGCGCGCCTGTTCGAGCGTGACCTGAGGCCCGTCAGTCACCTTCGCGTACCCGAAGAACACGCCCCTGTGTGCGGTCGTCACGACGACGGGCCGCCCGTTAACTTCCGCGGGTTTCTCAGTCCGTTTTTTACTCATTCATCCTCCTTCGAGAGAAAAAGATTGTCCGTTGGTTACGCCCGCGCCCTCTTGAACTGCTGGCGAGCCGGGCAGTCAACGAAGTGCGAGAGGTACAGCTCCTCGCCGGCCGCGCGCGCCGCCTTCAGCGCGTCGCCCGTCAGCACGTCGTAGCGGCGCGTCTGCGGGTCGAGCCGAAGGTTGCCGTTCGGGTGCGGCCTCATGTTGAGCGGGTTGTTGGCCGGGTAGGGGTTCGCCTTCGTCGGCCTCTGTTGGGCGAAGATGATCGGCGCGGGACAGCGCCTGCACTGCGGCATGTGTACCTCCTCGGTTAAAAGAGACTGCCCTGCTCGGCGTGCGCGGTGAACGCCTTGCCGATGCGCTCGATGTCGCCCTTCCACGCGCCGTAGACTTCGATCTCGCGCGCGAAGCCCTCGAAGTCGTGCGGGCGTATGGTCGGCCGCCCCTTCTCGTCACGGGCGCAGTGCATCAGCTCGTGAAAGAGCAGCGCCTCCATCTGCTTGTTCGTGAGCCGGTGGCGCGTGTGGTCGGCCGCGACCCAGACGATGAAGTGTGCGTCAGAGTATTTTTTGAGAAGGCCGGAAGGCTTGACGCATTTGCCGAGCGTGTTCTTGCTGCCCGTCGCGCCCCCCTTCTCCTTCCAGAAGAAGCGAAGGTTGAAGTCGTAAAGGAACGACAGCTCCTCAAAGCGGTGAAGTAATTCCTGCGCGACCTCGGCCAGCTCCGGCGCTTCGACGAACTCTTCGCGGTCGAACGCATCAGGCTCCGGCACGGGGAAGGCCATCTTGGAGAGGAGCGCCGAAGCGTTGATGACGGGTGCGGCCTCGGTTGCAGGGGTGTGCTCGACGACATCGCCGTTTGTGGCGGGGTCGGCGGACGCCGGCGCGTCGTCGGGACGGTATTCAGTCTCGACGCGCTCGCGCATGGCCGCGGCAGCCTCGGGGCCGCTCGCGTCGATGACCTCGGAGTAAGTTCCCTCGTAAAGGGCGCGAAGGTTGCCCAGCTCCGCTTCGAGCTTCTTCCGGCGGCGCTTCGGCGGGTCGGTCGTCAGCGTCTCCTCGATGAGCGTGATTGACTCCCAGCGCCCCCGCTGCTCGCGCTCAGTGGCCGCCAGAAGAGCTTCCGCGTCCTGCCCCTCGTAGGCAGACCCCTCGGCGGCTTCGGCGTGGCTGCCGGGCTCGCCGTCTCCGGCGGTGGCGGCCGTCGCCCACTCCGTACCGTCGCGCGGGTCGAGGTTCGGATCGGTGAGCATCTCCGGGATGAGCGGCTTCAGCGCCTCGCGGGCGGCCTTGAAATCCGCGACCGTCTTTATCGTCTGCCCCATGTTCGACGTGTCCCACGGATGCGGCTCTCCCTCGTCGCGGTCGAGGAGCCGGCGCACCTGGTATTCGTTCGACAGGCCGAAGAGGATCGCGGGGAGAGTGCCCTCCGAGATAGCGTCGGCGATGTTGACCATCGTCGCCTGCCACTGCTGCTTTTCGAGGGCGTCGCGGACGCGCGATTCGTACTCCTCGATCTTGCGCAGCGTCTTCCTGCCCGGCGTGTCGTAGGGGCGCAGACGCTCGGCGATGCTGTGCGTCAGCGCAGCGGACTTGTCTCTCCAGGATTGCGCGTCGAGCTTCGGCCCGCCGGCCTTTACGCGCTCCTTCTGCTGCTTATTCCAGACCGAGTGGGGCTCCGCCTTCGCCCCCTTGTTGCAGACCGAGCAGCGGCCGTTGCGGCTCGTCGTCGGTTTGAACTGATGCGCGTCGATCTCCGTCACGGCCGTCGCGCCGGCGCCGCTCGCCTCTTCCGGCGATGCGGACCCGCGCTTCCCCTCCCGCCGCTGGAGCTTGCGCGCGGCCTCGAACGCCTCGTCGAGGATGACGTAGCCGTCGGTCGCGAGCTGGCCCTTGCGGAGCTTGAAGACGGCGCCGTCGCGATCAAACTTCCAGCCCGCCCGCGCCAGGTCGGTCGGCACGGCGAAGAGCCTCGCCTCCTCGACTTCGGGCGGGGCCGTCAAAACCTCGGTCATGGTGTCGAGCGCCGCCTCGATGACGAGACGCTGATGCCTGTCGAAGCGCGGGTCGGCATCGACGTTCAAGAGGTTGTGATGGGAGATGAAGGCTTGCAGCTCGGCGATGTTCTTGCACAGGCCGATCTGGTGACAGAGGATGTCGGGGTTGTTGGCGGCCGCGTCGTCGTCGGCCTTCGGGCGGCGTGCGCGCGGTTTCGTTGGCGCGGAAGTTGAAGGGGTTACCATCAGGTGCTATCCTTCCTTTAGTTAGTTCACGTTGTTAATCGAGGGCGCGCCGTTCTTGCCGACGGCGCGCCCTCACTACTCCATCAGTCCCGGCGCAACCGCCACAGCAGTTGCGTGACCTCCTCCTCCGGCATCAGGTCGAAGGCGTCCCGCATCAGGGTCGGCGCTACGTCCATCAGCCGCGCGAGTTCCGCAGCCGACATCAGCTCGAAGATGGGCTTCCCCTTGCGCGCCTTCAGCCGGCGCTCCTCGGCGCGTATCTCGAAGGGCCGGCGCGTGCGCCGGGAGTGCTCCTGGATGCGCTCGCGCGTCTCCTGAAACTGAATGACGCTGGCAAGTCCGGTCATCGTCCGTCTCCTCAAAGTGCCGCTCCTCGATGCCGAGCACGTCGCGAATCTTCCCCAGCAGCCCGGCCGGGTCGCCTTCCGCACGCGCGATCTCCTCGACGAGCGAGAGCGTCCAGAGGCGCTCGTTGATGTATGCCCGCTGCTCGTCTTCCACGGCCTACCAGTTGGCCTCCATCGCGTCGCCGTCGTCACGGTCATCGAAGGCGCTCGCCGCTTCCTCGGCCTGCGCGTTGTCGCGCACGACCTCGGCCATCTCGTCGGCGCAGTCACCGCAGAGCAGGTCGCCGTTGAAGTCGCGCGCGTCGCGCTGCACGTTCTCGTCGCACAGCTCCATCCCGCAGGGGCAGAAGAAAGCCTCGCGCAGCTCGTACTCCGGCCAGCCCGGAAGGAAGTCTTCGTGCGGCGCGCCGGCCACGACGTAGTAGACGGACTCGCCCGCGTCATCGGCCTCGACGGTGATCTCTGTGACCTTGCGACCCTTGAAGCCGGCGCGAGGCTGTTTCGTCCGAATGCTTGGGGAGAGACTCGGAGCCGTCGAGACGAGGTCGCCGATGTCGAACTTGGTGGTGTACTTAGCCACGGGCGGCCTCCTTCCGCTGGCCGGCGAGGAAGTGGACGCGCTTGCCGCACACCTCGCGCGCGACGACGCGCCGGTTGTTCATCAGGCGGTTGACCGTCTCGACGAGCGCATACCAGTCGAGGTTGGTGTCGGCCATCAGCTCGCCGTACGTGCGGCCGCCTGGCCGGAGCGCCGCGAGCACGCGCTCCCCAGGCGTGCCCGTCACGGCCTCGGCGGGCGCCGGCTCCGGCGGCTCGACGAAGACGCGCTTCGAGCGGCAGAACGGCCTGCGGCCTTCGCCCAGAGCGGCGCGCGTCGAGCGGCCTTGCTCGTATACCCGGCGCAGCTCGGGCGACGAAAAGAGTTTGTTGATGAGCGTGGCCTGCGACATGCCGAGTTCGAGCGCGACGGCGAGCTGCGTCGGCTGCGGGAGGGCGAGCTGTTCGAGGCGCGCCGCGTCTACGTGAATAGGTTTTCTACCCACGGCGCGCCTCCCTCTTGCCGACGTAAACGGCAATCTCAAACTGTTCAGTGCCGGGCTCGGGGAAAGGCCACGGCATTGACGCGCGCCCCGAGACGTTGCCGAGAGGTTCCAGGCCGCGACACTGCCGGATCTTCTGCGTCGCGGCATCCCATGCCTCGTGAAAAGCCTTCACGGCCTGCTGATAGATGGCGCTGTCACGGTCGGGTGTCCCGATAGTGCTCGTCATATCGTGAACCCCCTTACCTTCTCGACCCTGCTCACTCTCCGAATCGGCGCGACGAGCACGGCCTCTGCGTTCCCCTCCGGCTCGGGCGCCCTGTGCGTGCGCTTGCAGACGAGCCGGCCGTCCCACGGCGCGGGCCTCGCCGGCCGCGGCGATACTGCCGGGGCGGGCACCGCCATGCCCGCCCCGGCCTCCGTCACCGGCTCGTCAAACGAGACGCCGATGACCGCGAGCTTGACCAGGACGTCGAGCGCGCGCGCCGCCGCCCAACACACGTTCCCGAACAGGTAGGCTTCGCAGGTGCAGGAGAACTCGCGCGGCTGTGTCGCGGAGTCGAAGGTGACGAGGTGATGACGGGTAAGCTCGGGGCGGGTGGCCGAAGGCAGGACGAACGAGGCCGGGCCGGCGACGCGCACGGGGAGCGCAAGCTCGCGGGCGCGCAGAAACTGTTGGTCAGAAATCAGGTTTGTCGGTATCATAAGACGAGTTCTCCTCTGAGAGCTTGAGGCTGGAAACGGGTTGTTGCTTCGCACGCGCCCCCGTCCCGGCCTCTTCCCTTTTCAAGCAGTCTTCAGCTTGCGCTCTGGCGCCCGCTCGCGCTCAGCCTCGGCGGGCAGGAGCGCGCGCATCTCCTCGGTGACGATGGGAGGGAGGTTGAGGAGCACGAGGTACGCGCGCACCATCGCCTCCGGGCTGGGCCTGCCGCCCTTCACTGTCCACGGTTTTTCGTCGCCTCTCTTCCGCATCCTTTTAACCTCTCGGTCAGGCCGCGTGTCGCGCGACCCCGTGTGCCGGCCGGTCGAGCATCGAGAGCAGCTCGCGCTCGGCGGCGATGGACTCGGTCAGCTCGCGGCGGATCGCGTCCCGGTCGCGCCGCTCGGCCGCGGCCGCGAGCGCCTCGCCGTGCTCGCGCGCGCAGACCGCGACCTGCTCGAAGTAGCCCCGCGCAGGCGCCGCAGCCCCGCGCAGCTCCGCGACGCGCGCGCACAAGTCTTCAAAAAGAAAGTCGAAGCCCGCTCGGTTAGCCACGAAAAGCGCCTGTAGCCAGCGCCAGTAGAGGCAGTAGTAGGAGGGGCGGGCGGCGCCGGGCTCGTACTGGTAGCGCACGAGGCGCTCGGAGCAGCGGCGCATGCCGAGCCGTTTGAGGGCGCGGGCGAGTCCGGCCGAGTGGCCGCGCGCGGCGGCGCGGTTCGCGTCGTGTGTCGAGAGCAAGTGAGTGACACTTTCCGACTCCTGCCCAGGTGTTCCGAAAATTAGGGTGGCGGTACTGACAGCACGCCCCTTCAGCGCGCTACCCTCCGCGTGGTTGATGGTGCGTTAGGAGGCGCCAACGGTCTCGGGCGCCTGTTCGTAGACATCGGCGCGCGTCAGACCGAGAAGGTTCAGCACTGCGTCGAGCTTCGAGGGCAGGACATCTTCGCCGCGGAGGATTTTCGTGGCGGTCGGGCGCGACACGCCGGCCCGCTCCGCGAGTTGCTCGGCGCTCTCGATGTCCTTATCAACCATCGCTTTCTTTATCGGCTTCGGGTTGTGCATTGAATCACCTCACTGTCAACGGTCGTTTCACGGCTGCGTACTTTAGTTTCCTTTTTCCTCAATGTCAACAAGAATTTCTAAAAAAGAAACCCTTGTTTCTGGAAACTGTTGTATATGGTTTGGTGTGAATAGTTTGCAGCAGAGGCTAGCTCAGGTAATTGGCCGCCACATGGGCGAACGGAATCCCAATGACCTCGCGCGTAAGGTCAAAGACGAGATCACCTCGGCGGGAATTAGGAAGGTTTTAAAGGGTGAGTCAGACGTAAGGCTTGAGACCTTAGTCGTGCTGGCGAAGGCGCTCGACACCACTGCCCCACTGCTGTTGCTGGAAGCGATGAGCAGCGAAGAGGGTGAAAATGAGGGTGAGAGGGTGCAAGCCGAGAGGGCTAAGATTGAGCTTTATCATATCGGCGAACTGTATGTAGACATCCCCCGCCAATGCCAGAAGGATGTCTTGGACTTGCTCACCGTCCTTCAGAACAACCACAGCCTCAGCCGCCGACGCGAGCGGCTGATTGAACACAGAAACACGGTTACGCATGGCCGGGAGGCCGCGCTCGATGAGCAGCCCGGCATTCAATTCGTCCCCGAACATTCAGGCACTCTCCCCGGAGAAGTCGTCGTCGATCCTCACCTCAAGAGTGACCAACGTCTCGAAGCCCCGCGAACGGAACACCGGACAAGGGAAAGGAAGCGTGCCTAAGGAGGTCCGACGGGTGGCCGCACCGCCCGCCTCCCTCGCGTTAATCCCGACACATGGGCAAGGTGGTGGTGTTCTCGCCGTGCGGGGCGGGAGGGGCATGCTATTTCACAATTCCGCACGACGGGCTGCACCACGAAGGGCGGGGCCCGCGTGTGGGCGACCTCTGCCGCGTGCGCGTTGGCGTCTACGAGGACGGCCGGATACACGCCTGCCTGACCGCCGCCGACGGGCACCTCGTCATCGGCCGCTGCCGCCGCCGCCGGCTCGGGATCGAGGTCACGTACCCGAACCCGGATTTCGCCGCGGAGTTCTACCCCGACAGGGCGCTCCTGGTCGTCGGGGTGGTCGAGAAGTTCTACGGCGAGACCGCCGAGGCAGGCGACGAGGGTAAGGAGTAACGCCGGAACGGGACGCGCCCGAGCCTTTCGGGCGCGAATGTCAACCTCATATCGAAAGGATTTTTCACCATGAAATTTTTCACCCTCCCATTCGTGCTGCTTCTTCTGTGCGTCACGGCTCACGCCCAGGCTACGACCGACAAGCCGACGCGCAGCATTGGCCGCCCCGGCTGCAACCCCGGAGTGCCGACGCGCCTCGCCAAAGAGGGTACGAGCGAAGGTCCGGAGTTCGGCGACATGTCCGAGATCGCGGACTGCCGCACGGTCTACGTCGGCGTCACCGACCTTAAGGTTCGCGCGAAGATTTTGAAGGAGTTGGAGAAAGACCCAAGACTGATTGTGGTCGGGAATAGTGATGATGCCGACTTCTTCATCGAGTTCGGGATGGAGAGCCGGCACGCCAGCACAACCGTCACAAGAAATCCCGCCCTCGGCCCCATGATCACGAACAACTCTACTTTGGTCGGGAGGATGACCGTCACCGTCCGCGGGCGGATAGATGACCAGGATCGCCGCCACAAGCGCTTTATCTGGCAACACGACAGCTCGATTAACTACCACAACGGCACGCGCGGCATGGGGAAAGAGCCGCCCGTCGCCGTGACGCGCGAATTTTTGAAGCAGCTAGAGAACGCGCGCGGCGGGAAAAAGTAGTCAACGTCACCCTCATTCCCTCCCGAGAGGTTTTCACCATGCCAGAAGGCGACTTCTTCAGCTTCCGCACCTTCCTGAGCAACACCATCATCAAGACGTCACTGGCCGCCGGCGTCACGCTGCTACTGCTCGGCAACCTCTTCTGGCGCCTGCTCTGCGAGGGCTGGATCATCATCTTCAGCATGCACGAGATGATCGCGGCGATTGAGAGGAAGGTTATCTCGGCGGAAGACAAGGCGGACTTTTCGGAATTTATCTTCAAGCAGCTTCAGGCGTCCGAGCAGAACGCGGAGCAGCGCCACGGCGAGATGCTCGCCACGCTGCGCGCGCTCCGCTCCGCGCCGCAGCCGGTCGAAAGATTGCCGCAGCGATGAGCGCCCCGCCCCGCTACGCCTTCTACGCCCGCACCTCGTCCGACACCCAGAAGAAGGACGAGACCATCGAGACGCAGCTCAAGGCCGCCCGCGACTGGTCGGAGCGCACCGGCATCCCCATGCGCGAGCACTACCTCGACGACGGCGTCTCCTCGAAGACCCCCTTCGTCGAGCGCGAGCACGGCGCGCGCCTCATCAGTGACGCGCGCGCGGGGCGCCTCACGCACGTACTCGCCTACTCCTTCCGCCGCCTCGGCCGCGACCAGCTCGACACGCTCCAGACCGTCAAGACGCTCTCCGACCTCGGCGTCAGCGTCCAGTCCATCTGCGAGCCCGTCCCTGACGGCGGCGAAGCGGACGTCGCCGTGCTGATGATCGGCGTCCTCACCTCCTTCGGCCAGTACGATTGGGTGCAGCTCCGGCGCCTGCTCTCCGCCGGAAAGGAGAAGTGGGCCGGCGAGGGCTACTGGCCGGGCGGCCCGCCGCCCTTCGGTTACTCGCTCGCGGGCGAGCGCCGCCGACGCCTCGCCCGCAACGAAGAGGAGATTCGAGCGCTGCGCCGGGTCGGCGACCTCTACCTCACCGGCGACTACAGCCAGCACAGGCTCGCCGACCTCCTCAACGCCGACCGCACACCGACGCCGAAGGCCATGCGCGACGGCAGCGACGGCTACCGCTGGACGGGGAGCCTGCTCTGCGCCCTCCTCTCCAACCCGCTCTACACGGGGCGCGTCTCCTGGCGCGGTAAGGTCGTCGCCGTCGAGCCCGAGCTGGGTTGAGCGTAAACGGCGCGAAGCTCGAAGCGGCAGTCTGGACCTGGTGCCTGGATACCGTGTCAGACCCGGAGGCGTACCTGGATGCCCTGCGCGCGCGGCTCCGGTCGGAGCCCGACCTCGGCGCGGCGCGCGCCCGGCTCGAAGATTTGAAGGCCCTCGAAGAGGAGAAGCGGCAGGCGCGCGCCCGCGCGCTGGGGCTCATCGTGCGCGGCACGATGACCGAGGCCGACGCCGTCCCCATTCTCGAAGAGCTGCGCGCCGAGGCCGAGGCGCTCACCGACGAGCGAGCCCGCCTGGAGCAGAGGGTCGCGCTCGCGCGCGACGCCGACCGCATCCTCACCGAACGACGTGCCCTGCTCAAGCAGCTCTCGCGGACGGCGCGCGAGGCGACTGAGAACAGGCAGCGCCGGCGGGTGATCGAGCAGCTCACGCGAGCTGTCCACGTCCGGCACACCAGGCGCGGGGACGAACCGGAAATCACTGTCGAGACCCTCTGACGCCCCCGCGCCGCTCGTCGTTTTCGGGGAGATACCTCTAATGGTAATTGCGCGCCCGGCGCGTTGGCGTTGAACTCGCGCCAGAGGTGCAGGCCGCGGTTGAAGGTGTAGCCGGCCTCGACGACGAAGCCGCGCCCCAGCTCGCGCTCCACTCCGAAATTGATCTGATAGCTCTCCGGGATTTTCATGTCCGGGTCGAGGCGGCGCGAGAAGCCCGTGAGCCGCGCGCCGAAGTCGCGGACGAGCGGCGAGTCGGCCGCGAGCGTCTCGGGGAAGCGGAGGTTCGCGGCGACGAAGCCGCGGCGCTCGGACGGCGGCAGCGCGTCGGTGTCGAACTCGACGACCGCGCGGCCGAGCGTGAAGTCGTCCAGAGTCCGAAGAAGGGCCCGACCATAGAAGACGCCCGCGCCCGCGCGCAGCGCCGTGCGGCCGTCGCCCGTGAGGTCGAGGGCGAGGCCGAGCCGCGGGCCGAAGTTGTCCGCGTCTTTGAGGACGCTCTCGCGCTCGTAGCGCAGGCCGGCGGTGAGCGTGACGCGTCCGTGCGGACGCCACTCGGTCTGCGCGTAGAGGCCCGCGTAAGTGTTCTTCTGGACCGACTCGGTGTTGAAGCGCTGGCGGAAGCGCGAGGGCGCGTCGGCCAGAAAGTCTCCGGCGCGCGCGAACGTGTAGGTGCCGGTCGCGTCCGTGAGGTCGATGAAGGTCGAGCGGACGCGTTGCAGGTCTGCGCCGAGCTTGAAGGTGTGCGCGCCGCGCACGAGCGTCAGCGTCTCCTGAAGCTGGAAGCGCGTCTCGGCGCGGTCGGCCGCGCCCGAGGTCGAAGAGCCGGCGACGAGCGTGCCCGAGCGTTCTTCGAGAGGGTCTTCGATCTGGATGAGCACGACGGGGCGCGTCCCCGAGGCGCGCAAAGAGGGGCGCAGCCGCGAGAGTTGCGCGCGGAGCTGGTTGACGGCGCGCGCGTTGATGACGAGGTTGTCCGTGTAGGCGAGCGCGTCCGTGTCGCGGCGGCGGCCCTGCAGGCTCTCGGCGAGGCGGAGGCCGCCGCCGAACTGGCGGAGGTTTTTGGAGCGCCCGAGTTGAAGAAGAAAAGTGCCGTTGTGCGTCGGCGTGTAGTTGTGGTCGAGGCGCGCGGTGAAGGCGGCCGAGTCGAGCGGCGTCGAGACGCGCTCGACGAAGGGCGCGAGTTCGGCGGGCGCGCCCGGCGGCGTGGCCCCGGCTTTAACAGCCTCGAAGCGGCGGCCGGCGAGCGTCGTCGGGCGCGGCAGAGGGAACGCCGCGTTCTGCTCGACGGGGACGAGCGCGTCGACGAGCGTCGAGTCGAGAAAGCGGTCTCGCTCGTAGGCGGCGAAGAAGAAGGTGCGGCCGCGCCCGTCGTATTCGAGCGGGCCGAACGGACGCGCGGGCAGGCGCAGGGGGCCGCCGAGCGTGAAGCCGGGGCGGTGCTCCTGTAGCGGGAGGCGACCCAGGCCGCGCCGGTTGTTGTTCCAAGTGTTCGCGTCGAGCGACTCGTCGCGGAAGAAGTAGGAGACGCGTCCGTGCAAGTCGTTCGAGCCGGAGCGCGTGCGGAGGTTGATGCGGCCGCCGGAGGCGCGGCCGTACTCGGCGGAGAACTGGTTGGTGACGACCTGCACCTCCTCGACCGCGCCGTGCGGCGGGAGGAAGCGCTCGCGGGCGGCGCGGTCGTCGTTGTTGTCGAGCCCGTCCACGGTGACGTTGTTCGAGTAGGCCGCGCCGCCCGCGAGCGCGAAGACGCCGGCCTCCTCGGGCGCCTCGGCCGCGCGGCGCGCCGACGCGCGCCCCGACTCGTCTCGGTCTTCGGCCGCGTCCCGCGTCGAGAGCGGCTCCTCGGTGACGCCGCCGAGCAGCAGCACGAAGTCGAGCGGCGAGAGAGAAACGGAAGGCAGCCGCTCCAACTCTTCCCGCGCGAGGCTCCCGCCCGCGACGGTGCGCGTCGTGTCGAGGGGCGGCGCGCCCGTCTCGCCCGAGACCGTCTGCTCGGCCGCGACGCCCTCGGGGCGCAGCGTGAAGTCGAGCCGCACCGCCTCGCCCGAAAGCGTCCGCACCTCCCTCCTCTCCTCCGTCGCGAAGCCCGCGCGCGCCGCGCCGAGCGTGTAGACGCCCGGCGGGAGTTCCACGAGGCGGTAGCGCCCCGCGCCGTCTGTCACGGCCGCGCGCTCTGTCCCAGTCCCCGCGAGCCGCGCGGTGACGGTCGCACCCACGACGACCGCGCCGTGCTGGTCGGAGACGACGCCGGAGAAGGTCACGTCGTCCAGGTCCTGCGCGCGCGCAGTCGTTTGAGGCGTTAGGAGGCAGGCGAGCGCGGCGATGACGAGGGTGCCGCCGAAGGGAAGGCGAAGCGGGCGGGCGGTGAAGCCCGCGCGCGCGCGGAAGTGTCCGTGTGTCGGAGGTCGCGCACTCTATCACCGGCCCGGCGCCCGCCGCAAGAAAAATTATCGAACCGGCTCGCGGCTCGCGTACCGGGGGGCGCGTGCGTTCCCGGTCGCTAGACTCCGCACGCGCGCGGGAGTTAGGATGTGTGGCAAGCTCGACAGACGAATCTACGCCTCCCGGACAACCGTCCGCACCGAAGGACAACGAACATGAGAAGAATGCTGAGACTGTCAGTCGCCGTACTGTTGTTGGCCTCCGCCGCGCGCGCGCAGACGGACGCGCCGCCGGCCTGGACGCCCGAGTTGCAGATAAAAGTCAGGGCCGTCGGCTCGCCGCAGGTCTCGCCCGACGGGAGGCGCGTCCTCTACACGGTCAGCGACCCCGTGACCACGCCCGACCGCAGCGAGTACGTCTCGCAGATTTGGATGGCGACCGCCGACGGCAGGGAGACCGTCCAGCTCACCTTCGCCGACAAGTCTTCGACCAACCCGAAGTGGTCGCCCGACGGCAACTGGATCGCCTTCACGTCGAACCGCAAGGAGAACAAGAACAACCTCTACCTCCTGCGCGCCTCGGGCGGCGAGGCCGAGCCGCTGACCGACGTGAAATCGGCCGTCTCGGACTTCGACTGGTCGCCCGACGGCCGCTCGATAGCCTTCGCGATGACCGACCCGAAGACCGAGGAGGAGGAGCGAAACGACAAGGCGAAGAACGACTTTCGCTGGGTCGACGAGAACGTGAAGATGTCGCGGCTCTACGTGATTCCCGTCCAGAAAGACGCCGCCGGCAAGCGCGAGCCTCGCCGGCTCACGACCGGGAACTACACCGTCAGCGGCTTCGACTGGTCGCCCGACGGCAGGGCGCTGGTCTTCAGCCACGCGAAGACGCCGGTGGCCAACGACTGGCCGACCTCGGACGTCTCGGTCGTCGAGGTGGCCACGGGCAAGGTCACGGCCTTCGCCAGCACGCCGGCCGCCGAGCTGTCGCCGGTCTTTTCGCCCGACGGCAAGTGGGTCGCCGTGCTCACGAGCGACGGCCCGCCGCGCTGGGCGCAGAGCAACCTGATTCAAATCTTCCCCGCCTCGGGCGGCGCGGCGCGCGCGCTGTCCGCCTCCTACGACGGGCAGCCGAACGTCGCGGGCTGGTCGGCCGACGGCCGCCGCATCTACTTCAGCGAGGCGAAGGGGACGGGGACGCAAATCTACGCGGCCGACGTCGCCTCGGGCCGGGTGGAAGAGGTCAAGACGACGCCCGCCGTCTACGGCGCCGTCAGCCTCAACCGGACGGGGACGACGTTCGGCTTCCTGCGCCAGACGCCCGAGACGCCGGCCGAGGCGTTCGTCGCCTCGGTCACGGACTTCGCGCCCGTCCAGGTCAGCCGCGCCAACGCCGACGTGAGGATGCCCGCGCTCGGCAAGACCGAGGTCGTCCGCTGGAAATCGACCGACGGGAAAGAGATTGAAGGCTTGCTCACCTACCCCGTAGGCTACCAGGCGGGCAGGCGTGTGCCGCTCCTCCTGAACGTCCACGGCGGCCCCGCCGGAGTGTTCCAGCAGACCTTCATCGGCGGGCGCGGCGTCTACCCGCTGGCGTCCTTCGCCTCGCGCGGCTACGCCATCCTGCGCCCGAACCCGCGCGGGTCGAGCGGCTACGGGGCGGAGTTCCGCCGCGCCAACGTCAAGGACTGGGGGGGCGCCGACTACCAGGATTTGATGACCGGCGTCGACAGGGTCATCGAGATGGGCGTCGCCGACCCCGAGCGTCTGGGCGTGATGGGGTGGAGCTACGGCGGCTTCATGACCTCGTGGGTCGTGACGCAGACCAAGCGCTTTAAGGCGGCCTCGGCGGGCGCGCCCGTCACCAACCTGATGAGCTTCAACGGCACCGCCGACATCCCCGCCTTCGTCCCCGACTACTTCGGCGGGCAGTTCTGGGAGGCGGCCGAGCTTTACCAGAAGCACTCGCCGATGTTCAACGTGCGCGGGGTGACGACGCCGACGATGATCCAGCACGGCGACGCGGACATCCGCGTGCCCATCTCGCAGGGCTACGAGTTCTACCACGCGCTCAAGGCGCAGGGGGTCCCCGTGCGGATGCTGGTGCTCCCGCGCCAGCCGCACGGCCCGACCGAGCCCAGGATGCAACTGGCCGCCATGCGGGCGAACCTCGACTGGTTCGACAAGTACATCGGCGGTAAGTAACGCGCGTTGGCCTGGCGTTTGCACGGTTCCGGCCGTGGGACGTTTCGAGGCGCGAAACGGTACAGTCGTATTTTGGAAGTACGAGGGAGGGCGTGTTTTATGAACAGGGTGCGCGGGCGTTTCGCCCTTCGCGGATTGGCGGCGCTGCTGCTCGCGGCGTCGGCGGCCGGCTGCTCACGTCTCGGCTCGGAGCAGACCGGCCCCGTCACGACAAAGACAGAGCAGGGCACGACGACCGCGCCGCCGGCCTCGGAGGTCGCCGCGCGCAAGGGCGCGCTGGTGCGCTTCGTCCACGCCGTGCCCGGGCTCGCGCCCGTCGACTTTTTCGCGGGCGACACGCGGGCCTTCGAAGGTCTCATCTACAAACACGTCGCCGCCTACCGCGAGCTGCCGGGCGCGTCGGGCGTCTACCGCCTGCGCCTCGCCGGGCAGGAGACGGGCGAGCCGCTGGCCGAGAAGACCGAGGGCTTCGGGGCGGGACGCCACCACACCGTCGTCGCCTTCCCCGCCGCCGGCTCCGGCCTCTTCTCGAAGGGCGAGGGCGTCGAGCTGCGTTTCATCGCGGACGAGTTCGAGCCGCCGGCCGCGGGGCGCGCGCGCGTGCGCGTCGTCAACGCCTCGCCCGACCTGGGCGACGTCGACCTCTACGCCACGGGGCGAGCCGAGCCGCTCGTCAGGGGCGCGAAGACGGGCGCGGCGACCGCCTACGCCGAGGCGGAGCCGGCCGGCGCCGGGCTGGAGGTGCGGCGCGCGGGCGAGAACATCACGACGCTCACCGTGCCGGGCGCGAAGGTCGAGGCGGGGAGGTTCTACACGGTCTTCCTCGTCGGCGGGACGAAGGGCGCGTCCAGGCTCGAAGCCTTCGTCGTCGAAGACCAGTTCGGCCCCGCGCCGCCGAGGTAGGGCGCGACGGTCAGGCTTCGGCCTCCATGCGCCCGACTTCGAGCTCCATGCGGAGGCTGCGGAAGGTGTCGAGGGCTTCGCCGCGGAGCTGGCGGCCGCGCTCCGGGTCGCCGCCCGCCAGCTCGTGCCGCGCCCAGTCGCGCAGCGTCCGCGCGCGCTCGGCCTCCATCTGGATGCGCGCGAAGATCGAGAGGCTCTCGGCGAAGCACGCGGCCGCGTCGCGGCCCTGCCCCGCGACCTCGACCTCCGCGCCCGCGCGCGAGGCGACGAGGCCGAGGACGCGCCACGCCTCCGCGACGTGCTCCTGGTTCTCTATCTCGTGCCCGAGCTCGAACGCGCGCAGCGCGGCCTCACGCGCCTCCTCGACGCGCCCTCGCCCGAGCAGCGCCTCGGCCAGAAAGCGGTAGTTCTCCGACACGCCGACGTAGCCGGCGGCCGTCGCCAGCTCGATCGTCAGACGCAGCTCGGCCTCGGCCTCCTCGTACTCGCCCAGCCCCACGCGCGTCCCGCCCAGGTTCGACATGTAGAGTATCTCGCCGTTGCGGTTGCCTATCTCGCGCGCGATCTGGAGCGCCTCGCTGTAGCGCCCGAAGGCCTTGCGGTAGTCGCCCGACAGACGCGCCGTCTCGCCCAGAGAGTTGAGGAGGTTGCCGACGGAGCGCCGGTCGCCCAGCTCGCGGTAGAGCGAGAGCGAGAGCGACTTGAACTCCTCGGCCTGCCCGAACTCCCCCCGCGTGTGGTAGGCCATCCCCAGAGACTTCAGGCACTCGGCGCGCACGCGGCGCCCCTCGTCGCCGAGCCGGTCGACTAAAGAGAGCGCGCGGTCGGCCAGCACCATCGCCCCGCGCGCGTCGCCGAGGCGCGAACAGACCTGGCTCTGGAGGTAGAGAGAGCGCGCCAGCTCGACGCCGGCCCCGGCGCCCGCGCCACGCGCGAGCATCTCGGCGTGCTGCGTGCTCTCGAACGAGGCGCGGTTGTCGCCCTGGCTGCTCTGCACCAGCGCGATCTCGTTCCACGCGCGCGCCTGCGCCGGGAGCGCCTGCAAAGCCTCGGCCGCCGCGCGCATCAGATGGTAAGCCTCGACCGCCTCGGAGTAGCGCGCCTGCACGCGCAGGGTCTCGCCGAGCCCCTCGTACCACTCCAGCCGGAGCGCGTGGAGCGCGGGGTCGCCCGCCTCGGCCGCCTCGCGCGCGGGCAGAGAGTCGAGCGCCTTGCGGTAGTGCCGGATGGCGGTCTCGGGCGCGTAGGTCTCGCGCGCCTGGCGGCCGGCGCGGCCGTACCACTCGGCCGCGTCCTCGGGCGACTGCCCGCGCTCGTGGTGCTCGGCGATGAGGCCGGCGTACTCGCCGACGCGGCCGCCGCTGTGGCGGGCGAGCCAGTCGGCCGCGCGGCGGTGGTACTCGCGCCGCTCGCGCTTGAGGACGCTCTCGTAGGTCACGTCGCGCAGGAGCGCGTGCTTGAAGATGTACTCGCGCGCGCCGGCGAAGGCCGAGGCCTCGCGGCGGTAGACCAGCTCCTTGCCGCGCAGGCTTTCGAGCACGCGCTCGACCGACGCCGAGACCCCGGACGGCGTCGGCTCGCGCGGCGCCGCGCCGCCGCGCCCCGTGGGGCGGCGCGCGCCCCCCGTCACGGCCGAGCCGAGGTGCTCGACCGCGCCGTCCCAGAAGACGCGCCCGATGACCGAGGCGCGCTGCAGGACGGTCTTCTCCTCCGCCGTCAGGCGGTCGAGGCGCGCCTGCAGGACGCCCGTCAGCGTCGCCGGCACCTGCACCTCGCCGAGCCGCGTCGCGTCCACGCTCCAGGTCTCGGCGCCGGGCACGATGACGCGCTGGTCGATGAGCATCTTGATCAGCTCTTCGACGTAGAAGGGGTTGCCCTCGGCCCCGCCGACGACCATCTCGCGCAGCTCGGCGGGGACGCCGCGGGCGCGGCGCAGAATCTCCTCGACGAGCTGGCGGCTCTCCTTCTTCGAGAGCGGCTGGAGGTTGAGGCGCGTGTGGCGCTCGCGCCCCTCGCCCCACGCGGGGCGGCGTTCGAGCAGCGTCGGGCGCGCCAGACATAGAATCATCACGCGCGAGTGCGCGCACTCGCGCGCGAGGTGGTCGATGAAGTCGAGCGACCCCTCGTCGGCCCAGTGGATGTCGTCGAAGTAGAAGACGACGGGGAGGTCGCGCGATATCTCGGAGAAGAAGCGCGCGGCGTAGCGGAAGGCGCGGTCGCGCACCTGGCGCGCGTCGTCGCGGATGCCCGAGACGTGCGGGCTGGCCGTGTAGTCGAAGCCGATGAGCTGGCCGATGAAGTGCGCGCGCATCAGCACCTCGGCCTCGGCCGTCTCCGGCCACATCGAGAGCAGGCCGCGCTCGAGCTTCCCGCGCGCGACCTCGGGCGGGTCGCTGTCCTGTATCTCGAAGCGGAAGGAGAAGACGTCGCGGACGAGCGCGTAAGGCAGCTCCTGCGAGGACTCGCCCGCGCGCCCGTTGAAGATGTACCAGACGTCCGGCAGCAGCTCGACCCGGTTGCTGAACTCGTAAAGCAGGCGCGACTTGCCGAGGCCCGCGTCGCCGAAGACGGTGACGGCCTGAAGCTCCCCGTCCTCGAAGACGGATTCGAGCGCGTCGGTCAGCCGGCGCAGCTCGCCTTTGCGCCCGATCATCCGCGTCTCGACGCCCTCGACGCCGCGCGTCTGGACGCGGAAGGCGCGCTGCTTGGCGCGGCGGACGCGGTAGAACTGCGCGGGCTCGGCGCGCTCGCTCGTCCTGACCTCGCCGGGCGGGTCCACGTCGAAGACGCCGCGCACGTGGCGGTAGGTGTCGTGCGAGACGAGGACGCCGCCCACCGGCGCCTCCTGCTGGAGCCGCGCGGCGAGGCGGACGGCGTCGCCCGTCACGCTCAGCTCGCCCGTCACGCCGGCCTGCCCCAGCAGGACGAGCCCCGTGCTGACGCCGACGCGCATCAGGCGCGCGGGGCCGACCGACCCGCCGCGCGAGTGGTGCGCGGGCGAGTCGTGCGGCCAGCGCTCGGCGACGAACTCGGCGACCGCCCGTTGCGCGTCGAGCGCGGCGCGGACGGCGCGCTCGGGGTCGTCCTCGCGCGCGCCGCGCGCGCCCCACAGCGCGACGAAGGTCTCGCCGACGTGCTTGGTCACCTCGCCGCCGTGCGACTCGACGGCCGAATCTATCAGCGGCCACAGCCCGCCCGTCAGCTCGCTCACGTCCTCCGCGTCGTGCCCTTCGGTGAGCGCCGCGAGCCCCGCGAGGTCCGCGAAGAGGACGGTCAACTGCTTGCGCTGCTCGCTCGTCGTCTGCCTCGTCGCGCGCGGCGATTGCGACTTCTGGAGCCGCGTCGGCGCGCTCCCCGCCGCGGGCGGCGAGACGAACCCCCGCGCCGTCTCCGCGAGTCCCTCCCCGCCGGCCGCCGCGCGCAGCTCGATGAGGCGGCGGACGCGCCGCAGCTCGGCCTGAAACTCCTTCGCCGTGTGGAAGCGCTCGTCGCGCTCCTTCGCCAGCGCGCGCAGGACGAGCGGCTCGACCGTCGCGGCGTGCGGCTCGGACGTGAGTGTGGCGAGCGGCGGCGGCTCGCCGTGGAGGATGGAGACGACGAGGTCGCCGAAGTTCTTCTCCTCGAAGGGCGGGCGCCCGGCGAGCATCTCGTAGAGCACGCACCCGAGGCTCCACACGTCGGTGCGGCCGTCGAGGTCGAGGCCGCGCACCTGCTCGGGCGACATGTAGGTCGAGGTGCCGAGGACGACGCCCGAGGCCGTGTTGACGCGCGCGCTCGTCGGCGCCTCGGTGTCGGCGGAGGGCGCGGCCGGGGCGACCTGCTTGGCGATGCCGAAGTCGAGCACCTTGACGTGCCCCTCCTCGTCGAGCATCAGGTTCTCGGGCTTCACGTCGCGGTGGATGACGCCCGAGGCGTGCGCCTTCCACAGCGCCCCGGCCACCTGCGCGCACACGTCGAGCGCGGCGTCGGCCGTGAAGTGCTCCTCCCACATGCGCTCGCGGAGCGTGCGCCCCTCGACGAACTCGGTGACGATGAAGAGGCGCCCGCGCTCCTCGCCGATCTCGTGGACGGTGAGGATGTTCGGGTGGTTGAGGGCGGCGACGGCGCGCGCCTCGTGCTCGAAGCGGCGCACCAGCTCCTCGTCGCGCGCGAAGTGCGCGGGCAGGACCTTGAGCGCGACGCGGCGGCCGAGCCTCACGTCCTTCGCCAGGTAGACCGTGCCCATCAGATGATTCTGATCTGCTGAAGTCGCTCGGGCGTCATTCGCCTGCGTCTCACCCGGAGAGTTTGTCGTCGGCCGCCGCCGCCGTGTTCGTCGCGCCGTCAAGGGGGTGCGCGACCGGCGCCGGCGTTCGGCTTGCGCCGCGCGGCGGGTCTCTAGTTGCGTGCGCGCATTGTAGCACCTCGGCGCGGCGCGCGCGCCGACAATCCGGCGCGGGAAAGTTATTTGCAAGCCGCGCGAACGTACGGCGCGAAACGTTTTCCGCGCAGCGCGCATAAAGGTTAGCAAGAGCCTTCCGGCACGGCCGCCAAAAATTCTCACCCCGCGAAGAAGGGGCGGGGCCCCTCAGCAGAGCCCCGCCCCTTCCGCCCGTCTGACGGGCTTTTTCAGCCGCGCGGATTCGTGTACGCGCGCCGGCGGAGTGTGGCGACGCGCGAGGTCGTGACGAGCGCGCCGGCCTCGGGCGGCGGGGGCTCGGTCAGGTGCGTGAACTCCTCCGCGTGCGACTGGAGGTAGGAGAAGAAGCGCTCGAACTCGCGCTGCATCGCGTCCATCTTCTCGCGCATGTTGAGGATGATCTCGACGCCCGCGAGGTTGACGCCGAGGTCGCGCGTCAGGCTGAGAATCACTTCGAGCCGCGCCAAATCCTCGTCCGTGTAGAGCCGCGTGTTCCCCTCCGAGCGCGAGGGCTTGAGTAGCCCCTCGCGCTCGTAGAGCCTCAAGGTCTGCGGGTGAATCTCGTACTGAGTCGCCACCGCGCTGATCGTGTATGTCCCGCCCTTTCGCCGTTTCATAATTCAGTAGTCAGTAGACAGTAGACAGTAGACAGTAGAAAAGCCATCGTCACTCGGACGGGCCGGGTGTCACCCTCAACGTCCGCCGAGCGGCAGCCCTACTGGCTACTGACTACTGTCTACTGTCTACTCCTTTCATTCCAGTCCCATCGCCACGCGCGGGTTCTCGGGGTTGAGCTGCGCGTAACGCTTTAAGAGTTCCTTGGTCTCCTCCGAAATGACTTTCGGGAGCGTGACCTGGACTTCGACGAACTGGTCGCCGCGCGCCTGTGGGTTGCGCAGGGAGGGGATGCCGCGCTCGCGCATGCGGAACTGCGCGCCCGACTGCGTGCCGGGCGGTATCCTGAGCTGCGCCTTGCCCTCGATGGTCGGCACCTCTATCCGGGCGCCGAGCGCCGCCTCCGCGATCGTCACCGGCACCTTGACGTAGATGTTGTCGCCCTTGCGCGTGAAGTGCTTGTGCTTGCCGACGTTGGTGATGATGAAGAGGTCGCCCGGCGGCGCCCCCATCCTCCCGCCCTCGCCCTTGCCCGGTATCCGCACGCGCGAGCCGGTGTCCACGCCCGCCGGAATCCGAACCTTCACCGTCTCGGCCTTCGGCACCACGCCCTTGCCGTTGCACAGCGCGCACGGCGGGCGGCGCTTGCCCGCGCCGCCGCAGTCGGGGCACTCCTGCGCGAACCTGAGACGCCCGCCCGCCTTCTGCACCTGACCCGCGCCGTGGCAGGTCGGGCAGGTGACGGGGTTGCCGCCCGTGTCGCCCGCCCCCTGGCAGCGCGGGCACTGCTCGGAGCGGTTGACCGTGATGTTCGTCGTCAGACCCGTCACCCCCTCCTCGAACGAGAGCGCGAGCGGCATCTCGATGTCCGCGCCTTTCTGCGGCACGGGGCGCGGCGGCTCCTTCTCGGACTTCCCGCCGCCGAACAGGTCCGAGAAGATGTCGCGGAACGAAGACCCGCCCGAAGACGCCGACGCGGTGTTGCCCCAGTCGAAGCCCTCGAAGTCGAAGGGGACGCCGGCGCGACCGCCGCCCGCGCCGGCCCCGCCGGGCGCGCCGTGGCCGCGCGCGGCGGCGTCGGCGAGCTGCTCCGAGTACGAGCCGAAGCGGTCGTAGACCTTGCGCTTCTTCTCGTCGGAGAGCACCTCGTGCGCCTCCGTGATCTTCTTGAAGCGGTCCTCCGACGACTTGTCGCCCGGGTTCACGTCCGGGTGGTACTTGCGCGCGAGCCGGCGGTACGCCTTCTTGATCTCCTCCGGCTTCGCGTCCCGCTTGACGCCCAGAACTTGGTAGAAGTCTTCTTTTGCCATTCGGATGGTGAATAGTAAATGGTAAATGGTAAATGGATTCTGCCCTTATCCATTCACCATTTACCATTCACCATTTACGAGCGCTTACTTGTTCTCGTCGACGTCCACGTACTCGGCGTCGATGACGTTGTCGTCGCCGCCCGAGGCCGAGCCGCCGCCGGCCGAGCCCGTCGAGGCGCCCGCCGCGTTGGCCTGCTCGCCGCCCGACGCGCCTTGCGAGCCGCCGCCCTGGTAGAGCGCCTCGGCCAGCTTGTGCGAGGCGGTCTGGAGGTTCTCGAAGGCGCTGTTGAGGCGGTCGACGCCGCCCTCTTCCAGGGCCTTCTTCGCGTCGGCGACCGCCGTCTCGACCTGCGAAGTGGTCGCGCCGTCGAGCTTCTCCTTGTTCTCGTTGAAGGTCTTGTCGATCTGGAAGACGAGGCCGTCGAGCCGGTTGCGCGCCTCGACCTCCTCGCGCTTGCGCGCGTCCTCGGCCGAGTGCGACTCGGCGTCGCGCATCATCTTGTCGATCTCGTCCTTCGAGAGACCCGAGGAGGCGGTGATGGTGATCTTCTGCTCGCGCCCCGTCCCCATGTCCTTCGCCGAGACGTTGACGATGCCGTTGGCGTCGATGTCGAAGGTGACCTCGACCTGCGGCATCCCGCGCGGCGCGGGCGGAATCCCGACGAGGTGGAACTTGCCGAGCGTGCGGTTGTCGCCCGCCATCGGGCGCTCGCCCTGGAGGACGTGAACCTCCACGCTCGTCTGGTTGTCCGACGCCGTCGAGAAGATCTCCGACTTGCGCGTCGGGATGGTCGTGTTGCGCGGGATGAGGATGGTGTTGACGCCGCCGAGCGTCTCGATGCCCAGGGAGAGCGGGGTCACGTCGAGCAGCAGGATGTCGGTCTTCTCGCCCGAGAGCACGCCCGCCTGGACGGCGGCGCCGACGGCGACCACCTCGTCCGGGTTCACAGACTTGTTCGGCTCCTTGCCGAAGAGGTTCTTGACTATCTCCTGCACCTTCGGGATGCGGGTCGAGCCGCCGACCAGGACGACCTCGTCGATCTTCCCGGCCTCGACGCCGGCGTCCTTGATGGCCTGCTCGACGGGCGACATCAGCCGCTTGAGGATGGGGTCGATGAGCTGCTCGAAGCGCGAGCGCGTCAGCTTCATCACGAGGTGCTTCGGCCCCGAGGCGTCGGCCGTGATGAAGGGCAGGTTGATCTCGGTCTCCATCGTCGAGGAGAGCTCGATCTTGGCCTTCTCGGCCGACTCCTTCAGGCGCTGGAGCGCCATCTTGTCGTTCGAGAGGTCGATGCCCTGGTCCTTCCTGAACTCCTCGATGATCCACTTGATGAGCGCCTCGTCGATGTCGTCGCCGCCGAGGTGCGTGTCGCCGTTGGTGGACTTGACCTCGACGACGCCCTCGCCGACTTCGAGGATGGAGATGTCGAAGGTGCCGCCGCCGAAGTCGAAGACCGCGATGGTCTCGTCCTTCTTCTTGTCGAGCCCGTAGGCCAGGGCGGCCGCGGTCGGCTCGTTGACGATGCGCATCACTTCGAGGCCCGCGATGCGGCCGGCGTCCTTGGTCGCCTGGCGCTGCGAGTCGTTGAAGTAGGCCGGCACCGTGATGACCGCCTTCTCGACCTTCTGGCCGAGGTAGTCTTCGGCCGCCTGCTTGAGCTTCTGGAGGATCATCGCCGAAATCTCGGGCGGCGACCATTCCTTGCCGCCCGCGGTGATGCGCACGTCGCTGCCCGCGGCCTTGACGCCGTAGGGCACCTGCTTCTTCTCCTCCGAGACCTCGTCGAAGCGCCGCCCCATGAAGCGCTTGATGGAGTAGACGGTGTTCTCGGGGTTGGTGACGGCCTGGCGCTTGGCGACCTGGCCGACCAGGCGGTTGCCGTCCTTCGTAAAGGCCACGACCGAGGGGGTCGTCCGGCCGCCCTCCGAGTTGGTGATGACAGTCGGCTCGCCGCCTTCCATCACGGCCACGACGGAGTTGGTCGTGCCCAGGTCAATACCGATAATCTTGCTCATTTTTCTATCTCTCCCGATTTTTTAGCCGCGCCGCCCCTCGCCGCACAGACGCGCCGGCGACCTTGAATGCGCCGCTAATATAATACCTGAGTCCCTTCTTGTCAACTTTTAGTAGCACAACGCCCTAACCGGGTTGCCCGGCGCAAGTCGTTGAAAAAGCATGTATTAGCCGAGTCAGTCGGCTGTCTCGCGCTGCTGTCGGTCTTCGTTCAGCAGTTTTGAGGTCCAGAAGACGTAGTGGATGCCGGAGATGACGGCGAAGGAGAAGACCGTGGTGTAGACGGTCGGGAGGTACCCGCGCAGCGGCGGGAAGCTGGCGGCGATGAGGACGAGGACGACGGCGACGATCTGGACGGTCGTGTTGGCCTTCCCCAACCAGGAGGGGCGGAAACCCCGGAAACCCGTGACGACGTTGATGGTCGCGGCGCCGACGACGATAAAGACGTCGCGGCTGATGACGGCCGCCGTGACCCAGAAGGGGACGGGGAGGTGGCGCGGGTGCGGCTGGACGAGCGCCTCGGGCGCCATGATCGAGGGCATCGAGAGGGTGATGAAGGAGGTGACGAGGAGGAGTTTGTCGGCGATGGGGTCGAGAATCTGGCCGAGCTGCGAATACTGGTTAAAACGGCGCGCGAAAAGCCCGTCGAGCCCGTCGGTCACGCCCGCGACGACGAAAACGGCCAGCGCCCAGCCGAACCTCTGGTAATAGAGCGCGCCCACGAAGACCGGGATGAGCGCCATGCGCACCACGGTCAGGAGGTTGGGGAGGGTGACGACTTTCGAGGCCATAAAAAAGTCCGGAGCCTGGAGTCCGGAGTCTGGAGTCAAAGGCAAGAACGGGTCTTGACTCCAGACTCCAGACTCCGGACTCCAGACTATTCGGCGCAGCGCAGCGTCAGCAAAGAGACCTCGGGCGGGCAGCCGTAGCGTACGGGCAGGACGACGGTGCCGAGGCCGCGCGTGACGTAAATCTGTGTCTCGCCGCGCCGGCCGAGGCCCCGCAGGATGCGCCGGCGGACGCGCCCCGAGGCCGAGCGCTCCGAGCGCCAGGTGACCTGCCCGCCGTGCGTGTGCCCCGAGAGCACGAGGTCAACGCCCGCGCGCGCGGCGCGGCGCAGGATGACGGGGTTGTGCGCCAGCAGAAGCTTCATCTCGTCGGCGGAGGAGCCGGCGAGCGCGAGCGGCAAATCTTCCAGGCCCACCATCGTGTCCTGCACGCCCGCGAGCCAGAACGAGGCGCCGCGGTCTTCGAAGCGGAGCCCCTCGTTGTTGAGCACGCGGATGCCGGCGAGCGTGAAGAGGTCTGTGACGAGGTCGGCGTCCACCCAGTTGTCGTGGTTGCCCAGACAGGCGTAGACGCCCCGGCGCGCCTTCAACCTGCCGAGCATCTCGGCGCAGGGCTGGACGTACTCGCGTTCGTGAGAGACGTAGTCGCCCGTCAAAGCGATGATGTCGGGCTGGAGGCTGTTGGCGACCTCGACGGCGCGCTCGACCTGCTCGCGCCCCGTGAACGGGCTGTGGTGGATGTCCGAGAGGTGTACGACGCGCAGGCCGTCCAGCTCGCGCGGGAGGCGGCGGAGTCCGACGGCGTGGCGCTCGACCGCGAGCTGGTAAGGCTCGGCGAAGGCCGCGCGCGCAACCTGGGCCAGACCGGAAGCAATCGTGCGCAGGGGGGTCGCGCGCCGCCGGGCGACACGTCGCCGCTCTCTCCAGTTGGTGATTGTGGCCATCTTCTTTCGGTTCGGTTTGAGGAGTGCCTGAAAATCGTCGCGCGCGCGTCCGATTCCCTCCCGGCCCGGCGCGCTTTTCAAAGCCCGCGAATTATATGAATCCGGCCCCCCCGGCGCAAGGCCGCCGGGACTCTTTTCGACGACACTTCCGCGACACCTGGGTTGTGCGACGGTACACGCCCGCTCACCCCAGCGGCCAGAAGTACGGGACGAGCAGCATGACGATGGCGAAGACGGCTATCGTCAGAATCGAGCCGACCTTGACGAAGTCGAGGAAGCGGTAGCGCCCGGGCGTGTAGATGAGCACGCAGGCCGGCTCGAGCGGCGTGAGGAAGGAGCAGGAGGCGGCGAAGGTGACCGCGACGGCGAAGGTGCGCGGGTTCAAGCCCAGCGCGAGCGCCGTCTTGACCGCGATGGGGAGGACGACGAGCGCGGCCGCCTGGTTCGACATCGGCTGCGTCAGCGCCACCGTCAGCGCGAAGAAGCCCGCGAGCACGGCCAGCGCGCCGTAGGACTGGAAGTTGTTGACGATGATGTCGGCGAGGTACTGGTCGGCCTCGGTCTTCTCCATCGCCGTGCCGAAAGAGATCATCCCGGCGATGAGCACGATGAGCCGCCAGTCGATGAGGTCGTAGACCTCGTGCAGGAGCACGGCGCGCGAGGCCAGGAGGATGAGCACGCCGAAGAGCACCGCGACCGCGAGCGGCACCTGCGGGAGGTGGAGCACCGAGAAGAAGAGGAAGGTCAGGAACGCCCCGACCGCCCACCAGCGCTTGCCGAAGCGCTCGCGCTGCCCGCCCAGCTCGCCTTCGAGCATGAGGACGTGGCCGTCCGCGGTCAGCCGCTCGACGCACTCCTTCGTCCCCTGCACGAGCAGCACGTCGCCGAAGCGGAGCGTGACGGTCGAGAGCTTGGTCAGCAGCGCCATCCCGTGGCGGTTGATGGCGAGCACCGTCAGGTCGTAGCGGTCGCGGAAGTTGAGGCTGCGGAGCGTCCGCCCCGTCATCTCCGAGCCGCGCAGGATCATCACCTCCGAGAGCTCGACGTCGCCCCCTTCGAGGTCGCGCGCCTTCAGCTCGAAGTCGGAGCGGATCTCGATGCCGGCCTCGTCCTTGACGCGCAGGATGTCCTCCATCCGGCCCTGCACGAGCAGCAGGTCGCCCTCGCGCAGGACCTCCTCGCCGCGCGGCGGCAGACGCCCCTGCTTCCCGCGGATGATGCCGATGACCGTCAGGTCGAGGTTTTCGCTGAGGTTGCCCTCCTCCAGCGTCTTCCCCGCGAGCGGCGAGCCCTCGACGACGACGACCTCCGAGATGTACTGGCGGATGCCGTACTGGTCCATCAGGGACTGCTCGCCGCCCCGGCTCGGCAGGAGCCTGAGGCCGAGCAGGAGCATGTAGAGCATCCCGACGACGACGATGGCGATGCCGACCGGCGTCAGCTCGAACATCGTGAAGGGCGCGAGCAGCTCGGGGCTGACCCGGAAGCGCTGCAAAAGTTCCGGGTTCTGGCCGAGCTTGGCGAGCGCGCCGGAGACGGCGAGGTTGGTCGAGGTGCCGATGAGCGTGCAGGTGCCGCCGAGGATGGCGCCGAAGGCGAGCGGCATCAGGAGCTTCGACGGCACGACGCGCGCGCGCTGCGCGATGCCGAGGACGACGGGGACGAACATCGCCGTCGTCGTCGTGTTCTTCATCACCGAGGCGCAGCCGGCGGCGGTGAACATGATGAGCGCCGTCAGCCTGAACTCGTTGCCGCCGGCGATGCGGTGCAGGCGCCGCCCCACGAGGTCCACGACCCCGGTCTTGACGAGGCCGCCGGTCAGCACGAAGAGCCCGGCGATGGTGATGACGATGTCGTTGCCGAAGCCCGCGAACGCCTCCGAGACGTTGAGCGTGCCCGTCAGCACCAGCCCGATGACGAGCAGGATGGTGACGACGTCGATGGGAATCTTCTCGGTCGCGAAGAGGACGACCGCGACAAGGAGCAGGACGAGGACGGTGGCGACGGGCTGTGTCATAGGATTCTTCCGCGGGTTCTTCTGCTATAATCCCGCGACGGCCTGACAACTTGTCGAAACTGTGGTTTTTGATTCGCGCGTGGGCGAATTAAAGGGCCAAACGTCGAACTTTGCAAGGGGGCGGTGACGGATGGCTGGACAGCGTGTGCTGGTGATAGAAGACCAGGAGGACCTGGCGGCCCTCTACGAGCAGGCGCTCACGAAGGAGGGCTACGAGGTCTCGAAGGCTTACACGGGCGAGGAGGGCTTCGCGGTCTTCGAGGACAACGGGGCGGACGCGGTCGTCCTCGACATGACCCTGCCCGAGATGCACGGCGTCCAGACGCTCCAGTCCATCCGGAAGCTGAACGCCAACGTCCCCGTCGTCGTCGTCACCGGCGAGACGAGCGGCGAGACGCGCCAGCAGTGCGAGCGGCTCGGCGTGCAGCAGTACCTCTCGAAGCCGGCCGACTACCGGGACATCGTGGACGCCCTGCGCGGCGCGCTCTCCGACCCGAAGACGACGACCGAGGAGTACCAGGTCGTCACGCTCCGCCTGCCCTCCCGCATCGTCAAGTGCCTCACGGCAATCGACGAGAACATCGAGCGCGCCGTCGAGCTGATCTGCGAGCAGAAGTTCAAGTAATAAGTTCTTCAGTCGAAGAGTTTCTGCTCGACGGCGGTCGCGGCCTTCTTCGTCGCGCCCTTCGTCGCCTTCTGCTGCGAGGGGTGCTGCGCGAGGTGTTCGGCGTCGAGGCCGAGGTCGCGGAGCAGGCCGGCGAACTTCTTCGCGCCGTGCATGGTGATGATCCTCCGCGCGCCGGACTCGCGGGCGAGGCGGACGAGGTCGTCGAAGTCGGCGTGGTCGGAGAGCGGCAGCACCAGGTCCACGCCCTTGTACATGTAGGGCGCGCTCCTGCTCACGGCCCAGCCAGTCAGCATGATGAGGTGGCGGCGCGGGATGTTCGAGACCATCGGCTGGCGGCGGCAGCCCGGCGGCGCGATCAGCACGCGCCCCTTCAAGTGTTCCCTGTCGTAGCGCTCGTACTCGCCCGAGAACTTCACCCCGCACTCGCGGTAAATCTCCGAGACGTTCCAGACCGCGCCGTGGAGCGTCACGCGGTAGCCGCGCCGCAGCAGAAGCTCAAGCGCCTCCTGACTCTTCCCCAAAGCGTAGGCCAGCACGACGGGCACCGCGTCGTCCGAGAGCGCGCGGTCGCAGGCGGCGTAGAGCCGCTCGTAGGTCGCCACGTCGGGCGGGAAGCGGTACTGCGGGTCGCCGAACGTACACTCCATGACGAGCGTGTCGCACGGGACGACGACCGCGTGCTCGGCCGCGACGTTGGGGCGCAGCTTGATGTCGCCCGTGTAGACCAAACGCTCGCCTTCGGCCTCGACGAGTATCTGCGCCGAGCCGAGGCAGTGGCCGGCCGGGTACATCGTCAGCGCGTAGCGGCCGTAGTCGCGCCGCTCGCCGTACGCCAGAGCCTCGACCTCGGCCTCGCCGCGCCGGTGACGGAAGAGGCGCGCGGTCTCGGGCGTGGCGACTATCGCGCGGTGCTCGGCGATGTGGTCCGAGTGCGCGTGCGAGATGACGCAGCGGTCGCGCGGCCCGTCGGCGTCGAACCACAGATCGAGGTCGGGCAGATAGAGCCCGTCCCTGTACTCGACTCTGAGCAAAACTTCACCCCGCTTGTCAGTGGCGCGTACGGCCTTGCCGCCGGGCGCGCCGGTCGTTTATTTTCGGGAGCAGTCTGACAAGGATTATAACTTAATGGAAGACCAAGTCCCGAAGCGGGCAGGGCCGGAGGCGGCGGCGCCGGGGGACGGGGCGGCGGCGCCCCGCCGGGCCGTGAGGCGCCGTTGGGAATGGCTGCGGCGGCTCGCGGCCTCGCGCAGGCTTCTGCGCGCCGAGGCGGTGTTCCTCGCCGGGCTCGCGGCCTTCGCCGTGTTCGCGCTGTTGGCGAAGGCCAACGCCTACTTCTCCTGGGACAGGAGCGTCGCGCACACGGTGCAGTCGATCCCGCTGCCGGGCATGGAGCCGTTGATGCGCGCCGTGTCGTTCGTGGGCGACGGCATCACCTCGTGGGGCGTCGTCATCGCGGCGCTCGTCTTCTTCCTCGCGCGCGGCCGGCGCTCGGAAGCCTTCGGGCTGCTGCTGAGCGCGGCCGGCGGGCCGACGCTCAACCGCCTGGTCAAGTACCTCGTCGCGCGCCCGCGCCCGACGATGGAGCACGTCCGCGTCAGCGGCGACTGGGCGCACGAGAGCTTCCCCTCGGGGCACGTCACCTTCTACGTCTGCTTCTTCGGCTTCCTCTTCTTCGTCGCCTTCGCGCTGCTGCCGAAGGGCTCGACCGCGCGCCGGGTCGCCTGCGGGCTGGCCGCGCTGCCCGTCCTGCTCGTCGGACTCTCGCGCGTCTACCTCGGCGCGCACTGGCCGAGCGACACGCTGGGCGCCTACCTCTTCAGCGGCCTCTGGCTCGCCTTCTCGGTGGACATGTACCGCCGCTGGAAGCGCCGCGCCACCTTCCACACCGAAGAGGAGGCGAAGGAAGGGGGGCCAAAGGAAGAGGGGACAATTGCCGAATAATCCACGGGCATGGATTAACGTGAGGCGCGCGACGCGCGACGCAAAAAATGTGTTGACCCGGCGTGGCGTTTCGTAATAGAACTCCCGGCAGTTCTCCCACACGAAACTTCCGACCCCTCGCGAAAGGACACATAGATGAAAGGCAGAAAGCAAAAGGGCCAGTCGGTTCCCCCGCCCGACGCGGACACGACCACCCCGTTCTTCGCGCGCTTCCTCGAAGACCAGCACGGCGACGCAGAGGCCAAGGCCCCGGCCGAGTTCATGACGCTGAAATATCCTTCCGACCGCGACGAGATAGACATTTATTCCCCCACCCACGCGGATGCCGCGCCGGCCGAGGCCGCGCCTTCGCGCATGACGCTCAAGTATCCGTCCGACCGCGACGAGATAGACCTCTATAACGTGCCCCGCGTGAACGCGGCGGACGCGCGGTAAGCCGCCGGCGCCGAGCCGCGGGGGGAGGCGGAGGGATTGATTCACCGAGTCAACGGCTAACTGATTCAAGTAAGAAATGAGCCGGTGAGCCGATGAATCAACC
>JAIVJI010000010.1 GCA_020200135.1 Acidobacteriota bacterium | reverse complement strand
GGGTAGACGACCACGTCCGACTCCTCGGCCGCGCGCCGGTTGTCTTCGTAGGTGCGGTCGGCGCTGTGGTAGTCCATGCCGTCGGTGAGCATGATGACGGCCTTGCGGCCTTTGAGTCGCCGGAGCGCGCGGTGCGCCACGTCGAAGGCGTCGTAGAGGCGCGTCCCCTTGCCCGGCCGCGTCGCGCGGATGGCGGAGGCGAGTTTTGCGGGGTCGGTGGTGAAGTCCGAGAGGTCGCGCAGCTCGTCGTCGAAGGAGATGACCTTGACGCGGTCGCCGGGGCGGAGCTGCGCGACGAAGGCGACGGCCGCGTCCTGCACCCGCCGCATCTTCTCGACGGTCGTCGAGGCGCTGGTGTCTATCATGAGGACGACGCTGAAGGGCTCGGAGACCGTGGCGAAGAAGGCGACCTTCTGCGAGGCGCCGTCCTCCTCGACGGTGAACTCCTCGGCCTTGAGGTCCGGGACGTAACGGCCGCCGCGGTCGTTGGCGATGACGGGGAGCGTGACGAGGTTGGTCTCGACCCTGACGGTGTCGCCGTCGTCAACGTCCAACGCATCCTCGGGCGTCTCGTCACGTTGCGCGGGCGTGGGTGACTGGGCCGGCTTCGACCCGGCCGGCTTCTCCTGCGGATTCTTCTTCTCGGTACTGCCGGGGAGCCTGCGCCCCGCCTGCGTGTGGCCGTCGGCGGCGAAGGCGAAGGCAGAAAGGCAGAAGGCAAAAGCGAAGACGAGCAGGGGCGCGCCCGCCGTCCTCAACTTTTGCCTCGTGAAGTGTGCCCTTTGTCTTTCGCCTTGCAACGCTGCGTGTGATGCGCGGGGGCGGCCACGCGGATGGACGCGCCCCGCGCTCTTTTTATTCAGCGCCGCTTGCGCCCCGCGCCGGTCAGGCTTTCGATGACGTTCACGACCTTCGCGGCGGCGCGCCCGGCGGTCACTGCGACCGAGTTCAGCAGATTAGTCTGGCTATCTACTGTCTCCCCCTTTCTTGCCGCCGCCCTTACCGCCGCCCTTACCGCCGCCCTTGCCGCCGCCCTTGCCGCCGCCCTTGCCGCCGCCGCCGCCGCCCCGCGCGGTGCCGCCGCCGGCCGACGAGCCCTTGCCGCCTTTTTTACCCGCGCCGCCCTTCGCGGCCCCGCCCCTGGCCGCGCCGCCTTTCGACGCACCGCCCTTCTTGGCCGCGCCTTTGGAAGCGCCCTTCGCGCCGCCGCGCGCGCCGCTCCAGGTGGCGCCACGCGAGCCGCCGCCGGCTCCGCCGGACTTCGACGCGCCGCCCTTGCCGCCGCCCTTCGCGGAGCCCTTCGCGCCCCCGCCCTTCTTCGAGGCCCCGGCGCCGCCTTTGGCTCCGCCTTTAGTCGAGCCTTTCGCGCCCGCGCCCGGCTTACCGCCTCCGCCGCCCTTGCCGGTGCTCTTGACGCCGCCCTTACCGGCCGCGCCGCCACCCTTCGCACCAGCCCCGGAGGCACCGCCCCGGCCGCCGCCTTTCGTCGAGGCGCCTTTGTTATCCCCGCCCCTCTCGGAACCTTCGGCCTCGCTGCCTCTGCCTGCGCCGCCACCTTTCTTAGCCGCGCCGCCGCCCTTCGCGGCTCCGCCTTTGGCGCCCCCGCCGCCGCGCGTCGCGCTGCCTTTGCCCGCGCCCGATGCCGCGCCGGTCTTCGACGTGCCGCCCGCGCCGGCGCGCGCCGACGAGCCGCGGTTCGAGGTGCCGCCACCCGTCAGGCCGCCGCCGGCCCCGGCCGTCCCGCCGCCCGTCGCGCCGCCGCCCGCACCACCGCCCGCGCCGCCCGCACCGGCGCCGCCGCCTGTCGCGCTTCCGCCGCCGGCTTCACCGCCGCCGTCAGCGGCTTCGTCCGCGCCCGGGGTGCCGCCTTCAGCCACACCGGCGCCCATCCCGGTCATGCGCCCGATGGCCGCGCCGCCGTGCGTGCCGCCGCCGGTCTCTTCACCGCCACCCGTCTCGTCGTAGTCGTCGTCTTTTACACTCGACATTCTGATTCACTCCTTTAGAGAGAAGTCTGACCTCACGCTCGGGCGAGGTCGTGCCTGGCGTTATCAGTGCGACGCGAGAACGTTTGAAAGCTTTCGCGGCGGAGGATAGCACAACTTCCGCCCGCGCGGGCCAACGCTTTACCGCGCGCCGTTTAAAAAAACCGAAAGGCCGCCGGAGAGATACACCCGGAAGCCCCCGCGTGTATGTACGACGCGGTACCATGCGCGCACACGCCGCCCGGCGGTTGCCCGCGCCCGCCGCGAGACTCCATAATCGGCGCGGCCGGATTCCGGACAAGCCGCGAAAACGATGGAAGCGTTCTCTTCAGCCGTGGCCGTCCTGACGGCGATGATCACGCCCGCGGTGCTCATCTCCGCCTGCGGCGCGCTCATCCTTTCGACCTCGACCCGCCTGGGCCGCGTCGTCGACCGCGTCCGCATGCTCATCGAGCGCTTCGAGGAGCTGATGCAGACGCGGGCGGACGAAGGGGGCGTCGAGCTGTTCGAGGAGCGGCGCGCGGTCATGTTCAACCAGCTCGACAAGCTGACGACCCGGACGCGGCTGCTGCAAAAGAGCATGAGGGTCTTCTACCTCTCGCTCGGCGTCTTCGTCGCCACCAGCGTCGCCATCGGGCTCGTCGCGGCGGCCGGCCGACCCGTCTACGCCTGGCTCCCCGTCGTGCTCGGGCTCTCGGGCGCGTGTGGACTCTTCTACGGGAGCGTGCTGCTCATCCGCGAGTCGCGCCTCGCGCAGGACGCCCTGAACGCCGAGATGGACTTCATCTGGAAGCTCGGCCGCGCGCTCGCCCCGCCCGACCTGCGCCAGACGGGCAGCCCGCACTTCAACCCCTTGACGCTCCGCAGGAGGAAACCTTGACGCCACGCGCCTCCTACCTCGAACTCCACGCCACGGGCGAGCTCGCGCGACGGGTCACCGCGCTCGAACGCCTGCTCGAAGCCTGCACGGTCTGCCCGCTCGACTGCGGCAACAACCGGCTGCGGGGCGAGCTCGCGCGCTGCTACTCGGGCGCGCTCCCCGTCGTCTCGTCCTACACGGCGCACTTCGGCGAGGAGCCCGCGCTCGTGGGGACGAAGGGCGCCGGGAATATATTTTTTGGAAACTGCAACCTGCGCTGCGTCTACTGCCAGAACTACCAGATTTCGCAGGCGCACAAGGAGCAGGTCAAAAACGAGGTCACACACGAGCGCCTGGCCGAGATGATGCTCGAGCTTCAGGCGCGCGGCTGTCACAACGTCAACTTCGTCTCGCCGACGCACTTCGCCCCGCAGCTGGCGCGCGCCGTCCTCATCGCCGCCGGGCGCGGGCTGAACGTCCCCGTCGTCTACAACACTAACGCCTACGACTCGGTCGAGGTGCTGCGCCTGCTCGACCGCGTGGTCGACGTCTACCTGCCCGACCTGAAGTACTCGGACTCCGGAGAGGGCTACACCTACTCGAAGGTGCCGCACTACGCCGAGAGCGCGCGCGCCGCGCTCAGGGAGATGTACCGGCAGACGGGCGACGAGCTGGTCTTCGCCCCGGACGGGACGCTCCGGCGCGGCCTCGTCGTCCGCCTGCTCGTGCTCCCGAACGACGTGGCCGGCGTGCGCGAGTCGCTCGGATGGATACGCGACGAGTTGAGCCCGCGCGTCGCCGTCTCGCTCATGGCGCAGTACTACGCGACGAACAAGGCGGCGACCGACCCGCGCTACGCGCTCCTCTCGCGCCGCGTCTCGGAGGGCGAGTGGTGGCGCGCCGTCTCTTTGCTCGAACGCTTCGGGATGGAGGAGGGCTGGATGCAGGAGTACGACGGCGCCTCGCACTACTACCGCCCCGACTTCACCGACCCCGAGACGCCCTTCAAAGACGTACGGGATTTTCAGCGGCCGTGAAGGACAGGCGGCAGCGGAGGTGACATGGTAGTGACGCGCGACATCCTCGCCAGGAACAACGTGAAAGTCTTCGGGAGCGGGACGCGGCCCATGCTGTTCGCCCACGGCTTCGGGTGCGACCAGCACATGTGGCGCTTCATCACGCCGGCCTTCGAGGACGACTACCGCGTCGTGCTCTTCGACTACGTCGGCTCCGGGAAGTCCGACCTCTCGGCGTACAGCCCCGAGCGCTACGGCGGGCTCGAAGGCTACACGCAGGACGTGCTCGACGTCTGCGCCGCGCTCGACCTGCGCGACATCATCTTCGTCGGCCACTCGGTGAGCGGCGTCGTCGGGATGCTGGCCGCCATCCGCGAGCCCGAAAGGTTCGGGCGCCTCGTCCTCGTCGGCCCCTCGCCCCGCTACATCAACGACCCGCCCGGCTACGTCGGCGGCTTCGAGCGCTCGGACATCACGGGGCTGCTCGACGTGATGGAGAAGAACTACATCGGCTGGGCCAACTTCCTCGCCCCCGTCGTGATGAAGAACCCGGAGCGGCCCGAGCTGACCCAGGAGCTCGAAGAGAGCTTCTGCTCCACCGACCCGAAGATAGCGCGCCGCTTCGCCGAGGCCACCTTCTTCTCCGACAACCGCGAAGACCTGCCAAAGGTGCCCGTCCCCTCCCTCATCATCCAGTGCTCGGAGGACGCCATCGCCCCGCCCGACGTGGGGGAGTACCTCCACCGGCACCTGCCGCAGAGCACCCTGCGCGTCCTGCGCGCCACGGGCCACTGCCCGCACATGAGCCACCCCGAGGAGACCGTCGAGGTCATCAAGGAGTACCTGGCCGCCGGCCCCGACGCCTGAGTCAAATGGACGAACTGCTGAACACGGCCCCCTGCGGCTTCCTGTCCTTCACGGACGACGGGCTCATCGCCCTCGTCAACGACACGCTGCTCGGGCTGCTCGGCCACGGGCGCGACGAACTCGTCGGCAGCCACGTCGAGTCGCTCCTCCCCGTCGCCAGCCGCATCTTCTACCAGACGCACCTGTTCCCGATCCTCAAACTCCACGGCCGGGCCGAGGAGGTCTACTTCACGCTCCGCGCGAAGGGCGGGGCCGAGGTCCCCGTGCTGGCCAACGCCGCGCGCCGCGAGCGCGGGGGCGCCCTCGTCAACGACTGCGTGCTGATGCACATGCGGCAGCGCGACCAGTACGAGGACGAAATCCTGCGCGCCAGGCGCGAGGCCGAGGAGGCCACGCGCGCCAAGGACGAGTTTTTGGCCATCGTCTCGCACGAGCTGCGCACGCCGCTGACCGCCGTGCTCGGCTGGTCGCGGATGCTGCGGGTGGGCAACCTCGACGAGCGCGGCGCCGCGCGCGCGCTCGAAGCCATCGAGCGCAACGCCGAGTCGCAGAACCAGCTCATCGGCGACCTGCTCGACTTCTCGCGCATCATCTCGGGCAAGATACGGCTCGACGTGGGGCGGCTCGAACCGGCCTCGGTCATCCATGCGGCCATCGAGGTGTTGACGCCGGCGGCCGACGCCAAGGGCATACGGCTCCAGTCCGTCCTCGACCCCAAGGCCGGCCCCGTCTCGGGCGACCCCGAGCGCCTGCAACAGGTGATGTGGAACCTGCTGTCGAACGCCGTCAAGTTCACGCCCAGGGGCGGGCGCGTGCAGGTCAGGCTCGAGCGCGTCGACTCGAGCGTCGAGATTACGGTGAGCGACACCGGCAGCGGCATCAGCGCCGAGTTCCTGCCCTACGTCTTCGAGCGCTTCCGGCAGAGCGACACCACGACGACGAGGCGGCACGGCGGGCTCGGCCTCGGGATGGCCATCACCCGGCACATCGTCGAGCTGCACGGCGGCACCATCCGCGCCGAGAGCCCGGGCGAGGGGCTGGGCGCGACCTTCGTCGTGAGGCTCCCCGTGATGATAATTCACACCGCGGAGCCCCCCGCGGGGGCCACCTCCGGACCCCTGACGCCGCCCGGGGGGGAGGGGGCGCGGCCGCCGGCCCTGATGGCGAGGCTCGACGGCCTCCGCGTGCTGGTCGTCGACGACGAGCGGGACGCGCGCGAGCTTTTGACGGCGGTGCTGACGCAGAGCGGCGCGCAGGTGACGACGGCCTCGGGGGTCGCCGAGGCCCTGGGCGAGCTGCGCGCGGCGAAGCCCGACCTGCTCGTGAGCGACATCGAGATGGCGCACGAGGACGGCTACTCTCTAATCCGCAAGGTGCGCGCCGCCGAGGCCGAGGGCGGGCCGCGTATCCCGGCCATCGCCTTGACGGCGCACGCGCGACCCTCCGACCGGCTGCGTGCGCTCTCCGAGGGCTTTCAGCTCCACATGCCCAAGCCGGTCGAGCCGGCCGAGCTGGTGCTCGCCATCGCAAACCTCTGTCACAGCCGGCGGCAGTAGCGCGGGCGAACCCGCGCCCGCCGAATTTTTTTGCACCCGGGATAATCGGACTCCGTGAGCGAACGATGAAGACTTCAGTAAACGTCGGTGCGGCGGCCCCGGACTTCGCCCTCCGCGACCAGGACGGCGAAGAGTGGCGTCTGTCGGCGCGGCGCGGGCGCGTCGTCGTGCTACTCTTCTACCCCGGCGACGAGACGCCGGTCTGCACCAGACAGATGTGCTCGGTGCGCGACCGCTGGGAGGACTACGCGGCGACGGGCGCGGAGGTCGTCGGCGTCTCGACCGACTCGGTGGAGTCGCACAGGAAGTTCGCCGACCGCCACTCGCTCCCGCTGCGCCTGCTCTCCGACCCCGACCGCCGGGTCGCCGAGATGTTCGGCGCGAAGTCGTGGCTGCCCGGCCGCGCCGCGCGCGCGGTCGTCGTCATCGACGCCGAGGGGCGCGTCCGCCACAACCGCGCCGCACCCCTCTCGCTCTTCCGCCCGAAGGACGACGAGGTGCTCGACGCCATCAGCGAGGCCCGGCGTTCATAGTTCGCCGCCCCGCCGTGTTATCTTTAAGACACCGGAATCTTTTGAAGGAGAGTCGTCAATGGCCGAACAGGTAAAGTGCGCGCGCTGCGGCGAGCGGCGCGAGGGGCTCGGCTACGCGCCCTTCCCGAACGAGGTGGGGCGGCGCGTCGGGGCGGAAATCTGCGGGCAGTGCTGGAAGGAGTGGCTCCAGCGCCAGAACATGATCATCAACCACTACGGCCTCGACCTGATGAACGAGGACGCGCAGACGTTCCTCTTCGACAACATGAAAGCCTTCTTCTTCGGCGGCGAGGCCCCCACCGCCCAGATCGACACCTCGAAGGAAGGCACCGTCAAGTGGTGAGCCGGGGCAGTTTTCAGTTTGTAGTTTGCAGTTTTCAGTCGGAAGCTCCGGCATTGCTGAAAACTGAAAACTGCTTACTGTTTTTTTCCTTGTCCCGCCCCCGCCTCCGGCGTTAGAATCGCGCCAGTTTCCAGCCCCACACAACCCGTCCGCAGCTTTCCGGGGCCGGCGCCGCGCGCACGCCCCGGCGGGGGTGTGCGCGGGCCGACAGGTCAAACCACAAGGGCTTTAGTCCCGGGAGAAAAAATGAGTAGTAAAACCCTGCTGACGTTACTCGCCGGCGCGACGCTGAGCCTCTCGGCCGCGGCCTGCAACCCCGCCGACAACACCAACACCAACACCAACGCCAACGCCAACGCCAACCGCGCGGCCAACGCCAACGCCACGGCGACGCCGACGGCGACGCCCGCGAGCACCGGCGGCGTGTACAACCGCAACTACAATTCGCGCGACGACTACAAGAAGGACGAGACCAGCTACCGCGACGAGGCCAAGAAGGCGGGCGAGACCATCGGCTCCGGCCTCGAAGACGGCTGGATTCACCTCAAGGTGCGCGCCGCGCTCGCGGCCGTCGACGACCTGAAGGATTTGGGCATCAACGTGGACGTGGACAACAACGTCGTGACGCTCCGCGGCTCGGTGCCCACCGCCGCCGAGAAGACCAAGGCGCAGGACGCCGCCCGGAAGGTCGACGGCGTCAAGAGCGTCACCAACAAACTGGAGGTCAAGCCGGACGGCTCGGCGAGCAAGTCCGGCGACGCCAACTCGGGCGCGGCCAACACCAACAAGAAGTAAGGCGACCCTTCTCGCCGCGTGCGCGTGCCGCCGGCGCACGCGCACGCGGCGCCGGCAGCGCCCGCCGGGGCGCTGAAACTTTTCCCACGCGGCTCCCGTAGCACGCGCGCGCCCCCCACGGGAATGGTCTAAAGCCCACACACGTCGGCGGCGCGCGCTCTCCAGTCTTAACCGTCAAAATTCGGCGCTCGTTCGGAGACCCGGCCGCGTCCCCTTCCAGGGGGACCGCGCGCGCGGGCCGTCCCCGTCTATCTCGGCAGGAAACCACCTTATGCGACACTCTCAGAAAAGAACTCTCGCGTCCGCGGCCCTCGCGCTTGTTTCGGCCGCGCTCTGGCTCTCGGCGCCCGCCGGCGCGCAGCGCGGCCGCCCCGGCGGGGGCGTCGACGTCTACGCCATCACCAACGCGCGCATCGTCACCGTCTCCGGCCCCGTCATCGAGCGCGGGACGGTCGTCGTCCGCGACGGCCTCATCAGTGCGGTCGGCGCGGGGCTGGCCGCGCCGCCCGACGCGCGCCCCATCGACGGCACGGGGCTCACCGTCTACCCCGGCCTCATCGACGCCAGCACCTCGCTCGCCACCCCGCGCCCGAGCCCGACGCCCGGCGCGCCCGGCGGCGGCGGCGGCGGACTCGCCGCCCTCCTCTTCGGCCAGAGCGCGCCTTCGGCCGTTTCGCCCAACTCGACGCAGCTGCCCGGCCTCCAGCCCGAGATACTCGCCTCGGACATCATCCGGCCGGGCGGCCCCGAGATCGAGGCCGCGCGCAACGCCGGCATCACGACGGCGCAGACCGCGCCGCGCGGCAACGTCTTCCTCGGCCAGTCGGCGGTCATCAACCTCGCCGGCGACACGCCGCAGGCGATGATCGTCCGCTCGCCCGTCGCGCTCTACGTCGGACTCAACCCCATCGGGCAGGGGCAGTACCCCGGCTCGCTGATGGGCGTCTTCTCCTCCGTGCGGCAGATGCTTCTCGACGCGCGCCGCTTCCGCGAGGCCAACGAGATTTACGAGCGCAACCCGAGGGGGCTGCGCCGCCCCGAGCAGGACAAGTCGCTCCAGGCGCTGCTGCCGGTGCTCGCGCGGCAGGTGCCGGTCGTGATGCAGGCCGACCGCGCGCGCGAGATAGAGCGCGCGCTCGACCTCGCGCAGGAGTTCAACTTCCAGCTCGTCATCAACGGCGGGATGGAGGCCGACCGCGTCGCCGCGCGTCTGAAGGCGGCGAACGTGCCCGTGCTGCTCTCGCTGAACTTCCCGCGCCGCACGGCCGCGCCCTCGCCCGAGGCCGACGCCGAGCCGCTGCGCGTGCTGCGCGAGCGCGTCGAGGCGCCCAAGACCGCGGGCCGCCTGGCCGCCGCCGGCGTCCGCTTCGCCTTCCAGTCGGGCGGGATGACCACGATGACCGACTTCCTCGCCAACGCCGCGCGCGCCGTCGAGGCCGGGCTCTCGCGCGACGAGGCCGTGCGCGCCATGACCTTGAGGTCGGCGGAGATTCTCGGCGTGGCCCCGCAGCTCGGCTCGATCGAGGTCGGCAAGATAGCCAACCTGACCGTGACGCGCGGCGACCTCTTCGACCGCACGCGCCGCGTCACGCACCTCTTCATCGACGGCCGCCAGATCGAGCTGCGTCCGGCCGCCGCGGCCGCCGCGCCGGGGCAGGGCGCTTCGGGCACGTGGTCGCTCAGCGTCAGCCTCGGCGGCTCGGGCAACGAGCGGCAGGAGCTTTCGGCGACGCTCACGCTCCAGCAGCAGGGCGACCGCCTGACCGGCTCGCTGCAGGGCCAGCTCGGCTCGGGCAACGTCGCCTCGGGGACGGTCACGGGCTCGGACGTCAACTTCACCGTGCCCATCACGCTGCCCGCGCCCGCGAGCCAGACGACCGACGCCATCTTCACCGGCACCATCACCGGGGGCGAGATGCGCGGCACCGTGCAGGTCGTCGGACGCGGCCCCGGCACGTTCACCGCGACGCGCGCGGGCGGCGCGCCGCCCGCGCCGCCCGCCACGCAGGGCGCGCAGCCCTCGACGCCCCCCGGCACGCGACCCCAGCAGCAGCCGCCCGGCGGCCGGCCCGGCGAGGGGGAGCCGCGGCCGCGCCTGACGCCGACGCCGACGCCGACGCCCGAGCAGGGCACGACGCCGCCGTTAGACGGACAAGACCTTCGGACCTCGAACTGACTTCGGAGAAAGCTGATGAAGAGACTTCTGACACTCGCAATCTTTTTCGTGGCGGCTTGCGCGGCGGCCGCGCCGGCGCAGACGCGCGGCGGCGGCGGCGCGGCCGCGCCGCCGGACACGCTCATCCGCAACGCGACGGTGCTCACCGCCTCGCGCGGCACGCTCGAAGCCACGGATATCATCATCCGCGGCGGCAAGATCGCCTCGGTCGGCAAGAACCTCCGCGCGCCCGACGGCGCGCGCACCATCGACGCGACGGGCAAGTTCGTCATCCCCGGCATCATCGACGCGCACTCGCACGCGATGATGGACGGCTCGGTCAACGAGTGCACGCGCTCGGTCACCTCGATGGTCACGACGCGCGACGTGCTCAACCCGACGGCGGTCAACATCTACCGCCACCTCGCGGGCGGGACGACGGCCGGGCTGTTGCTCCACGGCTCGTGCAACGCCATCGGCGGCATGAGCACGACGGTCAAGTTCAAGTGGGGGCACCCGGCCTCGGACTTCCCCGTCCCCGGCGCGCCGCCCGGCATCAAGTTCGCGCTCGGCGAGAACCCGAAGCGCACCAACTTCAACATCCCCGGCCTCGCGCCGCGCTACCCGGCCACCCGCATGGGCGTCGAGGAGGTCATCCGCTACGCCTTCACGAGCGCGCGCGACTACAAGCGCGACTGGGACGAGTACCGCGCGGCCGCCGCGCGCGGCGTGAAGAACCTCATCCCGCCCCGGCGCGACCTGGAGCTCGAGCCGCTCGTCGAGATTCTCGAAGGCAAGCGCTTCGTCCACTCGCACTGCTACCGCGCCGACGAGATTCTGATGCTCATCAACCTCGCCGACGAGTTCGGCTTCAAGGTCAAGACGTTCCAGCACGTCCTCGAAGGCTACAAGGTCGCGGCCGAGATCGCGCGCCACGGCGCGGGCGCCTCGACCTTCACCGACTTCTGGGGCTACAAGATGGAGGCCTACGACGCCATCGCCCATAACGCCGCCGTCCTCGTGCGCCACGGCGTCGTCACCTCGGTCAACTCCGACTCCGACGAGCGCGCGCGCCGCCTCAACATCGAGGCCGCGAAGACGATGCGCTACGGCGGGCTGACCGAGGAGGAGGCGCTGCGCCTCGTCACGCTCAACCCGGCCATCCAGCTCGGCATCGACAAGCGCACCGGCTCCATCGACGTCGGCAAGGACGCCGACCTCGCCATCTGGAACGCGCACCCCTTCTCGGTCTACGCGCGCGTCGAGCAGACCTTCGTCGACGGCGAGCTGCTCTTCGACCGCGCCGCCGACATCGCGCGCCGCCCCGCCCTCGAAGCCGAGCGCAAGGCGCTCGAAGCCGCCGAGGCCAACCGCGCGCCCGCGCAGGGCGGCACGCCGCCGCGCCCGCCCGCCGCCGCCCGCCGCGCCTACACGCACGACGACGACGTGCAGGACAAGGAGGAGGACCACCAGCGATGAAGACCAACGGACTTAACGCCAGACTCTCCGCCCTGGGCCGCGTCGCGCTCGCCTCCGCGCTGCTCGCGCTCCCGCTCGCGCGTCCCGCCCTGGCGCAGGACACCAACCGCACCGATGCCTCGATGACGAACACGCCCCCGCCGACCTACGTCATCAGGGGCGCGCGCGTCGTCACCGTCTCGGGCGCCGACATCGAGGACGGCACCGTCGTCGTCTCGGGCGGGCGCATCAGCGCGGTCGGCGCCGGCGTCACGGCCCCGGCCGGCGCGCAGGTGATAGACGCCAGCGGGCTCACGGTCTACCCCGGGATGATCGACCTCGGCACCAACATGGGGCTCGCCGAAGTCCCGTCGGGCGCGCCCGGCACGATGGACACGCAGGAGCTGGGCGACATGAACCCGAACGCCGCGGCGGTCTGGGCCATCAACCCGCACAGCTCGCACATCGCCGTCACGCGCGTCGAGGGCGTGACCTCGGTGCTCTCGCTGCCCTCGGGCGGCGTCATCTCGGGGCAGGCGGCCTTCATCAACCTCGCGGGCTCCTCCCCGCGCGAGATGGCCGTCACGCCGACGGCCGCGCTCGTCATAGACTTCCCGCGCGTCGGCGGCGGCGGCGGGGGCTTCGCCGCGCTCCTCGCCGCGCAGCAGGGCATCTCGCAGGACGCCATCACGCAGCGCGACCGCCGCATCGAGGCCCTGCGCAACGCGTTCCGCGACGCGGCGGCCTACGGCCGCGCGCAGGACGCCTACGCCAAAGACCCGACGTCCGTCCCGCGCCCGGTCTCCGACATCAGGCTCGCCCCGCTCGTCCCGTACGCGCGCGGCGAGCGCCCCGTCATCTTCCGCGCCGAGCGCGACGGCGACATCCGCGCCGCCGTCCGCTTCGCCGACGAGATGAAGCTCAAGCCGATCATCCTCGGCGGCAGCGAGGCGTGGAAGGCCGCGACGTTCCTCAAGGAGAGGAACGTCCCCGTCATCCTCGACAGCGTGCTCAACATGCCGCTCAGGGAGGACGACCCGTACGACTCGCTCTTCGAGAACGCGTCGAAGCTCCAGGCGGCCGGCGTGCGCTTCTGCATCTCGACGGGCGACTCGGGCGCGCACGTCCGCGACCTGCCGTTCCACGCCGGGATGGCCGCCGCCTACGGCCTGCCGCGCGCCGAAGCGCTCAAGGCCGTCACGCTCTACCCGGCGCAGATCATCGGCGCCGCCGACCGCGTGGGCTCCATCGAGCAGGGCAAAATCGCCAACCTGGTCGTCACCGACGGCGACATCCTCGAAGCCCGCACCCGCGTCCGCCACCTCTTCATAGCGGGACGCCAGCTCCCCCTCGTCAGCCGCCACACGATGCTCTACGAGCAGTTCAAGGACAGGAAGTGAGGGCGGCAGGCAACAGGCAGTTAAAACAAGAACGAGGGCGAAAAGAGGTGGGGGCGGCGAGTCGTGAGTCTCGCCGCCCCCACCTCTTTCGCCGCACCCGATTCTTTCCGGCTACCGCCTAGCTGCCTACTACCTTTTTACAATCGAGTCGCAAGGCGTTTGCAACCAAAGGCGGGCGGGGTTCCGCTTAGAGTCTCACGGAACAAACGTCACTGCCCCGACAACCCGACACGTGTCTGTAAAGCGCCTCGCCGCAGGACCCACGCCGTCGTCTCTAAGGTCGCAGTGAACCACTTCAATTCCGGCATTCGAGGGAGAGGGATTAGAACATGAAGACTTCCAGCACACTACGCACCTTCGTCGCGGCCTCGGCGCTCGCGTTGGCGCTCGCGCCCGCGGCGCTCGCGCAAGAGTCCAACACGCAGGCGGGCGCGCGCGCCTCCGTCGCCTCGGGCCAGAAGGCGAAGCTGCGCGGCGCCATCGTGCGCCGCGACGCCGACTCGTTCGTCGTCCGGGACGACATGACCGGCGCGCAGACGACCGTCGTCCTGAACGACCGCACCAGCGTCAAGACCAAGGGCGGGTTCCTCGGCGGCGGGACGAAGTACGCGCTGACCGCCGTCACGCGCGGCCTCCACGTCGAGGTCGAGGGGCGCGGCGACGCCTCGGGCAACCTCGTCGCCGACAAGGTGCGCTTCACCGACGCCGACCTGCGCGCCGCGCGCACGCTCGAAGCCAACATCGTCCCCGTCGAGAGCCGCGTCGGCTCGGCCGAGGGGCGTCTGGCCGAGACCGAGCAGAACGCGCAGCGCATGTCGGGTCAGCTGGAAGAGCTGGCCGCCGTCTCTAACGCCGCCGCCGGCGGCGCCGTCGCCGCGCAGGAGACGGCCGAGCGCGCCGTCCAGGGCGTCCAGGTCGCCAACGAGCGCATCAACTCCATCGACGACTACACGCCCGAGCAGAGCATCAACGTTAACTTCCGTGCCCGCAGCGCCGTGCTGACGCCCGAGGCCAAGACCTCGCTCGACCAGGTCGCCCAGTACGCGAAGAACGCCAGGGGCTTCCTCATCGAGGTGACCGGCTACGCCTACGAGTCGCGCGACAAGAACGTCAACCGCCGTCTCAGCGAGCAGCGCGCCGAGTCGGTCGTGCGCTACCTCGTCGAGAACCACCAGATCCCGCTGCGCCGCATCCTGACGCCGTTCGGCTACGGCGCCTTGAACCCGCTCAACGAGAACAAGACGCGCGACGAGCGCGCCGAGAACCGCCGCGCGGAGGTGCGCGTGCTCGTCAACCGCGGCCTCACGGGGGCGCCGGGCGACGGCACCAAGATTTCCGCCGCCACCCAGCCGGAATAGACAGGCAAGCCGGAAGTCCGACCGCGAGCGGGGGCGTCGGGACTACGACAAGAAGGAGGGCGGGGGGCAGCGTGCCTCCCGCCCTCCTTCACTTTTGCCCTCGACCCTTCATCCCGGCACGACCAGCTTCGACGGCGGCAGGATGGCCGGCTTCCCGCGGTGCTGCCAGCAGCGGCCGGGGCCGCGCACACGACGTTGACAGGGCGTCCCCTTCTTCGTCCGCGCGCCGCAGACGTAGACGAGCCGAGCAGGAATCCCGGCCCGAAGAGCGCGCACGCCAGCACGACGGCCCCGCCCAGACGCCCACGCCGGAAGCGCCGCACGCACGCGCGGCAGAAGCGCCGCGTCGTCCACACGCGCCAACGCGCGCGCACGACCCGCTCGCCGCACTCGCAGCAAAAGTTTGGCCTGTACAATTTTTTTCTTCGCCCCCTTCACGCTTGAGGACGCCGCCGTCGGGGGCGCGTCGTTTCGGGGAGGCACTCAGGAGGGACTTGGCGGCGAACCCCGTGAGTCGAGTCACAAACGCCTTCGGACGGCGCGGATTATACGCCCGCCCGCGCGCCACGGGAAAGATTTTTCGGGGCGCCGTTTCGTTTCACGCACAAACGTGCGTTGCACGCGTGGCACGCACGTGGTATATTATCCCGCGCCCGCCGAAAGAGTCCGCCGCGTCTTCGACCCGTCGGACGTCCGCGCGCGGGCGGGCTGTGCGAAGCGATGCGTCTGAAACTCTACTGCAACCGCTACGGACACTTTAAGGACGCGCTCGTCTGTTCGGTGAACTGCGTCTACCGGACGCGCTGCAACGACTTCGCACTCTACTACGACGGGCGCCGCGCGGAGGTGGACGCGCTCGTCTCAGACTACTACGACTCGCGCCGCGCGCAGGGGGGCCGAAGGCCCGACGCGGCGCAGGCCGATTCGACGCTCGTGCACATCCAGCCGGTCGCACGGCCCGAGGAGCTGCGCAAGCTAATTCGCCTGGAGGTTTTAAGAGAGATGGCCGAGGCCCTTTACATCTGGATCGACAAGGAAGACCGCGCCGAGCTGCTGGAGACGAACGAGGTCCTGAAGCGCGCCGAGCGCGGGCAGAAGGCGAAGAACATCTACCGCGTCTCGCAGGAGATGGAGCTGCGCTACCAGCTCGTGCCGCGCAAGCGCATCGACAAGGCCAAGCGCGTCGCGGCCGTGGAGGCCGAGCGCACGGAGGCGCGCCGCACGCGCCGCGCGCCCTCGCGCACACCCGCCAACGCCCCCGTCCCCTTCCCCGCCCCCGTCGCCAGCGACGACGCGGAGCGCGAAGCGCCCGCCCCTCGCCGCGCGCGCGCACGCGCCGGAAGGTAAAATTCACGTGGACGGACAGGATTGACAGGATAAGCACTTAAGGATTTGAGATTTGAAAGTTCAGATTTGAAATCTTAAATCCGAATCCTGCTCATCCTGTCCATCCATGTGAATTCCTTCTTCGCCACACGCCCCGCTCGCCCAAGCCCTCGGCCGGTTCACTGGCAACTCGCGGCCGGGCGGACGCACCCAAAACACTGCCGCCGGGACTTGCGCCCGCTCTTGCGCAAAGGCGCCGCGCTTGCGCATACTGTCCGGGCACCGAGCGTGTTCGAGCGATGACCTTTTTCAATACTTTCCGGGACAATTCGAGAAGAATCGCCTGCGCCCTCGCCGCCGCCCTCTGCCTCGCGGCCGGCGCGCGCGCGCAGTCGCAGGACGAGCCCGACGTCGTCCGCACCAGCACCAGCCTCGTCATCCTCAATGTCGGCGTCGCCGACCGCAAGGGCCAGGCCGTGACCAACCTCACGCAGGGTGATTTCGCGGTCTACGAGGACGGCGTCCGCCAGTCGGTCGTCAGCTTCGAGCCGGCCGCCGCGCCCTTCAGCCTCGTCCTGCTCCTCGACATGTCCGGCTCGACGATCAACTTCCGCCCCACGCTCAAACAGTCGGCGCTGCGGTTCATCGACGCGCTCGGGCCGGAGGACCGCGTCCAGGTCATCGCCTTCAACGACAAGGTGCAGACGCTCCAGCCGTTTACCGCCGACCGGCGCAAGATCGCCTTCGCCATCAACGAGGCGAAGGGCAGGGGCAACACAGGACTCTACAAGGCGCTCGGCCACTCGCTGGCCGAGCTGTCGAAGGAGGGCAAGCGGCGTAAGGCGGTCGTCGTCCTCACCGACGGGCTCGACACCGACGAGCGCGTGCTCGACGGCCGGACGAGTGCGCAGGCGCAGACGGGCGACGAGGCGGTGGCCTCGGTCAAGCCCGACCAGAGCGCGGCGTTGCGCTCGGTGCTCGACGCGGCCGACCGCCTGGGTGTGACGATCTACCCGCTCGCGCTCCCCTCGGCCGACCCGAAGAAGCTGCTCCCGTTCACGCCGCAGCAGTCAGCCATCTACGCCTCCGCGCGCACGCGGATGCAGGCGCTCGCCGACCGCACCGGCGGCCGGCTCCACGAGATACGCCGGCTCGAAGACATGGGGCGGCTCTACGCCGAGGTCGCCGCCGAGATGCGCACGCTCTACAGCCTCGTCTACCAGTCCTCAAACGCGCGCGCGCGCGACGGCAAGTGGCGCGCCATCACCGTCGAAGTCTCACGCGCCGACGCCATCGCGCGCTCCCGCCCCGGCTACTACGCGCGCTGAAAAAGGCACACTTTGTGGGCTCACCCGCCGCCCCCGACCCCGCTTGACACTCCCCTGCCCCGTCCGTATATTCGTTACTTCTCTTCACCAAGAGATACGCACCCGTAGCTCAGTTGGATAGAGCGTCTGACTACGAATCAGAAGGTCGCACGTTCGAGTCGTGCCGGGTGCATTAATCAGGCCAATAGATAGGGGCAGCCACATGGCTGCCCTTTCTTCTTTTGTGTGCCTATAGTGTGCCAACACTTCGGCTAACAATAGAATTGTTGGGCAGCTTATTCTTTCGGCTCTTTGATGATACTTTTGAGCCGCTTCCGCGCTGGCGTTCGTTTCGCCAAGAGCTTCCTGTGCCGGGTGTTCAGTATTGAGCCGAGCGTCTGGTGAGTCATCCCCAACAAGCGCGCCGCCTTTGTCAGACTCCCGCCCGTCTCTTCTAATGCCCGCCCTATCAACTTGGCCTCGAAGTCGTGAACCGCGCCGGGGAGCGTGAAGTTCCTGTCGTCGAACTGCACGGTCGTCAGCCTCTTCATCACGACGCGGGCGCACGCCCGAAGTCTAGCTATGTCCTCTGCCTCCTGCGTGTCTTTCAAGAGCCTGTCAGCCCTCGTGTAAGCCTCATAGACTTCATCGGGGGACAGTCGCCACGTAGCCCCGTGTTCTTCGATGAGCGTAACGACGGCCAGCCCCGCGCTCGTCGGCGCCCCGGCCGCCTCGGCTAACTCCGCCGCACGGCGTAGGACGTTGATAGAACTTTGATACTCCCAGAGCCGCGCCCAAACGACGCCCTGCACGGTCAACGCTTCCGCGAGCAACGGGCCGTGAAGACATTAGAGCAGGGCGACGCTTCCGCGTTGCTCGCGGAAGCGTTGACCGTGCAGGGCGTCGTTTGGGCGCGGTCTAGGTGTTCGTGCGCGTCACGGTAGCGGCCGAGCTTGTAGAGAAGGAATGCGAGGTTGTTTTCGATCCGCGCGAGGTAGCTTTCATGCTGCGCCTGCTCGGCGTGGTAGACGGCGGCGGTGTATTCGATGATCGCGCGGTCGAAGTAATCTTGGCGGCGTTCCGCCGTGCCCAAGCGCCTTAACACGCGGGCGAGTTCGTTGTGGAAGCTGCCCCGCAACGTGTGACTCACGCCCTCGTCAAAGAGAGGGGCGTAGTCCCTGAGCAAGTGAAACGCGTCGCTGTATCGGCCGGCGTAAGTCTCTACCATAGCGAACCGCAACACCGTCTTGGCCTTTAGTGAGGCGTCGTTTCTGATGCTCGCGGCGGCCTGCTCCAACATCACACGGGCTTCGGAATACGCGCCCTCCCGCCAGTAGCAAAGCGCTAGTTCGGCGCGTGCGGCTGCCGCCCGGTTAGACTCCCCTAACCTTTCAAAGAGCGCCGCGCTCTCGCCGATAAGGTCTTTCGCGGCATCCTGCGCCCCTTTAACCTTTCCGAGCCAGCCCGACAGCACGCCCGCCTGTAGGAGCACTTCGGCCGACACGCTCTCTCCTAGCCCTTCTAAGTGCGGGCGCTGGCCCACACCCCGCCAAAGGTCGCCTAAAGACTCGCGCGCGGCCTCGTACTGGCCTTTGTGGATGAGGTCTGCCGCCACCTGAGAGCGTAGCAGGGCGCGTTCATCCTCGTTCAGTGTGGGGTTATCTAGTTCCCTCAGACGCTCGTCTGCTAAAGTCATGTGAGGTAAGTCCTTCCTGTGTTAGCCGAACTTTCGGCTATTACGAAAAACGCCGTCATACCCTCGCGGGATAGACGGCGGAACCACTAGACAACTCATTACCTGGAGAAAGAAAGAGCGATGCGGAAAACTCTGATAACGGCCGCTTTACTGCTGGCCTTTAGCTGCCCCGCGCTTGCGGGGGAAATGGGTACCCCCGGCTCGCCTACGACGCCGCCGCCACAACCGGCGACCGTCGTTGAAGAGCCGGCGGACAACGCGACGCTTAACGGCGATATATCTACGCCCGGCGCGTCGGACATCCTGACGCAGACCGCGCTAGACCTGCTCGCGCTCTTGCCGTCGCTGCTCTAAGTCGCACGCCATCATAGACGGGGCAAGCTGCCTAGTGGCGGCTAAGTATTAGTGTGCTTGTTCTGTCGTGAGAGTCTGAACGTAGAGGCGACGCCCACGGGCGGGAGAGTAACCTCGCACGCCGTAGAATGCAACAGTTTTTGCTGACCTTCCACGAATTCCACAAAAGAACCCCGCGTGGCTGCCCCTGTCTATTTGCCGGTCAAAAAATTCGCGCGGGTGATCCCCTTCTGATTTTCCTTACGCGTTAAAGGGATGAGGCGGCTGTGGGGCCGCTGTGAACGCTCATACGAGGGACTTGCCAGGAGGTCGTCATGCGATACATTCATAGATTCATACCCGTGCTGGCGCTTTTATTCACCCTCGCGGCCACGTCATACGCGCAGTCCGCGCGCCGCACGGTCATCCTTATCCCGTTCGACTTCGTCGCGGGCGAGAAGGTTCTCCCCGCCGGCACCTACAGGGTCGAGCCCGTCAGGCGGGACTCATACACGGCCTGGGAGATTCGGAGCACGCGCGCCGGCGCGGGCGCCGTCGTCATGACCTCGGCCATCGGGAGCGGCGCGGCGGAGGAGGCCGAGCCCCGGCTCGTCTTCCGGAAGTACGCGGAGACTTACGTCCTCGCGGAGGTCTGGCCTTCGAGCGACTCCGCGGGTCGCGAGGTCGCTCGGTCGCGTAGGGGCTCAGCCTCTGCCGCACGCAACGTCAAGCACGAAGTCGTCACCGTCATGGCGTACGCGCGCTGAAGCCGTCCGACGGCCGCGCGGGGCAGGCGCCCTCGGCGCGACAGGGTCAACTTCTCTCCCCGACGCGAAGGGGGCCGGCCTGCCGCCGCGAGGCGAAGCCGGTCCCCTCCGCCTTTTGTTCCGCCGCCCGACAAAATAATGCTTGAAGAAAAGCGGCGGATAAAAGAGAATGGCCGGCGCGCGCTCCTTCAAGACTCTTCCTTAAGGACAAACTGACGGCCATGAAAACGACCGCCCTCCTGCTCTCGACGCTGCTCTGTTTCCAGACCTTTTGCCTACAACTGCAACAAACCCGCGCCGCCACGCCACCCGCGCAGGGTGAGCGCGGCGTCGTCTCGGCCGACACGCCCGACAGCGACGCCTTCTTCCAGCGCGCCCTGCGCCTCAGGCGCCCGCCCGACTTCGCGCGCCGCGTCGACGCGCTCGTCGCGCGGATGACGCTCGAGGAGAAGGTCGGGCAGATGACGCAGCTCGAGATCGGGATGGTCACGAGCGGCTCCGACCAGAGCATCCGCATCGACCCGGCGAAGCTCGAGAAGGCGGTCGTCAAGTACGGCGTCGGCTCCGTCCTCAACGTCAGCGGCCAGGCGCTCACGGTCGACGCCTGGCACGAGATCATCCGGCAGATACAGGAGGCGGCCGGGCGCACGCGGCTCAAGATACCCGTCATCTACGGCATCGACACGATCCACGGCGCGAACTACGTGCGCGGCGCGACGCTCTTCCCGCAGGAGATCGGCATGGCCGCGACGTGGAACCCCGAGCTGATGCAGCGCTCGCAGGAGCTGGCCGCCGCCGAGACGCGCGCCGCGGGCATCCCCTGGTCCTTCTCGCCCGTGCTCGACATCGGCCGGCAACCCCTGTGGCCGCGCTTCTACGAGACGTTCGGCGAAGACCCTTACCTGGCGACCGTGCTGGGCGTCGCCTTCGTGCGCGGGCTCGAAGGCCAGGACCTCTCCGCGAACACGAGCGTCGCTTCGAGCCTCAAGCACTACGTGGGCTACAGCCACCCCCTGAACGGCCGCGACCGCACGCCCGCGTGGATTCCCGAGAACTACCTGCGCGAGTACTTCCTGCCGACCTTCGCGGCGGCCGTCCGAGCCGGCGCGCGCACCGTGATGGTCAACTCCGCCGAGATCAACGGCACGCCCGGCCACGTCAACAAACACCTTCTGACCGACGTCCTGCGCGGCGAGCTGGGCTTCAAGGGCTTCGTCGTCTCGGACTGGGAGGACATCAAGAAGCTGGTCACGCAGTGGAAGGTCGCGGCCGACGAGCGCGAGGCCACGCGCATGTCGGTCATGGCCGGCATCGACATGAGCATGGTCCCTTCGGACTACAGCTTCGCCGACATCCTCGTCGGCTTAGTCAAAGACGGCTCGGTGCCGATGTCGCGCATCGACGAGGCGGTGCGCAGAATTCTGCTGGTGAAGTTCGAGCTGGGGCTCTTCGACCGGCCCGGTCCCGACGCCTCGCTCAAGGGCGTCGTCGGGCAGAACTCCTCGCGCGACGTGGCGCTGCAGGGGGTTCGGAAGAGTCACTTTACCCGAAAGACCGGCCGACCATCCTCCAGGCGCTCGAAGGCAAGTTCGGCGCTAACTTGCGTTACGAGCCAGGCACGCGCATCACGCGCCCCGCCGGCTCGAACCCGAACGGCACGCCGACCGACCGCGACGAGGAGGTCGACATCCCGGCGGCCGTGCGCGCCGCGCGCGAGGCGGACGTGGTCGTCCTCTGCCTCGGCGAGGGCTCTTACACCGAGACGCCCGGCAACATCACGGACCTCAACCTGCCCGACGTGCAGCTCCGCCTCGCCGAGGCCATCCAGGCGACGGGCAAGCCCGTCGTGCTCGTCCTGGTCGAGGGCCGCCCGCGCGTCATCAACCGCATCGCGGAGAAGTCCGCGGCCATCCTGCTCGCCCTGAACCCCGGCAACGAGGGCGGCGTCGCGGTGGCCGACGTGCTCGCGGGCGACTACAACCCCGGCGGGCGTCTGCCCTTCACATACCCGCGCACGCCCAACGGCCTCGTCAACTACGACCACAAGCTCTTCGAGACCGAGGCCACGAGCTTCGGCAACATGGCCTTCAACCCGCAGTTCGCCTTCGGCCACGGGCAGAGCTACACGACCTACGCCTACGGCGACCTGCGCCTGAGCCGTAAGCAGGTGCCGTGGAACGGCACGGTCGGCGTGAGCGTGACGGTGCGCAACACGGGCCGGCGCGCGGGCAAGGAGACGGTCATCCTCTACGTGCGCGACGTGGTGGCGTCGCTCGCGCCGCCGGGCAAACGCGTCCGCCGCTTCGCAAAGGTCCACCTTGAGCCGGGCGAGAGCCGCGTGCTGACTTTCACGCTCCGACCCGAAGACCTCTCCTTCGTCGGGGCGGACAACCGCACGGTGGTCGAGCCGGGCGACTTCGACGTGATGGTCGGCGGGCTCACCGAGCGCTTCACGCTCCAGCCGGGCGCTTCGCCCGCGCGGCGTGTGCCGAGGCCGGGCAGAAGATAAAACGGTTTTGCTCGCGGCCATCGCCGGGTGTATCGTCCCGCCGCGAGATTTTTTTGTAAGGAGTAGAGTCGTGAAGAACTTCGCCACACGTTCACTCACAGCCGCCGCCTTCGTCCTGTTCGCGTCGGCCGCCGCTATGGGCCAGAGCGTCCCGCCGGGGCCGCCCTCCCCGGAGGCGGGCGGCAGGCCGGGGGGCATAGGCCCGAGGGCCGACACCGACGCGCGGACGTACCGCGAGGCCAAGCTCCGCAGCGCCGAGATAGGCACGTCCGCCGGCGGGATGACGCCGCAGCAGCTCGCGGCGGCCATCGAGCAGACCAGGAACGACTTCAAGCGCATCCAGCTCGTGCGCAACGACCTCGTCGACCTGCTCGTCTCGAAGAAGCCGTTCGACTACGGGCAGCTCGCCGAACAGGCCGAGGAGATCAACAAGCGCGCGCACCGCCTGAAGTCGTTCCTGATGAAGCCCGCGCCCCAGAAGTCGGCCGAGGAGGAGAAGGCGGACGACGCGGCGAGGCCCGTCTACGACGAGGCCGCGATGAGGGGCGCTCTCGTCAAGCTCTGCAACACCATCCACAGCTTCACCGGCAACCCGATGTTCAAGAACCCCGAGGTCGTGGACGCGCGGCAGCCCGCGAAGGCCGGCGGCGAACTCCTCGACATCATCGAGCTCAGCGAGAACGTCAAGCTCAACGCCGAGCGGATGGCCAAGGCGAAGTAGCCCGGCCGGGGAAAGGTAAGACGCAAAGAGGCACGGCCGGGGGCGCCCCGGCCGTGCCTCTTTGCGTCTCGGCGGTCGATTACTTATGACTTACTCTCGACCGAAAACTGCGGCGGGTTTCACTTGATGCCTTCGCCCTCGACGACCGTGACGTATCTGTTGGCGGGCGGGCCGACGAGCCTGTCGACCTTGCCGCTCGGCCAGCGTATCTCGACCGCGTCGGCCTTCGCGGCCTCGCCGAGGCCCAGCACCTCGCGCGGGTCGTGCGAGGCGAGGTAGCTGCCGCCGCCGGTCTTCAGGCGCGTCCGCTTCACGCCTCCCGCCTGCCATGTGATAAGCGTGCCGACCGCCGCCGGGTTGCTCTTCGTCGCCACCAGACGAAGCCCGAGCCAGTTGCCCCGGCTCCCGCCGTCGTTGCGCAGAAGCACCGGCGGCTCGCCGTTGTTCGAGAGCAGGGCGTCGAGGTCGCCGTCGTTGTCGTAGTCGCCGACGGCGAGGCCGCGCCCCGAGAAGTCGCGCGCGAAGACCGCGCCCGAATGCGCCGAGACGTTTTTGTAAGACCGCCTCGTGTTCTCGAACATCAGAAGCGGCTCGCGGTACTTGACGCGCGCGACGCGCATCTCGATGAGGTCGTCCGGGTGGCCGTTGGCCAGCAGGAGGTCTGCGTCGCCGTCGTTGTCGTAGTCGAAGAACTTCAAACCCCACCCCGAGAGGAGCTGCGTGGCCGGCGCTATCTCGCCCGGCTCGTCCGTGAAGGTGAGGTCCTTCTGGTTGCGGTAGAGGCTGAAGAACTCCTGGTCGATGTTGGCGACGAAGAGGTCCTGCCAGCCGTCGCCGTCGAAGTCGCCCGCGTCCACGCCCATCCCCGAGCGCGGGCGGCCGGCCTCGCTGTAGGCGACGCCCGCCCCCAGGCCCTCCTCCTCGAACTTGCCCCCGCCCTTATTGATGAAGAGGAAGTTGGGCATCGTGTCGTTGGCGACGAAGAGGTCGATGAGCCCGTCGTTGTTGACGTCGGTCGCGACCGCCCCGAAGGACTTGCCCGGCGAGTCGGCGATGCCCGACTCGCGGCTCGCGTCGGCGAAGGTGCCGTCGCCCTTGTTGCGGAACAGCCGCGACGCCGCCGGCTTGAAGAAGCGCGGGACGCAGTAGTAGCGCCGCTTCGACTCGTCGGTGCAGTAGAGGTTCTGCGTCTTGTCGTAGAAGACGAAGCTGGAGACGAAGAGGTCGAGGCGGCCGTCCGCGTCGTAGTCGAGCCACGTCGCGCACGTCGACCAGCCCGGCGCGGCGACGCCCGCCTTCGCCGTCACGTCGGCGAACGTGCCGTCGCCGTTATTGCGGTAGAGGATGTTGCGGCCGTACGAGGTGACGTAGAGGTCCTGCCGCCCGTCGCCGTCGTAGTCGGCCGCCGCCGCGCCCATGCCGAAGGTGCCGCCCGCGACGCCGGCCCTGTCCGTCACGTCGCTAAAAGTGCCGTCGCGGTTGTTGCGGTAGAGCGCGTTCCTGAGGGGCGCCGTCGGCGCGTAGAAGTCTGAGGGGCCGCTGTTGACGAGGTAGATGTCCATCCACCCGTCGCCGTCGTAGTCGAGGAAGGCGCAGCCCGCGCCGACCGTCTCGGGCAGCCAGCGCTCGGGCGAGTGCGCGTTGTTGTGAACCCAGTTGATGCCGCTCGCCTTCGCGGGCACCTCGGCGAAGGCGACGGGCGGCCGCTTCGGCGGCGCGGCCTGCCGCGCCGCCGCGCCGTGCGCCGACGCGAGCAGGAGGAGTGCGAGCAGTGTGTTGGCGTGTTTTGCCTTCACGTCGGTCGTCGCTCAGCGCGGCCCCGGCGGCGCGGCCGAGTCGTCTTCCCGCGCCTTGCCCTCGCTCTTGAGCCGCTCGACGATCTCCATCTCGGCGCGCGCGCGCTTCGGGTCCTTGAGCTGCGCGTAGAGCCGCGCGAGGTTGTAGTGCGCCTTCGAGTCGTCGGGGTCGAGCGTGACCCCGGCTTCGAGCGCGGCCTGCGCCTTCGGGTACTGTTTGAGCTTGAGGAAGACCGAGCCGAGCGCGACGTGCGCGCGCGCGTAGGTCGGCAGGAGGCGCACGGCCGTCCCGAAGTACTCGACCGCCGCCGCGTCGTCGGCCTGCTCCTGCGCGGCGAGCCCCAGGTAGTAGAAGGTCTCGGCCGAGGTCGCATCATTGCGCGCGCTTCTTTCAAGCAGCCCGCGCGCCTCGGCCGTCTTCTTCTGCTTGAGCAGCGTGTAGCCCAGATACATCAGCGCGCGCGGCTCGTCGGGACTCAGCCGCAGCGCCTCGCGGAAGGCGCGCTCGGCCTCGAAGAGGTCGGGCTTCTTGAGCCAGACCGCGCCGAGCGCCACGCGGTAGGCCGCGTCCGCGGGCGCGAGCCGCGCGGCGCGCTCCAGCGCCTCCTGCGCCTCCGCGTACATCCCCGACTTGAGTGCGGCGACGGCGAAGCGGTAGAGCAGTTCGGGCGCGTCGCCGACCGACTCGCGCGCGCGCGTGAGGTGGAGCGCGGCCGCGCGCGCGTCGCCGCGGGCCTGGCTGACGAGCGCCATGCCGACCTGCGCCTCGGCGCTCGTCGCGAGAGAGCCGAGCACACGAAGGTACAACTCCTCCGCGCGACTCAAATCATTCTTCCTCAGGTACGCGTCGCCGAGGAGCAGCGCCAGCGCGGGCGTCAGCCTCCCGGCGCCCCGCTCGCCCTCGACGAGGCGCACGCACTCTTCGAGCCCCGACTCGAGCGCGCAGACGAGCCGCGCCAGCCTGTCGGCGGCGTCCATGTTCGCGGGGTCGAGCCGCAAGACCTCGCGAAGCTCCGCGGCCGTCTTCTCCGGCGCGCCCTTGAGCAGGTAGAGGTAGGCGAGGTTCATCCGCGCGCCGACGAAGCGCCGGTCGGCGCGCACCGCGCGCAGGAAGAGCGCCTCGGCCTCTTCGAGCCGCCCCTGCTTGGCGCGCACCGTGCCGAGCAGGTTGAGCGCGAGCACGTCCGACGGCGCCGCCTTCAACATGGCGTCCAGCTGCTGCTCGGCCTCCGCGAGCCGGTCGGCCGCGATGTGCGCCGCCGCCTGCTCAAGCCGACCCTGCCGCGCGGCCGCCGGCCCTTGCGCGCGCGCGTGCGCGACGAAGAGCAGGAGGCAGAGCGTGACGGCTGAGAGTTTGGCCTGCGCGTCGAACATCTTCTCTTTCGTGTTCGGTTCAGGGAGGGTCAGCGGCGCGGCGCGGCGGTGCGATTAAAATCCTTCTGCTCGACGAGCCCCTGCCCTTCCTTGACGGTCAGGATTTTGTTGGCGGGCGCGCCCGCTATCCGCTCGACCGCGCCGCCGGGCCAGCGCACCTCGATAGAATCTATCTTCGTCCGCGCGCCGAGCCCGAAGTGGAGCCGCAGGTCGCTGTGCGAGATGTAGCTCGCGCCGCTGCGCACCTCGTCTATCTGGACGAGGTCGCCGGCGGCGATTTTAACACGCGCGCCGACGGCGTCACGATTGGCCTTCGTCCCGACGAGGCGGACGAGGACGGCGCTGCCGGCGGCGTTGCCGCCGTCGTTGCGTAAGACCTGCGGCGGGCCGTCGAGGTCGCCGACCACGAGGTCGACGTCGCCGTCGTTGTCGATGTCGCCGAAGGCGGTGCCGCGCGCGGCGCGCTTCTCCGCGAGGGGGGCGCCCGCCTGCGCGGCGGTCTCGGTGAAGGTGCCGTCGCGGTTGTTGCGGTGGAGGAGCTTGCGCTGCTTGTAATTTTCGAGCTGCGGGTAGACGTGGCCGTTGGCGACGAAGAGGTCCACCCAGCCGTCGTTGTCGTAGTCGAAGAACTCGGTCCCCCAGCCGACCAAGGGGAGCGCCACCTCCGCGAGCTTGGCCGCGTATGAGACGTCCGAGAAGTTGAGCCGGGCGGCGCCCTTGTAGAGCGTGTTGTACTCGTCGGCGAAGTTGGTGACGAAGATGTCGAAGCGACCGTCGTGGTCGTAGTCGCCGACGGCGACGCCCATGCTCCCCTGCTCGCTCCCGTTCTCGTTGACGGCCGTGCCCGAGACGAAGCCCACGTCCTTGAACGTGCCGTCGCCCTGGTTGTGGTAGAGGAAGTTGGGCGTCGAGTCGTTGGCGACGAAGATGTCGGTCAGCCCGTCCTCGTCGAAGTCCGAGCAGACGACGCCGAGGCCGTAGAAGCCTTGCGGGTCGGCGACGCCCGCCTTCTTCGAGACCTCGGTGAAGGTGCCGTCGCCGTTGTTGCGGAAGAGCGAGTCGCCCGCGCCGGGCAAGCCCCGAGGGCCGCACTGCACGGCGATGCCCTTGTACTGGCACGTCTTCCCCCTGCCGAACTCGGGCAGGCGGCCGACGTCGAAGTCGACGTAGTTGGCGACGAAGAGGTCGAGCCGGCCGTCGTTGTCGTAATCGACGAAGGCCGCGCCCGTAGACCAGCGCGGGTCGGAGACGCCCGCCTTCGCGGTCACGTCGGCGAAAGTGCCGTCGCCGTTGTTGCGATAAAGACGATTGGGACCGAGGCAGGTGACGTAGAGGTCGGTGCGGCCGTCGTTGTCGTAGTCGCCGGCGGCCGCGCCCATCCCCCAGCCCACGTCGGCGAGCCCCGCGCGGTCGGTCACGTCCCGGAAGGTGCCGTCGCCCTGGTTGCGGTAGAGCGCGCTGCGGGTCTTCCCATTCGACTTGACGAGGTCGACCGTGAGCGAGTTGACGAGGAAGAGGTCGAGCCAGCCGTCCGCGTCGTAGTCGAAGAGCGCGACGCCGCCGCTCATCGACTCGACGATGTACTTCTTCTCGGGCGAGGCGACGTGGCGGAAGGTGACGCCGGCCGCCTCGGTCACGTCGGTCAGACGCACCTGCGCGGCCGTCCTCGGGCTGAAGTTTAAAAGCAGCGCGACGAGTAAGGCCGCGAGCGGGGGCGTCTTCGTGGGCAAGTTACTTGAACCTCTCGGGCGTCCTAGGGGGTCGTCTGCGCCCGCTCCTTCTCTTTGAGCTGTCGGTAAAGTTCGAGCTGCGCGTCGCCGTCGGCCTTGCGCCCGGCGGCGAGGAGCGCGCGGCCGAGCTGGTAGCGGACGTGGGACTTCTCGGGCGCGAGCCGGGCGGCGGCCTCAAGGTTTTCGACGGCCTCCCGGACGTTGTTCTGCTGGAGCAGCGCCTTGCCCAGCTCGTAGCGCGCGTCCGCGAAGTCGGGGTGCGCGCCCGCGACCTCGCGCATGAGCCGGACGCCCCGCCCCGACTCCTGCCGCGCCAGCAGCACGAAGGCCAGGTGGTACTTCGCCTGCAAGTCCGAGGGGTTCAGCGCCAGCTCGGCCTCGAACTCGCGCGCGGCCTCGTCGAAGCGGCCGCCCTTGAGGTGGATGAGCCCCGAGTAGTAGTGCGCCATCGGCGTGCGCGGGTCGAGCGCGAGCGCCGCCCGCAGCTCGTCGAGCGCCCTGGCCGTGTCGCCCTGCTCGTAGTGCGCCTGACCAAGAACGATGTGGAGCTGCGGGCTGTTGCCGCCCCGTGCGAGCATCCGCTCCATCGCCTTCTGCGCCTCGTCCTTGCGACCCAGTTTGACGAGCGAGAGCGCGAGCGTGTAGTTGACGCCGACGTTGTCGGGGCGCTCGGCGGCGACCTGCTTGAGCAAGTCGGAGGCGCGCGCGTAGTTCTCCGTGACGAAGTAGCTCATGCCGAGGAGCTGTCGCGCCTGGAGGTTGGCGGGGCGCGCGGCCAGCTCGCGCTCCAGGGGGGCGACCGCTTCACGGTAGCTTTCGGCGCGGTAGGCGGCCAGGCCCCAGTTGTAGTCGACGCCTTCGAGCTTCGGGTCCCACTTCGAGGCGAGCGCGAAGTGCGCGGCCGCGGCGCGGTAGTCCCCGCGCTCGGCGCGCAGCAGCCCCGTCTCGTTGTGCGCGACGGCGACGACCTGCGCGTAGTAGCTCTCGCCGCCGGCAAGCTCGCCGCGCTCGCGCTCGTCGGGCGCGGCCGGGTCGGCGACGACGCCGGCGGCGAACTCGGGGAACTTCGACGGCGACTCTTTCAAACTCTCGGGCGAGAGGTAAGCCTCGGCGCGCTCCTTGTCGCGCGCGAGCGACTTGGACTTCAGCTCGGCCGAGAGCTGAAGCTCGCGCTCGCCCTCCTCCCGGCGGCCGAGCTTGAGCAGCGACTGGCCGAGGCGGTAGTGCGCCGTCGTCACCTGGTACTCGTTGTGGCTGAGGTCTCCGGTGAGCGCGACCGACTTCTTCAGGACCTCGACCGCCTCGGCGTGCCGCTCGAGACCCTGGAGCGCCTGGCCGAGGTGGAAGTAGGGGTCGGGGTTCTCGGGCTGGCGCGCGGCGGCCTTGCGCAGCCGCGCGACCGCCTCGTCCCACTTGCGCTGGATGACGTAGATGACGCCGAGGTAGTAGTTGGCGAAGTACTCCTCGGGGTTCGACGCCAGCTCGACCTTGAACTCGGCGGCGGCGTCGTCGAGCCGCTCGGCGCCGTCCTTGAGCAGGTAGGTGAGCCCGAGGTAGTAGTGCGCGCGCGGCGTCCGCGGGTCGAGCGCGACGGCGCGCTTGAACTCCTCGACCGCCTCGGGCAGGAAGCCGGTCTCGCGGTAGGCGCGCCCGAAGATGATGCGGAGCTGCGGGCGGTCGCCGAGCTGCGCGAGCATCCGGTCGTAAATCTCCTTGGCCGGCGCGAAGCGCTTGCGCTTGAGGTGCGCCAGGCCCAGCGTGTAGGCCACGTCGTAGTCCTTCGGCGCGAGCCTGAGCGCCTCCTCCAGCTCGGCCGCCGCCGGGTCGAACTCGCCGAGCATGAAGCGCGACTTGCCGAGCATGTGCCGCGCGCCCGCCGAGCGCGGGTCGAGCGCGGCGGCGAGCGCGGCCGCGTCGCGCGCCTTCGCGTACTGCCCCGAGTCGAAGTAGGCGATGGAGAGGTCTACGAGGAGGTGGACGGACGCTGGGGCGTGCCCGGCGGCCGACTCGAAGGCGGCGGCCGCCTCCGCGTAGCGTTTGCCGCGCGCGTAAACACGGCCGAGCTTGCCGTAGCCCTCGGCGAGGATGGCGGCGAACTCTACTTCGGCGCCCGCGAGGTCGCCCGCGCGGCGGAGCAGTTCGGCCGTCTCGTAGCGCTGGCGGATGGTCTTCGGCTGTGACGGCGTCTGTGAAGACTGTGGCGCGGCGGGGAGCAGCAGCAGCAGGAGGGGGACGAGGGTCGAACGTAAACGCATCGCGAAAGCTTCCGGCCGTGTGGTTAAAAGAGAAAGGGACGGGGGGCCTCAAGTAACGTCTGGGGCCCCCCGTCCGTCTTGTCGGCCTCTGGCCGTACTATATCAGAAGTGCAGCTTGAGGCCGAACTGGATGTTGCGCGGCCCGCGGTCGCTGTTGAGCACGCCGAAGCCCGCGCGCGGCGTGGCGACCTGCCCGATCCCCGAGGCGGGGCGGACGATGTCGAACGCCGTGTTGGCGAACCCGTTGAACTGCGGGCTGTTGAGCAGGTTGAAGAACTCGGCGCGGAACTGGAGGCGCGTGCGCTCCGACAGCGCGAAGTTCTTGTTGAGCGAGAAGTCCACGTTCGTCAAACTCGGCTGGCGGACGAGGCCGCGGCTCAGGTTGCCGAACGTGCCGGGAGCGGGCAGCGAGAAGGCCGCCGGGTTCAGGTACCGCGTCGGGTCGTTCGAGTCGAGGTAGATCGGCTGCCCCGACACGAGGTTCGGGCGGAAGCCGCCGCTCGAGGGCGTCGCCGCCAGCCCGAGGTAGTTCGGGCTGACGCCCGAGAAGACGTCGAGCGGGGTGCCGCCGTAGTGCGAGATGATGGTGTTGAGCTGCCACCCGCCGAGGAAGGCGTTGGCCGCCGCGCCCCAGTCCTTGAGCGAAGGCATCTGGTAGACCGCGTTGAAGACGAACGTGTGGCGGCGGTCGAGGTCGGCGTCGCCGTAGTCGATGTGGTAGTTGAACGGGTCGGTCGTCGCGGTCGTGAACGAGGTCAGCGGCACGTCCGAGAGCGTGTGCGACCAGGTGTAGGCGACCGAGTAGGACAGGTTGTCGACGAAGCGCCGGTTGAGCCAGACCTGCAGGCCGTTGTAGTTCGAGTTGCCGGTGGACTCGCTCTTCGAGATGGGGCCGACGTTCGGGAACCGGCGGCTCTGCGAGACGATGGTGTTCAGGTTCGACGCGTTGACGCGGAAGGCCTCGGCGACGCGCGCGCGGTTCTGCGGCGTGATGTCGTTGAAGCTGACGCCGCGCCGCCAGATGTGGTGACCCTGGTTGCCGATGTAGGAGACTTCGAGCACCGTGTCACTCATCACCTCGCGCGCGACCGTCAGGTTCCACTGGTAGCTGTCGGGCGGGCGGAAGTTGATGTCCACGGCGTTGAAGCCCGTGCTGGTGCTGACGCCCGCGACCGCGTTGCGCAGGCCGGGGTTGATGGTGTCGAGGCTGCGGAAGGTCGGGTCGTCGGCGAGGTTGCTGCTGCCGCCGCCCCAGTTAGAGCTGACGACGGTCGTCCACGGCGGGTTGCCGTGCATGCGCAGGATGTCCTCGATGACGTTGGCGCGGCCCATGAAGCGGCCGAAGCCCATGCGGAGCGCGGTCTTGCCGTCGCCGAAGACGTCCCAGGCGAGGCCGACGCGCGGCTGGAAGCCCATGTTGTACGGCTTGACGAGCGAGCGCCCCAGCCCCAGGCTGTTGTTCTGGTCGGCGCGCACGAGCGCGCTCAGCGGGTTGACGCCGTTGTAGAGCTCGGGCACCCAGTTGCTGATGCGGTCGTTGTCGGCGTAGGCCGGCGAGTAGCGCGACCAGCGCAGGCCGAGGTTGAACGTCAGCCGCGAGCCGAACTTCCACGAGTCGTTGCCGTAGACCTCGAAGTCGTGCCAGCGGCCGGGCGCGAAGCCGGTCGTGTTGCGCTCGGTGTAGCAGCCGAGCGGGAGGTCGCGCACCAGCAGCTCGGCGATGGCGTTCCCCGTCCGCGTGTCGGTGCCGCAGTACTGCGCGAACTCGTTAGCGCCGACGGCCTGCTCGTCCTTGATGTTGTGGCTGACGAGCGCGCCGAACTTCAGCTCGTGCGAGCCGGCCACCTTCGAGAAGTCGTCCTTCCAGATGAAGAGGTCTTCCTCGTTGGCCCACGGCGCCTGGTGCCAGAGCGCCGGGTAGCCGCCCGCGCCCCAGTTGGTCGGCAGCCCCACCCCGCCCGGCTTCGGGAAGACGGTCGGGAACCGCGAGGCGATCTCCTGGTTGAGCGGCTCGCCGTTCGGGTTCGTCGTGATGATGATGTTGTTGCCCGCGCGCGAGAACTGGAAGTCGTTGACGGCCGTCGAGGAGACGGTCGTGGCGAGCTTGATGGCGAAGCTGTGCGAGGGCTGCGCCCAGTCGGAGCTGATGGTCGGGAAGCCGGTGTCGCCCCAGAAGCTGCCCGCCGCGTTGCCGTGCGTCCACCTCTCGTTGATGTAGCGCACCATCAGGTTCATCTTGTCGGTGAGGAGGAAGTCACCGCGCAAGGTGTCCTGCCGCGTGTTGATCGGCTTGACGGGCGACGCGACGTAGTTGATGCCGTTGGCGAACGCGGTGTTCGGCAGCGGGAAGAACTTGAGGATGGAGAGCGCCGCCGGGCTGAGCTGCGCGTCGGGGATGCGGTTGCCGGGGAAGCAGTCCGGGTCGGACGGCGCGGGCCCCGGCGTCGTGCAGTCGCCCGCGCCCGGGCGGTGCGGCAGCGGCCCCGTCAAGGAACCGCTGAAGTCGCCGACGCGCTCGGCCGCGGTCGGCACCCTGAACTGGAGCGGCGGTACGAGCCCGCGGCGCTCGCGGCGCCACTCCTCGTTCCAGAAGAAGAAGGCGCGGTTGGTGCCCTTCCAGGTGGCCTTCCCCGGCCCCTCGCCGAAGCGCGGCAGGACGATGGGCCCGCTCAGGTTGAAGCCGAAGTTGTTGTAGCGCAGGACGGGGCGCGGCTGGCCCGCGCGGTTGAGGAAGAAGTCGTTGGCGTTGAGCTTGTCGTTGCGGAAGAACTCGAAGAGCGTGCCGTGGAACTCGTTGCCGCCGCCCTTCGTGATGAGGTTGATGACCGCGCCCTGCGCCTGCCCGTACTCGGCGCTGAAGCTGTTGCGCTCGACGCGGAACTCCTGGATCGAGTCGATGGACGGGAAGACGAGGAGCGTGGCGTTCGAGCCGACGTCCATGTTGTTGACGCCGTCCACGTCGGAGTTGCGCGTCTCGACGAGCTGCGCCTCGCCCGTCACCGTGACGGTCTCGCCGACGGCGCCGACCTCGAGGGTGATGTCGAGGACGAGCCTCTCGGCGACGTGCAGCTGGATGCCCGGGTTGACCGTCTTCTTGAAGCCGGCCGGGGCTGTGCTGACCGTGTAGCGGCCGGCGGGTATACCCGCGATGATGTAGACGCCCTCGTCGTTGGCCGTCACGGTGCGCGTGAGGCCGGTCGTCTCTTCGAGGACCGTGACCTCCGCGTTCGGGACGGCGGCGCCCTGCGGGTCGCGCACGGTTCCGCCGATGCTGCCGGTGGTGCTCACCTGGGCGTGGGCGACCGCCCCGAGGCCGAGCAACAGCGTGAGCAGTAGCGCTTGTACTACAAGCTTCTTCGTCATAGACGCGTCTCCTCGCTTCCGCGCTTTCAAATCCTGTGGGCCCCCGCGCCGCCGAGTCTGGCGGCGGGGCGGCCCGGGCTTTTGTTGCCCGAGCCAACTTTCCGGGGAGCCGTTCTCCTGTGGACTTTCAAAGAGTTAAGACCCGGCGGCGTCCCGCCCTCTCAAACGGGCGGTGTCTTGGGGCCGGGTGGTGCGTCACGGACCCGACGGGGAGACGGGTCCGTCTGCGGAACGCCTTTGGGCCTCCCCGAGCCCGGCACCGGACGCGGCCGGACTCGTAAAGCGCCAACCTGACAAGAGCGACTGAATTTTCTTAAAGACTAAGTTGCGTGACTGGACTTTGTTGCAAGACCTATCAAAAGCGGTTTTATTACTAAACCCCACGGTTGTCAAGATTTTTTTTTGGCCGTAAAGCAATCCCCTGTAAATATTTAGGGGCTGAACAAAGTTGCCTATCCAAACAAAGTGGCCGGAATTGTTCAGGCGGGCGTCAGGCGAGTGAGACGCGCGTGAACTTGGTCGTCAGCACAAGGCTGAGCGCGCCCATCAGCGTCGGCTGCTCGCCCAGGGTCGAGGCGATGATCTGCGCGGGGGGCAGGCCGCGGCAGATGCCCTCGCCCACGGCCGCCTTGATGTCGCCGACGATGAGCGGCCAGGCGCGCACGATGGGCCCGCCGACGATGACCGCCTCGGGCGCGAGCCCCTGCGTCAGGTTGGCGATGCCGACGCCGAGGTAGTGCGCCGTCTCGCGCAGTGCCGCGCGCGCCTCCTCCTCGCCTTCGAGCGCGAGGTCGACGAGTTGTTTGAAGTCTACCCTCTCGGCCGCGCCGCCCCCGCCGCGCCTCGACTGCTCGTAGCGCGCGAGCGCGGCGCGCTGCGACGAGAAAGCCTCCCAGCAGCCGCGGCTCCCGGCGGCGCAGGTGACGGGCGCGCCCTGCCCGATGGTCATGTGGCCGAACTCGCCGGCCGCTCCGCTCCGGCCGCGGTAGACCTGCCCGTCGAAGACGATGCCGGTGCCGACGCCCTCCTCGACCAGGACGATGATGAAGTCGCGCACCTCTCGAATCTCGGGGCGGCCGAACCACAGCTCGGCGAGCGCGGCCGCGTTGGCGTCGTTGTCGACGTGGACGGCGAGGCCCAGCGCCCCCCCCAACTCCCCGGCGACGTCCCAGTCGCGCCACTTGAAGTGCGGGATGAAGGTGGCGGTGCCCGTCTCCTGGTCGACGAGGCCCGGCAGGCTGACGCCGACGCCCTCGATGGTGCCGCCGCCGCGCCGCACGAACTCGCGCGCGCACTCGACGACGCGCGCCGCCGTCCTGCGCGCGTCGTGGTCGGTCGGGAACTCCTCCTGTTCGAGGACGCGCCCCGCGAGGTCGCTGGTGGCGACGATGGTCGTGATGGTGCCGAGGTCGACGCCGATGGCGACGGGGTCGGCCGTGCGGAGCGAGAGCAGGATGGGGGGCCGGCCGCCGCGCGACTCGCCCGAGACCTCTTCGATGAGGCCGCCGCCCTTCAGCTCGTCGACGATGAGCGAGACGGTCGAGCGCTGGAGCGCGGTCTCCTGCGCGATCTCGGCGCGCGAGATGGGGCCGCGCTCGCGCACGTAGTTGAGCACGATCTGCCGGTTGATGTCGCGGATCGTGTTGGGGCGCGCGACGCTGGCTTTCTTGAGGTCTATTCGGCGCATTGCGTTCCGGCGGCGAGAAGGGGGCGGCCGGCCGCACGGCGTGCGGCGGCGCGCTCGTCAAGGCTGTGCGATAGCGTAAAAAGTGGAGCGTCGAAGAAACCCGTGCGACGTTTATTAAGTAGTACAGGTGCGCCCGCCAGTCAACACTTTTGTGTAGAGCCAGTACAAAAGTGGGCGCGCGGAGGTTGACAGCCGCGCCAAAATGGCGAAAGTTAGGGCCGCCCTTCCATCCGAGCCAAGAGGTCACGAACCGTGTTGAGAATCGCAACGCGCCTGCTCGCGCTCCTGCTGCTCGCGTCGGCGACGGTCTACGCTCAGTCTGCCAGAGAGGCGGCGGCCTCGGGCGCGCGTTACAGGCTCCCGCTGGACACGGGCTGGACGTTCCGCGAGGCGGGCAAGGGCGAGTGGCGGAGGGCGGCCGTGCCGGGCTCCGTCCACACCGACCTGCTCGCGGCCGGCCTCATCGAAGACCCCTTCTACCGCGACAACGAGCCGAAGCTACAGTGGGTAGGCAGGACCGACTGGGAGTACCGGACGGGCTTCGACGCTCCCGCGTGGCTGCTCGCGCGGCGCAACGTCGAGCTGGTCTTCGAGGGGCTCGACACCTACGCCGAGGTCTTCGTCAACGACCGGCGCGTGCTCTCGGCCGACAACATGTTCCGCACCTGGCGCGTGGACGTGAAGGCGGCGCTCAAGCCCGGCCGCAACACGCTCCGCGTCCTGTTCCGCTCGGCCGTCAACGAAATCCTGCCCAGGATGAAGTCGCTCGGGTACGAGCTGCCGGCGGTCAACGACCAGGGCGAGAAGACTTCGCCGCACACGCGCAAGGCGCCGTACCACTACGGCTGGGACTGGGGGCCGCGCTTCGTCACGAGCGGCGTCTGGCGACCCGCTTGGCTCGAAGCGTGGGACACGGCGCGCGTCGCGGGCGTCCGCGTCGTGCAGAACCAGCTCGGCCGCGACTCCGCGCAGATGACCGCCGAGGTCGAGGTCGTCTCGACGGTCGCGGCCGACGCGCGGGTCACGGTCGAGAACGTGACCGACAGGACGGCGGGGGTGCGCCAGACGTTGAAGCTCGCGCCGGGCACGAACAAGGCCGCCGTCCACTTCACTATCGACAAGCCCCGGCTCTGGTGGCCCAGCGGCATGGGCGCCCAGCCGCTCTACGACATCCGCGTGAGCCTGCACGTCGCGGGCCGAAGAGGGCCGGACGCCTTCCTCCCGGCCGACACGGCCGCGGCGCGCACGGGGCTGCGCACCGTCGAGCTGCGGCAGCAGGCGGACAAGGCCGGCAAGAGCTTCATGTTCGTCGTCAACGGCGTGCCCGTCTTCGCCAAGGGCGCGAACTGGATTCCGGCAGACACCTTCCCCGCGCGCGTCACGCGCGAACGCTACCGGCACCTGCTTGAGTCGGCGCGCGACGCCAACATGAACATGCTGAGGGTGTGGGGCGGCGGCTACTACGAGGCGGACGACTTCTACGAGCTGTGTGACGAGCTCGGGCTTTTGGTCTGGCAGGACTTCATGTTCGCGTGCAGCATGTACCCCGGCGACGAAAAGTTTCTCGAAAGCGTCCGCGCCGAAGCCGCCGACAACGTCAAACGTCTGCGCAACCACGCGAGCGTCGCGCTCTGGTGCGGCAACAACGAGGTCGAGACCGCCTGGCACCACTGGGGCTGGAAGCAACGCCTCCCGGCGAAGCTGTGGGACGACTACCTGAAGGTCTTCCACGGCGTGCTGCCCGAGGTCGTGGCCGAGCACGACCCGGCGCGCGCCTACTGGCCCAGCTCGCCCAGCTCGAACCTCGAAGAGGACGCCGACTCGCAAAGGATGGGCGACGTACACTACTGGGAGGTCTGGCACGCCTCGAAGCCCTTCAGCGAATACGAGACGCAGCACCCGCGCTTCATGAGCGAGTACGGCTTCCAGTCCTTCCCGCTCATCGAGACGGTCAACGCCTACACCCTGCCTTCCGACCACGACATCCAGTCGCCCGTCATGCTCGCGCACCAGAAGCACCCGCGCGGCAACCAGCTCATACGCGAGTACATGCTGAGGGAGTACCCCGAGCCGAAGGACTTCGAGTCGTTCCTCTACGTGAGCCAGGTCCTGCAGGCCGAGGGCATCAAGGTCGGGGCGGAGCACCTGCGCCGCCAGATGCCGCACAACATGGGCTCGCTCTACTGGCAGCTCAACGACTGCTGGCCCGTCGCCTCGTGGTCGAGCATCGACTACTTCGGCCGCTGGAAGGCCCTGCAATACTACGCGCGCCGCTTCTACAGCCCGCTCCTCGTCAGCCCCCGCGCCAACGGCGGCGCCGTCGATTTCCACGTCGTCTCCGACCGGCCGGAGCCCGTGCCGGCGCGACTGGTCGTGACCCTGTTCGACTTCGACGGCCGCGCGCTGCTGACCACGGGCAAGGACGTGACGGTCTCGCCGCTGCGGGGCGACCCTTACATGACCGTCTTCGCCAAGGACTTTCTCGGCGGGCGCGACCCGAAGAAGGTCTTCCTGCTGTCGGAGCTGAAGGCGGGCGGCCGCGTCGTCTCCGCCAACACGCACTTCTTCCGCCCCTTCAAGGAGCTGAGCCTCGACGCCCCGCGCGTGAGCGCGGACGTCGCCGCCACGCGCGGCGGCTTCAAGGTGAGGCTCACGACCGACAAGCTCGCGCGCGCCGTACACCTCTCCGCCCGCGGCGCCGAAGGCTCCTTCAACGACAACTTCATCGACCTCATACCGGGCCGGCCCGTCGAGGTCGAGTTCCGCGCGGGCGGCCGCGCGCGGCTCGAAGATTTTCGCAAGGGGTTGAAGGTGAGGTCGCTCGCGGACGCCTTCAGATAGCGGCGACGGGGGCGAACTTGTCTGCGAGGACGAGGCTGAGGGCGCCCATGAGGCTGGCCTCGTCGCCGATGGTCGAGGGGGTGATGCGCGCGGCGGGCAGGTCGCGGCGGACGCTGCGCTTGACGGCCTCGGCGAGGATGTCCGAGACCAGCTCCCACGCGCGCGTGATGGCGCCGCCGACGACGACTATCTCGGGGCTGAAGCCGACCACCAGGTTCGAGATGCCCTTGCCGAGGTAGCGCGCCGTCTCGCGCAGCGCCTCGCGCGCGGGCCCCTCGCCGTCGAGCGCGCGGTCGATGAGCTGCGCGAAGCTCAGCAGCCGCGCCCCCTCTGCGTCCGGCACCAGCCGCGCGTAGCGCTCCACCGCCGCGCGCCCCGAGGCGAAAGCCTCCCAGCAGTCGTAGCCGCCGCACGAACAGGGCACGGGCGCGCGCTCGCCGATGACCATGTGGCCGAACTCGCCGGCCGCGCCGCCCTCGCCGCGGTAAATCTGCCGGTCGAAGATGAGCCCCGTCCCCACGCCCTCCGCGATGAAGACCATGATGAAGTCGCGCGCCTCAGACACCTCGGCGCGTCCGAACCACAGCTCGGCGAGCGCGGCCGCGTTGGCGTCGTTGTCCACGGCGACCTTGAGCCCCGTGGCCGCCTCCAGCCCCCGCGCCACGTCGAGGTCGTGCCAGTTGAAGTAGGGGACGTAGATGAGCCGCCCCGTCGCGGGGTCGACGAGCCCCGGCAGGCTCACGCCGATGCCCTCTATCTGGCCGGGGTTGCGCCCCAGCAGCCGGACGGCGGCCGTCGCGGCGCGCCGGATGGTCTGCCCGAAGTCGTGGTCGGTCTCGAACTCCTCGCGTTCGAGCACGCAGCCCGCGAGGTCGCACGCGGCGACGGTCGTGCGCGCCGGCCCGATGTCGACGCCGATGGCCGCCGCCCCGCTCGCGCGCAGGCCCAAAAGCGTCGGGCAGCGGCCGCCGGTCGAGCGCCCCGCGCCGATCTCCTCGACGAGACCTTCGACGAGCAGCGAGTCGACTATCTCGGAGATGGTCGAGCGCTGGAGCGCGGTGCGCCGCGCTATCTCGGCGCGCGAGATGGGGCCGTGGTCGCGCACGTAGTTGAGCACGATCTGCCGGTTGATGGCGCGCATCGTGCCGAAGTGCGCGGTGTGTATCCTCTTGAGGTCTATCCTACGCGTCATCTTGTGGGTGGTGTCGGTCGGGGGTTTCGGCCGCCCGCTCGGAGGAAGTCTGAAGCCGTCGCGCCCGGCCGTCTCAAGGGCCGTCGTGTCTGGCCGTCGAGCCGTCGCGGCCGAGCCGCGCGGCGCCCTCGCGGACGGCGTCGCTCAGCGAGATGATCTCCCGCAGGTCGCGGCCCGCGCGCGCGTCCCCTTCCACGTCAACGACTTCCGCCCCGGGGTCGCGCAGTCCCAGGTAGCCCTGCATCCGCAGGGCGCGCTTCCTCACCTCGACGGCCTGCTCGGAGACGTGCGCGTAATCGAGCGCGCCGCCCGCCACGAGCACACGCGCCACGTCGTTGCGGATGACCTGTATGCGCCGGAAGTCTTCGCCGAGCTGCTTGACGGCGGCCTTGACGGCGCGCTCGTCGGGCGGCTGCTCGACACCCTCCGGGTTCCGGCGGAGCTGTGCCTCGCGCTGCTGCTGTTCGCGCATGCGCTCGATGTCCGCGTTGCGGCGCGCGGAGGGCGCGGGCGCGTGCTGCCGCGCCCGGACGGCGGCCGACGCCGACAGCAGGAGCGCGGCCGACGCCGCAAGGCGCGCCAGGCGTGTCCCCGAAGGGACGGCGAAATGAAGCTTCACGGCACACCTCCCGGATTGCGAAGTCTCACCCGCCGCGGGGCGGGAGATGAGTATAACCGCGGGCGCGCCGAATCGTGAACGCCTCCGCGCGGGCGGCGTCAGACCTTGATGAAGATGCGCCGCCGGTAGAGCAGCGTCATCACGCCGAGCCAGAAGAGCACCGTCGTGACGGCGTAGGCGAGCGAGGCGTTCTTCGGCGCGGCCCACGAGGCGAAAAGGTTTTCGTAGACGAGCGTCTGCAAAGGCACCGCGACCCCGCCGCGCGTCAGCGAGATGATGGAGATGAGGTTCGCCCACAGCTCCGCGAGGAAGTAGAGCGCGAGCGCGTTGGTGCCGAAGACGACGAAGGGGAGCGCCCAGCGCCGATAGCCCTTCACGTCCACCAGCCAGTAGCAGACCGCGAGCAGTTCGAGCGCCATCCCCGCCGTCAGCAGCACGTAGGAGCTGGTCCACAGGGCCTTGTTGACGGGGAACCAGTAGTTCCACGCCCACCCCGCGACGACGCACGCCGCGCCCGCGACGAACATCGCGGAGACCTTCTCTAACGGCGGCCGGCGCGAGCGCAGCAGGTGCCCCGTCAGCACGCCCGCGAGCGTCGTCGCGACCGCGGGCAGCGTGCTCAGCAGACCCTCGGGGTCGTAGACCTTGGCGAACCTCCAGACGTGGTTGCCGAAGACCGCGCGGTCGACGTAGGCCGCGAGGTTCCACTCCTTGCTTGCCAGGTCGCCCGGCCCGTAACCCGGCACCGGCACCAGCGTCATCAAGGCCCAGTAGCCGAGCAGGAGCGCGACGGGTAGCAGACCGCGATGCGCTGGAGCACGCCGGGGATGCGGATGGTCGAGAGGTCGAACGAGGGGAAGCCGGCGAGGAGCAGCCCGAGCGCGAAGATGATAGCCGCGCGGCGGAGAATCTTGACGTAGAGGTCGCGCCTGCCCCCCGTCGTCTCGGCGCGGCGCGAGAGCGCGAGCGTGACGGAGACGCCGACGATGAAGAGGAAGAACGGGAAGACCAGGTCGGTCGGCGTCCACCCGTGCCAGGCCGCGTGCTGAAGCGGGCCGTAGATGGCGCCCCAGTCGCCCGGGTTGTTGACCAGAATCATCCCCGCGATGGTCATCCCGCGAAACACGTCGAGCGACACCATCCGCCCCGACGCACCGCCCTCCACGGCGGCCAGCTCGCTCATGGCTCCTGCCCTCCTTCCGACTTTACTTCCGCCCTCACTCTCCCACGCACTCCTCGACGCGGCGGCGCAGGTCATCGACGAGCGCGTGTGCCCGCGCCTCGGTCGGCGCCTCGGCGACGAGGCGGATGATGGGCTCCGTGTTCGAGCCGCGGACGAGGAACCACCCCTCGGGCGTCGTCACCTTGACGCCGTCGCGCTCGTCGCGCGGCCACGCGGCGTAAGCCTCGCGCACGGTCTTGAGCACGCGGCCGATGCGGTCGGAGCGGCAGGCCAGCTTCTCCTTGACCATGTGTGTGCGCGGCAGGCCGTCGATGATTTCGGAGACGGCGCGCCCCTCGGCGGCGAGCAGGTGGAGGACGAGCGCCATCCCGACCAGGCTGTCGCGCGCGAAGTTGATGCGCGGGTAGATGACGCCGCCGTTGCCCTCGCCGCCGACGACCGCGCCGTGGCGCCGCATCTCCTCGGTGACGTTGGCCTCGCCTATCTTCGAGCGATAGACGGCGCAGCCGAACTCGCGCGCCACCGCGTCGAGCGCGACGGTCGTCGCGAGGTTCGCCACCACCGCCCCGCGCTCGCGCGCGAGCACGTAGCGCGCCGCGAGCACGAGCGTGTACTCCTCGCCCACGGCGCGCCCGCGCTCGTCCACGACGGCCAGGCGGTCGGCGTCCATGTCCTGCGCTAGCCCTATGTCCGCGCCCGACTCGCGCACGACGCGGCACAGCTCCGAGAGGTTCTCGGGCGTGGGCTCCGCGCCGCGCGGGAAGGTGCCGTCGGGCGTGGTGTTGATGGGAATCACGTCGGCGCCCAGGGCCGCCAGCAGGCGCGGCGCGACGACCGAGCCCGCGCCGTTGCACGAGTCGACGGCGACGCGCAGCCGGCGCGCGCCTTCGGGCAGAGGCCCGAGCGCCTCGAGTATCTTCCGGACGTGCAGGTCTATCGCGCCGGCCTCGCGCGTCACCTCGCGCATCTCCGCGCCCGGCACCTTTGCGTACTCGCCCTGGTGGTAGATGTCCAGGAGCTGGCGCGCCTGCGCGGCCGCGAGGAAGAGCCCCGACGAGTTGATGAACTTGAGCGCGTTCCACTCGGCCGGGTTGTGGCTCGCGGTGATGCAGATGCCGCCGCGCGCGCGGCGCTCGCGCACGAGCAGCTGCAAGGTCGGGACGGGGCACACGTCGAGGTCTACGACGCGGCAGCCCGTCGAGAGCAGCCCGGCCAGCACCGCCTGCCGCACCATCTCGCCCGACGTGCGCGTGTCGCGTCCCAGCACGATGGTGCCGGGGCCGACGTAGGTGCCGAACGCCTGCGCGAAGCGCACCAGAAGCTGTGGCGTCAGGCTCTCGCCCACCACGCCGCGCACGCCCGAGATGCTTATCTTGAGTGTCGGTATGGCCCTCATGGCGCTCCGGTCAGAAGTTGCACGGCGAGTCGAGCGCCGGCTTGGGCGCGGGGACGGTGTCGCGGAATTTGACCGCGCGGCGCCGCAAGGAGGCGACGCGCGACTCGACCTCGGCGGGCGCGAGCACCGAGCCCGACTCGAAGAAGACCCAGTCCACGTCCTCCTGATAGCTCCGCGGCTCGCCCGACTTGATGGCGCCGCCGACGATGAACCAGAGGTTGAAGTTGATGGACATCAGCGACTCGGGGTAGAAGCGTTCGCCGTGGTCGGCGAGCTGTTTGCCGTCGACGAAGTACCTGACCTTACCCTTCGAGACCTGCGTGACGAGCGTGTGCCAGCCGGCGCGCGGCCCCAGCCACGTGTCGAAGACGTTGTCCTTCTTCCAGTTCGGCTCCGGGTAGAAGGTCTCTCAGGTGGTGGCGTAGAGCGTCGGCTCGGCGATGCCCCAGCCGCCGTTGGGCAGGTACTCGAAGTCGAGCTCGCTGTAGTCCATGTCCCACGGCGCCTTCAAGGGGCTGATGGTGTAGAAGCTCTCGACGAGCTGGTCGCCGCCCGGCCCCTCTACGGGGGCGTCGGTGAAGCGGACGCGCGCGGCGTAGGTGCCTTCGAGATATTTGCGCTGGTGGCAGACCTGCGTCTGCCGCGTGCCGGCGGCCGTGCCGTCCGTCCGCGAGGTCATGCGGAGAGCGCGCGTGCCGGGCGCGCCTTCGACGGGGATGAAGGTCACGCCCTCGGGCCACCACGTCGCGCCGGGGATGCCGGGCCAGCCCGGCGCGGCGCGGACTATCCAGCCGTTGCGCGCGAGCTCGCGCCGGTGCGCGTAGCTGAAGTCGTCGAACATGTAGCCGGGCGCGGGGCGCGTCTGGCCGGCGGAATCAGCGCCGAAGCCCACGACGGCGCACAGCGCGAGGGCGAAACGTGTCGCGTAAGTTTTCACTGTTCTTTACCCCCCGCCTCAGGACGAAAACTTTGAAGGATGAGCACGGCGCGCGTCCCTTCACCTTCCGAGGCGGTCGCGCGCCCAGTCGAGCAGCTCCTGCGCGCGCTGGGCCGTGTCGGCCTCGGCGATGACGCGGATGAGCGACTCGGTGTTCGAGACGCGCACGTGTACCCAGCCGTCGGGCCACGCCACCTTGACGCCGTCGGTCTGGTCGTACTCCGCGCCCTCGCGCTCGAGCTCTTCGTAGAGGCGTTGCAGCAGCGAGTGGATGCGGTTGGGCTCGACGGCCAGGTCGTGCTTGAGCATCGCGAGGCGCGGGAGCCGCGCCGCCAGCTCCGAGACGCGCTCGCCCGTCGCGGCCATGTGTTCGAGGAAGAGCCCCACCGCCGCCGCGCTGTCGTGCGAGAGCTGGACGCGCGGGAGGACGACGCCGCCCGAGCCTTCGCCGCCCAAGACGGCGCGCGTCTCGGCCATCGCCTCGGAGATGAAAGCCTGCCCGACGGGCGTGCGGATGACCGCCGCTCCGTAACGCGCGGCGACGCGCTCGACCGACGCGCTCGTCGAGACGTTGGTGACGACCGCCCCCGTCTTCCGCCTCAACTCTATCTCGGCGGCGAGCGGGAGCGTCGCCTCCTCGGAAAGAATCTCGCCCTCCTCGGTCACAATCCCGAGGCGCTCGCCGTCGGCGTCGTGCGCGAAGCCGATGTCGGCGCGCCCGGCGAGGACGAGCGCGCGCAGCTGCGCCATCGCCTGCCGGCGCGGCTCGGGCGCGTGCGGGAATGGCGCGGTGGGGTCGTCGTTGACGGCCAGCACCTCGCACCCCAGCAGTTCGAGCCAGCGCGGCGACAGCAGAGAGCACGAGCTGTTGCAGCAGTCGACCGCGACCTTCAGGCGGCGCGCGCGCACCGCCTCCACGTCGAAGGCGGAGGCCAAGGCTTCGAGGTGCGGCGCGATGGCGTCGGCCTCCTCGATTTTGCTCCTGATGCCGCGCCAGTCGGCCTTCGCGTACTCGGCCTGGTGGAAGAGGTCGAGCAGCTCGTCGGCCTGCGTCGAGTTGAAGTAGAGGCCGTCGGCGCGCACGAACTTGAGCGCGTTCCACGGCTCGGGGTTGTGCCCGGCGGTGATGGAGATGCCGCCCGCCGCGCCGAGCCGCCGGACGGAGAGTTGCAGGCTCGGCGTCGGACAGATGCCGAGGTCTATGACCTCGCACCCGGCGGCGAGCAGCCCCGCGAGCACCGCCGCGCGCACCATCGGCCCCGACGGGCGCGTGTCGCGGCAGACCAGCACGCGCCCCGAATCGAGGTAGGTGGCGAAGGCCTGCGCGAAGCCGACGGCGAGCTCCGGCGTGAAGGTCTCGCCGACGACCCCGCGGACTCCGCTGATGCCTATCTTGAGAGAATTCATGGCGCGGGCACGCAGGATAGCAGAGTTTAAAGACGCGGGTCATCGAAAAAGTTTTGGCGGCCGGCCAAACATTTCGGTTGACGGCGGCGGGGTGTCTGTTTTAATCGTTGTCCACCGAAGTTCGCTTACAGCTTTTCCAGTCGTTCAGAAAACATCCGAGCGAGCGAGGCGCGCGACTCCTTTCGGGGTCCGCGCACGCGTTGAGGAACACATGAAAGCGCATAAGCTCATCTCCGCCCTGCTCCTGCTCCTGCCCTGCTTCCCGCACGCGGCCGCGCAGGCTCCCGCGCCGGCCGCAGCCCGTCACAACCTGATGCCGGTGCCCGCGTCGGTTCGTTTCAACCCCGGCCGCCTCCGCGTCGATAAGACGTTCACGGTCGCCGCGACGGGCGCGGTGGACGAGCGCCTGCGCGCTGGCGTTGACCGCGCTGTGCGCCGGCTCGAAGGCCGCACCGTGCTGGAGGTGGCGCGCGGGCTCGCGGCCGACCCGGCGCGGGCGACGCTCCTGGTCGAGGCGGGCGCGCCGGGCAAGGCCGTGCCGGCCGTGGATGAGGACGAGTCGTACACGCTCGAAGTGGGCGAGCGGCAGGCCGCGCTGCGCGCGCCGACGGTGGTGGGCGCGCTGCGGGGCCTGGAGACTTTTCTACAGTTGCTCGAAGGCGACCGGGAGGGCTTTTACCTCCCGGCGGTCTCGATTAATGACCGGCCGCGCTTCCGCTGGCGCGGGCTGATGATGGACATCGCGCGCCACTTCCTCCCGATGGAGGTCGTCAAGCGCAACCTCGACGCGATGGCCGCCGTCAAGCTCAACGTCTTCCACTGGCACCTGACCGAAGACCAGGGCTTCCGCATCGAGAGCAAGAAGTTCCCGAGGCTCCACCAGATGGGCTCCGACGGGAACTTCTACACGCAGGAGCAGGCGCGCGAGGTCATCGAGTACGCGCGCCAGCGCGGCATCCGCGTCGTGCCGGAGTTCGACCTCCCCGGCCACGCGACCGCCTGGCTCGTCGGCCACCCCGAGCTTGGGAGCGCGCCGGGGCCCTACACCATCGAGCGCAAGCCCGGCATCTTCGAGCCGACGCTCGACCCGACGCGCGAGGAGGTCTACAAGTTCCTCGAAGTCTTCTTCACCGAGATGGCCGCGCTCTTCCCGGACGCCTACATGCACATCGGCGGCGACGAGAACACCGGCAAGCAGTGGGACGCCAACCCGAAGATTCAGGAGTTCATGAAGGCGAAGGGGATTAAGGACAACCACGCGCTCCAGACCTACTTCAACCAGCGGATGCTCAAAATCCTCCAGAAGAACGGCAAGCGCATGATGGGCTGGGACGAGATTTTCCAGCCCGACCTCCCCAAAGACGTGGTTATCCACTCGTGGCGCGGGCAGAAGGCGCTGGCCGAGGCCGCGCGGCGCGGCTACGACGGCGTGCTCTCGAACGGCTACTACATCGACCTCATCTTCCCCACCACCGACCACTACCTCAACGACCCGCTCCCCGAGGGGCACGGGCTGACCGAGGCCGAGGCGCGGCACGTCCTCGGCGGCGAGGCGACGATGTGGGCCGAGTGGGTCACGCCCGAGACGGTGGACTCGCGCATCTGGCCGCGCACGGCCGCCATCGCCGAGCGCCTCTGGTCGCCGCGCGAGGTGAGGGACGCGGACGACATGTACCGCCGCCTCGCGGTCACGAGCGTCAGGCTCGAAGAGCTCGGGCTCACGCACGAGCGGAATCAGGCGATGATGCTGCGGCGTCTGGCGGGCGGCGCGTACCCGCCGGCGTTAGAGACGCTCGCCTCGTTCGTCGAGCCGGTGAAGGAGTACCGGCGCTACCAGCAGCGGCCGCAGACGATGCTCTCGCCGCTGACGGGGCTGGTCGACGCGGCGCGCCCCGACTCGGCCGCCGCGCGCGGCTTCACGCGCCGGGTGGGACTCCTGCTCTCCGACGCGCCGCGCTTCGCGCTGCACTTCAGCACGCTGCGCGACACGCTCACCGCGTGGCGCGACGCCGGGCCGGTGCTCGAAGCGCTGGTAGACCGCTCGCCCGCGCTCGCCGAGGCGCGGCCGCTCGCGCGCGACCTCGGGTCGGCCGGCGAGATAGGGCTCGAGGCGCTCTCCTACATCCAGCAGGGAGTCGCGCCCACGGCCGAGTGGCGCGACACGCGGCTCGCCGCGCTCGCCGAAGTGGCGAAGCCGAAGGCCGCGCTCGAATTCCCGTTCCTGCCGGCGCTGCGCGAGCTTGTGCACGCGGCCTACGAGCGGCCGCAGCTCGAAGGCACGACGCCCGCCGAATGGCGCAGGCGCGTCCGCGAGCTGGCCAACCCGCCGAAGCCGCAGCCGCCCGCCAACCACTGACGAACGCCGCTGCACGCGACGCCGAAGTTTGAAAGCGCTGACGGTTACGAGTGACGAAGGTTGAAAGTGACGCCATGAAAAATTTCCTGTGCACGACGGCCGCGCTTCTCTCTCTCATCGTCAACGCCGCCCCGCGCCTGGCGGCGCAGGTGACCGAGCCGCCGCCGCCGCCGGGCGTCGAGCAGGTGATTCAGGGCCTCGTCTACCAGATGACGCTGGAGGAGAAGATAGACCTGCTCGGCGGCACCGACGGCTTCTTCGTCCGCGCCATCCCGCGCCTCCGCATCCCGCGCATGAAGATGGCCGACGGCCCTCTGGGCGTGCGCAACTTCGGCCCCGCGACCGCGATGGCCGGCGGCGTCGGGCTCGCCGCCACCTGGAACACGCGGCTCGCCGAGCGCGTCGGCACCGAGATCGGCCGCGACGCGCGCGCCAAGGGCGTCCACTTCCTGCTGGGGCCGGGCGTCAACATCTACCGCTCGCCGACGGGCGGCCGCAACTTCGAGTACTTCGGCGAAGACCCCTTCCTCGCCGCGCGGATGACGGTCGGCTACGTCCGCGGCGTCCAGTCGCAGGGCGTCTCGGCGACCGTCAAGCACCTCGCCGCCAACAACTCCGAGTTCGACCGGCACAAGACCGACTCGGTAGTTGACGAAAGGACCTTGCGCGAAATCTACCTGCCCGCCTTCGAGGCGGCGGTGCGCGAGGCGCGCGTCGGCGCCATCATGAGCAGCTACAACCTCCTCAACGGCGAGCACGCCTCGCAGAACCGGCACCTGCTGACCGAGATAGTGCGCGACGAATGGGGCTTCGACGGCGTGATGATGTCCGACTGGTTCGCCACCTACGACGGCGTGGCCGCCGTCAACGCGGGGCAGGACCTGGAGATGCCCTTCGCGGCGCACATGAACCAGAAGAATCTGCTGCCCGCCATCAAGGAGGGCAAGGTCTCGGTCAAGACCATCGACGAGCACGTCCGGCGGATACTGCGCACCGCCGCGCGCTTCAACTGGCTCTACCACGAACAGACCGAGGCGACCATCCCGCGCTTCAACCAGACCGGGCGGCAGGCCGCTCTGCAAGCGGCGCGCGAAGGGATGGTCTTGCTCAAGAACGACCGCAGCGTCCTGCCGCTCGACCGGAAGAAGCTGCGCACGGTGCTCGTCGTCGGGCCGAACGCGTACCCGGCCGTCCCCGTCGGCGGCGGCAGCGCGCGCGTCGAGCCGTTCGCGGCCGTCAGCTTTATGGAGGGGCTGAGCAACGCGCTCGCGCCCTCGTCGGTCAACGTCTACTACCACCGCGGCGTCCCCACGCTCGCCGAGATGGCGCAGGCGACGAAGTACACGACCGCCGCGTCTTCGGGCAAGCCCGGCCTCACGGCCGAGTACTTCAAGACCGAAGACCTGAAGGGTTCGCCCTCCGTCACGCGCACCGAGCCGCACGTCGCCTACGGCCCGGGCGAGCGCGCGTTCGGCGCGCCCGCCGCCTTCCCGGACGGCACGCTCTCGGGGCGCTGGACGGGCTACTTCACGCCGCAGACGGCGGGCGAGCACGACGTGTTCGTGCAGGCGACGGGCGAGGACGGCGGCCGCTTCCGCCTCCACGTGGACGACAAGCTGGTCTTCGACAACTGGGCGACCTCGCGCGAGCTGGCGGCCGTCGCGCGGCTCACGCTCGACGTGCGGCCGCACAAGGTCGTGCTCGAACAAAAAGGGCGCTCGGCGTGGCTGGGGACGAAGCTGAGGATGGGCATCGTGCGCCGCGGCGCGGCCGTACCCGAGGAGGTGAAGGTGATGGCGGCGAAGGCCGACGCCGTCGTCGTCGCCGCCGGCTTCGACCACGAGACCGAGAGCGAGGGCTCCGACCGAACCTTCGCGCTCCCGCCGGGGCAGGACGAGCTGATCGTCGCGATGGCCGAGTCCAACGCCAACACCGTCGTCGCCCTCACCTCGGGCGGCGGCGTGGACATGACCAACTGGATAGAGCGCGTGCCGGCCGTCGTCCAGACCTGGTACGCGGGGCAGGAGGGCGGCACCGCGCTCGCCGAAATCCTGCTCGGCGACGTGAACCCCTCGGGGCGCCTGCCCGTCACGTTCGAGCGGCGGCGCGAGGACAACCCCACGCACGCGAGCTACTACCCGGCGGCCGCCGGCACCAACCGCGTCGAGTACAAAGAGGGAGTCTTCGTCGGCTACCGCGGCTACGAGAAGGCGGGCACGAAGCCGCTCTTCCCCTTCGGCCACGGGCTCTCGTACACGACCTTCCGTTACTCAGACCTGACGGTGATACGCATCCCCGGCACGGCCACGAACGCGCCGGGCGCGCCCGACCCGCCGCATTACGAGGTCGCGTTCGAGGTGAAGAACACGGGCGAGCGCGAGGGCGCGGAGGTCGCGCAAATCTACGTCTCCGACACGCACGCCGGAGTCCCGCGCCCGCCGAAGGAGCTGAAGGGCTTCGCCAAGGTCACACTCAAGCCCGGCGAGTCGCGCCGCGTCGCCGTCCGCCTCGACAGCCGCTCGCTCTCCTACTACGACGCCGCCTCGAAGCAGTGGCGCGCCGAGCCGGGCGACTTCCAAATCCTCGTCGGCCGCTCCTCCGAACAGATAGAGCTGCGCGGCAAACTCACGCATCAGTAGACAGGGGAAGTAGGCAGTAGGCAGTAGTCAGTAGAAGAACTAAAGCGGCGCGTCACGGTCAAAAGCCGAGCGCGCCGCCTGTCTTTCTACTGACTACTGCCTACTGTCTACTGGCTACTCTTCATCTCGGCACGCTTTGGCCGGGGCGCGCGACGCGCACCCAGTGGTCTGTGAACTTGAAGTGCATCGAGGGCAGCTCGACCCTGGGCATGTGGCAGGTCACACACTGCTTCGTGGAGACGGGGCAGGGGGAGGCCGAGCGCGCGCGCGTCTTCGGCTCCTTCGGCGTCGAGAGGTGGCAGGAGAGGCAGTTGGCGTCGTACTTGACGGGGTCGCGCTCCAGCGGCCCGTGCGGGTCGTGGCAGGCCGTGCAGCTCATGCGGCGGTCGGCCGTCAGGTGCCCCCGGCTGTTGAAGACGCGGTAGGGCTGGAAGCGCACGTTGCCCGCGCCGCCCTGATTCTCCAGCCCCATCACCGTCTCGAAGCTCTGGTGGCACGCGCCGCAGAACTCCTGCGACAGCTCAAGCCCGTCGAGCCCGGCGGGGTTGTAGATGTTCAGGTTCTTCAAATCCTTCGCCTTCACCGACGCCAGGTGCCGCTCGCCCGGCCCGTGGCAAGCCTCGCAGCTCACGCCCGCCGCGGCCGTCTCCAGCCTCAAGCCCGCCGCGCCCGCGCCGCCCGTCGTGTGGCAGCCGAAACAGCCGCGCGCCGCCTCCGACGTCATCGGCCGGCCGAGCGCGGCTTCGAGCGAGGCGGGCTCGGCGCGCGGGTGCTCGATGGTGATGTCGAGCCCGTCGAGCGCCCGGAAGTAGCTGACGCGGCTCTCGTAGTGCGTGCCGCGGTGCCGGAAGATGTAGGTCTGTCCGGCCGCGCCCTGCCCGAAGCAGAAGAGGACGGGCGCGGAGAGGCTCGAGACGCCGTCGGAGACCGTGTAGACGCTCCCAGCCCCCCCGCGCGTGATTTGGTACGTGTAGCGACCCTGGCGCAGCGTCAGGCGCGGGCGCGCCTTGAGGATGTCGCAGTCGGCGGCGCGCTGCGAGGCGCGCCCCATCGGCGTCTGACCCTGCGCGGCCTGCTGCGTGTGACACCCGGCGCAGGTCTCCGAGCCGACGTAGCGGAGCCCCGACTCGTCGCGCCCGCCCGGCCGCCGGCGCGCGAGCGGGCCGTCCGGGCGAGCCTGTCCCCACGCGTCCCTCAACACAGGCCCGGCCGCGAAGCCGGCGGCACACGTCAGCAGGAAGACGAGCGCCAGAGTTTTTTTGAGTCGCTCGGCCACCGCCTCAGAGTCTTTCGAGGACGACCGTCTCGCCCCGGAAGTCGAAGGTGGCGACGAAGCTTTGAAGGTGGGCCGCCCCGGCGGGCGCGGCGGCGCACGGCGCGCGGGGCGGGACGAAGAGAGCGAGCGTCGCGAGTAAAGACTTCCGCACGGCTTTAAATCCTCCTCCGATTCCTTCGCCCGTGCCCTGCGCGCCGCACGCGCGGGCGGCCGTCAGCTCTGCCTCAGCGCGGGCATCGGGATGGGTATGTTGTAGGTCCTGCCGCCGACGCCGACGCCGCCCTCGCAACTGTTCGGCGGCGTCGTGCAGATGCGCCGCGTCGAGGGGCACTCGGCCGCCCAGAACATGTAGCCGAGCATCCCGTTCGTCGTCCCCGTGCGCGTCTGGACGTTCTGGACGTAAGTGCCGGTCGAGCTGATGAGCGACGAGGCGAAGTTCGTACACTCGGGCGCCGGGTTCTGCCCCGTCACGATGTAGAGCGAGCCGGTGAACTTGGCCGCCGCCAGCGGCAAAATCGGCGGGTCGTACTGCGGCTTGCCGTCGATGTGCTCCTGCCAGTTGGCCTGCGCGTCGGCGGCGGTGTTCGGCTGCCGGTTCGGCACCATCGCGTTGGCGTAGTCGAGCACCGGCGTCGTCGTGCCCAGCCAGTCGGCGGTCGCCTTGCGCGTCAGCGCGATGAGCCAGCGGTCGCCCGCCGCGAGGTCGATGGTCAGACGCGCCGCGTGGTTCGCGCCCGACGCGTCGTACGGGTGGACGGAGCGGTAGGCGTTGATGAACGACTGGAGCGCCGTCAGGTTCGGGTTCGTGTTCTCCTCGTAGTCTATCTCGATGCCGACGCCCAAGTCCCGCGCGACCTGCGCGGCGTTGAGGCCGAACTGCGTCGGATTGGCGGCGAGCGCCTGGTTCCAGGCGTCGGTGTAGGTGATGCCGCCGATGGAGAGCATGACGCGCACGCCGCGGCTCTTGAAGTAGTTGACGACCTCGGGCGTCATCCCGCGCGGGACGCCGCTCAGGGTCTGCGCGTCGGTCGTCCGGTTCAGGAGCTTGAGGGGCTGGACGAAGCTTAAGACGACGAGGTTGACCGACGGCACCCCGTCGCCGCGGTTTATCAGCCAGCGGTTCTTCGCGTCGAAGTCGGCCATGTCCCGCACGCTCGCCCAGGTGCAGGCGTCGTTGCCGCACAACCACGCGCCGTAGACCGAGACGGGGGTGGCCGAGACGGTCGCGGGCAGCGCGGCCGAGAGTGTGACCAGCAGCAGAAGCTTCCTGAGCATACGCGTCTCCTTATCGTTCGGGTCGGGCGAATGCCGTTGAGGTGTGGGGCCGGGTCTCGCGCCCGCGGCTAGCGGTAGACGCGGACGTAATCGACGAACATCTTCTGCGGGAAGACCGTGGTCGCGTCGGGGTCGCCCGGCCAGTAGCCGCCGACCGCGACGTTGAGGAGCATGAAGAACGGGTGGTCGAAGACCCACGCCGAGCCGGCGGGCAGGTCGGCCGGCGTGCGCGTCTGGTAGAGCTGGCCGTCGACGTACCAGCGTATCTGGTTCGGCTCCCACTCGACGGCGAAGACGTGGAAGTCGTCGGTGAACCTGCCGGAGGTCAGCGTGTACGGCGCGCCGATGCTGCTCGCGCCCGAGTAGCCCGGGCCGTGGATGGTGCCGTAGACGGTGTAAGGCTCGCGGCCGATGTGCTCCATGATGTCGAGCTCGCCGCAGGTGGGCCAGCCCGCCGTCTGGATGTTGTTGCCGAGCGTCCAGAAGGCGGGCCAGATGCCCTGACCGTAGGGGACGCGGATGCGCGCCTCGAAGCGCCCGTACGCCTGCTCGAACTTGCCCTGCGTCTTCAGACGCGCCGACGTGTACTGGCACACGCCGTACCAGCAGCGGAACTTATTACCGAGCGTCTCCTTGTAAGCCGTGATGACGAGGTTGCCCGCCCCGTCCATCGAGGCGTTCTTCGTCGTGTTGGTGTAGTACTGGCGCTCGCGGTTGCCCCAGCCGTTCGAGCCGTTGCCGACTTCGAGCACCCACTTCGTCCCGTCCACGGCCGAGCCGGCCGGCCCGTTGAACTCGTCGCTCCACGCGAGCGTCCAGTTCGTCTGCGCCGCGGCCGTGACGCCGGACAGCGCGAGCAACGCCGCGGCGAAGCCCAGCCGCGCGGCCGCGTTCAAACGTTCTCTCCCGAATGGCATCTGATTCCCCCCTCCCTTCGAGTTAAGCCGAACCATTCCTGTGAGGCTCGGGGCAGGTCGGAAGCGCCTACTCAGTCCCGGCCAGCGCCGAGAAGCGCTTGCGCGTCGCGGGCGACCAGCCGGGGATGATCTCGGTGACGAGCCCCCGCTCGTCCACCAGAATCGACATCGGCACCGACAGCTCGTCGGTCGCGTAGAGCAGCTCTATGGCCGGCACGCCGCCGACGTAGACGGGGTAGCCGACGCGGTTGTCTTTGAGGAAGCCGCGCACGTCCGCGTCGGGCTCCGAGTCCACGTTCAGGCCCACGAGGTCTATCCCGCGCGCCGCGAGGCGGGCGCGCATCGCCTCGAGCTCGGGCATCTCGGCGCGGCACGGCGCGCACCACGTCGCCCAGACGTTGAGGAGCAGGCGGCGACCGGGCTTGAGCAGCCCGCGCAAAGACGACTGTTTCCCGTCGAGCGTCTTCAGCGCCAGGTCGGGCGCGGGCTGCCCGACGGCGACCTTCAGCCCGCGCGCGAACGTCTCGGCGCGCGTCAGCGGGTCGGGCAGCCGCGCGCGGCCGAGCGCCAGCGCTTCGGCGCTCCCAGCGCCCTCGCGCAGCAGGACGCTCGCGCCGGCCTTGAACTCGCCCTCGAACTTTTCGACCTTGCCGTTCGGCCACGTGACCTCGGCCGACTGCGCGGCCGAGTCCTTCCCCAGCCCGAAGAGCAGGCGCGGGTCGTGCTCCGAGATGAAGCCCGAGCCGCCCGACTTGATCTTGGTCAGCGTGCCGGCCGAGGTCTTCAGCCGGACGACCGCGCCGAAGGCGTCGCGCCCGGAAGCCCGCCCGCCTTCGAGCGAGACGCGGAGCCAGTTGCTGTCCTGCCCGACGTTGTTGCGGAACAGGTGGTGCGACTGCCCCTGGATGACCGTCATGAAGACGTCCGTGTCGCCGTCGTTGTCGAAGTCGGCGAAGACGCCCGCGCGGCCGTCGGTGATGGAATCTATCCCCGAGACGCCCGAGATGTCCACAAACTTCTTCGCGCCGGTGTTGAGGTAGAGCGGGTCGCGCTCGTAGCCCGAGAAGGAAAAGCCCTCGCCGAACATGAGCCGGTCCTGGTCATTGCGCAGCGCGCCCTTGCCCTGCTTCTCGTCATTCGACTGCGTCACGACCTGACGCCAGAACTGGCTTCAAGTGTCCTTCATCGACTTGCCCGAGATGAACCCGTTGGGCGTGTAGATGTCCTCCCAGCCGTCGTTGTCGAAGTCGATGAAGCCGCCGCCCCACGCCCAGCCGCCGCCGAAGCCTCCGACCTCGGCCGTCACGTCGCGGAACCTGCCGCCGCCCGTGTTCTCGAAGAGGTTGTTGCCGGCCGCCAGTTTCTTCAGCACGTTGTCCTGCGGCCCCTGGTTCGGGAACAGGCGCCCGAGGATGCGGTTGCCGGCGGTCGAACTCATGTTCGACGCGTGAACGTCGAGCAGCCCGTCGTTGTTGTAGTCGCCGAAACTGACGCCCATCCCGTTGCCGGGGTCGAGCACGCCGCGCTCCTTCGCCTCGTCCACGAAGCGTTCGCCGCGGTTCATGAACAGGGCCTTCTCGCCGAAGTCGTTGGCGACGTAGAGGTCCTGCCGGCCGTCGCCGTCAACGTCGGCGAACTGCGCGGCGTAAGACCAGCGCGGGTCGTCCACGCCCCGACGTTTCGCCTCCTCGCGGAACTCGCCCCGGCCCTGGTTGACGAAGAGCAGGTTGGGCGTCCCGTTGGTCGCGCGGAACCACGAGTCGGGCGTCACCTGCCCGTAGCGGTTGTAGGAGGTGACGTAGACGTCCGGGAGCCCGTCGCCGTTCACGTCGCCCGCGACGGCCGAGAAGCCGACCGCCTGCACGCCGCCGACGCCCGACTCGAGCGAGGCGTCGTCGAACCGGAGCTTGCCGTCCTGCTTCAATCGGTTCTCGAAAAGAATTTGCGCGCCGACGTTCGAGACGAAGAGGTCGGCGTCGCCGTCGTTGTCGTAGTCGAGGGCGAGCGGGGCCACGCCCGTGGCGAGCGCGCGCACGCCGGCCTCGTCCGAGGCGTCGCGGAAACGCCCCCGGCGGTCGTTGAGGTAGAGGTAGTTGCGCGACGGCGCGGTGACGAAGAGGTCTTGCCAGCCGTCGCCGTCGAAGTCGGCGGCGGCCGCGCCGTGGTACATGAAGCCGCCGTTGCCGGGCGAGCCCCACGCGGGCAGCTCGGCCCCGAGGCCCGCCGGCACCGCGACCTCCGAGAAGAGGTCCGTGCCCGCCACCATCGAGTCGAAGGAGGCGAGCGTGAAGGAGTCGAACTGCCAGCGGCTCGACTTGTCGTAGCGCACCTCGACCATGGCGGTGCCGCGCGCCCACTCGCGCCGCCCTTCGGTGTCGCGCCCGATGACGTAGAAGGCGACGCGCGCCTTGCCCGAAGCGCCGACCACGGCGGTCGGCACCTTCGCGCCCGCCACGGCCGAAGCCTTCTCGTCGAAGTTGGCCTCCTTGACCTTGAAGCGCGCGTCCTCGATCTCGGAGAAGTGCGAGAGGAACGCGGCCCAGCCGCGCAGGAAGTCGGCGCGCGTCAACGGCGGCGGCGCGGCGTTCGCGCCGCGCGGTACGGAAGCGTTGACGACGGTCGCGCCGGCGCCGTCCGCCTCCCAGCCGTGCGTGAGAATCCACTTCACCGAAGGCTTCGCGGGCGTGGGGCGCGAGGGGAAGGCGCCTGCGCGCACGCGCGCGGGGAAGAACTCGGCGGTGCGCGTCATGTCGCCGTCGCGCGTGGCGACCGAGAGTTCGAGCAGGTCGTTGGCCAGGGACTCCGAGAGGTCTTCGATGACTTCGAGGCGGGGGCGGTCAACCCGCGCGGCCGGCGCGGGCTGCGGGGCGGGCGCCTGCGCCGCGAGCCTGACCGCGCTCAGGTTCGAGAGCAGCAGCGCGCACGCCGCGCACAGGCGCAGCGTCGCGGGCGAGGGGAAAAGTTTTCGCATGTATGTTCCTACCGGGTATGACCCGCGAGGGTCTGTGAAGGCTGTAACAGTATTAATCCGCCGGGGAGTGGCCGGGCTTTCGCTCGCGGCGGCCGCCCGGCGACGCATTATAGCGCGCCGCCCGGAAAAACAAACTCGGCGCGCCGGGCCGGGGACTTGCGCAAACGCGCGGGAAGGGGTAGTAATGGGGTCAAAACCAGACAAGCAGGGAAGAAAGCCGTGGAGTTTTACGCCGCCCTCGTTCTCGCGCTGACGCTGGCCGCCATAGCCTGCGTCCTCTACTTCTACGTGATGTTCCTCGAGGCGCGCACGCGCCAGCAGAGGCGTCACATCGCCGGGCTCGAACGCTCGAACGCCGAGCTGCAAACGGAGCTGAGCCGCACGCGCGCCCTGCTCGACCGCGAGCTGGAGCACAGCCGCGCGCTCTGGCCCGAGCTGCTCGACGACGCGGGCGACCTCTCGCGCAACTGAGCTAACCGCGCCCCCACAAAATCATTCAACTTTCCCTCGCAGCCTCATCTCGCGCGGCGCGCCCGGCTCGGCCGTGACCTCGACGGGCGCGCGCCAGACGAGCGTCTTGATGCGGCACACGCCCGTGTTGTCCTCGCGGCAGTAGTAGAGCGTGAGCTGCACGCGCAGCACCGCCGTGCCGGGCGACGCGGGCCGGAGCCCGACGCGCAGCGGCAAAGCCTTCAGCCTCGACTTCGACGAAAGCGTGCTCTCTTCCCCGCCGGCCGCAGTCCCCGTCAAAGTCTGTCCGAGGCTCGGCGCGAGCGTGAGGTGTGTCGGCACGCCTTTCACCCCGACGACCTCGACGCCGTAGCGGTGCGGCGCCGAAGGGTTGAGGTGATAGCCGGCGGGCAGCGCCACCTCGACGACCAGCTCGGCGGGCTCGTTCAGCCCGAGGCGCTGCGGCGCGGGCTTAATCTCCTCCGCGTTCGGCCCGCCCGAGGCGTCCGCGGCCTCGTCCGGCGCCTGCATCGTCCCGGGCGGCGGCGTGAGGCCGCGTATGACGAGTGTGCTGGTCTGCCTGGTCGAGAGGTCGACGACGCGGACGGCGTGGTTGTTGGTGTCGGCGACGTAGAGCCGGCCGCGCGCGACCGCGATGCCGCCCGGCTCGTAGAACTCGGCGCGCGCGCCGTCCGACTGGCCCGACTTCCCCGTCCCCGCGAAGGTCGAGACGCGCCGCGCGCGCGGGTCGAGAATTTTTATCTTATGGTTGTACGTGTCGGCGATGAAGAGTCGCCCCTCGTGGAGCGCGAGGCCGAGCGGGTGTTGCAGGCGCACCTCGTCGCCCCGGCCGTCGCGGTCGCCGAACTCGAAGAGGTCGCCGCCCGCGAGCGTGGAGACGTCGCCGCCGGCGCCGGTGCCGATGGCGCGGATGATGTTCGACTCGCTGTCGGCGACGTAGAGCGTGCGGCCGTCGCCCGCGAGCCCCGAAGGCTGCGCGAAGGCGGCCTCGTCGCGCGACCCGTCGAGTCGCGCCTCGCGGCCGGAGCCCGCGAAGACCGAGGGGCGGAGCGTCTTCAGGTCTACCTGCCAAATCTGGTGCGGCCCCGCCATCGCGACGTAGAGCCGGTCGCCTTCGAGGTGCAGGTCCCACGGCGAGCTGAGCGGCACCGCCGCGAGCGTCCCAAGCCTGACGCGGTAGTCGCGCAACTGCTCGCCCGTGCCCGCGACGGTCGAGACCGCGCGGCCTTTGAGGTCTACGCGTCGGATGAGGTGGTTGCGCGTGTCGGCGACGTAGAGCACTTCGCCGTCGAGCGCGAGCCCCTGCGGGCCGTCGAAGGTCGCGCGCTCGAAGTCGCCGTCCGCGCGGCCGCGCGCGCCCGAGCCGACGGTGTAGAGCAGCGTCCCGTCGAGCCGCGTGACGACGACGCGGTTGTGGTTCGAGTCGGAGACGAAGAGGCGTTCGCCGCGCTCGTCGGCCAGAACCTTGCCGGGGAAGGCGAGCGGGAGGTCGCCCGTCTTGGCGCGTTCGAGCGCGAACTTGAGCGGGCGCGCGTCGAGCGTGCCGCGCCGCCGCGCGTCCGCCGCCAGCTCGCCTATCGCCTTGTCCAGCACGTCGTAGTTGCCCTCGCCCGAGGCGTAGCCGACGACGTAGCCGGCCGGGTCGATGACGACCAGCGTGGGCCACGCGCGGACGGCGTAGGCGTTCCAGATGCGGAAGTCGGCGTCGTTGACGACGGGGTGCTCGACGCCATAGCGCAGCACGATGCGGCGTATGTTCTCGGTCTCCTTCTCGTTGTCGAACTTGGCGGAGTGGACGCCGATGACGACCAGCTCGTTCGGGTATTTCTCTTCGAGCCGCTTGAGGTCGGGGATGACGTGCAGGCAGTTGATGCACCCGTAGGTCCAGAAGTCGAGCAGCACGACCTTGCCGCGCAAGCCCGCGAGCGTGAGCGGCCGCTCGGTGTTGAGCCACCCGCGCCCGCCCTCCAGCTCCGGCGCGCGCACGCGCCCCTCACGTCTGCCCGGCACCTCGTCACCGCCCTTCGCTTCCTGCGCCCGCGCGCCCGCCGCCGACAGCAGCAGCAGACATGCCGCGACCCTCCACAGCAACGCTCTCATCCTCGTCCTCGTCATCCTTCAGCCCTCCGCGCCCTTCGCTTCGAGCTCCTTGTCGAGCCGGTCGACGGCGCGGCGCAGGTGCGGGATGGTGATGGAGCCGCCGACGACGAGCGCGACGTTGAAGGCGTCGAGGAACTCCTCGCGCGTGACGCCGACCTCGACGCACTGCTTGACGTGGTAGGTCACGCAGTCGTCGCAGCGCAGCACGGCCGACGCGACCAGCCCCATCAGCTCCTTGGTCTTCTTGTCGAGCGCGCCCTGCTCGTACGCCTACGTGTCGAGCGCGAAGAAGCGCTTGATGCCGAGGTGCCCCGACCCCAGAAGCTTCTCGTTCATCTCCGCCCGGTAGCGGTCGAATTCGTCCATCGTCCAGACTCCCCTTCCCCCGTTTGGTTTGCCGACAGTTTACCAGACGTGCTAGAACCGAGACATTCCACGAGCCCCCGCCGGGACACGATGAGCGATCACAAAGCCAGGCAAGCTGACCCGCCGCCCCGCGAAGAGCGCGAGGCGCTGTTGCTGCGCGCGGGAGGGCTCGCCTTCGCCGTCTACGCCGATGAGTGCGAGGGGCTGACGCCGTGGGTCGAGCCGGCGCCGCTGCCGCACGCGCCCGTCTGCGTGCTCGGCGTCGTCCCGGTGCGCGGCCGGATGCGCACCGTCATCGACCCGGCGCGGCTGTTCGAGGCGCTGGGCCACGGCTCCACACGCCGCCCCGAGGCGTTCGCGCACGTCGCCTCGCTCGCGGGCGACGAGCAACTGGCGCTCGCCTCCGAGACGGCCGCGCGCGTGCGCCTCACGCCGCGCGACCTCACGCCTGCGCCCGACCCCGCGACCCTCCCCGCGCGCGCCACCTTCACAAACGGCGGCGACACGGTCTACCTCCTCGACCCCTCCCGCCTCTTCGACGCCGCCATGGCCGGCACCGAGCGCCGCAGGCGAAGGACGTGAACCGTAAACCGTGAACCGTAAACCGTGACAAGAAGAAAACCTGCTCTTACTTGTCACGGTTTACGGTTTACGGTTCACGCTTTAATATCTACGCAGTCATGAACGACCAGGCATTCGGGACGCTCGAATACGAGGGCGCGCGTGCGCTCGTGCGGCGGTACGCGCAGACGCCGATGGGGCGCGAGCGCGCCGAAGCGCTCGCGCCGCTCTCTTCGGTCGAAGAGGTGAGGCGCGCGCTGCGCGCCGTCACGGAGTGTGTGGAGATGCGCGCGCGCGGGGCGCGCTGGTCTTTCTCCGAGTTGAGCGAGCCGGCCGAGGCCCTGGCGCGGCTGCGTATCGAGGGCACGGTGCTCGACCCGCTGGTGCTTCTGGAACTGGCGCGTTTGTGCGAGCAGGCGGCGGACGCGCGCGCCGCCGTCTCGGCCGAGCGCGAGGCCGCGCCGGTCTTATGGGAGACGGTCGAAGGATTGCCGCGCACGCTGCCCGGCCTGGCCGCGCGCGTCTTCTCGAAGATACTGCCGTCGGGCGAGCTCGACGACCGCGCCTCACCGGAACTGGCGCGCATACGCGCCGACATCGTCCGCATGCGCTCGACCATCACGCGCTCGCTCGAAACCTTGATGCGCCGCTCCGAGGAGGCGATTCAGGACCAGCTCGTCACGCTGCGCAACGACCGCTTCGTCATCCCCGTCCGCAGCGACCACCGCGGCCGCGTCGCCGGCGTCGCGCACGGCTTCTCCTCGTCGGGCGCGACCGTCTTCGTCGAGCCTTTGGAGACCATCGAGTCCAACAACGAGCTTCAGGCGCTGCGCGAGACGGAGGAGCGCGAGGTCACGCGCATCCTCTCGACGCTCACGGAGGAGCTGCGCGCCGAGCTGCCCGCGATAGGGCTGGCGGCCGGGGCGGTCGCCGAGCTGGACTTCGTCGGCGCGAAGGCCGCGCTCGCCGCGCACCTGCGCGCCGCCGAGCCCGTGATTGACGAAGACGGCGTCCTCGAACTCGTCGAAGCGCGCCACCCCCTGCTCGAAGAGAACCTGCGCGGGCAGGGGCTCGAAGTCGTGCCCGTCAGCCTTCGTCTCGACGCCGCGGCGCCCGTGATGGTCATCTCGGGCGCGAACGCGGGCGGGAAGACCGTCGTGCTGAAGACGGCGGGCCTGCTCTCGCTGATGGCGCTCTCGGGTCTGCACGTCCCCGCGCGCGAGGCGCGTGTCCCGCCCTACGAGTCGGTGCTCGCCGACATCGGCGACCGCCAGTCGCTCGCCGCCAACCTCTCGACCTTCACCTCGCACGTCTCGAACATACGCCGCATGGTCGAAGAGTGCCGAAGCCCCGCGCTCGTCCTCCTCGACGAGGTCGGCACGGGCACGGACCCCGAGGAGGGCTCGGCCCTGGGCGTCGCGGTCGTCGACCACTTCCGCCGCGCGTGCGGCGCGCACGTCGTCGCGACGACGCACTACTCGGGGCTGAAGATGTACGCCTCGAACGAGGAGGGCGTGCGGAACGCGTCGGTCGAGTTCGACGAGCGCACGCTGGAGCCGACCTACCGGCTGCTCGTCGGCGTCGCCGGCTCCAGCGCCGGGCTTGAGATAGCGCGGAGGTTCCGTCTGCCCCACGAGATCATCGAGGCGGCGCGCTCGCGCGTGGACGAGCGCACGCTCGCCGCCGACGCCTACCTGCGCCGCATCCAGCGCGAGGCCGACGAGGCGGCGAGCTTAAGCCGCGCGCTCGAAGAGGAGCGCCGCGCCGGCGCGAGGACGACGCCGAGGCGTCTGTCACTTCAACGGCCGACGAGCCGCCGCGCGAGGTCGCGGCCGGCGACGAGGTGCGTCTGAAGACGCTCGGGATGACCGGCACGGTCGAGCGCGTCGGCGACGGCGAGGCGGAGGTGCGCGTCAACAACCTGCGCTTCCGCGAGAAGCTCTCCAACCTCGAAATCGTCAAGGCGCAGCCCCGGAAGTCGAAGGAGGACGACACGCTCGCGGGGCGGCTCCGCCGGATGCAGGAGCGCGGCACCGAGGTCAGGCTCAGGGGCGGGCGCGACGCGGTGGACGCCGAGCTGAACCTCATCGGCCAGACCACCGACGACGCGCGCGACCGCGTTGACCGCTTCCTCGACGAGGCGTTCCTCCACGGCCACACGCACGTCCGCGTCATCCACGGCCACGGCACCGGCGCGCTCCGCCGCGCCGTCGCCGAACTGCTGCGCCACCACCCGCACGTCGCGCGCTTCGACCTCGCCCCCGAAAACCAGGGCGGCGCCGGCGCCACCGTCGTCGAGCTGAAGCAGTAGGTGAGTCTGATGCGGCCGCGCGTGAAGGTCTGCTGCATCGGGAGCGTCGAGGAGGCGCGTGCTGCGGTCGAGTGCGGCGCGTCGGCGTTGGGGCTGGTGTCGGCGATGCCGAGCGGGCCGGGTGTGATCGAGGAAGAGCTGATAGCGGAGATAGCGGCGCGCGTGCCGCCGCCGGTGGCGACGTTTCTGCTCACGTGCGCGCGGGACGCCGATGCAATCGCCGCGCAGCAGCGACGTTGCCGGACGAACACCGTGCAGCTCTGCGACCGCGTGCCGGCCGAGGTCTACGGCGAGCTGCGCGAGAGGCTGCCGGGCGTCTCGCTCGTGCAGGTCGTCCACGTCACCGGCGAGGAGTCGTTCGAGGAGGCCGCCGGCGTCGCGCGCCGCGTCGACGCGCTGCTGCTCGACTCGGGCCGGCCCGACCTCGCCGTCAAGGAACTGGGCGGCACCGGGCGCACGCACGACTGGCGCGTCAGCCGCCGCATAGTCGAGTCGTCACCCGTCCCCGTCTTCCTCGCCGGGGGCTTGAGACCCGAGAACGTCGCCGAGGCCGTCGCGGCCGTCCGCCCCTTCGGGCTCGACGTGTGCAGCGGCGTCCGCACCGGCGGACGCCTCGACGCCGAGAAATTAAAACGCTTCTTCGCGCATATCGTTTGAACGCCCCGCGCGCCCTTGCCACGCGCCCGCTTCATGCGCTTGAATCTCTAGACCGATGCGCTACCCGCAGACATTCATCGACGACCTCAGGCGGCAGGCGGACATCGTCCGCGTGGTCGGCGACTACGTCTCAGGGCTCAAGAAGAAGGGCGCGAACTGGATGGCGTGCTGCCCCTTCCACCAGGAGAAGTCGCCCTCCTTCTCGGTCAACGCGTCGAAGAACATCTTCTATTGTTTCGGCTGCGGGAAGGGCGGGTCGGTGTTCAACTTCGTGATGGAGCTGGAGGGCTTGTCGTTCCCCGAGGCGGTGAAGGTGGTGGCGGAGAAGGCGGGGGTGCCGCTGCCCGACCTCGTGGACGACAAGCGTTTCGAGACCAAGCGGAAGGAGGCCGACGAGGTCATCCAGTTGAACGCGTGGGCGCTCGAATTCTGGGAGCGCCACCTTTTAGAGGACGGCGCCGAGTCGCGCGCCGCGCGCGAGTACGTCGAGGGGCGCGGGCTGACGGAGGAGACGCGCAAGACCTTCCGCCTCGGCTACGCGCCGAACAGTTGGGACGCGCTCGGGGTTCACCTGAAGGGGCAGGGGGCGACCATCGGGGAGATAGAGCGCAGCGGGCTGGTGGTGAAGAAGGAGCAGGGCGGCTACTACGACCGCTTCCGCGGCCGGCTCATCTTCCCCGTGACGGACGCGCAGGGGCGGCCCGTCGCCTTCGGCGCGCGCGCGATGCGCGCGGGCGAGGAGCCGAAGTACCTCAACTCGCCCGAGACCGCCGCCTACACGAAGGGGCGCCACCTCTTCGGACTCGGGGTGACGCGCGACGAGATTCGGAAGAAGAAATTCGCCATCCTCGTCGAAGGTTATCTCGACCTGATCGTCCCCTTCCAGCACGGCGTCCGCAACGTCGCGGCCAGCCTCGGCACCGCGCTGACGCCCGAGCAGGCCAAGCTTCTGAACAGGTTTGCGCGCAAAGTGGTCGTCAACTATGATGGTGACCGCGCCGGAATCAACGCGGCGAAACGCGCAATAGAGGTCCTTCTCCCGGAAGATTTTGAGGTCAAGGTACTGGTCCTCCCCGACGGCGCCGACCCGGACGAGTTCGTCCGCGCGCGCGGCGTCGAGGAGTACAACCGGCGCCGGGGCCAGGCAGTCCCGCACATGCAGTTCGTCCTCGAACAGGCCACGCGCGACCGCTCTTTGCGCGTCCCCGCGCAGAAGGCCGACGCGGTCGAAGAGGCGCTCCCCTTCGTCCGCGCCGTGCGGAACCCCATCCAGCGGCGCGAGTACTTTGACATGGCGATGGACGCGCTCCGCGTCGAAGACCCGGGGCTGCGGCAGGAACTCTGGAGGACGGCGGGCGCGCGCGACGCGAGGGCGGGCGAGGACGGCGACGTGAAGAAGAAGGTCGTCCGCGCCTCGGTCGGCGCCCCGACCGTCGCCGAGAGGCGGCTCCTCGAACTGCTGCTCCACGACGCGGAGTTGCGGGCCTCCGTCCTGCCGCAGGTGGACGCGAGCGACTTCGAGGGGCTGGCGACCGCCGCCATCTTCGACGCGCTCCGCCGGGTCGAGCAGGACGGCGCCGAGGTCAGCTTCGACACGCTCGACGCGCTGACGGGCGACGACCCGGCCCGGGCCTTCCTGCCCGAGCTTTGGATGTACGAGCCCGAGCGCGCCGAGGGCGAGGCGACCGACGCCTTCCTCCCCGAGGCCGAGAGCTGCCTGACGACGCTGCGGCTGATGAGCTACGACCGGCGGATAAAGGAGCTGGCCGCCGAGATCACCGCGGCCGACCGCGCGGGCGAAGACGCGCTCCGCGACCGGCTCGTCATGGAAGACCTGGAACTGAAGCGCCGGCGCTCGGCGCTGCTCCCGCACGCGGGAAGCGTGAACGGCCCCGCACCCTCAACGCCCTGAAGACCCGAACCGACCGACCCCGCGCGAGCCGGCCGCAGCCCCCGACTCACCGAGCCGAGAACCCGAGGTGGATTAGAAGATGGGCATGGAAGAGAAAGACCAGGAAGACGTGATGCAGCGCCTGCTCGAACTCGGCGGCGACAAGAAGTTCCTCACCTTCGACGACCTCAACCGCGAGCTCCCCGACAACATCGTCTCGCCCGACGACATCGAGGACGTGCTCCAGAAGCTCGAAGGCTCGAACATCACGGTCACCGACTCGGACGAGCGCCTCATCGAAGTCTCGGCCGTCGCGGTCGCGCCCGACGAGATGGACGGCGACCTCGACGAGGACATCGAGCTCGACCTCTCGGCCGGGGTGCTGGAGAAGACCAACGACCCCGTCCGCCTCTACCTGCGCGAGATGGGCATCGTCCCGCTTCTGACGCGCGAGGGCGAGGTCTCCATCGCCAAGCGCATCGAGCGCGGGCAGACCAAGACGCAGAAGGCCATCTCGCGCTCGCCCATCGCGGTCAAGGAGCTGTGCCAGATCGGCGAGGAGCTGGAGGCCGCCCGGCTCAACATCCGCGATTACGTCAGCTTCTCCGAGCTCGCCGAGCTGACGCCGCCGCAGGAGGACAAGACCGACGAGTACCTGCGCTGGACGCTCGAAGGCATCGAGAACATCCGCCGCGTCTTCAAGGCGGGCCTGAAGGAGTGGGAGCGGATGCGCGCCGAGCAGAAGCTTCTGCGCGGCAAGAAGTCGAAGAAGCTGCTGCGGCTGAGGCGCAAGGTGGCGCGGATGCGTCTGGAGATCGCGCAGGAGATGCGCCAGCTCAACCTGACCGAGCACGCGCGCCAGCGCCTCATCGGCTCCATACGCAAAGTCCACAAGGAGATTCGCGTCGCCGAGAACGAGGCGGCGAGCTACACCGAGAAGCTGGAGCGCAAGCGCCTGCGCCCCGACGACGAGAAGGAGTACAGGCGCCACGTCGCCGGCCGGGCTCCAGTTCCTCGACCTGATCCAGGAGGGGAACATCGGCTTGATGAAGGCGGTGGACAAGTTCGAGTGGCGCCGGGGCTACAAGTTCTCGACCTACGCGACGTGGTGGATCCGGCAGGCCATCACGCGCGCCATCGCCGACCAGGCGCGCACGATCCGCATCCCCGTCCACATGATCGAGACCATCAACAAGCTCATCCGCACCAGCCGCGCGCTCGTCCAAGAGCTGGGGCGCGAGCCGACGAGCGAAGAGATAGCGCGCAAGATGGACATCCCCGTCTCGAAGGTGCGCAAGGTCCTGAAGATCGCGCAGGAGCCCATCTCTCTGGAGACGCCCATCGGCGAGGAGGAGGACTCGCACCTCGGCGACTTCATCGAGGACCGCTCCATCCTCAACCCGGCCGACGCGGTCGTCGCCTCGAACCTGCGCGAGATCACCGACGAGGTTCTGGCCACGCTCACCCCGCGCGAGGAGAAGGTCATCAAGATGCGCTTCGGGCTGGGCCACAACGGAAGCGAGCACACGCTCGAAGAGGTCGGCCAGCACTTCGCCGTCACCCGCGAGCGCATCCGCCAGATCGAGGCCAAAGCCCTCCGCAAACTCCGCCACCCCTCCCGCTCGCGCAAGCTCAAGGCGTTCCTGGAAAGCGTCCGGCAGTAGTCCCTCCGTAACAGACACGCGTTGACGCAGCCAACCCTCGGGCGTAAGCTTTTGGCGTCAGTCCCGGCCGCCAACGGGCTAATCTTCTGGCGGAGGTGAAATGATGTCCGAAGACGCCACCACGCGGCCGACGATTGAGACAGTCCTCGAACGCATCAGCGCGCTCGGCCAAAGCATGAACGAAGGGTTCGCCGCCATTGGGGTAAGGCTCGACAAGGTGGAGGGTCGCCTCGATAAGATAGAGGGGCGGCTAGACCGAACTGAGGGTCGCCTCGACCGGATGGAGGCTAGGCTCGATAGGATGGAGGCGCGTTTCGACCGCACGGAGGCGGCGGTTAACGACTTACGCGCCGATTTCCACGATTTCCGCGTGCGGTTCAAGGAGCCGGCCTGACCTTTGAGAACCACTCCCTTCCTGTCACATAAGTAGAAACTGCGGTAAACTGGCGGCAAGACTGCGGCATCAAACCCGGTCTTGCCGTCTTTAGTTTTGGCGAAAGAATGTCGAAAAAAGTTGTAGAGAGTTACCGGCGGAAGCTCGCCGCCGAGGAGGGCTGGGTCGTGAAGCGCGGCGCGCAGCTCCGCGTCGCGCTGTGCTACCCGAACGTCTACGCGGTCGGGATGGCGAACCTCGGGTTCCAGTCGGTTTACGAGCTGTTCAACCGCGTCCCCGAAGTCTCCTGCGAGCGCGTCTTCCTCCCCGACGACTCGGAGCTGCGCGAGTACGAGCGCGCCGGCACCCCGCTCCTGACGCTCGAATCGCAGACGCCGGTGCGCGACTTCGACGTCGTCGCCTTCTCCATCTCGTTCGAGACCGACTTCCTCAACATGGCGCGCATGCTCCGGCTCGCGCGCGTGCCGGTGTGGGCCACAGACCGGACGCACCACGACCCGCTCGTCCTGATGGGCGGCGCGGCCTCTTTCCTCAACCCCGAGCCCATCGCCGAGTTCACCGACGTCGTCGCCGTCGGCGAGGGCGAGATTCTCGTCCCCAAACTCGTCGACCTCCTCTTCGAGAACGGCGCGGAGGGCGGGGCGAAGGAAGACCTGCTCTTAAAGCTCGCGCGCGTCGGGCGCGGCTTCTACGTGCCCTCGCTCTACGAGGTGACGTACAAGCCCGACGGCACCGTCGAGGCTTACACCCCGAAGGCCGAGGGCGTGCCCGCCAGCGTCGGGCGCATCGTCGCGGCCGAGAACCCGAAGGAGGGATCGCTCCGGCGCGCGATGCGGCGCGGCGACACCGACATCGTCGCGAGGCTGAAGGAGCCCGAGGTCTTCGCGCCTTCGTCGATCATCTGGGCGCCCGAGGCCGAGATGGGCGAGCGCTTCCTCGTCGAGATTTCGCGCGGCTGCTCGCAGGGGTGCCGCTTCTGCTGGGCCGGCTTTAACTACTGGCCGCCGCGCGTCGTGCCGGCGCGCGACATCCTCGCCAAGGCGGCCGAGTGGCGCGCGCGCACGGACAAGATCGGCCTCGTCTCGACGGCCGTCTGCGACCACCCGGAGATCAGCGACATCCTGCGGGGCCTGCGCGAGATGGATTATAAAATCTCCGTCTCGTCGCTCAGGCTCGACCAGATCGAGGACGAGCTTTTGGACGCGCTCGTCGCGTCGGGCGACCAGCAGATAGCGGTCGCGCCCGAGACGGGGAGCGACCGCCTGCGCCGCGTCATCAACAAGAACCTCACGAACGACGAGATAGTCGACATCTGCGGCGCCGTCTTCGACCGCGGGATGCTCACCATCAAGCTCTACATGATGGCGGGGCTGCCGACCGAGACGGACGAAGACCTCGAAGCGATGGTCGAGCTGGTCGGGCGCATCAAGGACCGGATGCTCGAGGCGGGCAGGAAGTTCGGGCGCGCGGGCAAGATCATCCCGGCCCTGAACGGCTTCGTGCCCAAGCCCAACACGCCTTTCCAGTGGGAGCCCATCTGCGAGGAGAGGGAGCTGAAGCGGCGCCTGAAGTGGCTCTCGAAGAACCTCTCGCGCATCCCGAACGTCGAGGTGCGCGTGATGTCGTCGCGCATCGCGCACGAGCAGGCGCTCTTCTCCTCGGGCGACCGCAGGGTCGCGCGCGTCATCGAGGCGATGGCGCGCCACCGCGGCGACCTCCCGGCCGCCCTGCGCGAGACGGGCGTCGACCCGGACTTCCACACCTCGCGCGCGCGCGGCTACGAAGAGGTGCTGCCGTGGGAGATAGTCGACTCCGGCATGGGCCGCCCCTTCCTCGAGAAGGAGCACTCGCGCGCGCAAATCTCGCGCTCGACCGCGCCCTGCCCCTCGGTGGACACCTGCACGCGCTGCGGCGTCTGCCCCACCACCTGGCTCGCCGCCGCGCCGCCGGCGCTCGTCCAAATCGCGACGGGCGGCAGGCAGATGGCCGTAGGCGGTTAAGAACAGTAGACGGCAGTCGGTAGAAAACCGAAGGCGGCGCGCTCTGGTCATGAGCCGAGCGCGCCGCCTGTCTTTTACCGACTACCGATTACTGTCTGCTGTTAACTCCCCTCACTTCTGGCTGATGAAGCCGCTGCTGCGCGCGGTGTGGTCGAAGGCGTACTCGTAGGTGAAGCCGGGGAGTTGGACGGGCTCGGCCCAGGTGACGTGGGCGGCGATGCGCCCCTCCTCGCGCCGGACGTTGACCTCGAAGTCCTCGGGCAGCCCGTGCTCCCTCGCGCCGGCGCGGAGCTGCTGCGCCACCCACTCGGTCGTCTGCCCCGGCGGGTAGGCGGCCTTGTTCACCGTCTCCTGCATGTAGTCCTTGAAGCGGTACGCCTTGTAGGAGACCGGCGCGTAGTTGTAGGCCGAGTAGGCGACGAGCGCGATCAGCAGGATGACGGCGACGAAGTTGAAGCGCGCGCCCCCGCGCTCGTAATGGTTTGCCACTGTCATTTGGCGTGCCCTCATGAATCGCTCGGGAGAGTCCGGGGCGTCCGAAGCGCCGCGCGGATGGATGCGAGGACGACGCGCCCGGGGACTTCCCCTTCGTCCACGACGCGCGCGCGCCCGAGGCTTTCGAGCAGGACCCAACGGACGCTCCCGCCCACCGCCTTCTTGTCTTTACGCAGCGCGCGGCGGATGGTTTCGGCGTCGAGGTCCCCGGCCTCGGGCAGGCGGCCGGCGAGCGCCACCGCCCCGCGCAGTGATTCTAGCTCCGATTCATCCAGCAGCCCTAGCCTCCGCGAAATCTCGCCCGCGGCCAGACAGCCGTAGCCGACCGCCTCGCCGTGGCGGAAGCGCCGGTAGCCGGTCACCGCTTCGAGCGCGTGCCCGACCGTGTGTCCGAAGTTGAGCACCTTGCGCGAGCGCGCGTCGTCGCGCGCAAGCTCCTCGCGCTCGTCGCCCGCGACGATGCGTGCCTTGAACGCGCACTGCGCCGCGATGATTCGCGCCAGCTCCTCCCCGCGCCCCGCGCCCGATTCTTTGACGTTCGCGCCGCCGCGAACGTCACGCGCCCCGCGCGCCTCCCCCGCCAAAAACTTTTTCGTCCGCTCGAAGAGGCGCCGGTCGCCGACCGCGCCCTGCTTGACGGCCTCGCACCAGCCGGCGGTCAGCTCGCGGCGCGGGAGCGTCCCGAGAGTGTCGGTGTCGACGACGACGGCCGACGGCTGGTGGAACGCGCCGACGAGGTTCTTGCCCGCGCCGGTGTTGACGCCGGTCTTGCCGCCGACCGAAGAGTCTATCTGCGAGAGCAGCGTCGTCGGCGCCTGCACGAACGAGACGCCGCGCAGGTAGACGGCGGCGGCGAACCCCGCGAGGTCTCCGACCACGCCGCCGCCGAGCGCGACGACGCCGTCCGACCTTTCGAGCCCGAACTCCGAGAAGAAGTCGAGCGCGCGCCCGGCCGTCCGCAGCGTCTTGAAGCGCTCGCCCTCCGGCATCAGCCAGTGCGCGACCTCGAAGCCCGCGCCGCGCAGGGCGGCGGCGGCGCGCGCGCCGTAGAGGCCGAACACGCGCGGGTTCGAGACGAGCGCCACCTTGCGCGCCTCGCGCCTGAGACCCGCGCGCGCGACCGCGCCCAGACGCGACAGGGCGCCCGCGCCGATCTCGACGCGGTAACTCCTCCCGCCGCCCAGCCGCACGGGTACGCTCAGCAGCTCCGACTCGTCAACCATCCCTTCCGTCCAGCGCCGCGGCCGACGTGTCGGCCAGCAGCTCGAAGCCCGACTCGCCGCCCCAGACGAGCCGCGCCAGCTCCTCCGCGTGGTAGCGCGAGGCCGTGTTCCAAACGTCTATCAGCTCCTCGCCCGCGCCGCGCGACTCGTACCAGCGCCGTCCGTGTCGCGCGCGCAGGTGCTCGCGCAACGACGCCGCGAACAAGCGCGCCCTCAAGTCGGTCGCCGACTCGAACCAGGCGTCCGCATCGAAGAGCCATGTGGAGGCGTCGTGTCGGAAGCCCGTCGCGCCGGAGTACAGGGACGCGTACTCGCCCGCGAGCCCTTCGGAGCGCGGGTCGGCGGCGCGTCCGAGCGCGAGCGCGTAGAGCAGCGACGCGCACCCGCGCCGCGCCGCGTAGAGGTCGAGCAGCGCCGACTCGCGCGCCGCCTCTTGCGCCTCTGCGGCGCGCGTCCCGCGCCGCGCGGCGAGCCACGCCGGCTCGCGCAGGAGCGACGAGAGCAGAAGACCGTGCCCCGCCCCTGTCGCCGTGTCCGGCGCGTGGACGAACTCGGGGTGGCGGCGCGCGCTCTCGCGCGAGGCCCACGCGAACACCTGCGCGCGCCCGCCCTCGAAGAAACTCCGGCGTTGAAACTCAAGCCCGCCCGCACACGCGCCGACCACCAGACGCACGTCTCCGGGCGGCGCGACCGCGAAGCACGCCGAGTCCTCGCGCTTGCCCGCGCGAGGCTCTTCGTCCACGCGAAGGTTCGGCTGCGACCCCGCGCGCACGCCGAGCCCCGCGAGCGTCGCCGCGTAAGCGTCGCGGAAGTCGCGCGCGGGGAAGCTCGTTGTCGTGCGCGCCGCGCGCTCGAAGAAGAAGCGGTCGGCGTACTCCGGCGCTCTCCCCGGCGGAAGCTCGCGCGCGGCCCACGCCGACAGAGCCGTCATGTACGCCGCTTCCGTCCGCCGCAGGAAGGCTTCGGCCGAAGCGGCCAGGGCTTCGAGGCTCGCGCCCGTGAACTCCTCGTAGAGCGCGCCGCGGCCCGCGAAGCCGAGCGTGCGCGCGGCCTCGCCCAGAGCTTCGAGCCGCGCCGCGCGCAGGTCGTCGCACGCGCCGACGGCGTCGAGCCAGCGGCGCGCAAGCTCGCCGCGCCTCGCGGCGTCCGACTCCGCGGCTAACAGGCGCGGCGACTCGGAGGCACGCACCCGCGCGCCGCCCCAGTCGAAAGTTCCCGACTCGGCGCAGAGCAGCAGCTCCTCCGAGACTTCGCGCGCCTGCGCCTCGGCGTACCAGAAGGCCGCCGCGCCGGCGAGCGCGCGCAAGCCCGCGCGCTCGGTCTCGAACTGAGCGGGCGTCTCGTCGTGCGCGCGGCGTAAAGATGTGAACGCCTCTCGGGTCCGGAGGTCGGCGTAGCGATCCTCTAACGGGCGCAGGCCGGGCGCGCGGCTCAGACCGGCGTGGTGCTCGAAGCGCGCCAGCTCGACCGCCGAGCGGTAGGCTGCGTAGTCGCGTCGGTAATCCCCCGGATTCATCGTTCGCCGAAGCGCGCGTGTCCTTAGTGGGTTGGTTTGAAGTTCGGCCGGATTGTAGCACGAAGGCGGTGAGCGTCAGGCGTGCGGGGCGCGTGGAAAATAAGCGAGGGCGCGGCAAACTTGGGGTATGCCGCGCCCTCCTAACGTGTGGTCACTGTCCTCACCCCAGCAACCACTGAGACGGAGGATCCACCAACCGTCTCTCTTGCCCCACACTCCACATCGCAATGTCTATGCCATGCAAGTACGACGACAACAACCTTAAAAGCCCTCCGTTTTCCACGGGTTTTGTGCCGGGCGTACCGAGCCGTCGGGGAAGAAAGTGCCCGACGTGTAAGTCTTACACCGGGCGCCGGGTAAAATTTTCACGCCGTGCAATAGCGCAGCAGCAGGCGTCCCGTCTCGCCCAGGCGCTCGCGCACCCCGCGCGCCGCGTCGGCGACCTCTGCGACCTCCTCGAACGGCACCTTCTCGCGCACGCGGACGTTGAGGAGGACCTGCGGGTAGCGCTTGAAGCCTTCGGTCAGCTCGTCGAGCGGCCGCCCCGACTCGACGACGGCGCGCAGGAGGCAGACGGTCGTCAACATGCCGTCGCCCGCCAGGCTCAGGCGCGGGAGGATGATGTGGCCGGACTGCTCGCCGCCCAGAGACGAGCCCGTCCGCAGAAGCTCTTCGAGCACGTACTTGTCGCCCACGTCCGTCCGCAGCAGCTCGACGCCGCGCGAGCGCAGCGCTATCTCCAGCCCGATGTTGCTCATCACGGTGGCGACGACGCGCCCGCCCTCAAGCTCGCCGCGCTCCCGCATCCGACCCGCCAGCACCCAGAGCGTCGCGTCGCCGTCCACGAGCCGGCCGCGCGCGTCGACGAAGAGCGCGCGGTCGGCGTCGCCGTCGTAGGCGACGCCGAGGTGCGCGCCCTCCTCGACGACGCGCGCGCGCAGGTGCTCTGTGTGGAGCGAGCCGCAGTCGCGGTTGATGTTGCGGCCGTCGGGCGCGTCCGCCGTCGAGACGACGCGCGCGCCGAGCCGCGAGAAGAGCGCGGGCGCGTACTCGGAGGCCGCGCCGTTGGCGCAGTCGAGGACGACTGACAGCCCCTCGAGGCGGAGGCCGGCGGCGACCTCGTCGGCGAGGTGGTTGAGGTAGTGCTCGCGCAAAGTGTGCGCCGACCTCACGTAACCCGCCTGGTCTTCCTCGTCGGGCGGGGCGGCGCCCTCGTCAAGATCGGGGGGCGGCGCGCCGGACTCGCGCTCGGCGTAGATGTCGGCCTCGATGAGGCGCTCGGTGGCGTCGTCGAGCTTGCGGCCGTCGGGGGCGAAAATCTTGATGCCGTTGTCGTGGAAGGGATTGTGCGAGGCGCTGATGACGACGCCGGCGTCGGCCGGCATCACCCGCGCGAGGTAGGCCACGCCCGGCGTCGTGATGACGCCTGCCGACGCCGCCCGCCCCCCGGCCGAGAGGATGCCCTCGACGAACGCGCGCTCTATCCAGGCGCCCGACTCGCGCGTGTCGCGCCCCGTCACTATCTGCGGGCGGCCGAGCCGCCCCGGCCCCAGGCGCCGCACGAGCGAACGCCCGGCGGCCGTCACCGTCGCGGCGTCGAGCGGGAACTGCCCGGCCTCGCCGCGCATCCCGTCCGTTCCGAAAAGTCTCTTCTTCGTCGTCATCTGTTGAGCGTGAATTCCGGGAGGTTGGTGTTGAAGAGTTCGACGCGCCCCTGCGCGCTCGGCGGGAGCGAGAGGCGCGGGGCGGGTCTGCCGTCCTCGGCGACCTCGACGACGAGGCGCACGTCCTCGGGGCGGAGCGACTCGACGATGGTGCGCGGGCCGCGCAGCGTCAACGCGACCGCCTGCGGCGCGACGGGCGCGCCCGTGGCGGAGCGCACCGGGACGTTCGCGAAGCGGCGCTCGGCCTGCTCCTCGCCTATCTCGACGCGCACGGCGACCGACGACTCGGCGGGCGTGACCTTGTGGTCGGGGATGTCGACGGCGACCTGCGGGAGCACGAGCGTCTCGCGGTGTCCCGTGAGCGAGATGGTCTCGGTGAAGGCGCGCTCGACCGCCGCGACGTGGCTCTGCGGCCCGCGGACGCGCACGTTTGGGGGCGTGACCTGCACGGCGCCGCGCGCGAAGCCCTCGGGCGGCGCGCCCTCGAAGCGCACCTCGACGGCGACCTCGCGCTCGTCCAGGGGTTCGAGGTGGAGCGTGAGGCTGCGCGGGTTGATGCTGACGATGCGGACGCCCTCGGGCAGGTCCATCGAGACGTTCTTGTCGGTGAGCCGCAGGACACGGTCGCCCGTCCGCATGTCGGCGACGTCGGCGCGCGCGACGAGGTTGCGCGCGTTCAGCTCGGCGAGCTTGCCCTGGCTGCCTTCGAGCGTCACGTCCACCTCGTCCACCGGCTCGTTGCCGATGTCGACGCCCTCGGGGAGGATGAAGTCGAGCTGCACGCCGCGCAGGCGCATCTGCGCGGGCGCGCGCTGCGTCGTCACCGCGTACCAGAGGCCGAGCGTGATGCCGAGCGCGACGAGCTTCAGCGTCCAGTCCTCGAAGAGCAGCGCGCGCAGCCAGCGCCGCGCCGCGCCGCGCTCCGCCCCGTCCTTCGT
>JAIVJI010000009.1 GCA_020200135.1 Acidobacteriota bacterium | reverse complement strand
GTGCGCCTCCGCACGGCGCGAGCGGAGTACGCGGGCGTGCGCCTCGCGCTCCGGGGTCGTCATCAACTCGTCAACGCCGCGACGGCCGTCGCGCTCGCCGAATCGCTCGCAGACGACGGGCTCGCAATAACACGCGAACACATAGTCGAAGGGCTTGAGACGGCCGAGCACGCCGGGCGGCTTGAGCTTCAGACGCACGGCGGGCACCGGCTGCTCTTCGACGGCGCGCACAACCCGGCGGGCGCGCGCGCGCTGCGCGACTACCTCGACGAGTTCGCGGGCGGCCCCGTCACGCTCGTCTTCGGCGCGATGCGCGACAAGCAGCTCGCGGAGATGGGGCGCGCCCTCTTCCCCGCCGCGCGCCACCTCATCCTGACCGAGCCAACAAACCCGCGCGCGGCGCCGGTCGAAGAACTTCTCCGCGCCGTGCCCGTCCCGCCCTCTTCGAGTACAATCGCGCTCGCGCCGTCGAGCCGCGACGCGCTCGCCGTCGCGCGGACGCACGCCGAAGCCGGCGGCCTCGTCTGCGTCACCGGCTCGCTCTACCTCGTCGGCGAGGTCAAGCGCCTTCTCGAAGAGGGCGGCGGCCGAAGCACCTGAATCAACCGCTGAGAGTCATCAAGCATGAGTGACAGCTCGGAGTCGAAACGTCTGTGGCGGACGGCGCTCGTCGTCGCGGGCGTCGGCCTGCTCGTCCTGCTGCCGCTGAGCTGGCTGGCGCTGCGCATGTGGGACGACACCGTCCGGCGCCGCCTCATCGCGGCCAACGAGTCGTCGGCGCTCGGCTCGCTCGAAGCCATCCAGGCCGCCGAGCAGCTCTACTTCGAGACCCACGGCCGCTACGGGACGTTCAAGGAGCTGGCCGACGCCGGCATCTTCCAGACCGAGCTGACCGGCGACCCGCCCGTCGGCCACGGCTACGCCTTCACGCTCCGCGTGCGGCCGAAGACCGAGACCGAGCCGGCCGCCTACAGCGTCAACGCCGACCCCGTCCGCACGGGCGAGCGCGACGCGACGGGGCGACGCCACTTCTACATCGGCTCCGACGTCACCGGCGTCCGCTTCAACGAGACGCGCCCCGCGACCAAAGACGACAAGCCGCGCCCGACCATGCGGGACTACTGAACACTTGTTTATGGACGAAGAGCTGCCGGAGGTTCTGTCGAGCGAGGAGGTGTACGCGGGGCGGCTCGTCCGCGTGGCGCGCGACACGGTGCGGGAGGGCGGGCAGACTTACGTCCGCGAGGTCGTCGGGCACCCGGGCGGGGCGGCGGCCGTCCCCCTCTACTCGGACGGGTCGGTCGCGTTCGTCAGACAGTACCGGCACCCGACACGGCGTTTCGTTCTGGAGCTGCCGGCGGGCAAGCTCGACCCCGGCGAGCGCCCCGCCGAGACGGCCGCGCGCGAGCTGGAGGAGGAGCTGGGCGTCGTCGCCGGCCGCCTCGAACAGCTCTCGGAGTTCTACACCACGCCGGGCTTCTGCGCCGAGCGGCTCTGGGTCTTCCTCGCGACCGAGCTGCGCGAGACGGCGCTTCGCCGCGAGGAGGACGAGATCATCGAGGTCGTCCGGATGCCGCTGGCGCGCGCGCTCCGGATGGTCGCCGCCGGCGAGATAGACGACGCCAAGACCATCATCGGCCTCCTCCTCGCCGCACGCCGCCTCGGCGTCGAAACGTCGGACGGCTAACCTCTCAAGAACGTGGCACAGCGGACTCCGACAGCGGAAGTTGAGGCGGCGGCGGTTCGGCCGGACGACGAACGCCCGCGCACGACGCCGCCGCGCGCCCCGACCCTCCTGAATTACGCGCACTCGTCGGTGGCGTGGCCGCTCGTCGCGCTCTACACGGTTCTGATGGCGACGCTGTCGCTGGCCTGCTCGCCCTTCGACCGGCGCGGGCGTGTGCAGCACTGGTGCGCGAGCACCTGGGGCCGGATGATAGCGCGGACGGCGCTGCTCGACGTTCGCGTGCGCGGCGCCGAGCACCTGCGCGAAGGCGCGTCTTACGTCTTCCTCTCGACGCACCAGAGCTGGATGGACGTCCCCGTGATGCTCGGCTACCTGCCCGGCCAGCTCCGCATCGCCGCCAAGCGCGAGGTCTTCCTGGTCCCCTTCCTCGGCTGGCACCTCAGCCGCGCCGGCCACATCCCCATCAACCGCGGCTCGACGGCCGAGTCCATCGAGAGCCTGCGCCGCGCGGCACGCCTGCTCGGCGGCGGCGTCTCGGCCTTCCTCTTCCCCGAAGGCACGCGCACGCGCGACGGCTCGCTCCAGCCGCTCAAGAAGGGCGGCTTCCGGCTCGCCATGGAGTCCGGCCTCGCGGTCGTCCCCGTCACCATCACCGGGACGCGCGGCGCGATGCCGCGCGGCTCGATGGTGCTGCGCGCCGGCCCCGTCGTGATGCACATCGACCCGCCCATCCCGACCGCCTCGCTCACCGAAGCAGACCTCCCCGACCTCATCCGACAGGTGCGCGCCGCGATGCTCCGACATTTTGAAGTAGACAGAAGACAGTAGTCAGTAGCCAGTAGAAAAACCTTCGGAGGTGAAACGTCAGCGGTTCAGCGTCAGCGGCCGCGACGCGGAGCGCTACTGTCTACTGTCTACTGTCTACTTCTTCTTTCCGTTTGACCCTCGTGCGCCGCATCTCTTACACTCGCGTGCGTGGGCACCCCTCCGACTCAGTTTACAACCGACAGCACGGAAGAGTTGACGCACGCGCCGCGCGAGCGGGATGACGAGACGGCGCCGCGCGAGCGGACGGCGGCGCCGGAGCTGCGCCCCGTGCCCGACCCGGACAGCCCGCCCTGGGGGTTCTGGGAGGCGCTGGGGCTGCTGCTCGTGAGCTTCGTCCTGATGCTGCTCACGTTCGCGGTCTTCATCATCCCCTACGCGGTCTACCGCGGCGTCGGGCTCCTCGCGTTCGGCGAGTTCGCGACCAAAGACCCGGGCGCGCTCCTCGTCCAGGTGCTCTCGATACTCCCGGCGCACCTGCTCACGCTCGCGCTGGCGTGGCTCATCGTGACGCGCGCGGGCAAGCACCCCTTCTTCCGCACGCTCGGGTGGGAGTGGCGCGCGGGCTTCACCTTCTGGCGCAGCGCCGGCCTCGCCGTCCTGCTCCTGCTGGTCGGCATCGGGATTGCCAAGCTCGCCGGCCCCACCGACAACGCGCTCGAACAGCTCGTCCGCAGCTCGCGCGCGGCGATGCTCGCCGTCGCCTTCGTCGCGTCGGTCACCGCGCCGCTCGTCGAGGAGGTGGTCTTCCGGGGCGTCCTCTACTCCGCGCTCAGACGCCTGGCGGGGTCGGCCGGCGCGGTCGTCTTCGTCGTGCTCATCTTCGCGGTCATCCACGTCCCGCAGTACTGGCCGAGCTACGGCGTCATCGCCACCATCCTCCTCCTCAGCACCGTCCTCACGCTCATCCGCGCGCGCACCGGCCAGCTCCTGCCCTGCTTCATCGTCCACCTGGTCTTCAACTCCATCCAGGCCGTCTTCATGGTGCTCGACCCGTACATCAAGCGGTTCGCGCCCGACGAGGCCGCGCCCGCGCCGGGGCTGCTCGTCGAGCTCGTCACAAAACTCTTCGGCGGCTGACTTTTCCGGGGCGCCCGCCTACACAGTGCGTCTGCCCGAAGGGCTCGACGTGCGCGTGGGCGGCCCGGCCGGGGAGTTCCACGCGTCCTTGCGCGAGTCCTTCCCCGAATGCGCCGAGGCGGCCGTCAGGTTTTACCGCGAGGCCGCGGAGGTCGCCGACGCGCTCCGGCGTGCCGCGCGCCGCGCGCCCGCGCTCGCCGAAGCCTCAAGGCTCCAAATCCTCAAGCTCGCGGCAGCCGCGCCGCGCCTCGCCCCGCGCATCCTCGCGGCGCGCGGAGACGCGGCCGCGACACACCTCGCCGGGACGTCCGCGCGCTTCCGGCATTTCATCGACGCGCAGCTTCAGCTCTACGCGCAGGTGCCTTCCGACTCGTGCGCGTACCTCTACGCGGCGGTCGCGCTCACCGAGCCGCTGCGCGGCATGTACGCGCTCGGCGGCGGCGGACAGGCGCTGGCGGACGCGCTCGCCGAGTCGATAAAGAAGAGCGGCGGGACGGTGCGCCTCGACACGACCGCCCTCAAACTCGCCTTCGACGAGAGCGGGCGCGCGGCCGGCGTCACGCTTTTGAGCGGCGAGACGGTCGGGACCACGCGCGCCGTCGTCAGCAACCTCACGGTCTGGGACACCTACGGCAAGCTCGTCGGAGCCGACCACACGCCCGCCGGGCTGCGCTCGCGTCTCAAGCAGTTGAAGGGCTGGGGCGCTTATCAGATTTTCGTGAGCCTGGAGGAAGATGCGGCGGGGCGACTTCCCTCGGACAAGGTCCTCGCGCTCTCCGACCCACGCGGGGGCGAGTCGTTCGACGCCGAAAGCTCACTCTTCATGCTCGGCGCCGCGCCCGCCTGGGACGCGCGCGCCCCCGCGGGTCGTCGCTCCGCCACCGTCAGCGCCTTCACAGACGCCGAACAGTGGTTCTCTTTTCACTCCGACGAGTCGGAGCACGAGGAGCAGGACGCGCGCTCGCTCGAAGCCCTCTGGGCCCGCGTCCACGCGGCGCTGCCGGAGCTGGGCGCGGGCGCGGAGGTCTTCGAGACGGCGACGCCGCGCACCTTTTACGAGCACACACGCAGAAGGCTCGGCATGGTCGGCGGCGTCGGCCAGTCGCTCGGAGCCTTCGGCGCGAACGCCCCGACCCACAGGACGCACGTCCCCAACCTGCTCATGGTCGGCGACACGGTCTTCCCCGGCAACGGCGTCGCCGCCGTCACGCACTCCGCCCTCGTCGCCGCCGACGAGCTCGCCCCGGTCAGGGGCAAGTAAAAAAATTCGCCCCGCCGGCGCGCCGAAGCGGCTGGCGGGGCGAAGCTCTTAAGAGACTGTCGGTCTTCCCGGACTTACGCGTCGGCCGGGGCGTCGCTCGTCACTGGTCGCGCCGGGGCTGTCTGTCTACGGAGGGTGTTTCGGTGCGCGGCGCGACCGGCGTGCGGTCGATGGAGTCGCCGGCCGAGGGGCGCGAAGGCGCCGCGCCGGCGCCGCCGGAATTGCCACCGCCGCCGCCCGACGGATTCGAGCCGCCGCCGCCGTTCGTCCCCGGAGGATAGGTACCGGGCGTCTGTCCCGGCCGGCTCCACCCGCCGCTCGGGTTCGGGTTAACTACGATGCCCGTCTCGTACCAGTAGCCGTAGGGCGACCGCCAGCCGTAGCCGAACGGGAGGAAGGTGTAGCAGCGCGAACGGTCGTTGTAGAACCAGAAGCCGCTGCTGTACCCGAAGATGTTGTCGAAGCTGTTGCGCGCGAAGACCGTGTTGAGCACGCGGCGCTGGAGCCTCTCGTTGGCCTGCGCCAGCTCCTTGCCGCGCTCGCGGCTCCAGAGGTCAAGCTCGTCGCGGTTCTTCTTGTCGAACTTCGACACTTCCACGCCGCCCGCGCCGGCGCGCGCGACCTTCCCGCCCTTGACCAGCGTCTCGCCGAGGAGCGCGCGCCCGTCGAAGACGACCAACTCCGCCGTGCCGTCCGCCAGCGCGTTGATGCGGTAGACGCCCGTGCGCAGGATGCGCACCTTCGCCATTCGAGCGAGCCCGCGCGGCGCAGGCGCGCGTCGCCCGAGACGAAGTTGACGCGTCCGGCGCGCGCCGAGATGATGCGCGAGTCGCGGATGTCGTTGATGTCGGCGCGCGCGGCGACCGTGCCGAAGGCCGCGACGACGAGGAGGGCGAAGAGAATCCCCAGCCCTGAGGACTTGATGTTTTTCATGGGTACACTTCCCTTTGAGAAGATTCGGGGCCCAAGGGAGAGCCGTCCTTTACGACCAGAGCATACTCCCCGAGACCCCACTCCACAAGGGCCTTCGGCTGTAACCCCTCGCCCCGGCCGCGCTACTGCCCGAGCGCGAGGCGGAGCGCGAGGGCCGAGTCGTCCTCCGCGCCGCGGACGACCGTCACCGTGTCGCCCTCGACGCGCACGCGCGTCACGGCCTCGCCCTCGCGCCAGGCGCGCGCGGCATCGGCTCCGGGGCCCTCCCCGGCGGGCGCGGCGCGCCGGCGCAGCATCTCGTTGTAGGCGCGGAAGAACTCCTGCGCGTCGCGCGGCGTGTCCCAGATCGTCTTCCAGACGAAGAGCGGCGCGCGGCCCTCGCGCTCGAAGACGAAGGAGCGGTCGCCGCCCCACCCGGCGGCGGCGCGGCGCGCCTCGTCGGTCGCGACGCCGGCCATGAGCAGCCCGCGCACGCCTATCTCGCCGAGCGGCGTCGTCGCCTGAAGCCGCCAGCCCTCGTCCGCGAACCCTTTCACGTCCGCCTCGACCTCGCGCGGCGTCTCTCCCGCAAGGTACTTCTCCGGGTGCAGGATTTGTTCGGACGAGACGGGCGGGCGGCTGAAGACTTCATCGAGACTGACGGCGGGGCGTGCGCGCCTGAGCGTCTCGACGAAGCGCAGGCCGTCGCGGTAGCGGAAGATGAAAGTCTCGGTGAGCAGCGGCGGGAAAAAGCCCCCGATGCCTTTACGGTATGACGCGAAGCGCTCGTCTTCCTCGCGCGCGACCTCTTCGAGCGGCCGCTTGACCCACGCCTCGCCGCGCATCACGCGGCGCTCGACGCTCACCGCGTCGCCCTCGACGAGCGCGAAGGCGGCCTCCTCGCGGTCGAAGCTGAACGGGCGCGCGAGCATCATCCGCAGGAGGTCGAAGTGCTGGTCTTGCAAGGCGTGGACGAACTCGTGCGTGAGCAGCCCCGTGTCGCGCGGCCCGCCGCGCTCGGAGACGATGAGCACCTGCTTGTCGAGCGGCGAGTAGGTCGCGCCGGCGGTCACGGCCGTGAAGCTGACGGCGAGCGCGGAGAGGTCCGTGCCGTCAGGCAGCATCCCCCCGGCGACCGCCAGCCGGCTCAGCCCCTTCAGATCATCCGTGGCCAGCACGTCGGCAATCTCCTTCGTGCGCGTCCCATACTCCCAGCCCGACAGCTCGGTCATCCCGACCTCGTCGCGCCATTCGAGCCCGCGCTCGCGCGAGGCGGCCTCGGCGGCGCGCTGTCGCAGAGACTTCAGACGCGGCGAGAGCGGACGCTGCGGGAGCGGGGGCAGGCTCCGCTTCGCGGGCGCGGGCGCCTCCGCCGCCGCCAGCATGGGCGACGCCTCGCGCGACCTCGAACGCTTCGTCATTAGCACCAAAAGCGCGACGGCCAGCGCCACGAGAATCAGAAAAAAGATAACAAGATGGCTTCCCCTTGCACGCATACCAAGACTTAGACGCCCCAAACGCCCCCAGCGCTGCCGCTAAAACGCCGGCGGCGTTGCGACCGGCTATAAGTCTAACGACTGCGCGCCGCCGCACGCGGGCGAAAGCGACATTGGCCGTCAAAGCGCGGCCGCACGGTGCTATACTTCCCGCAAAAGAGGCTTTTCGATGAACACCCGAATCGACACTCCGCCGCTGGTCACTTCGCCGCTGGTCAAGACCTACACGCTTGAGGAGTTTTGGCAACTGCCTGACCCGCCAGACAGGTCGAAGCTCGAACTCATCGCCGGAGTCCTCTACATGTCCTCACCTCCAGAAGACACCCACGATGATATTGTCGCCCGGATTATTGAGATTTTGCGCGAGCACCTGTCCGCGTCAAAGACGAAAGGGAGGCTCTACGTCCCGCGTGCGTCCATTTGGACGAGCGGACGGACATACCTTGAGCCTGACCTGTTCTACGTCTCGGCGGAGTTAGCCGCGCGGCTCCCCACGAAGCACCGCGACACGGCCGACCTAGTCGTCGAGGTCATCTCACCCGGCTCATCCCGACCCTCCGACTCACAGTCGGGCGTCTGTTCGCCGACTAGAATTCCATTTCACCTGGCGAAGTAGCCGCGTCGGCCGCGCGCGACGGCGTCGGCGCGGCGCGGGAGGCGGACTTTGATGGCGCGCCAACTGCCGTCGCGCCGCTTGTTGGTGGGGCGGTATGTGAGGCCGTAGACCGTGCCGAGGTCGGCGACGACGCGCTCGTAGGCGCCCGCGAGGTCTTCGAGCTTTTCCACCGCGTAGAAGACGCCGCCGCCCGCCTCGGCCAGCCCCTCCATGCGCTCGTAGGCGAGGTCGTAGGTCTCGGGCTGGATGTCCTCGGGGCTGAACGCCTCGTAGTACTCGGTGTTCGTCCAGACGGCGTAGACCACGCCGTCGAACTCCTGCACGCGGCTGCGTATCTCCTCGTAGGAGGTGTTCGAGCCGACGCCCGTCACGTTCGGCAGAGTCGAGTCGAGCCCGTCGCTCATCACGATGAGCGCGCGGCGGCGAGCCGGGTCGGCGGCGCGTTCGAGGAAGTCGAGCGCGTAGGCGAGCGAGTCGTGGAGCCGCGTGTCGCCCTTCGGCGCCGCCAGACGTTCGAGCGCGGCGCGCAGCCGCGCGCGGTCGCTCACGAGCGGCGAGACGACCGAGACCTCGCCCGCGAAGGCGATGACGCCGACGCGATCCTGCGGCCGCGTCGCATCGACGAAGCGGCGCGCGGCGGTGCGTATCGTGTCGGTCACGCGCGCCGTCGAGCCGGAGAGGTCGAGCAGGAGCAGCAGGTCGAAGGGCGCCTCGGCCGTCTCGAAGTGCCCGACCGTCTGCTCGACGTTGTCCTCGTAGACGCGGAAGTCCGAGGCCGTGAGTCCGTGCAGGCCGCGCCCGCTCGCGCGGTCGATGACCGAGACGTTGAGCGTGACGAGGTCGGACTCGACGCGCACCACCTCGTCCTCCTCGACCTCCTGCGGCGTCTCCGCCGGCCCCGGGCGCTGAGGCGCGGGCTTGAAGGGCGCGTCGTCGGGCGTCTCCCGCACGCGCGCCGGCCCGGCCCCCGCGCGGCGCGTCGAAGCCGCGCCCGTGCTCGCGCCGCCGCCCGGCCCCGCGCGCCGCGCCGTCTCGGTCCGCGCGGCGCCCTCCGCGAGCGTTTCGACGCTGATGCGCCCGCGCCCCGAGAAGAGGTTGACGGCGGGGCCGCCCTCGCCCAGGCGCGTCTGAAATTTTCCACGGAGCACACGCCCGGCCGCGCCGCGCGCTTCGACGCCGTCGCCGAGGTTGACCGAGCCGTTGAGCGACTGCGCGGTGAGGGTCGCGCCGGCGCGCGGGGGCAGCGCGAAGAGCAGGTCGCCCGAGAGCGTCTGCGCGTCGAGCGAGGCCGGCACGCCGAACACTTCGACCGCGCCGTCCGAGGTGTAGACCTTCAGCCGCGCCCCGGCGGGGACGCGCAGAGTTAAGTCGACGCGCGGGGCGCTCGCGGCGCTCGCACGCACGACGATTATCTTCAGGACGTTGTCAACGCGGCCGATGCTGACGCGTTTGTTGGACAGAGGCCGCCAGCGCGACCTGCTCGCCGCCCCAGACCTCGACGCGGACGCCGCCGCGCCTGTTCTCCACCACGACCTCGCCGCCCGGCGGCAGCGCGAGACTCACGAAGCCGTCGCCCTCACCACCCTCCTGCCGCGCCTCGCCCGCCGGCGGCAGGCACACGGACGACAACACGAGCAGCGCCGCCAGCATAAGCGACGCCCTCCCGGCCCAACGCCTGTGTCCATTAAGAGCCACGACGGTTTGATGTACGCCCCACGGCAACATGGTTGCCGCCATTTTGCACCCGCCCCGCCGGAAGGCAAACTATAAAAGGCGAAAGTGAAGACGAAGGGCGTGGCCCCCGTCTTCACTTTCGCCTTTTGAAGTCCGGCTTTTGTCTCCCCCCGCGGGGGTTTATTCGATCATGTCGAGCATCGTGTCGCCGTTGTTGCCGGCGGGCGGGCGCGTGTGAGCGCCGCCGGCGGCGCCCATGTCGCTGAGGCGGAGGAGGAAGTTGCCGGGGTTGGTGGCGTAGGCCGTCGCGTCCTCCCTCTTCACCAGACCCTCGCGGACGTAGCGCTCCAGCACGCCGTCGAAGGTCTGCATCCCTTCCAGGTCGCCCTGCTCCATCGCGTCGGTGAGCGACTTGCCCTCGCGCTCGCCGTACTCCATGTACTCGCGCGTGCGCGCCGTGGACTTGAGGATTTCGATGGCGCCGATGCGCCCCTGCCGGTCGGCGCGCGGCAGCAGCCGCTGCGAGACGATGAACCGGAACGACTGCGACAGGCGCGTGCGGACCGACTGCTCCTCGTTCTTGGGGAAGACGCCGATGATGCGGTCCACGGTCTTCGCCGCGTCGATGGTGTGGAGGGTCGAGAGGACGAGGTGGCCGGTCTCGGCGGCCTCGAGCGCGACCTCGATGGTCTCGCGGTCGCGCATCTCGCCGACGAGGATGACCTTGGGCGCCTGCCTGAGCGCCGCGCGCAGCGCCAGCGCGAAGCTCGGCGTGTCCGAGTGCAGCTCCCGCTGGTGGACGGTCGAGTTCTTGTGCGGGTGCAGGAACTCTATCGGGTCCTCAATGGTGACGATGTGGTAGGCCTTCGTCTCGTTGATGAGGTCGATGACGGCGGCGAGCGTCGTCGACTTGCCCGACCCCGTGGGGCCGGTGACGAGCACGACGCCGTTCTTCAGGCCGACGATCTCCTTCAAGACCGGCGGCAGGTTGTAGTCCGACCACTGCGGCGGGCGGTTGGGGATGACGCGCATGACGATGGCGTGGGTGCCGCGCTGCATGAAGATGTTGACGCGGAAGCGCGCGAAGCCCGGCGCGCTGAACGAGAGGTCGGCCGAGCCGAGCTTTTCGAGGTTCTCGCCGGCCGTCTGGTGGTTGCCGATGATGATCTTGGCGAGCCCGGCGGTGTGCGCCGGCAAAAGCTTTTCGAGACCCGGCACGGGGACGGGCCGCAGCTCGCCGAGCAGCTCGACCTGCGGCGGGCGCCCCGGCGAGAAGATCAGGTCGCTGACCTTGTCGGAGACCGACAGCATCCGCTGGAGGACGTTCAGGAAGTTCAACTGCGGGGGAACGCCGGGCGCGGGGGGCGTCGGCGCGGTAAAAGGCGCTTGGGGTGTGCTCATCAAATCTGCTCCGGGAAAAACTTGAAGATAGTGCGTCTCGGGTACGGGATGGTGAATGAGGCGGGGCTCCGGCGGGGCGGAACCCGCGGGGCGCTTCCCTTGTCTAAGATGACAGAACGCGGCGCGACTTTGCAAGTAGGAATTTTTGAGGGGGCGTCGTCGGCCTTATGTCCGCCCGCGCGCGCGGGGGAAACTTCCGTGAATTCTTGCAACGGAAAAGACACGCGCCTTGCAAACAACCGTGCCCGCTTGGGCGTACATCAGACTGTCAGACGGCCGCGGGGCGGGCGCTAAAGCAGTTAAGCCCCGGCGAGACCCGAAAGGAGGCGCGAGCGAGTTATGGCGACTTACAGAGACCCGGTGAGAGTATTTGCCCCGCTGGAGATCATCGAGCGCATCCTGGAAATACGCGCGGACGCGGGCCACACGCCCGTCATCTTTCTCCGCTCGGCCGACGACCTCGTCGCCTACTTCGACGCATACGGCTTCGACGTGTACAGCTTCGACACGCCCGAGGCCGAGTTCCGCTTCGGCGACTACCGCGCGCCCGTCGCCCCCGGCGGCGACCACGCGCACGAATCGCCGACGGCGCACTAGGCGAGTAGACAGTAGTCAGTAGAAAAAACAGGCGGCGCGTCTTAGCCTTCGGGCCGGGCGCGCCGCCATAGTTTTCTACTGACTACCGTCTACTCTCCTTCACAGTGCCTTGATGATGACGAAGGTCACGTCGTCGCCGGAGCCCTGGCCGCCCGTCCACTCGAAGATGTCGTTGTAAATGAAGTCGATCATGGCGCGCGCGCTGAGGTGTCGGCTGCGGCGGACGACCTCGACGAGGCGGTCGCGGCCGTACTCTTGCCCCGCGGGGCTCTGCGCCTCGGTGGCGCCGTCGGTGTAGAGGACGAGGGTCTGCCCGGCGTCGATGGGCAGGTAGTACTCGTAGTATCGCGTGTCCTTGAAGAGGCCGAGCGGGAGGCCGCCGCGCTCGACGAAGCGCGGGCTGGCGTCCGGGTTGAGGACGAGCAGCGGGTTGTGTCCGGCGTTGACGAAGGCCAGCGTGCGGTTCGTCGCGTCGAGCATCCCGTAGAAGGCCGTGACGAACTGGTGCTCCTCGATGGACTCCCACAAGAGGTAGTTGACCTTCGCCATCGCGACGTTCGGCGCGTAGCCGACGTGGATGGCCGAGCGCAGGGAGGCGCGCAGGAAGGCCATCAGGAGCGAGGCCGGGACGCCCTTGCCCGAGACGTCGGCGATGACGAGGCCGAGGTGGTCGTCGTAGGGCTTGACGAAGTCGTAGTAGTCGCCCGAGACCTCCTCGGTCGAGAAGTTGTAGGCCGAGATGTCGAAGCCGTCGACCTCGGGGTCGCTGTCGGGCAGGAGCGCGAGCTGAACCTGACGCGCGACCTCGAGCTGCGCCTCGAGCCGCTTCTTCTCGACGAGCTGCTCGTGCAGCATCGCCTTCTCGACGATGATGGCGACCTGCGAGGCGAGCAGCATGAGGAGCTGCTTGTCGTCCTCGCCGTAGGCGCCGAGGTCGTCGGATTCGAGGTCGAAGACGCCGATGACCGAGTCGTTCGAGATGATGGGGGCGACGACCTCGGAGCGCGTCTCGCGGCGCGCGTTGACGTAGCGCGGGTCGGCGCTCACGTCGGAGACGACGACCGCCTCGCCCGTCTGCGCGACCCAGCCGATGAGCCCCTCGCCGAGCTTGAGCCGCAGCTCCATCAGCTCCTCGATGTCGTAGCCGCGCACGGCCTCGGCGTGGAAGACGAGCGAGGCGGTGCCGCCCTCGCTCAGGTGCGGGTCGCGGCGGATGATGTAGATGCCCGCCGCGTGGTAGGGGAGCAGCGAGTCGAGCGTGTCCATCACCTGCGCCAGAACCTCTTCGAGGTCGAGCGAGCGGCTGATCTTCCTCGTGATCTCCAGCAGCAGGCGCAGCTTGTCGGCCAGGGTCAGCCCCGACGCCTTCACCCCCACGTTCGCGGTCTCTTCGGCCATTAGCGGTGGATTATAGAGTAGACGGTAGCCAGTAGTCAGTAGCCGGTAGAAAAAACCTGCGCCCGCCGTGCCTCAGTCGTCACTGTCAGCGCCCGCCGGGCAGAGCTTCCCGCTACCGTCTAGCGGTCTACCCCTTCCAAAGCCTTTTCCGTCAGCACGTCGAGTTCGAGGCCGGCGACGGGGAGACGGCGGAAGAAGTCGTTAACGTCCGAAGGCAGCTCGACGGCGGCGAGGCGGAGGCCGCGGGCGGCGAACAGCTCGCGGTAGCGAGCGGCGGCGCGGCGGCCGGCGGCGTCCGGGTCGAGCGCGGCGACGACGCGGAAGCGCCCCAGCGGTGCCAGCCACTCCTCCTTGAGCCCGCCCGCGCCGACGAGCCCGACCGCGTCGAAGCCGTTGGCGAGGAGCGTCAGCGTGTCCGTGAAGCCCTCGACGAGGTAGAGGATGGAGCCGCTCGGGAGCGTCCGGAGCGCGTCGGCGTTGTAGAGCGCGGGGACGGGGCCGCGCATGTTGTGCCAGCGCGGCTCGACGCCGGCGGCGGTCGTGCGCGCCTGGAGGTAGACGGGACGGCCGCCGACGAAAAACGGAAAGAGCAGCCGGTGGTGGTAAAAGGTCAGGTGCTCCCTGCGGTTGAAGAGTCCGGCGCGCCGGAGCGTCTCCTGCGAAAAGCCTTCGAGCATCCGCCGCATCACGCGGCGGTAGGCGCGGCGCGGGAAGTAGGTCAGCCCCGCGCGGCGGGCGGTCGCCGCGTCGATGCCGCGCCGCGCGAGGTAGGCCACGCCTTCGAGCTGGTCTTCGGCGCGGCAGATTTCGAGGAAGCGCGCGCAGGCCTCGGCGGTCTGCGCCGGGTCGAGCGGCGCAAGGCTCTCCGGGCTCTCCGCGTCCGTCTCCGCCGGGTCGGGCGCCGAGACGGAGGCGAGAGACGGCCGGCGCCCCTTGCGCCCGTCGAGCCCCAGCTCGCGCGCCAGCTCGCGGACGGCGCGCGCGAAGGTGACGCCGTGCATCAGCTCGTAAAAGGTAATGGCGTCGCCGCCCTCGTCGCGCGAGAAGCAGTTGAAGAGACCGTGTTGCAAGTCGATCGAGAGGCGGGGACGCCGCCCTCCGTCATGCCTGAGAAGTTAATAGGCGGCGGGGGAAATGTGAAGAGGCGGGCGGGCGGAAGGCCGGATTTGGACCTTCAAATTTCAAGCCCGTAAAATCCCGCTTGTCCAACCCCCGGCGGGGAGTTAACATCTAGGCACTGCGGTATCTTTCTAACCCCTGGAGAAGTAAGGAACTCGATGCACAACTCAAGTATTAAACGTTCGACTCTGTGGGCGTTCTTCGCCTTCGTGCTGACGGCGGCCTTCGCCGCCACGGCCTCCGCGCAGCTCGGGGGCCTTGGCGGCCTCGGCGACAAGCTGAAGAAGAAGACGCCGAACCTGCTCGGCGACAAGCAGCCCATCACGACCAGCCTCGAAGACGCCAAGTGGGCGCGGGCCGACATGGACGGCGCCACGCCGCGCGAGGCCGGGCGGAGCTTGATGACCTTGCAGCGCACGCCCAACGGCGGCTTCGTCCTCCAGCCCGGCCTCTACGAGTTGCAGGCGCAGAGCTACTGCCTCAAGGCCGGCACGCACGGCCCCGGCGGCGGCGACGGCTACCTCTACGCGCCCCCGAAGGGCCCGGCCGATGACGCCGTGATGACCATCGTCCGCAACTCGGTCAACCGCCCCGAAATCCCGCAGCAGAAGATTCAGCAGCTCCTGTGGGCCATCATCGCGCGCGCCAAGTTTGAAGACCTGCAGGGCGACATCAAGGCCGTCGCCTCGCAGCTGCTCACGCCGCGCCAGCTCGCGGGGCTTAACCGCAGCGCGCTCGACGTGCTCCAGGGCAACGCCCTGACCGACGCGCTCGGCGGCGTCCCCGAGCCGCTCAGGCAGATAGCGCAGGCCGAGGCGCAGCTCCGCCGGATGCTGACCACGCCCGGCGCGTCATTCGCCGAGATGGAGCGCGTGGCGGTACTCTCGGGCAACGCGCCGCTCGGGCCCGGCAGCCGCGACGTGCCTTCGGGGCGCTGGTCGGCGCACCCGGACGGCTACTTCGTGCGCTACCTGCCTTCGGGCTACAGCTCGACGCGCGTGGAAATCTGGGTGCCGCAGGGCAGCCCTTCCGTCGGCAAGGAGTTCGACCCGGCCGCACACATCGCCGTCCCCGGCAACACCGCGCGCCAGCGCCTCATTCAGTCGGGACGCGCGCAGGCGCGGCAGTAACCGGTCGGCGACAAAGCGCCGGCCGCTAAAGTTAAAAGGCGCGCCCCTCCGTGAGGAAGGGCGCGCCTTTTAACTTTCCGCACTTCCCTTTCTAGTCGGCCCCGCCGTTGCGCTCGGCGGTCGCGGCCGCGAAAGCCCTGCGACGCTGCTCGCGCGCGGCGTCCTCCTCCGGGTGGCGCTGCCTGTACTCGGCCCAGAGGCGGCAGACCTTCAGGCGGTACTCGAGAGGAAGACGTGGCAGACCTCCTCCATCAGCGTCGCGTTGTTCCGCGAGCGCCCGTGCTTCGGGTTGAGGATGACCAGACGCCACCCGTTCGGCAGGGGCCGCGACGAAGTCCCGCCCGACCAGTCGCTGACGCCCACGCCCAGCAGGTGCTCGCGCGTCTGCTCGGAGAGCCCCGCTATCTCGTCGAAGTTGATGACCATCAGCTTCGCGAAGTACGCCAGCTCGAAAGGGTCCAGCGCCTCGTCGTCGCGGCGCAGCCCCGCGAAGTCGCGCAGCCCCAACGCGCGGACCTCATACTGTCTCCCCTTGAACGTCGGCGGCAGCTTCTCAGTATCCACGGCTCGAATTATACCCGCCCCGCGGGGCTTTTCAGCCATTGAATTCGCCCCGACCCTGTCAGACGTAGAGGCGGCCTTCGCGCGGGTAGCGTCGGTGGCGGGCGACCGCCGAGTGGTCGGTCTCGCGCCAGGAGCGCGCGGCGCCGAGGGCGGCGAGGACCGCGTCGAGGGCGTCGCCGCCGCCGTTGCGCATGATGCGGAGGCGGTCCGTGGGCCGGATGCAGACGTGGCGCGCGAGGCCGTCGAGTATCACGCGGCGTGTGCGCCGGCGCTTGGGCGTGAGCGGGCCGCCCTCGGGCTGCTTGTAGTTCTGGTGCGGGAGCTTCATGCGCTTCAAGGTCGAGGCGGGGCAGGCTTCGACGAGGACGCGGCGCGCGCGCGTCAGCCTGAGGTACTGGAAGGGGAGGATGGCCGTGTCGCGCCTGCGTCTGAGCGGCGCGAGCACGTCGCGCATCCCGTGGAAGGTCTGGTAGATGATGCGGTAGTGGTAAGGGTCGAACGGCGCGCGCTCCTCGATGTCGGTCAGCCGGCGGATGTGCTTGGCCCCACACAGCTCCTTCGAGCGCCGCACGCATTCGAGCCCCGCCCCGTAACCGTCCTCGCCCCACTCGCCGAGGAACTCGAACTGCCTCGCCCAGCACTCGCCCAGAATCTCCACCGGGAGCCCGAACGGGAAGTCCAGACTCCACAGCGCCGACTCCGACACCCCGATCAGCTCGACCAGGTGCCCCAGAGCCTCCGCGCGCAACGCCGTCCCGCACAGGTCTTCGAGCCGCGCCAGCGACGCCAGCCGCCAGGGGCTCCCGCACCCGCCGGCTCCGCGCCCCCCGCGCTCGATTCTCGCCACCCAGGTGTTCCGCCCCGCCAGCCGCGCGCCGCTAAAATCGACGCCGTAAATCGCCTTGAACTTCAACCCGAAACCTTCCCCTTGCTCGACCCGCGTCGCCCGAACGGAAGGGGCGGCGCGTAGTCAACGAGCCGCCCCCCTCCGTTCGACTTACGCCCGCTTACGCCCCGCCCTGGTGCGCGGTCGCCGCACGCTTCTGTAACTCCTCGACAGCCACGTCCTCGACGTGCGTGGCGACGTACCAGACGTGGCCGAAGGGGTCGGTCACCCCGCCCGTCCGGTCGCCGTAGAACTGGTCCGCGACCGGCCTCGTCAGCTTCGCGCCGGCCTCGACGGCGCGGCCGACGGTCGCGTCCACGTCCTCGACGTAGAGCATCAGGCTCACCGGCGACCCGCCGAACGCCTGCGGGCCGCGCGCGCCCATCTCCGGGTGCTCGTCGGCGAGCATGACGTGCGAGTCGCCGATCTTTATCTCCGCGTGGCCGATCTTCCCGTCCGGCCCGTCCATCCGAAACACCTCCACCGCCCCGAACGCCTGCCTGTAAAACTCCAAAGCCCGCGCCCCGCCGTCCACGACCAGATATGGCGTCACGCTGTGATAACCGTCGGGGATATGGTTCACTTTCTCAGGCATGTTCCTCTCCTTTGTTGAAAATAAGGAAGGGGCGCTCAACCCGCCTGAGTGAACGCCCCGCGCTTAGAACTTCTGAGACTGACTTATCCGACGACCGGCCCGAGTCTACTTCCGGCCCTTGCGGCCGCGCGTGTCGGTGCCGGGCGCGCTGAACTGCGTGTAGGCGACGCGGAAGAGCTCGGAGAGCGCCTTGGCCGTCTCGGGCGTCAGGTTCCGGTCGGCCCTCAGGTGCGCCTCGACGATGTCGGGCGTGGCCTCGTGCGGGAAGTAGACGGGCATGTCGAGCCACCCCGTCAGGCGCGCGATGTTGTCGGCGTCGGGCTTGCCCGTGCCGTTCTCGATGCGCGAGAGCGTCGAGGCCGAGACCCCGGTCTCGTCGGCCACGTCCCTCAAAGAAAGACCCAGCTCCTCGCGCCTGCGTCGGATGGCGCGCCCCAGCTCTACCGTGTTGACTAAACTCTTCGACTGATCTGCCATTTTCGGCCTCCTTCGGCGGCGCGCGGTCATCCACACGGACTCCTGCGCCACCCTTTCGACCCCCAACATAGCACAAGAAAATTTCCTGCGCAAGACCTTGTTTTATGCTTGCAACAAAGCGGGGACTGCGGTACACTGTTTCACGTATGAAACAGAGCGTTGCGGCAAACATGCGGCGTCCTGAGATTCAAGGAGTGAAACAGAAGGTGAGCGACACGGTTTGGGAGACGTTCGACGGCCTGTTCAAGACCCTGCACCGGCAGGGTCGTCGGGTCGAGGAGTTGGAGCGCAGGGTCGTCGAGCTCGAGCGCCGCTTGCAGGAGCGCGCCGGCTTCGTCACCCAGCCCGAGGCGGCCGAGCGGGTCACGCAGATGCCCACGGAGAAGGCCGCCTGAAGTCAGTTTCCGAGAGGTCCGGACGGAGGATTTAAGCCATGACTGCCGTACTCGACAAGAAAGCTTTGATGCGCGACAAGCGCGCGCAGGGCATCGCCGCGATGGGGTTGGTGAACCGCGAGGGCGACCGCTTCCGCGTCACCACGCCGACCCTGCGGGGCCGCCGCGCCTCCTACGAGGTCTGGCGCGACGAGGCGGGGCGCGTGCGCTGCACTTGTCTCGAGTTCGAGGAGCGGTCGGCGGAAGACCCGCGCTACCGCTGCGAGCACATCCTCGCGGTCAAGCACGCCGTCCTGAACAAGAACACCGAGGCCGCGGCCAAGCAGGCGGCCGAGAAGGTTTCCGCCCCGCAGGCGCAGGGCGCGACTCCCGAGAACGTTGTTGCGGCGGAGACGCCCAACATTAACACGCAACCCGCATCCGAGAAGCTCGGCGAGGCTGCCGCGGAGGCCCAGCTCAGGGCGCCGCGCAAAGCGCCGCGCTTCGTACGGGAGCAGAACGAGCAGCCGGCGGTCGCGCCGGGGGTCGAGACGATCGCCCCCGCCGGGACTCCTCAGCGTTCGCTCGCGGAACACGAAGAGACAGAGGAGCTAGTGATGACGAAGAAAGCAACCGCACACGTTCAGAAGGCGGAAGAGTCGCAGGACTTCATCACCGCCGAAGAGTACGAGCAGCAGACGGCCGCGCCCGTCGTGCCGCTCTCGTTCGCCAAGACTTTGAGCACGCTCAAGCAGCCGGTCGACCCGCGCCTCATCAAGACGCGCGAAGGCTGGCGCGACCGCAACGGCAACCAGCACATGGTCGAGTACGTCGAGTGGCACGCCGTCGCGGACATCCTCGACCGCGTCGCCCCGACCTGGTCGCACGCGGTGCGCGGCATCGTCCAGATCGGCGACATGGTGGCCGTCACCTGCGCCATCTCCATCGACGGCGTCACGCGCGAGGGCGTGGGCACGGGTAACGCCGACAACGAGACCGGCATTAAGAAGGCCGAGCACGACGCCTTGAAGCGCGCCGCCATCAAGTTCGGCATCGCGCGCGAGCTCTACCAGCGCGAGTCGGAGGTCATCGAGCGCGAGGGCTCCGGCCCGCAGCCCGGCGACTTCCCGCGCGACCCGCTCGCCAAGTCGATGGCCGACCTCGTCACGCCCAAGCAGCTCGGCATGATCCGCGCGCTCGCGCGCGAGGCCGGCGTGGACCCGGACGAGGAGAGCCAGCAGGTGATGCGCGTCCGCACCGAGGAGCTGTCGAAGCGCGCCGCTTCGAGCTTCATCGACCACCTCAAGGGCCTGCAGAACCAGCAGACCTTCGAGGTGCGCCGCGCCAGCTAGTCGGGTGAGCAGCGGGGGCGGGCGGCGGGCACCGGAAGCGAACTGCCCGCCGCCCCGAGCATCTAAACGACTGCTCATTGGCAAGGGGGTGAGGAGAGATGACGACAGAAGAGTTGATTGAAGAGATGAAGCCGCTCGCGCTCGAGCTCGACTACGCCGACGAGGCGTCGGCTCGCGGCGCAGCGGCGCAGGCAGAAACGACCGAGGTCGAGCAGAAGACGAAGAAGGAGCAGATCGTCTCCCTCTTCGAGTCCGGCACGAGGGACATCGCCGAGATCGTGCGCAAGGTGAAGGCGCGGCCTTCCTACGTCGCGCAGGTCTTGCAGCAGGCCGGGCACCTCGACGGCTACTTCGACCTCTACACGACGACGGGCCGGGAGCAGAACGTCTACACGCGCTACTTCCGCAACGTCCTGCACTTCCGCAACGTCGAGGCCGCGCGCGAATCGGTGGCGCGCATCGACCGGCTCTACAACTACTTCGAGCGCCTCGGCGACCGCGCCGGGCAGCACCAGGCGATGATCCTGGCGCTGACGGGCAAGAACCGCGCCCGCTGGTCGGGCAAGCTCGAAGAGTCGCAGGTCTTCGGCGAGTGGCTGGCCGCGCACTGACGCGGCCGGCCCTCCGGGCCGGAATCTTTTTTGAGTGAGTGGCCCGACTCTTTGAGGGCCGAGCAGCTTTAAGAAGGAACATAATTTCTCCCTCGCAAGGGTTTTTCTTTCCGAACGAACAAGGGCGGGTTGAAGGCGGGTTTTCAAATGTTTGAGGGCCCGCCTTATTTTTTTTCTGACGCACTTTCCACGTCGTTTCGCGTAAGCTGCCGCGTCGGGATTCCAACGCCCGTCGTTCCGGCTTGCCGTTTCGGTCACCCGGCCTCGCACGAAGTTTTTCAAAAGCGACGCTTTAATCCGAGAGGAGACAAGAGAGATGTCCGAACACAAGATGCCCGCGCACGGCACCTTCTGCTGGAACGAGCTTTCGACCACCGACGACGCCGCCGCGGTCAAGTTCTACACCGAGCTGCTCGGCTGGCAGGTGAAGAAGTCCGAGGCGATGGCGTCGTGCGAAGGGGCGGAGGCGCAGCAGATGGTCTACCACGAGATCGTCGCCGGCGGCGAGCACGTCGGCGGCATTTACAAGATGGGGCCGGAGTACGGCGGCGCGCCCTCGCACTGGATGTCCTACGTCGCCGTCGACGACGTGGACGCGCGCGCCGCGAAGGTGTCAGAGCTGGGCGGCTCGGTCTGCGTCCCACCCACAGACATCCCCAACGTCGGGCGCTTCTGCGTCGTCAACGACCCGACCGGCGCGACCATCTCGCTCATCACGCTCAAGGGCGCGCAGTCCTGAAGCGCTTCCCCGCCCCCCTGTGCACGATAACTTTTTCCCCTGAAAGGAGAAGGGTCGAAGATGAAGATCAACTACCCGGCCGTCGTCGCGTCGGCCGTCGCCTACTGGGTGCTCGGCGCGCTCTGGTACTCGCCGCTGCTGTTCTCGCGGCCGTTCATCGCGCTCAAGGGCTGGACGCCCGAGCAGCTCGCGGCCATCCAGGCGCGGAGCCACGCGGGCGAGATCGGCCTGGCGCTGGTCAGCTCGCTCGTGCTCGCCTACGTGCTCGCGCACTTCGTCAAGTTCACGGGCGCCGAGACGGCGCGCTCGGGGATGCTCACCGGCTTCTGGCTGTGGCTCGGCTTCGTCCTGACGACCAACCTGGAGACGGTCATCTTTGAGGGGCGCCCGGTCGGGCTCTACCTCATCAACAACGGCTACCACCTCGTCGGCCTCCTCGGCATCGGCGCGCTGCTCGCCGTCTGGCGCCGCCGCGAGGCGCGCGTCCCCGCGTACCAGAGCTAAACCGCAGGTTAACATTCACATGGGTGGGCAGGGTGAACAGGACGAGAGTTGAAGATTTAAAATTCTAAAGCTCTCATCCTGTTCATCCTGCCCACCCATGTGAATTCCCTCCTTCCCTCTCCTTGCCCCACGTCAACGACAACTTCGGCAAGTGGCAGTCCGACTTCAAAAAGATTCTGGAGCACTGTCTCGAGGAGGACGTGCGCGGCCGCCCCGTCGCCGAACTTCTGCGCCCGGACGGCGACGACGACTACTTCGTCCTCAAGCCGAAGCACTCGGGCTTCTTCTCGACGACGCTCGACATCCTGCTCGACTACCTGCAGGCCAAGACGCTCGTGCTGACGGGTCTGACCGGCGACATCTGCGTCCTCTTCACGGCGCACGACGCATACATGCGCGACTTCAACCTCGTCATCCCCGCCGACTGCGTCGCCTCGACCGACCCTTCCGAGAACGACTACACGCTGCGCAAGATGGCCGACCTGATGGACGCCGACGTCGGCCCCTCGACCGGGATAGATTTCGAGCGTCTGAAGAGGGACGCGCGCCGCGAATCCGAACCCAACCCCGAGCCCGAGCCGCAGCGGGCGGCGCGCTGACGCCGCCTGCGCTTGACGCAGGCGCCCGCCCCGCATTAGCTTAGCTCGCTTTTTACCAACGGGAGCTTCTCCAATAAAACCTCGCCGCAGTTGTCGCTTGCCGGGTCGGAGCGCGGCCCGATTTTCGGAAGGAGAATAACTGACCGATGACGACCAAGACCTTTTCCCTCTTCTGCGTCTGCCTGCTGCTGGGCGCGCTGCTGCTGGCGTGCGGCGGCGGCGCGACCGACAACGCTGCCAACACGGGCACGACGAACGGCGCCGGCACGACCGCGTCGGGCGACAAGATCGGCGTGGCCGAGTGCGACGACTTCATCCAGAAGTACGAGGCGTGCGTCAACAGCAAGGTGCCCGAGTCGGCGCGCTCGATGGTCAAGGCCAACCTCGACTCGATGCGCACCGCCTGGAAGAAGGCGGCCGAGACGCCGCAGGGCAAGGCCGGCCTCACGATGGGGTGCAAGCAGGCGCTCGATAACGCCAAGACGACGATGGGGAGCTACGGCTGTAGCTGGTAGCGGCGGGCGCCCGGCGCGGGCGGAAGCCTCCGCGCCGGGCGCCGAACGAAGAGGGGCGCCGAGTCCAAGACTCGGCGCCCCTCTTCGTTTCTATCCCGCCGCCCGACTATTCCTCGAACGACTTGGTCTGCGGGTTGCGGCCGCGCATGGCGGCGGTGGCGAGGTCGCGCGCGCGCGGCAGCGAGTCGATGGCCTTCAAAACCTGCGGGTCGTCGTTCATCAACACCTGCGACGCCTTGACCGACCCGTAGGCCGCGGTCGTCAGGTCGTAGCGGAGCTGGCGGACGATGTACTCGCGGCCGCGGTCGAGCTGCGCTTCGGTGAGCTTCAGGTCCTCGAAGTTGGCGGCGACGTAGTCCTTGAACGCCTTGAAGACCTTGTCGTCCACGGCGAAGGCGCCCGGCTCGACGTTGCGCTCGAACTCGGGCATGCCGCCGACCTTGAAGGAGGCGGGGGCGCCCGCGAGGCGGCCGTTCACGGCGTCGCGCGCGAAGGCGAAGATGGGGTCGATGAGCCGCACCTGCTGCGGCGTGAGCGTGCGCGCCTTGACCGCCTCGTCGGGCGCGATGCCGCCGCCGCCGTAGATGGGGCGGCCCGTGTCGGTGTGCGTCTCGGGGCCCTTCGGCTTCCCGGCGGCGGGCGCCTCTTCCTGCGTGCCGTTGACGCGGCCGTAGATGTAGTCGTAGAAGCCCTGGTTCGAGTAGTCGCGCTGGATGAGCCGCCCCGAGGGCGTGTAGTACTTCGAGGTCGTCAGGGTCAGCGCCGTGCCGTACTCCAGCGGCATGATGGACTGGACGAGCCCCTTGCCGAACGAGGTCTCGCCGACGATGAGCGCGCGGTCGTGATCCTGCCAGGCGCCGGCGACGATCTCGGAGGCCGAGGCCGTGCCCCGGTTGACGAGGACGACGAGCGGCGTCGGGTCGGGCTTGCGGTTGCCCGAGACCAGCTCGCGCTGCATCCCGCGCGCGCCGCGCCCCTTCTGCGTCAGGATGGTCTGGCCGCTCTGGAGGAACTGCTCGGCGACGACCTTGGCCTGGTCGAGGATGCCGCCGCCGTTGTTGCGCAGGTCCACGACGAGCCCGGTCATCCCGTTCTCGCGCAGGTATTTGAGCGCGTGGATGAACTCGTCGGCGGTCGTGTAGTTGAAGCCGCGCGTCATGTCGACGTAGCCGACGCCGGGGCGGATGAAGTAGGCGTCCGGGATGGTCGGCTGCGCGACGGCGTCGCGCGTGATGGAGACCGTCTCGGGCTGCCCCGTCGAGGCGCGCTCGACCGTCACGCGCACCGTCGTGCCGCGCGGCCCCCTCAGCATGTCGCGCACCTCGCCCGACGCCTTGCCCTTCACCGGCTTGCCGTCGATCTCGGTGATGCGGTCGCCGAAGCGCAGCCCCGCGCGGAAGGCGGGCGTCGCCTCGAAGGTCGCGAGGACGTAGGTGTCCGTGCTCGTGCCGATGCGGCGGTCGCCGATGGTGGCGCCGATGCCGTAGTACTCGCTCCGCCAGTCGGCGCGCTGCTCCTCGAACTCCTTCGCGTCGTAAAAGTTCGAGTGCGGGTCGAGCGTGCGGAGCATGCCGATGATCGACGACTTGAAGACCTCGTCGTACTTGACCTTGTTGCCGTCGACGTGGTTGTCCTGGATGACCGTGAGCGCCTCGGCCACGTCGGTTTCGAGCCCCTCGGTGGCGTCGGTGGGGCGCGGGCGGCGCGCGCGCGCGGTGCCGGGCGCCGCGGCGGGCCCGTCCGCGGGCGGCGCCTGGCGGCGCACGCCGGGCGCGGGCGCGGGCTGCGCGCCGCTCTGCTGCGCGATGACGAAGGCCGGGAGCGAGACCGCGAGAAGGAGGAGCGTCGCGAGCGCGGTGGAAATTCTCTTTTTCACGGAGACAAAACCTCTGTTAGAACCCGACAACAGTGTGGGGCGCCGGGCGGTCAGCCGCGGCGCGTGACGCCAGCCGTAACTCCGCCCGTCCGAAGGCAGGTCGGTGTAGTGTAATTGATGAGCCGACGGCCGGCAAGGTTGCCGGCCCTCGCGGGAGGGGCGCGGATTCGGGCCGCCTTGCGCTCGTCTCTCGGGCGACCTTAGAATGCTCCGCAAGCAGTCCGCCGCCATAAACTTTGAGGCCGTGCGTGCGCACGCGCCGCCGCCGCCGGCGGTCGCGCCGGGGCGTTGGCGGCGGCGCGGGACTCTCGACGGCCGTGACAAGGACGGCAGGAGGTGGCCGAAAACAGATGAGCAGCCCTAACGACCCGAAGGACCCCGAAATCCTCGACCCCGTCGACGACCTGATGATCGCCGACCACGACGACGAGCACGCGCACGGGGAGCGCGGCTACGCCACGCAATCCTCTGTGCGCGAGATCGCCTCGCGCATCCCCGAGTCGCTGGCCTCCATCGGCCGCGACATCAGCCGCACGGTCGAGCGCGCGCTCTCGGCGAAGGACGACTACGTCGTCGCCGTCAAGGTCTCGCACGAGGCGCAGGAGCGGCTCGAACAGCTCGTGCAGGCCGGCGTCTTCCGCACCCGCGCCGACGCCGCCGCCTTCCTCATCGACGAGGGCATCAAGGCGCAGCACGAGCTCTTCGACCGCGTCTCGCTCAAGCTCTCCGAGATCGAGCGGCTCCGCGCCGAGCTGCGCGGGATGGTCGCCAAACCGGAGTAAGATATATCGGGCGCTGCATGCCAGGTGCCGTTTGAAGAAACTCCCCAGCGCCCGGCACCTGACATCCGGCGCCCCTTCTGGAGGTCCACTTGTCAACAGTCACGCTGCCGCAGATCGCGGTCGAGCGCTACACGCTGGGGAACGGGCTGCGGGTGGTTCTGAGTGAAGACCACTCGGTGCCGGTCGTCTCGGTCGCCGTCTACTACGACGTCGGCTCGCGCAACGAGCGCGAGGGGCGCACGGGCTTCGCGCACCTCTTCGAGCACATGATGTTCCAGGGCTCGGAGAACGTGCCGAAGGCGGGCCACTTCCAGTACGTCTTCAACAACGGCGGGACGATGAACGGGACGACCTCGACGGAGCGCACCAACTACTTCGAGACGCTCCCCTCCAGCCAGCTCCCGCTCGCGCTCTGGCTGGAGAGCGACCGGATGCGCTCGCTCCGCGTGACGCAGGAGAACCTCGACAACCAGCGCGAGGCCGTCAAGGAGGAGAAGCGCCTCTCCTACGACAACCGCCCCTATTCGAGCGCCTTCCTGCGCCTCAACGAACTGGTCTACGTCAACCCGCGCAACGCGCACTCGACCATCGGCTCGATGGAAGACCTCGACGCCGCGACGGTCGAGGCTTCCGCATCTACTACGCGCCGAACAACGCCGTGCTCACCATCGTCGGCGACTTCGACTCGGCGGAGGCGCGCGCGCTCGTCGAGAAGTACTTCGCCACCATCCCGGCGCAGCAGCCGCCGCCGCCCGTGGACGTGAGCGAGCCCGAGGGGGTCGCCTCGCTCGGCGAGGTCTACCGCGACCCGTTCGCGCAGCTCCCGGCCATCGTGCTCGGCTGGAAGCTGCCGCCCCGCCGCACGCCCGACTTCTACGCGCTCTCGCTCGGCACCGACCTCCTGCTCGACGGCGACAGCTCCCGCCTCTACCAGCGGCTCGTCAAGGAGGAGGAGTCGGTCGTCGCCATCCAGGGGGGCCTGGGCGAGCGGCGCGGCCCCTCGACGCTCTACATCTTCGCCATCCCGAAGCCGGGTCACACGACCGAGGCCATCCGCGCGACCATCCGCGAGGAGGTCGAACGCCTCGGGACGGAGGGCCCGAGCGCGGAGGAGATGGAGAAGCTCCACAACACGCTGCTCAACGACGCGGTGCGCAGCCGCCAGTCGTCGCTCTACCGCGCGCAGCGGCTCGCCGAGTACGCGCTCTACGACGGGGACCCGACGCTCTTGAACACGGAGCTCGCGCGCTACCTCGCCATCACGCCCGAGGAGATTCGCGCGGCGGTCGCGCGCTACCTGCTCACGGACAACCACTCGGTCATCGAGGTCGTGCCGTCGCACACGGCCGACGCCGAGGGCGAGCCCGCGCCCGCCGAGCCCGAGCCGCCCGGCGAGCCCGCCGAGCCCGGCGCCCCGCCGCCGCAGGTGCCCACGCCCCCGCCCGCAGACCCGCCGCCCCCGACCGGCCACGCGTCGCGCACCTCCCCCGAGGCCGCGGCCGTCCAGCAACAGGACTCCCCCGCGAACGAATGAAAGGTAAGGGCGTGAACCGTAAACCGTAAACCGTGACAAGAAAGAACGGATTTTTATCTCGTTACGGTTTACGGTTTACGGTTCACGGCTCTTCAAACTTATGAGCGCCACCGACACAGAAGAGTTCCGCCGCCGTCCGCCCGCGCCGCTGGGCGAGCGCGCTCTGAACCTGCCGCTGCCCGAGGAGTCGTCTCTGGCGAACGGGCTGCGCGTGGTCGTCGTCGAGCACCCGAGGCTCCCGCTCGTCAGCTTCCGTCTGGCCGTCCGCGCCGGCGACGCCTCGGACCCGGCCGACCTGCCCGGCCTGACGGACGTGATGACCGACATGCTCGTCGAGGGCACCGAGACGCACACCTCGCGCCAGATAGCCGAGGAGGTCGCGCGCCACGGCGCGTCCGTCTCGGCCGGCGCCTCGTCCGACTACCTGACCGTCGCCGCCTCCTCGCTCTCGGGCTACGCCGACCGGGTGCTCGAACTCCTCGCCGACGTGACGCTCAGACCCGTCTTCCCCGAGTCGGAACTCGCGCTCGCCAAGGCCAACGCGCAGCAGAACCTGATCGCGCAGCGCGCGCAGCCCTCCTTCCTCGCCTCCGAGGCCGTCTCGCGCGTCATCTTCGGCCAGCACCCTTACGCCGTCGTCGCCTCGACGCCCGAGTCCATCGAGGCGCTCTCGCGCGACGCGCTCGTCCGCCACCACTGCGCGCTGATAGTGCCCAACAACGCCGTCCTCTTCGTCGTCGGCGACGTGAGCCGCGACCACGTGCTCGCGCGCGCCGAGGAGCTTTTCGGCGGGTGGCGGCCGGGCGAGGTCGCCGAGGCAGTCTGGCAGTCTTCCCCGCCCCGCCCGCACGCACCGAGCGCACGGCCTACATCGTCGACCGCCCCGGCTCGGCGCAGACCAACATCCTCGTCGCCAACACCTCGGTCACGCGCACCGACCCCGACTACTTCGACCTGCTCGTCATGCACACCATCCTCGGCGGCAACGCCTCGGCGCGCCTCTTCATGAACCTGCGCGAGGAGAAGGGCTACACCTACGGCGCCTACACCCAGCTCGACGCGCGCCGCCACGCCGGCTCCTTCCGCGCGACGACCGAGGTGCGCGGCGAGGTCACCGGCGCCTCGCTCAAGGAGATTTTCTACGAGCTGGCGCGCATCCGCGACGAGGACGTTTCCGACAAGGAGCTGACCGACGCGAAGAATTACCTGACCGGCATCTTCCCCATCCGACTGGAGACGCAGGAGGGGCTCATCGACCAGCTCGTCCAGATAAGGATGCACGGGCTGCCGGACGACTACCTCCGCACCTACCGCGAGCACATCCAGCGGGTGACGAAGCAGGACGTGCGGCGCGCCGCCCGGCGCTACGTGACGCCCGACCGCGCGGCGGTCGTCGTCGTCGGCGACCGCGCGCAGATACAAGCGCAGGTCGCGCCGTACGCCGACCGCGTCGAGGACTTCGTCGGCGCGCGCGGCGCCGGGGACTGAACTTTTAACAACGCCGCGGCGCAACCCCGCTCGGGGGCGGCCGCGCTTTCATCAGACAGGGGGGAACATCCGTTATGAATCTGGTTGGCACCTGGAACCTCGAAGTGGCGACGCCCTTCGGCAGACACCCCGCGACGCTCGTCTTCAAGGGCACGGGCGGCGCGCTCAGCGCGCACATCACCTCGCGGCTCGGCGACGCCCCGCTCGAAGGGCTCACCGTGACGCACGACGGCTTCGACGCGCGCGTGCAGATGGAGTTCCAGGGCAAGTCCTACGGGGCCAGCATCACTGGACAGGTCGAGAGCAACGACTCGCTCAACGGCACCATCAAGGTCAAACTCCCCATCGCGCCCCCCATCCGCTACACCGGCACGCGCGCCGGATGAACGGCAGGCAGATGGCAGTAAGCAGCCGCCCCGCGTTTCAGAAGTCGAGAGATTAAGTCAGGGTCTTTGACGGCGGCGCTTCAACTGCCTGCTGCCATCTGCCTGCCGCCTACTAACCCTCTTGCCGTCGCGGTTCAATCTGGGTATGATTTTAACGCCGATGCGAGACTACACCGCCCCACACTTCCGGCCGCTCGACTCCCGCGCGAACCTCTTCGCGGACTAGCCGCGCCCTCCTCCGAGACATTCGTCGGCCCTTCACCTCGCGTTAATGTTCGTACCCGCCCTCGCTTTCCGACTGGAGGAGAATTCGTCATGTCCGCAATCACCGCCGCCAAGAGACCCGAGATCAAGACCGAGCTGCCCGGCCCGAAGGGGCGGGAGATAGTCGAGGCCGACGCCCGCTGGGTCACGCCCTCTTACCCGCGCCCCGAGTACAAGCTCGTCGCCGAGCGCGCCTCCGGCGTCTGGGTCGAGGACGTGGACGGCAACACCTTCCTCGACTGCAACGCCGGCGTCGCCGTCTGCTCCACGGGGCACTGCCACCCCGAGGTCGTCAAGGCGATCCAGGAGCAGGCCGCGCGCCTCATACACATGTGCGGCACAGACTACTACTACCGCCACATGCCCGACCTCGCGCGCAAGCTCGAGGAGATAGTGCCCATTGACGGGCCGACGAAGACGCACTTCGCCAACAGCGGCACCGAGGCCGTCGAGACCGCGCTCAAGCTCGCCATGCACGCGACGGGGCGGCAGAAGTTCATCGCCTTCTTCAACAGCTTCCACGGACGCACTTTGGGGAGCCTCTCGCTCACCTCCTCGCGGGTCGCGCAGCGCCGCGGCTTCAAGCGCTCGGTCCTCGACGTGACGCACGTCCCCTACCCCAACACGTTCCGCCACCCGTTCACCGGCGAGCGGAGCGACGGCGAGACCGTCAGCCGCGCCGTCCTCGACTGGATGGAGCAACGTCTGTTCGTGACGACGACGCCGCCCGAGGAGGTCGCGGCCATCGTCGTCGAGGCGGTGCAGGGCGAGGGCGGCTACGTCCCCGCGCCGCGCGAGTTCCTCCACGGCCTCCGCCGGATTTGCGACCGCGAAGGCATCCTCCTCGTCGTCGACGAGGTGCAGTCGGGCTTCGGCCGCACCGGGCGGATGTTCGCGTGCGAGCACTACGACCTCAAGCCCGACGTGGTCACGCTGGCGAAGGGCATCGCGTCGGGCATCCCGATGGGCGCGTGCGTGGCGCGCGCCGACCTGATGGACTGGAAGCCGGGCGCGCACGCCTCGACCTTCGGCGGCAACCCGGTCGCCATCGCCGCCGCGCTCAAGACCATCGAGCTGCTCGAAGGCGGCCTCGTCGCCAACTCGGCGGAGGTCGGCGCGTACCTCGAAGAGGGATTGCGCCGCCTCAGCGCCAGGCACGACTGCATCGGCGACGTGCGGGGCCTCGGGATGATGCTGGGCGTCGAGTTCGTCGCCGGCGGCGGTTCGCGCGAGCCGGCGCCCGAGCTGCGCGACCGCGTCGAGGTCGAGTGCTACCGGCGCGGCCTCATCCTCCTCGGCGCCGGCTACAACACCATCCGCTGGTCGCCGCCGCTCGTCCTCTCGCGCGAGAACGCGGACGTGGCGCTCGAAATCTTCGACGAATCGATTGCCGCCGCCCGCCGCTAATGAGAGGGTGAAGGCGGGGGGACGAAGGATGAAAGGACGGCTGAAAGGCGTTCACTTCATCCTTCATCCCCCCGCCTTCACCCATTGTCTTTCGCCCTCCCTCACGGTCGGGCTTCCGCCACAGTCTTCCGGTTGACTTAAGACCCTGCCGGCTTTAAAGTTGCCGGCGGTTGTTCCCGCCCACCTGGTGCGGCATCGGCAGAACTTTTATCCGCGGCACGTCGGACCGACCCGCGCTCCCCATCGCCTTTTTAGTCCCTGTTTTACCTCCGTAATGATAGAGAAGGTCTAAATTGCGTCATCCCTGGAAATTGCCTCTGGCGGTCGTGTGCCTGCTCGCGGTCGCGTTCTTCCCCCTGCTCCCCGCGCCGCGCGGCGCGGCGCAGGCCGTCACCTATACGGTGACCGACCTCGGCACGCTCGGCGGCGCGCAGAGCACCGCGCTCGGGCTCGACGAGTGCGGCAAGGTCGTGGGCGAGTCCAACCCCACGGGCTCCACCTCCTTCCACCCTTACTTCTGGAACGGGGCGACGATGACCGACCTCGGGACCTTCGGCGGCCAGAGCGGGTCGGCCTCCGCCGTCAACGTTGCGGGGCGGGTCGCCGGCTCCGCGCAGACCGCGACGAGCGAGCAGCGCCCCTTCATCTGGACGCTGGCGACGGGCACGAAAGCAGACCTCGGGACGCCCGGCACCGGCGCCGCCGCCTACGACATCAACGAGTCGAACCAGATCGTCGGCCAGTGGGAGACTTCGCCGCTGCAAGACCGCGCCTTCGTCTGGACGCAGGCGACCGGGATGCAGATCGTCACCGCGCCGTGGGGGACGCCCATCGCGGCCTACGCCATCAACAACGCCGGCCACATCATCGGCACCGCGCAGACTTCGGGCGGCGCGTCGCACGCCTTCCTTTCGAGCGGCGGCGTCGTCACAGACCTCGGCACGCTCGGCGGCACCAACAGCTTCGCCTACGACCTCAACGAGCCGGACAATAACGATGTCGTCGTCGTCGTCGGCCACGCCAACATCCCCTCAAACAACGCCAGCCGCCCCTTCCACGCCTTCCGCTGGACTTCGACCGGCGGGATACAGGACCTCGGCACGTTCGGCGGCACGCGCAGCATCGCCTACGGCGTCAACGCCTCGGGACATATCGTCGGCTACGCGGAGGTCACCGCCGGCGTCAACCGCGCCTTCCTCTGGACTGACGACAACGCCAACGGCGCGCACGACGCGGGCGAGATGAAGAACCTCAACACGCTCGCCCCGACCGCCGGCTGGACGTTCGAGGAGGCGCGCGCCATCAACGACCGCGGGCAGATAGTCGCCACGGCGGTCAACGGCTCGGGCCAGCGCCGCGCCTTCCTGCTCACGCCCGACAACGCCGGCCCCTCGCCCTGCGACATCCCCGGCACGCTCCAGTTCAGCGCCGCCACCTACGCGGCCGGCGAGGCCGGGACGAACGCCACCGTCACCGTCACGCGCGCGGACGGGAGCGACCGCGCCGTCTCCGTCAGTTACGCCACCTCGAACGGGACGGCCGTGGCCGGCGTCGACTACACGGCCGCCGGCGGCACGCTCAACTTCGCCGCCGGCGAGACGAGCAAGACCTTCAACGTCGCCGTCTCGGACGACTCGCTCGACGAGCCGGACGAGACCGTCAACCTGACTTTGAGCGGCCCGACCGGCGGCGCGACCCTCGGCACGCAGACGACCGCCACGCTGACCATCACGGACAACGACGCCGCCCCCGCGCTGAGCGTCAACGACGTGACAGTCACCGAAGGCAACGTCGGCACCACGGGCGCCGTCTTCGACGTCACGCTCTCGGCCGCAAGCGCGCAGCCCGTCACGGTCAACTACTCGACGGCCGACAACTCGGCCACGCAGCCCGCCGACTACGCCTCGGCCTCCGGCACGCTCACCTTCAACCCCGGCGACACTGTGAAGACCGTCAACGTCAACGTCGCGGGCGACACCACCGACGAGCCGAACGAGACCTTTTTCGTCAACCTCTCGTCCCCCTCGAACGCGACCGTCGGCGACGGACAGGGCACGGGGACGATAACCGACGACGACGGCGCCCCTTCGCTCTCGGTCGGCGACGCGACCGCGGTGGCCGAGGGCAACGCCGGCGCCACCACCGCCGTCAACTTCACCGTCTCGCTGCTGCCCGCGAGCGGCCAGACCGTCACGGTGAGCTACGCGACGGCCGACGGCACGGCCACCAGCGCGTCCGGCGACTACGCGGCCGTCACTTCCAGCCTGACCTTCGACCCCGGCCAGACCTCCAGGACCATCACGGTCAACGTCAACGGCGACACCGTCGGCGAGGCGCACGAGAATTTCTTCCTCAACCTGTCGAGCCCGTCGAACGCGACCATCTCTGACAGCCAGGCACAGGCCACCGTCAACAACGACGACGCCGCGCTTGCCATCAACGACCTGACCATCGCGGAGGGCAACACCGGCACGACCGCCTTCAACTTCACGGTCACGCTCTCGCACGCTTCCGTCAACCCCGTCTCGGTGAGCTACGCCACCTCCGACGGGACGGCCACGGCCGGCAGCGACTACGCTGCGGTCACGAGCGGCACGGTAAACTTCACGCCGGGCGACACGTCGGAGACCGTCACCATCAACGTCACAGGCGAGGCGCTCTTCGAGGCCAACGAGACCTTCAACGTCACGCTCTCCTCGGCGACGGGCGGCGCGACCATCTCGGACAACGCTGGCCTCGGCACCATCACGAACGACGACACCGCGCCCTCCTTCACCATCAGTGACGCGACCGTGACCGAGGGCAACTCCGGCACCGTCAACGCCACCTTCACCGTCACGCTCTCCGCCCCGAGCGGCGTCGCCGCGAGCGTCAGCTACGCGACGACCTCGGCCGGCGGGACGGCCACCGAGGGCAGCGGCAACGACTACACGGCGGCGAGCGGCACGCTCAACTTCGTGCCCGGCGACACGTCTGAGACCTTCACCGTCACCGTCAGGGGCGAGACGACCTTCGAGAATAACGAGACCTTCTTCGTCAACCTCACTTCGCCGTCGGGCGCGACCATCAACGACGCGCAGGGCGTCGGCACCATCACGAACGACGACACGGCGCCCACCATCTCCATCAACGACCCGGCGCCGGTGACTGAGGGCACCGCGAACCCCGTCTCCATCACGTTCACCATCTCGCTCTCGGCCGCGAGCGGCCTGCCCGTCACCATCAATTACGCCACCGCCAACAACACGGCCACGGCCGGCACAGACTACACGGCCGCCGGCGGCACGCTCACCTTCAGCCCCGGCGAGACGACGAAGAACGTCGCCGTCTCCGCCCTCGGCGACGCCCTTGACGAGGAGAACGAGACCTTCTTCGTCAATCTCTCCGCCGCCTCGGGCGCGTCCATCGCCGACAACTCCGGCGTCGGCACCATCACGGACGACGACGCGGCACCCTCGCTCACCATCGAAGACACCACGGTAGAGGAAGGCGCCGGCGTGGCCTCCTTCAACTTCAAGCTCTCGGCCGCGAGCGGGCGGGACGTGCTTGTCCTCTACACCTCGGCGAACGGCACCGCGACCGCCGGCGCCGACTACATGGGCGTCGGCATCGGCTCGGTGACGTTCAGCCCCGGCGAGACCTCGAAAACCGTGTCCGTCGACATCCTCAACGACACGACCGACGAGCCGGACGAGACCTTCAGCCTCAACGTACATAGCTCATCCCGCGCGACCATCGGCGACGGCACCGGCGTCGGCACCATCTCGGACAACGACGTGGCGCCCTCGCTCTCCGTCGGCGACGCGACCGTCACCGAGGGCGACGCCGGCACGGTCAACGCCACGTTCGCCGTCACGCTCTCGGCCGCGAGCGGAAAGACCGTCACCGTCAGCTACGCGACCGCCAACAACACGGCCGTCGCGCCGGGCGACTACGCGGCCGTCGCCTCCACCCAGCTCACCTTCAACCCCGGGGAGACCTCGAAGAATGTCACCGTCCTCGTCGCCGGCGACACCACCGACGAGCCGAACGAAAGCTTCGACGTCAACCTCTCGGGAGCGTCGAACGCGACCGTCAACGACGGGCAGGGCACGGGGACGATAACCGACGACGACGGCGCCCCTTCGCTCTCGGTCGGCGACGTGACCGTGACCGAGGGCAACTCGGGCGGCTCGGGCAAAGAGTTCACGGTGACGCTCGCGCCCGCGAGCGGGCAGACGGTGACGGTCAACTACGCCACCGCCGACGGCACGGCCAGGGCCGACGCGGCCGACTACGCCGCCGCCTCCGGCACGATAACCTTCAACCCCGGCGAGACCAGCAAGACCTTCCTGGTCTTCGTCCTGGGCGACACGCTCAACGAGGCGGACGAGAACTTCTTCGTCAACCTGTCGGGGGCGTCGAACGCGGGCGTCGCGGACGCGCGGGGCGTGGGCACCATCCTCAACGACGACACGCCGCGGTTCCAGTTCTCGGAGGGCGTCTACCCCGTGGGCGAGAGCGCGCACTTCGTCACCGTCACGGTCACCCGCTCGGGCGACGCCTCGGCCGCGGCCAACGTGGACTTCGCGACGGGCGACGGGACGGCGACCGAGCGCAAGGACTACACGGCCGCCTCGGGGACGCTCAGGTTCGCGGCGGGCGAGACCTCGAAGACGTTCGACGTGCTACTGACCGAGGACGCCTTCACCGAGCCGGTGGAGACCATCAACCTCACGCTCTCGAACCCGACCGGCGGCGCCGCGCTCGGCCCGCAGGCGGCCGCCACGGTCCTCCTCGCGGCCGACGACGACCCGCCGCCCGCGGGTAACCCGATTGACAACTCTTCGGACTTCGTCCGCCAGCACTACCACGACTTCCTCAACCGCGAGCCCGACGCCGCGGGGCTCGCCTTCTGGACGGGCGGCATCGAGTCGTGCGGCGCCGACGCCGCCTGCCGCGAGGTCAAGCGCATCAACACGAGCGCGGCCTTCTTCCTGTCGATAGAGTTCCAGGAGACGGGCTACTTCGTCTACCGCGCGTTCAAGGCGGCCTACGGCGACGCGACCTCGCCGGGCGTGGGGGGGACGGTGCCGTTCGTCAGGCTCCAGGAGTTCCTGCCTGACACGCGGCGCATCGGCGAGGGCGTCGTCGTCGGGCCGGGCGACTGGCAGGCGCAGCTCGAAGCCAACAAGAACGCGTACATGCTGGAGTTCGTCCAGCGGCCGCGATTCCTCGCCGAGTACCCGCTCTCAATGGACGCGGACAACTACCTCAGAAAGCTCGCCCAGAACGCCGGCATCACGCTCACGGGTACTGATTATGAGCAAACCCGCGCGATGTTCCGGGCGTTCCACGAGGTGCTGGCCCGCGCGGCGGTGCTCAGGATGGTCGCCGAGAAAGAGGCACTCCAGCAGGCCGAGTTGCGCCGCGCCTTCGTGCTGATGCAGTACTTCGGCTACCTGCGCCGCAACCCCGACGACGCCCCGGAGCCGGGGCTCAACTACGGCGGCTGGAACTTCTGGCTCGGCAAGCTCAACGAGTTCGGCGGCGACCCCGTCCGCGCCGAGATGGTCAAAGCCTTCCTCGACTCGGCCGAGTACCGGAATCGTTTCGGACAGTAGAAAAGCAGTAGGCAGATGGCAGTAGGCAGTTAGAAGAAAAAGGAAAGCGGTCGGGCAAACGTGGGCGGCGAGTTTCACGACTCGCCGCCCACTTTTCATTCAAGTCTCTTCCCGTCTTAACTGCCTAATGCCATCTGCCTGCTGCCTACTACTCCTCAGAATCTTTGCGTCACCCCGCGAATCAGGCGGACGGTGTCGCGCGCGATGAGCAGCTCCTCGTCGGTGGGGATGACGTAAACGGCGAGGCGCGACCCCTCGCGGCTGACGAGCCCCTCGCGCCGCCCCTTCGTCGCCTTGTTCGCCGCCGGGTCGAGCTCGACGCCCATCCACCCCAGCCCCTCGCAGATGCGCTCGCGCACCTCCGCCGAGTTCTCGCCGATGCCGCCCGTAAAGACCAGCGCGTCCGCCCCGCCCAGCGCCGCGAGGTACGCGCCGACGTACTTGCGCACGCGGTAGCAGAAAATCTCGACGGCGAGCCGCGCGCGCCGGTCGCCCGACTCGTGCGACTCGTCGAGTAGCTCGCGCATGTCGTTCGTCAGCCCGGAAATCCCCAGCAGCCCCGACTGCTTGTTGAGCACCGACTCCAACTCCTGCGCCGACAGTCCCTCCTTCGCCCCGACGAAATCGACGATGGCCGGGTCGATGTCGCCCGAGCGCGTCCCCATCACCAGCCCTTCGAGCGGCGTCATCCCCATCGAGGTGTCGAGCGAGTCGCCGCCGCGGACGGCCGCCGCCGAGCACCCGTTGCCGAGGTGGAGCGTGATGATGTTGGTCTGCTCGCGCGAGAGGCCCAGCAGCCGCCGGTAGCGGTAGGCGACGTAGCGGTGCGAAGTGCCGTGGAAGCCGTAGCGGCGGACGCGGTGGCGCCGGTACCACTGGTATGGGAGCGCGTAGAGGTACGCGTGCGGCGGGAGCGTCTGGTGAAAGGCCGTGTCGAAGACCGCGACCTGCGGGAGCCCCGGCCCGAAGACCTCGCGCGCGGCCTGTATGCCGCGGATGTTGCCGGGGTTGTGCAGCGGCGCGAGGTCGATGCAGTCCTCGATGCCGCGCAAGACCTCTTCGGTGATGAGCGCCGACTGCTTGAAGCGCTCGCCGCCGTGGACGACGCGGTGGCCGACGGCGTGTACGTCCGCCACGCTCTTGACCTCCTCGATGCCGGAGTCGGCCGAGGTCACCCACCGGATGACGGTCTCGACGGCCGAGCGGGTGTCGCGCACCGGCGCGGTCGAGCGGCGCGGCTCGTCGTCCCGCGCGCGGAAGTCGAGGATGGCCTCGCCGCCGATGCGCTCGACGACGCCGCCCGCCAGATGCTCGTCCGCGTCCCGCGCGATGTGGTCGAGGTCGGTCGCGATGAGCTGGAACTTGACGGTCGAGCTGCCGCAGTTCAAGACGAGTACGTTCATGCGTGAATCGTAAACCGTTGAGGCCGTAAACCGTAAACCTTGAGCCGCGACGGGAGACGGCCGCCGCCGCATCTTGTCACGGTTTACGGTTCACGGCCCTTACAGGTGGCGGAGAAAGGCCTCGGGGTTGTTGAGGAAGTCGCGTGTGAGCGTGACGTGCTCGACCTCTTCGTAGCGGACGCGGCGGGCGGGGGCGGTGTCGAAGCTGAGGATGTCCGCGCCGGGGAGCGCCATCAGGATGGGCGAGTGCGTGGCGACGACGAACTGCGAGTCCTGCTCGGCCATCCCCTTGAGCATCGCGAGGAGCGCGAGCTGGCGCTGCGGCGAGAGCGGGGCCTCCGACCCCGCACCACGCCCTGCGCCAGACGCAGCCCGTAGCCCTTGAGCCCTTCGCGCTCGAACTCGCCGGCCATCCCCTCCAGCTCCGCGCTCGTCTGGTTGACGCGCCGCGTGAAGTTGAAGAAGTCCTCGGCGCGCAGGAAGAAGCCGCGGTGCGTCCGCTTCGCCCACGCGAGCTTGAGCTGCGCGGCGAGCGCGCGCGCGTGCGCGAGCGTCTTGTCGGTGCGCACGTCCTCGCCGCCGACGACGACCGAGCCGACCGCCGCCGCGAGGGCTTCGAGCACGGTGGACTTCCCCGACCCGTTCTCGCCGACGAGGAACGTGACGGGGCTGCCGAACTTGACCCCCCTGAACTTCCTGACGACCGGCAGCTCGAACGGGAAGCCTTCGAGCCGCCGCGCCGCCGGCTTGAGGTCGATTGAGCGGAGGTGAATCATCGTCCGAGCGCGCGGCGAGTTTAGAGGCGCGAGAGCCAGGCTTCGTAACGCGCCTGCCACTGTTTGAGCCAGCCCTTGAAGCCGCCGGCCTGCGGCGACGACTGCGACACCTTCTCGAAGCGTTCGAGGTCGTTGAGCAGGTCGCGCCGGACGCCGTGCATCGAGATTTCGACCACCGAGCCCCAGCGGCTCGGGTCGGAGGTCGCCGCCGTCTCGTACGTGTGGAGGCCGGGGTAGTCCTTAAGAATCGCGGCCACGGCCGCCTGCGGAACGGGGTCGCCGAGCGCCAGAAGCCTCCCCCTGAACGCGCGCGCGGCGGCGGGCGCGCCTGCGGCGGGCGCATTATGGGCCTGGCGAATCAACGCCAGCAGGCGCTGGAGCTGCGCGCGTTCGCCCTCGATGAGCGCGCGCTTCATCGCGGCGCGTTCGGGCTCGCCCTCGAACGTGTAGTCCTCAAAGACGACCGTGTCGATGACCAGGCTCTCGACCGCGGCCGGCAGGAACCCCGACGCGGAGGGCTCGCCGGTCGTCGCGCCGAAGACCTTCTCGGCGCTGCCGCCGGGCTCAATCAGCATCTTCCCCTCGCGCTCGGTCACGAAGCCCTGTAGGCGGTTGCGCCCCTCGACGACCTGCCGCAGGTAGACGGCGCGGACGCGCTTGGTCGAAAGATTCCGCAGCGTCATTTTGCCGTGCGGCAGCGAGCCGGGCGTGAAGTCCGTGATGAACGCCTCTATCGACTGCGTCATGTTCTGGACGGACGGCGGCGCGGCGGCCGTCTCGTTGACGCCCAGCACCTTGAAGACGAAGGGCGCGACGCCGACGCGTTCGAGCTCGCCGGCCGTGACCGTCTCGCCGACGGCCGCGTGGTAGGTCGCGACCGCTTCGAGGCGGTCGAAGTGGCGCGCGCCGACGTGGACGCCGACGCGTACCTCGACGCGGCCGCCCTCGCCGGCGCGCGTCCTGACGTGGACGGCCCGAACCGTGTCGGCGGCCGCGCGCGGCTGTGGCGTGGCGACCGTCGCGAAGTGGCCGTACCAGCTGTCCCTCGGCACGGGCTGGAAGGCCGGCTTCGCGCCCTTGAAGTATTCGACCTGCACGGCGAGCCTCTGCGCGGGCGCGTCGGGCGCCGGCGTCGCTTGCGCGGAAGCCGCGCGCGGCGCGAGCAGGCAGAGGGCCAGGACGCGCGCGAACTGTTCGAGGCTTCTTGTTCTCATCTCACGACTCCTTCCGGTTGGCGGAGCGGCCGGCACGGGGAGAAGTACCGTGGAGGTTTCTATGACACGCCGCCGGGAATGTCAACGCACAACTCTCTTTCGCGCCCGCGTGGCCTCGCGCTAGCGCGACTCGGCGAGGCGGCGCGCGAGGTCTCGGACGCGCGCGCGCAAGTCAGCCTCGTCGAGCGTCGTCACGCGGCCGTCGCGGAAGACCTCGCGCCCCGCCACGACCGTCAGCAGCACGTCGCGACCCGACGCCGAGAAGACGAGCGCCGCCGCAGGGTCGTAGGCCGGCGTCAGGTGCGCCGCGTCGAGCCGCACGGCGACGAGGTCCGCCCCCATCCCTTCGTGGAGCGCGCCCGCCACTGGCCACACGCCGAGCGCGTCGGCCCCGCCGCGCGTCGCCATGTGCAAAGCGTCCGTGGCGTCGAGCGCGCGGCCGCCGACAGTCTCGCCCGCCGCGCGCGAGCCGAGCACGGCGAAGCGCGCCTCTTCGAGCAGGTCGCACGTGTTGTTGCTCGCGACCGAGTCGCTGCCCAGCCCGACCTTGACGCCCGCGCCGAGCAACGCCGCCAGCGGCGCGCGCCCGTGCCCGAGCTTGGCGTTCGACTTCGGGCAGTGTGCGACGCGCGCGCCGTGGCTGCCCAAAAGCTCGACGTCGCCTTCGTCCGCGCGGACGCAGTGCGCGAGCAGCAGCTTGTCCAGCACGCCGAGGCGCGCGAGATAGCGGACGGTCGTGGTGCGCGGCGAGTCGAATTGGAAGCCGCGCAGCGCGTAGCCCGCCGCGAAGATGCCGCCGCCTTCCGTCATCAGCGCCTGCTCGGCCTCGGACTCGGCGGCGTGCATCATCAGCGGCAGGCGCTCTTCGACCGCGAAGCGCACGAGCATCTCGAGGAGCGGCGGCGAGACCGAGTAGGGCGCGTGCGGCGACAGGCCGAGCGTGACGAGCGGAGTCTCGCCGCCGCGCAGCGCGTATATCTTCTCGCGCGCCGCGTCGAACTTCGCCGCGGCCCCGCGCGCGTCCGGCCCGAACGCCTCCTGGTAGACGACGGCGCGCAGGCCCGCGTCGCGCAGCGCCCGCATCACCGGCGCGCCCGAGTCGCTCGCGTCGCCGACGCTCGTGACGCCCGCGCGCGCGGCCTCGACCGCGCCCCACGCCGCCGAGACGTAGAGGTCTTCGGCGCTCATGTGCTCGCCGCGCGAGCCGGTGACGCGGCGCAGCCACGCGAAGAAGTCGCCCTCCTCCGGTTCGAGGAAGCCGCGCATCGCGGTCAGCTCAAGATGCGTGTGGCAGTTGACGAAGCCCGGCAGGATGACGGCCTCGCCGAAGTCCTCGACCACGGCCGACGGGAACCTCTCGACGATCTCCGCGCGCGCGCCCACACCGGCGATGCGTGTCCCCCCGACGGCGACCGCGCCCCCTTCGACCGGCCCGGAGTGTATCGGCAGCACCCAGCGCGCGCAGTAAATTTTCGTCATCTCACTTCTCCGCCCCGGCGGCGCAGGACGAACCACGAAAGCCCCGACAGGATGACCACACACGCGGCGCAGGCCGCGACGGGCCGGATGCCGACGCGGTCGGCCGCCGCCCCCGAGACGAGCATCGAGCCGACCATCATCAGCGTCGTCAAAGTCTCGTACGAGGCGAAGACGCGGCCGGCCACGCGGTCGTCGGTGCGGCGCATCATGAGCGTCTGCTGCGCCGTCCACCAGATGGCGAAGTTCATCTCGCGCGCGACGAGCACGGCCGCCGCGCCGAAGAGCGACGGCGTCAGGCTGAAGACGAGCAGCCCCGCGCCGTCGAGCACGAGCGAGCGCCCCATGCGCGAGCCGAGCCCTTCGACCGCGCCGCTGTTGAAGCGGCGGGCCAGCGGCGCGCCGAGCACGCCGCCTAAGCCCATCGCGACGAAGAGCACCGAGATGCCGAAGTCGGTCGGCCGCTCCGCCACGGGCCCGAACGCGGCGCCCCACCCGGCGGCCGCCTGCTCGCCCAGCCTCGCGCCGAAGATGCTGTAGAGTGCGCGCGCCGCGCCGTTCCCCAGCCCCCACCCGGCCGCCACCACGAAGACCGCCGCCAGCACGCGGTCGCGCCGCACGTACCGCAGCCCCTCGCGGAAGTCAGTGAAGTATGCGGCGAGCGGCGAGCGTTGAACGCCAAGACTTGATGACGGGGGCGGCGTTGACGTTTGCGCCGCGACTCCGTCGCCCGGCACCGCCAGCTCGACGCCCGGCGCTTCGCGCCCTCTGCTCACGGGCCGTCTGATTCTCCGAATCATCTCGGCGGAGGCGAGGAAGGTGAGCGCGTTGAGGACGAAGACCGTGTCGCGCCCGAGCGCGGTGGCGATGACGCCGCCGAGCGCCGAGCCGACCGCGATGGTCGCCGCCGTCGTCGAGGCCGAGAGCGAGTTGGCGGCGAGCAGCGCCTCCGTCCCGCCGACGAGGTTCGGGACGGAGGCGCGCTTGGCCGCGTTGAAGAAGGCCGAGACTGAGAAGAGCGACGCGCCGACCGCGTAGATGGCCGCGAGCGAGCCCAGCCGGTTCGCCACCAGGAAGCCGAGCGCGAGCACCGCGCGCGCCACGTCCGCCGCTATCATCACCCGCCGCCGGCTCACGCGGTCGACGACGACGCCCGCGACGGGGCCGAAGATGAAGAGCGGGAGGTGGCGCGCGATGGCGTAGGTCGCGACCGCGAGCCCCACGCTCCCGGCGCCCGCGAGCTGGATGGCGAGCGCGAGCACGGCGATGTTGTTCAGCCAGTCGCCTATTTCCGAGACGACCTGCCCCGCCCACAGCCGCCGGAAGTCCGCGTTGCCCGCGAGCAACTGGCGGTAAGTCAACGCCCGCCACCCGCCTTCAGCCCGCGGTAGCGTTCGAGGATGTTGCGGACGTAGGCGCGCGTGGTGGGGAAGTCTATGCGCGCGACGAACTCTTCGGCGGTGAGCGGGCGCTGCCCCGGAGCGACGCGGTTCCACTCGGCGGCGCGCGAGGGGCCGGCGTTGTACGCGGCGACGACGCGCGGCTCGGCGCCGGGCGTGTCCTGATAGTTCTTCCAGATCTTTTCCAGGTACCAGCAGCCGACCTGTATGTTGCGCTCGGGGTCGCTGAGCGCGGCGGCGGGGTCGCGGCGCATCTGCTCGGCCAGCTCGCGCATCCCGGTCTCGGCCGCCCACTCGCGCCCGACCGTCGGCGTCACCTGCATCAGGCCGACCTCGCCCGCCTCGCCCGTCATCCACGGGCGGAAGTACGTCTCCTCGTGGATGATGCTCCAGACGAGGTCGGGGTCGAGCCGGTAGACGGCGGCCTGCCGCGCGATGAGAGAGTCGAACCGGTGCACCCAGTACTGGTTGAAGAGGTAAAGACCGGCGGCGCCGGCGGCGGACAGGATGAGGGCGGCGAGGGCGAGACGTTTGAGGGCGCGCATCGGGTTTGCGACAGTTTACAGTCTCTCAAATTCGTCGGGGCTGATTCCGGCCTGCTTGATAATGCTGCGTATGGTGCCGACGGGCACTTCACGATGATGCGGGACGACGGCGGTGTAAGTCCCGAGCTGTGTCACCCTGGCGAATTTGACGTGGCTGCCTTTACTGCTCACCTCTTTGAAGCCAGCGGCTTCGAGTTTCCGCTTTAATTCGCGGTACGGCAGCGGCCTAAGCGGCATCCAGCTCGACCTCGATCTTACGTATGCTCGGCAGGATGGTCGCGTGCGGCGGCTCGAAGTGAAGCTCCAGCGCTTCGCGGAGATTGGCTAACGCCTCATCCTCCGTCAGCCCCTGGCTGGCGACCTCCACTTCCCTGCACAGTGCGATGAACCAGTCGCCTTCCTGCCAGACCGTCGCCGTAAATTCCTGGGTCATGCTTACCCCCTCAGTTTCTTCTCCGCAGGTGCGACCAGAGCGAGGCGCGGGTGACGGATGAGTCGCGGCCTTCGTAGCGGGAGAGGAGCGCGCGGCGGTCGAGGACGTGACCCTGGAGCCAGACCTCGGCCGAGAAGCCCGCGCCGACGGCGAGCGGCTCGCCGCGCAGCGCGCGCACGTTGACGAGGACTTCGAGCCTGAGGCGGCCGAGGTCCACGTAGACCCAGTAAAGCTCGGAGCCCGAGAGCGGGTTGCGCAGAGTCTTGAACGAGATGACGCGCCCCGACAGTGACCAGTCGTTCTCGTGCGCGGCGCGCGAGGGCGCGGCCTCTTCGAGCGGCTGCCAGCGCGGCTCGCCCGGCTCAGCCAGAACGCGCGCGCGGTAGGCCAGCCCGCACAGGCCGACGTGCAGCTCCTGCGCGCGGAAGCCCTCGGGGCCGACCTCGGTCAGGTTCTGCAGCTCGAAGAGGACTTCGGTCTCGTGCCCGTCGTAGTAGCCGTGGACGATGGCCTCGCCGTCCTCGTCGTACTCGGTGAGAGCCCACGGGCTGATGCGCTGCGCGTAGCGGGCGCGGAAGCCGGGGCGGCAGTCGGCGTAGAAGATTTCGCCCGTGCCCGACTCGTAGAGCACCGTCCAGACTTCGAGCCCCTCGCCCAGCTTCCAGCAGCGGCCGTGGAGGACGGCGCCGCGCCGGCAGAGCTGTGTCGGCTCGCCCTGGTCGCCCGCGCGCTCCGCGAGGTGGTTGAAATCTTTCTCGCTCGGCAGGTCGAGCCCGATGGCTTCAAACGTCTCTTCCATTGCTTTCTAACTGAATCCGGGGCCTACCTCGACGCCCTCTTCTTCGGCGAGGGCTTCTCCTCGGCCCGGCCCCCGCGCGGGGCGCGGCTGCGGAAGCCGCGTATGTTGCGGACGGGGCCGTGGCCGGGGCTCGCGCCGGAGCGCACCATCTCGGCGAACAGCTCCACGTCGTAGTCGGCCTCGCGCGACATCTCCTCGCGGATGGCGTGCAGCTCTTCCAGGAATCGGGGCTTGCGGTACATGATGGTAAATAGTGAATGGTGAATAGTAAATGGTAAATGGGCGCGGGCGTCAACCACTCACCGTTTACTATTCACCATTCACCCCTTCTCTGTCATCTCCGAAACCAGAAACTCGGGCGTCACGATCTGCGGGACGAAGAAGCCGGCGGCGGCGTTGAAGAGGCGTATGCGCGCCTGCCGCCGCACGTTCGCCAGGTGCCCGAAGTTCCAGGTCACCAGGTAGTCTATCTTATGGAACGAGGCGAGCGCGACGTGGACGGCGTCGCCGATGTACTTGCGGTGGAAGATGCCGCGCGTGACGTAGCCTTCGGCGAGGATGGCGACCTCGTCCGTCAGCTCGACCGATTCCAGCGGCGCGACCAGTTTGAGGTAGCCCGTGCGGTGCGGCTCCGGCACGCGCTCCAGCTCGCGGACGACGAGCGGCGAGACGACGGGGCGGTACTCGGTCATCTCGTGCTCCCACCAGCGGATGGTCAGGTCGCGTCGGAACGGCTCGCCGTTGTCGAGGTACGCGCCGACGACCGAGGTCTCGAGGTAGATGCTCTGCTTCATGACTGGCTCGTCACGACCGGCGGCTTGCCCCTGTCGTCGGCCGACGCGGGCGCGGCCGTCGGCTGGAGCCGTATCACCCCGCGCGCGAAGTCGAAGGTGACGCGGTAGCGGCTGAGGATGTTGCCGCCGATGATGCCCGTCTGCTCGAACCCGGCCGTCTCGTTGATGGGGTCCATGTCGAGCACCGCCGCGTAGACGTTCTTCCACGCGTAGGGGCCGAGCGCGACGTTCGGCAGCAGCAGCGTCTGGATGTTCTCCGCCAGCCCCGCCGCGCCGTAGACCTTGATGCGGGCGCCGCGCTCGTAGCGCCCGAGGTCGGCGCGCGTGGCGAGCGCCTGCGAGACGACCGAGATGGAGGCGCCCGTGTCCACGATGAAGTTCGCGGGCTTCTCCAGCCCCTCGAAGACGACCTCGCCGCTCCAGAAGCCGCTCGAGGTCGTGCGGATGGGAACCTCCAGCGCCGCCGGCGAAGCGGCCGCCGTCTCGGCGCGTCGCGACTCTTCGTCGCGCAGCAGCTGTAGCTTGCGCGCGCCGTAATCGACGACCGTCATGTACTTGCCGAGCACCGAGAGCCCGATGTAGCCGTCCACCGGCTCCTGGTCGTTGTAGAACTGGCGGATGTAGACGGGCACGCGGTCGACGCGCGCCTCCCCGAGTTGGAGCGACTGGACGAAGCCGTAGACGATCTCGAAGCGCCCCTCGCCGCCGACGGCGCGCGCCATGCCGCCGCGCGCGACAGACTTCAGCCCCACCCGGTCGGCCGCCTTGTCGGAGATGACGCACATGCCGGCGCCCGTGTCGATGACGAAGCGCAGCGTCTCCTTCGAGCCGTTGATGCGCACGCGGACGAGCGGGCGGTTGTTGACCAGCTCGAACGGGACCGTGACCGCGCCGGGGCCGTTCACGTCGAGCAGGTCGCGCTGGGTGCCGAGGTAGCGCAGGAAGTCGATGAGGCCGCGGATGCGCGCGCGCCGGTCGGCGTCGGTGCGGGGCGCGACGCGCAGGAACATCTCGTAGGCGTTGGCCGCTTCGGCGTAGCGCTCGTAGCGCGCGGCGACCTGGCCGAGGTTGTAGATGTAGTCGGGCTCGCCCGAATCGATGGAGGCGGCGCGCCTGAGCCCCGCGAGGCTCTGCGCGATGCGGTTCTCGTAGAAGTCGACCATCGCGAGCCCGGCGATGGCCAGCGCCTCGTCTTCCCTGAAGCTCAGGGCGGTGCGGAACTCCTCGACCGAGAGGCGGAAGTCGCCCATCCCGAGGAGCGCCGACCCGAGCAGCGCGTGCGCGCGCGACGACTCGGGCTCGCGCGCGACGACACGCGCCGCGTGGTCGTAGGCGTCGAGGTGCTTGCGCTGCTTGAGCAGCGCGCGGCTCAGCCCCAGCCGCGCCGGCGTGTCCCGCTGGTCTTTCGCCAGGAGGTCGCGGTAGAGCTTCTCGGCCCCCTCGAAGTCGCCGTCGCGCACCACGCGGTCGGCGCGCGCCAGCGCCTTGGCGTTCGACGCCCCGGCCGCCGGCGCGAACCCGGCCGCGAGCGCGAGCGCGAACCCGATGGCGGCCACAATGCCGGCCGCCCGGCGGGACAGTCTTGTCATCTGGAAACTCCCTTCCGGGAATGCGGACTTAAAACTTCACTTCAGAATCTCCCCGGTCTTCATCGACCAGAGTACGAGGTCGAGCTCGTCGAAGTCTATCGAAACGTCGCGGGCGAAGTCGCGCAGGCGCGCCTCGGTGTCGAGGTAGCGCGCGCGGGTCGCGGGCGGGTCGGGCGAGTCAAGACGGCCGACCTCGTACAGGCAGCGCAGGATGTGCTTGTCGAGGATGGCGTAGCCGCGCAGGCCGACGTTGCGCAGGAAGTGGCTCGACTCCTTGTAGCCCAGCCCCTTGACGCCGCGACTGCGCGCGAGCCAGTCGCGCCGCTCCACGGGGTCTGTGAACCCTTCGAGCCGCTCGCGCAGGCGCATCCCGCAGTCGCCCGCGAGGTACTCGCGCGTGACGACGATGTAGCCCGAGCGCGAGTTCGGGTAGCGGTGGCGCCCCGAGAGCGCGGCGGCGAGTTCCCGCTCCGAGCCGCCCGCGAGCAGGTGGCGGACGGCCTCGACCGAGCCGAGCCCCATCCGCGCCGACGCGCCGGCGGTGAAGATGCAGAAGACCATCTCCTCCCACAGGCGCGCGTCGTCGGCCGCGCGCCACACCTCCGCGAACTCCGCGAGGCGCGCGCGTATCTCGCCGCGTCGCGCGCGGTGCGCGGCGAGTATCTTCTCGACGGTGACGGGCTCTCTGTCTCGCCGCACTCTGCTCGACAAATTCAAAGGCGAGGCTCGCTCGAACGTTGCCGGAATTCTAGGGTCGCGGTTTCCGCGTTGTCAAAAGAAAGTTTTCGGTTTTAGTTTTAAGTTTTCAGCGTCGCCTCCGTCCTGCGTTCACGCGCGGCGGCGGCGACTCGCCCGAGGACTGAAAACTAAAAACTGAAAGCTGAAAACTCCCCTTCGGGAACGGCGGTTGCATTGCGCCTGTTATAGCGCGGGGCGGTGCATACATCGCGTACGATGCCGGTCGGCATCAAAGTGTTTGCCCTCCCCTCGGCTCTTCCCGCGAAATCGTTACGCCCCCGTAAAGCGGCGCGCCCGTGCTATCATGGCGCGCCCTTCGTACCCGGGGGTTTTGGAAGGAGTTAGTGGGTTGAAGACGTTACGTTTAATACTGGCTCTCGTCATCCTGCTCGGCCCGGCCGCCGGCGCCCGCGCGCAGGTGTCGCCGGGCGGCGCGGTGCAGCCGCCGTTCGTGCCGCCGATGAGCGTGCCGCCGCTCCCGCCCGTCGAGAACGTCGTCGGACTTCCCTTCGCGACGGAAGAGCAGCGGCCGACGTTCGTCCACCAGGGCGTGCTCGTCGAAAGGCTCTCGGGCGAGGTCGTCCGCGAGGAGGCGTCCGACCGGGCTTACAACCCCGCCTCCGCCATCAAGCTCGTCACGGCGCTCGCGGCGCTGCGCACCTTCGGCGCGAAGCACCGCTTCGCGACCGCCTTCTGGGTCACGGGCACCTTCGACAAGGCGACCGGCACGGTCGCGGGCGACCTCGTCGTCTCGGGGCGCGACCCCTCGTTCCACGACGAGCACGCCGTCGCGGTCGCGCGCGAGCTGAACCAGCTCGGCATCAAGACCGTCACCGGCGACCTCGTCGTCGCCCCGCGCTTCACGATGAATTTCAGCCCCTCGTCGCAGCGCTCGGGCGAGCGGCTCTACGACACGCTCGACGCCGAGCGCCGCCCGGCGGCGGCGACGCGAGCCTGGTACGAGTCGCGCGTGGCGCTGCGCGACGCCGAGGCGTTGCGCTCGACGCCGAGCGTCGCCGTAATGGGCGCGGTCTACGTCGCCTCCGTGCCGGCCGGCGCGCGCGCCGTCTCGACGCACTACTCGCCGGTGCTCTCCGACGTGCTCAAGGTCCTGCTCTGCTACTCGAACAACTTCATGGCCGAGCGTCTCGGCGACCAGCTCGGCGGCGCGGCCGGCCTGACGCGCACGCTCACGACCGACGTGGGCCTGAAGCCGGGCGAGTTCCGCATCGCGACCGCGAGCGGCCTCGGGGTCAACCGCATGACGCCGCGCCAGATGATGAAGGTCTACCGCGCGCTGCTCGAAGAGCTGCGCGAGCACGGCTTGAGGGCCGCCGACATCCTGCCGGTCGCGGGCGTCGACCCCGGCACGCTCCAGAAGCGCTACGCCGACAGCCCCGGGCGCGGCAGCGTCATCGCCAAGACGGGGACGCTGCCGCGCACCGACGGCGGCGTGAGCGCGCTCGTCGGCCAGCTCCGCACGGCGAAGGGCGACACGCTGCTCTTCGTCATCTTCGACCAGCGCGGCAGCGTCGTGCGCTTCCGCCAGTGGCAGGACGCGCTCGTCGCAGACCTCCAGAGCCAGCGCGGCGGCCCCGCGCCCTTCACCTACGCGCCGCAGACGATGGCCATCCGCCTCTCCTCATCCGAGATCGACAGCGCGCGCTCCTCCGCCCTCGAAGAGTACGAGCCGGCGACGCCGAATCAGTAGGGGAAAGGGAGTAGACAGTAGTCAGTAGTCAGTAGTCAGTAGAAGAACGAAAGCGGCGCGTCCCGGTCATCAGCCGAGCGCGCCGCCTTTTTTCTACTGACTACTGTCTACTGACTACTTTCTCAAATGTAACGCGCCCCGGCGGCTCGGCGACCGCCGGGGCGCTCCTCGCCCGCGCGCGCGATGTGCGGACCGCGCGCGCCGCGGCGATTCTCGCGGGTTGGGGGTTTGGCGTCCGGGAGTGGTCTGAGAGAGACGCTCCGCACCGCAACTGCCGGCTCGCCACCGCGAAGCACACGCGCCGAGCGCGCCTTCAGTCCCTCGCGGGCTTCGGGCGCACGCCGACGGCGCGCGGCTTCCCACCCCGAGAGCAATTCACAAGCCGCCACGCGGCCGCGCGAAGCGCTCGACTCATAACCCTTTTTGTCTTCGGTGACTTGCGCCGCACGCCCCGCTTCGGCGTGACGACCGCGCCAGGACGCGGCGCCGCGCCCTCCTGTTTCGATCGGTAACAAGGTGTGTAACCGTCGTGCGTGCCGCGCGGCTTCGTCGGAGTCTGAGCACCGCGTTTGCTGGAACCCGCGCACGCGACTTCCGCAAACCGCCGCGCCGTGCGCCGACTGTGAAGCCGGCTACTCAACTTGTCACGTATGGTGACGGGAGTCGCGGCGGCGTCGAGGTCGTGGCGAAGGCTCGTCCGCGCTTTTCCAAAAGAAACTCCGTTTTTCTCGCCGGCGACGTGCGTGGCACCGGCCTTGCCCAGGTGTGGCGGCGGTGGCGTCCCGAATCTTCGGGGCGCCCGCCCAAAGATGAATCGGCCGAGGAGGCGAAAGATGAGCTTGCCAGTGAGCACGAGAGCGAGGAGCCGCGAGGCGGGGTTCACGATGACCGAGATAGGCATCGTGCTCGTCGTCGTCGTCATCGTGATGAGCTTCGCGGTGATGCAGATCGCGGAGGCGCGCGACCAGATGACGCTGACCAACGCGGCGCGCTCGTTCGCCGCCTACACCGAGAAGACGCGCATCGACTCGGTCAGGCGCCACGGCGCCGACGGCGGCGGCGACGGCGCCGTCACGCTCAACTCGTCCACGCAGTACGTGGCCTTCCTCGACCACGACTACAACGGCATGCCCTCCGACAACACGCTCACCTTCCCCGACGGCGTCGTCCTGACCAACGTCGCGGTGACGAACGCGGCCGGCACGACGACGACCGTGACGCCCAGCGCGGGGACGCCGGTGACCGTCGCCTTCAACTGGCGCGGCCGCACCAGCGGCGGCGAGTCGTACCGCATCAACTTCACCAACGAGCGCGGGCACGCGGCCGTCGTCGGCATCACCGCCGCCGGCGAGGTCTCGCTCGACCGCGAGCCGATCACGCTCGCCGCCGGCAACTACGCCGCGAACGCCGGCGACTCCGGCTCGCTCGGCCCCGGCGGCGCGGGCGGCACGTCGACGGGCGGCACGACCACCGGCGGGACGACCGGCGGCACGACCGGCGGCACGACCGGCGGCACGACCGGCGGCACGACGGGCGGGACGACCGGCGGCACGACCGGCGGGACGACCGGCGGCACAGTCGGCGGCACAGTCGGCGGGACGACCGGCGGGACGACCGGCGGCACGACGGGCGGGACGACCGGCGGGACGACCGGCGGCACGACGACCACGGGCGGGTCGGCGCAGTGCTCCATGAGCCTGTCGCCGACGAGCAGCACGACCAACCGCATCCCCATCCACAACGCGGGCATCAACCGCTCCACCTACGTCACGGCCACGCTCACCAACGCGCCCCTGGGCGCCACCATCAGCGCCGCCGAGCACCCGACGGCGAACGCGCACCTGACCGTCGAGGTGACGGCCATGTCCATCAAGATCACCGCCGGGACGGGTCAGGCCAACCGCGGCAACTTCACCGTGCGCGTGACGCCGCCCACCGGCTGCGGCGGGACGCAGGACATCTTCCTCTCCGTCTCGAACTGAAGGGGGAACGAGATGAGACCCGCCACCCAACGACCCGACCGCCAACGCGCCGAAGGCGGCTTCACCATCCTCGAAACGGTCATCGCGCTCTTCATCGCGATGGTCATCGGCTTCGGCGCCATCTCGCTCTTCCTCTTCTCGGCCAACTTCAACGCCGGGGCGAGCGACCGCGCGCGCGCGCTGGCGCTCGCGCAGGAGCGCATGGAGACGCACCGCGCCACGCCCTTCGCGGGGCTCGCGGCGGGCACCACCAACGAGGAAGTCAACGTCGGCAGCACTGAGGCGGGCAAGTCCGACCGGCGCACCTTCAGGGTCACGACGAGGATTCAGGTCGACGCCGGCGTCCCCGACAGCAGGCAGAAGGTCGTCGAGGTCACTGTGACCCCCAAGGAGGTCGGCACGCGCTGGACGGGCGGCGGCGTGACGCTCGTGTTGCTGCGCGCCTCTGACGAGATCGGCGACAACTGAAAGGCGCCGCGTAAAGGCGAGGAGAGCGATGAGAGAACGTAAAGGGACGCGTGCGAATTCGGGCGAGGCAGGCTTCTCGCTCATCGAGCTGATGGTCGCGCTCGGCGTGACGCTCGTCATCATGGTCATCGCCAGCCGGATGCTCTCCATGTCGATGGCCGTGCGCACGCGCGAGAACCAGCGCTCCGAGGCGGTCGCCGACGTGCAGCGCGCGCTCCAGTCGATGACGCGCGAGATAACGAACGCGGGGCTCGGTATGGAGAACAACGGGCTGGTCGCCGCCGACTCGGGCGCGCTCGCCATCCGCGTCCGCACCAACCTCAACGCCTTCTGCAAGGTCGTCACCGCCGGCGTCGCCCCCGACTGCGACTCAGACACGGCCGACGCGGGCGAAGACATCGTCTACGCGCTCATCAACAACGTGGACGCCGCCGGAGAGCTCCAGAGCCTCGTCACGCGGCAGGACGTGAACAGCTCGAACGCCATCTCGCCGCTCGCCAACCGCGTCGACGCGCTCGAGTTCGAGTACTACAAGGCGGACGGGACCCTGACCACCAACGCGTCGCTGGCGCAGACCGTCAAGGTCACCGTGACCGTCACGCTGCCGGCCGTTGGCACGTCGGGGCAGGCCGGCTACCAGCCGGCCACGCAGATGGAGGTCGAGTCGCGCGCCACGCTGCGCAACCTCCTGCTCTCGCAGTGACGCGCCCCCCCGAGGTGAAGGATGATGACAACCAAGCCCACTGAAGTCTCACTCCGCCGCCGCGGCGAGCGCGGCGCGGCGCTCGTCACGTCGCTGTTGGTCGCGATGCTGCTGCTCGCGGCCGGCGGCGCGCTCATCGCCTCGGCCGGGATGACCGCCGCGAACGCCGTTGACGCCACGTCCGAGGCGCAAGCCTACTACGCGGCCGACGCCGGCCTCCAGGCCGCGCTCAACGTCCTCAGGCGCAACGTCCCGTCCGACCCGGCCGGCACCGACGCGGACTTCCACCGCCTCGCCTGCGGCACGGCCGACCCCTGCACCAACGCCGGCTACAACCTCGCGCTCTGGCTCGACTACGACGGCGACACCGTGGAGATCAGCAGCAACCCCTCGCTGGGCTACAGGGTCGAGGTCTACGACCCAAGCAGGCCCCGCACCGCCACGCTCGGCGCGGCTTACCAGCCGCGCTACCTGGTGGTGCGCTCGACCGGGCGCGAGCTCCAGAAGGGCGCGACCAAGGTGCTGGAGATGATGGTGGACAGGTTCCAGTTCAGCTACGACGCGCCCGCCCCGCTCGTGCTCCGCGAGTCCGAGGACGGCACGAATCACGTGAGCATCGACCCGGGGCCCGGCGCGCCCAACTCCTACTCGGGGACGGACGCGTCCAACCCGTTGGTGACCAAGCCGGCGGTCGGCGTCGGGCAGACCTTGTATAACGGCAACTCCGACCTCGTCATCGCCACCACCGCCATGGCGGGCGAGGTGCTGACCGGCGGCGTCATGCCGGTCGGCACGGCCGCGATGCCGTGGCCGGACATCGTGTCCGACGCCGAGACGACCGCCGCGGCCGTCGCCTCGATGAGGGAGTTCGCCTCCTCCACCGCCTGCCCGCCCAACAACCAAGCCCTCAGCGGCTACACCTTCATCGACGGCGACTGCTCGCTCGGCCCGCAGAACTCCGGGAGCGGCTTCATGGTCATCACGGGGACGCTGTCGACGAGCGGCAACTTCAACTTCTACGGTCTGGTCTTCGTGCTCGGCGAGGGCCGGATCGTGCGCGGCGGCGGCGGCGGCGGCGTCATCGAGGGCGGCGTGCTCGCCGCCAACTTCACCGGCGACGGGTCGGGCGGCTTCGGCCCGGTCGTCTTCGAGACCAGCGGCGGCGGCAACTCGACCATCCGTTACAACTCACTGGCCATCGAGAACGCGCTCGCCGCGTTCGGCCCGAAGGCGCTCGGCATCGTCGAGAAGTAAGGCGGACGGCGGACGACACGCGCGGGGCGCGGCGCTCTTCGGGGCGGCCGCGCCCTTCGCTTTTCCCCCGACGTGCTTGACACCCTTTCGCCCGCGTCGTTACCATCCGCCGCAAGGAAACGATGGACGAGGAACGCTGAGCGAAGAACTGAACACCGGCCGTCTTCAGTTCTTCGTCCGGCGTTCCTCGTTCATCATTTGACCTAAATGCCTGACGTCCTGCTGGTCGAAGACAAGGAGAGCCTGAGGCGCGTGCTGCGCCTGACGCTGGAGAGCGCCGGCTACTCGGTCGCCGAGGCCGAGGACGCGCGCGCCGCCGCGCAGGCGCTCGCCCGCGAGCCCTTCCGCCTCGTCCTCACCGACCTGCGGATGCCGCACGGGTCGGGTCTCGACGTGCTCCGCGCCTCGAAGGCGGCCGACCCCGAGGTGCCGGTCGTCCTGATGACCGCCTACGGCTCGATAGACGAGGCCGTGCAGGCGATGAAGGACGGCGCGCACGACTTCCTCCAGAAGCCCGTCGACTCGAACCACCTCCTCCTGCTCATCGGCCGCGCGCTCGAACACAGCCGCCTGCGCACCGAGAACGTGCTGCTCCGCGAGGAGTGGTCGCGCCGCTACGGCTTCCCGCGCATCGTCGGCGAGTCGGAGGCCATCCGCCGCGCGGTCGCCGAGACGCAGCGCGTGGCGGCGACCGACACGACCGTCCTCCTGCTCGGCGAGTCGGGCACCGGCAAGGAGCTTTTCGCGCGCGCCCTCCACCACCTCTCGCCGCGGCGCGACCGCGCGCTCGTCGCCGTCAACTGCGCCGCCATCCCCGAGACGCTCATCGAGTCCGAGCTGTTCGGACACGAGCGCGGCTCGTTCACCGGCGCGACCGAGCGGCGCCCGGGCAAGTTCGAGCTGGCCGCGGGCGGCACCATCTTCCTCGACGAGATAGGCGAGATGCCCCTGAACGTCCAGGGCAAACTCCTGCGCGCCATCGAGGAGAAGGTCGTCGACCGCATCGGCGGGCGCGCGCCCGTCCCCGTGGACGTGCGCGTCGTCGCCGCCACCAACCGCGACCTGCGCGCCGAGGCGGAGTCGGGCGCGTTCCGCCGCGACCTCTACTTCCGCCTCGCGGTCTTCCCCGTCCGCGTCCCGCCCCTGCGCGAGCGCGGCGAGGACGTGCTGCTGCTCGCCCGACACTTCGCCGCGCAGCTCGGGCGCGAGCTGCGCAAGCGCGAGGCGACGCTCTCGGACGACGCGCTCGCGGCGCTCGGCGCGCACGACTGGCCCGGCAACGTCCGCGAGCTTGAGAACGCCATCGAGCGCGCCTGCATCCTCGCCGACTCCGCCGTGCTCACGCCCGCCGACCTCGGGCTCGCGGCGGGCGCGCGCGCGGCGAGCGGCGACGCTGACGCCGGCCTCGACCTGTCGGGGACGCTCGCCGAGGCGGCCGAGCGCGCCGCGCGCGCCGTTGAGCGCCGCAAGATAGCCGACGCGCTCCGCGCGCACGACGGCAACAAGACGCGCGCGGCCGAGGAGCTGGGCGTCAGCTACAAGACGCTCCTGACCAAGATCAAAGAGTACGGCCTCTGATTTCCTGATGGGACGAGACGAAGAGGGCGAGCGGGGCGAGGCCGACCTGGCCGCCGGAGAGCGGGTCGCGCAGGTGGGCGCGGCGACGGGCGAGTTCCACGCCCCGGAGGCCGCGCCGCCCGCCGCCGCCTCTAAGCCGCAGCAGCGCGGCTCGGGGCGCGGCGCTTTTCTGGTCGGCGCGGGCATTCTGCTGAGCCGCGTCGTCGGCGTCATACGCCAGAGGGTCTTCGCATACTTCCTCGGCGGCGGGGACGCGATGGACGCCTTCAACGCGGCGTTCCGCATCCCCAACTTCCTCCAGAACGTCTTCGGCGAGGGCGCCCTCTCGGCCTCGTTCATCCCCGTCTACGCGCGCCTGCTCGCGCGGGACGAGGACGAGGAGGCCGACCGCGTCGCCTGGGCCGTCTTCACGCTGCTCGCGCTCGTCGTCTCGGTCATGGTGCTCGCGGGCGTGCTCGCCTCGCCGCTGCTCATCAACGCCATCGCCATGGGCTTCGAGGGCGAGAAGCGCGACCTCACCGAGCGGCTCGTGCGCATCTTCTTCCCCGGCGCCGGCCTGCTCGTGCTCTCCGCCTGGTGCTTAGGCGTCCTCAACAGCCACCGCCGCTTCTTCCTCTCCTACACCGCGCCGGTCGTTTGGAATCTCGCGCTCATCGCGGCGCTCGCGTGGGCGGGCTGGCCTGTGCGCGAGACGCCGACCGGGAACCTCGACGTCTGGGGGCGCGTCGCGGCCTATGCGGCCTGGGGCTCGGTCGTGGGGAGCGCCCTACAGTTCGCGGTGCAACTGCCGACGGTGCTGATGCTGCTCAGGCGCGCGCGCCTCTCGCCGCGCCTCGCCGACGTACACGTGCGGACGGTGCTCCGGAACTTCCTGCCCGTCTTCGTCAGCCGCGGCGTCGTGCAGATCAGCGCCTTCGTCGACGCCTGGCTCGCGAGCTGGCTCGGCACGGGCGCCGTCGCCGCGCTCGGCTACGCGCAGAGCCTCTACACGCTGCCCGTCAGCCTCTTCGGCATCTCGGTCTCGGCCGCCGAACTGCCCGAGATGTCGAGCGCCGCCGCGGGCGAGCAGTCCGAGGTCGCCGAGAAGCTGCGCGGGCGTCTGACGGCCGGGCTGCGGCAGGTCGCCCTCTTCATCGTGCCGTCGGCGGTGGCGCTCTTCACGCTCGGCGACGTGATGGTCGGCGCGCTCTACCAGACCGGGAATTTCGGCCGCGCCGACACCGTCTACGTCTGGGCCGTGCTCGCCGGCTCGGCCGTCGGGCTCGTGCCCTCGACCTTCGGGCGCCTCTACTCCTCGACCTTCTACGCGCTGCACGACACGCGGACGCCGCTCCGCTTTGCCGTCCTGCACGTCGCGCTGGCGACCGTGCTGGGCTACCTCTTCGCGCTGCCGCTGCCGCCGCTGCTCGGCATAGACCAACGCTGGGGCACGGTCGGACTCACCCTCTCGGCCGGGCTGGCCGGGTGGGCCGAGCTGCTCCTGCTCAGGCGCAGGCTCAACGCGCGCATCGGGCGGACGGGCGTCGCCTCGTCCTTCGCCTCGAAGCTCTGGGTCTCGGCCGCCGCGAGCGCCGCGCTGGCCTGGGGGCTCAGGCTTCTGCTCGGCGACGTACACCCGATTTTCGTCGCGGCGCTCGTGCTGACGCCCTACGGGCTCCTCTACTTCGGGCTCACGTCGCTGTGGGGCGTGCCCGAGTCGCGCGCCGTGGTCGGGCGCTTCACGCGCATCTTAAGGAGGCGCGGGGTTTAACCCGCTCCCGGTCGCCGCCGCTAAGAATTTCGGTCGACCCGGCGCCGGTTTTCTGTAATCTCCGCGCACCTCGTATTTTCTGGAAAAGCCTCCGCATTGCTCATCTTTTCCCGACAGGACAAAGGGATAAAAGACCTGACAGGCGAAGCCGCTTGCGAGTTTTTGAACTCGAAGTCGCTCTTTTGCTCCACCCGACATGCTCACCGCAGCTGACGGGATTTCCAAACTTTTACGGGGGAAATCGAGGTAACCATGTTCAGAAAAGCTTTGCTCACCACCGCGGCCGCCATCGCCATCTTCGCGCTCAGCTCGGTCGCTCGCGCCGACACCCTCACGATCACCGGCATCAACGGGACGGGCGTCACGGCCACCATCAGCAACTACTCGCTGAGCGGCAACCAGTTCACCTTCACCATCACGAACACGTCGGTCGCGCCCGGCTCGACCGGGACGATCACCAACATCGGGTTCGCGCTTCCCGGCGACCGCGCGAACAACTTCTCGCTCGTCTCCTCGACGAACTCGAACTACAAAGTCGTCTACGACCTCAACGCCACCGCCGGCTCGCAGAACTTCGTCTCCAGCTTCGACCTGGTTCTGTGCGACAGGCCGAACGGTAACTGCACCTTCGGCGGAGGCAGCGTCCAGAACGGCATCGCGGGCGGCACCAGCGCCACCTTCGTCATCAGCGGCGACTTCTCCGGGCTGACGGCCGACCAGATCGCCCGCTCCATCTTCGCGCGCTTCCAGGCCGTCAACGGCGACCTCAGCGACGTGGCCGGCAACCCGGGCGCCATCCCCGAGCCGATGACGATGATTCTCTTCGGGACGGGTCTGGCCGGCATCGCCGCCCGCGCGCGGCGCCGCCGCAAAGCCTAGAACCCTTTAATTTCATAGGCTACGCGGCCCGGCGCGCGCACACGGCGCGCCCGAGAGCAAAGCGAGGACGGGGGCGACGATGTTGTCGCCCCCGTCCTTTTTGTGTCTACATCTGGAACCCCTTCCCGATTACCACTTTTAACTCAAAGAACAGAAAAATCAGGTTAGCCGCGACTTCCCCCTCGCGAAACTTTGGAGGGAACCCTTCCCTCTTGCCCTCGGCCGGCGCCGGGTTTCCAAAGCCCGAACCCAGTTCACTCGAAGTTTTCCAAGCAGGAGGCCATCAAGCCATGAGAAATCTTTTCAGAAGCCTTTCGTTGGGTGCCGCGGCAGTGCTCTTCGTCGCCCTCGCGGGCGGCCAGGCGCGCGCCGACATCATCCTTCTGCCCGGTGAGAGCGCCCCGCACGGCGGCGTCGGGCACACGCCCGAGTCGATCCTCTCCATCCAGTCGCCCAAGAACACCGAGGACGCCTTCGGCAAGGTCGCCTGGAACGGCTCGAGGGACGTCATTACGGGCGAGATCGCCAAGCGGGGCGAGCACAGCAAGACCCTGAGCTTCGCGCAGGCGGGCATCACCAACGCCGGCCAGCTCCGCATCTTCATGGACATCGAGGACCCGGACAACGACCTCATCCTCCACGAGATGACGCTGACGGCCTACAGCTCGGACGGCTCGACGATACTCTTCGAGGGCTCCTTCACCGCCGGCCCTCAGTTCTTCAGCGAACTCGGCGGCGGGCAGGGGCACGGCGACTACGTCTTCGGGCTCGACGCCACGCAGGCCGCGCGGCTCCAGGCCGCCTTCGAGGCCGACCCGAACCTGCGCCTCGGTCTCTTCGCACGGACGAGCGACGACACGGGCTCCTTCACCAACTTCAAGCTCGGACAGGGCCCCGAGCCCATCCCCGAGCCGATGACGATGCTCCTCTTCGGGACGGGCCTCGCCGGGGTCGCGGCTAAGGTGCGCAGGCGCCGGAAGAAGGACGCCGGGGACGAAAGCCCCGGTAAAATTTGAGCCGTTCCGAAAGAAGCGGAGTCACGCCGACCGGCGGAGGGTTTTAGCGCCCTCCGCCGGCCGTCTGTGTTAAAAATTTTACTGGACATTTTTTCTGGAAGCCGGTAAATTCCCTTCCACTTTTCTGAAAGTGCCGAAGAATTAAGCGTTTACTGGCTACATCGGATTCTTGATCCTCGGGCTGACCTACAGCAACTCCACTTTCGCCGGCACGACCGCCAGCGGATTCCGTGGCCTCGGCGGCAACCCGAACCCCGGTGCGAACTTCAATAATCTCGGCTCCTTCAGCCTGAGCACGGCCCCGAACGTTTACAACGGGCAGACCTTTACCCTCCAGGTGACGTTCACCGCCCCGCAGGGTATCAACGGCTCGAACCAGGCGACTTTTACGGCCAACATCACAGGCACAGTGCGGAGCGACAACCAGGGCGGCGTCTTTATCGACTTTAACAACACGCCGCTAACCTTCACTTTCAACGACACGAACTGCGAGCCAGACCCGACGGGCGGCGTCCCGGGACAGCAGACCACCTGCGGCACCGGCTCGTTCTCCTTCAGCGTCAACGACCTGTCGATTGACCCGGGCCAGACCGCCTCGCTCACCGGCCAAATCACCGGCGCGCAGCAGTCAACCATCCCGGAGCCCGCGACGCTTATCCTGCTCGGCACCGGCCTCTCCGGCATCGCCGCCGGCGTGCGCCGCCGCCGCAACAGGGCCGCCGGCAAGTAGCCTTCTCCGCGTAAGCTGTTCCTGGAAAAGCCGGGTCGGGCGTCTGCTCGACCCGGCTTTTCTTTCCAAAAAGCCCCTCGCCCGCAGCCCGAAAAAAAATTTTCGGTTAAACAGAAAATTGCTGGAGGACAAACTTCATTCAACATTTATGTGAGATACAACAAAACGGGAAGCTCGGCGAGGCGGTTGGCGTAGCGGCAGGGTGGAAGACGGCAGACGAATAGGCGCAGACGGCGCCTTTTTTGTTTTGGGCCTTTTTTCTCCACACGCCCCCTCACCCAAGCGAAATCCCGCACGGGCGCGTCCCTCCCCCATTCAAAGTCCGTGCTATCATCCCGGCTCGTGAGAAAGATTCTGACGGCAGCCGAGATGCGCGAGGTAGACCGCCTGACGACCGAGCGGTTCGCCGTCCCCTCCCTTCTCCTGATGCAGGCGGCCGCCGACGCCTCGGCGCGCGAAATCGCTGCGCACTTCTCACACGACCTCCGCGGAAAGACCTTCCAAATCCTCTGCGGGCGCGGCAACAACGGCGGCGACGGCGCGGCGCTGGCCCGCGCACTCTTGACGGCCGGCGCGCGCGTGGATGTCGTCCTCTTCGGGCGCACAGAGGAGTCGAAGGGAGACGCGCGCGTCAACTTCGATATCGTCCGCAGGCTGGCGGGCTTTGACGCGGGCTCCGACCACAGGCCGCCGCCGCTCTCCTTCGCGGAGTGTGCGGACGTGGCCGCGTGGGAGGCTCTGGCGAGCGCGCGCCACGGCTACGACGTGATCGTGGACGCGCTCTTCGGGACGGGGCTCACGCGACCGCTCGAAGGCGTCTTCGCCAAGGTCGTCGCGCACCTCGGACTGCTGCGCGGCGCGCGTAACCACGCGGGACACGCGGCGCCGCTCTTCGTCTCGCTCGACCTCCCCTCGGGTCTGAACGCGGACTCGGCCGCGCCGACGGGGCCGGCCGTCCGCGCGGACCTGACCGTCACCTACACCGCGCCGAAGCCCGCGAACGTGCTCCCGCCCGCATCGCACATGGGGGGACGGCTCGTCGTCGCCGACATCGGCTCGCCGCCCGCGCTCGTCGAGGCCGCCCAGTCCAAACTCTTTCTCGCCGAGGCGTCCGACGCGCGCGCGTGGCTCGAAGCGACGCGGTACGCGCCGGACTCATACAAGAACACGCACGGGCACGCGCTGGTCGTCGCCGGCTCGCGGGGGATGACGGGCGCGGCCGTGCTCTGCGCGGGCGCGGCGATGTCCGCGGGGGCGGGTCTGGTCACGCTGGCCGCGCCGGAGTCGGCCGTGCCGGCGGCGGCCGCGCGCCTGATGCCCGAGGTGATGACGGCCGCGCTGAATGAAACCGACGCGGGAAGCATCAGCGCCGACGCTTCGGCTCAGTTAATGCGACTGACCGAGCGCGCGACCGTCGTCGCCGTCGGCCCCGGTCTCACGCACGACTCGCACTCGACGCGCCGCTTCGTGCGCGAAGCGGTCGAACGCCGCACGACTCCCGTCGTCGTCGACGCCGACGGCCTCAACGCGCTCGCCCCGTGGCCGGCCGAGTTGAAGGGCACGCCCGAGGCGCCCGTCGTCCTGACGCCGCACGCGGGCGAGATGCTGCGTCTGCTCGGCGCGTCGGATTCTGCGGCGCTCAAAGAGCGCACGCATGTCGTCGCGGGGTTCGCCGCCGCGCACGGACTCTACGTCGTCCTCAAGGGCACGCGCGCGCTCATCGCCGCGCCGGACGGGCGCGTCTTCGTCAACCCGACCGGCAACGCCGGCCTCGGCACGGCCGGCTCGGGCGACACGCTCACGGGCGTCATCACGGGCTTTCTCGCGCAGGAGTTCGCCGGGGGGGGTAGGGACGCGCTGGCGGCGTCGGTCGCGGCCGTCTACGTCTCGGGGCTCGCGGGCGATTTCGCCGCGCGCCAGCTGGGGATGAGGACGATGGTCGCGTCCGACGTGAGGAAGTATCTGGGCGCCGCCGTGCGCGCGCTCGACCCGGAAGGAGAGATGCCTTGAACGCCGCCACGCCGGAAGAGACGAACGCGCCCCGGACGGATGAGTCGAACGAGATGGTCGCGCCGGTGCCGACGGGCGTCTGGACTTCGAGCGCCGCGGGGGAGACTTTCGAGGCTGGGCGGCGCGTGGGCGAGCGCCTGCGCGGCGGCGAGATTCTGCTGCTGAGCGGCACGCTCGGCGCGGGCAAGACCGTCTTCACGAAGGGGCTCGCCGCCGGGCTCGGGCTCGACCCGGCCGAAGTCTCAAGCCCCTCGTTCACGCTCGTCAACCGCCACGCGGAGGGCCGCCTCGTGCTCTACCACCTCGACCTCTACCGCCTCGCCGAAGGCCACGGAGCGGCGCACGCCGTCGAGCTGGAGGAGCTGCTCTCGGACGAGCGCGCGGTCATCGTCATCGAGTGGGCCGAGCGCATGGGGCGCTACCGGCTCCCCGACACGGTCTGGCGCGTCTCGATCGAAGGCGACGGCGAAGACCCGCGCCGAATCAGCATCGCGCGCGGGGCACACGCCGAGGACTGAACGCGAGACTTCGGCCGTCTCCGCGCCACCGCGCGCTCTGTGTTAAATTAACTTCGCGAAGTCACCCGAATTTATTGACGGACAGGACATAGTCTTTACAGCAAGGAGAAACGAAACATGCCGTACTCAGAAATTCTCATCAAGCCCATGCGCGAGGACTTGACGCGCATCGGCGTCGAGGAGACGCGGACGCCCGAGCAGGTCGAGCAGGCGATAGGCGAGGCGAAGGGCACGCTGCTCGTCGTCGTCAACTCGGTCTGCGGCTGCGCGGCCGGCAAGGCGCGCCCCGGTATCGCGATGGCACTCCAGAACGAGGCGAGGCCCGACCGCACCATCACGGTCTTCGCCGGCGCGGACATCGAGGCGACGGCCAAGGCGCGCGAGCACTTCGCGCCCTACCCGCCCTCCTCGCCCCAGATCGGCCTCTTCAAAGACGGCCGGCTCGTCTTCATGCTCGAACGCCACCAGATCGAGAACAGGTTCGCCGAGCAGATCGCCCAGGAGCTGACGCAAGCCTTCGACCGCTTCTGCGCCCCGGCCGGCGCGGCCACCGCGTAAGCGAAAAAGTGAAGGAGGAAAGCTCGTCTCTCGGCAGCCGGGCTTTCCTCCTTCATCCTTCATCCTTCCCCCATGTCTCTCTCTCTCGACACGCCCGTCCTGCACTTGTCGGAGCAGGGCATCTCGCGTCTGGGCGCGCAGACGGCGCGGAGGCTTGCGCTGGCCGTGGCGAACGTCGCGGGCAAGCACGACGCGGGCGAGGTCGCGGTCGAAGACCTCCTCAACTATTTGCCGATGCGCTACGAGGATCGCTCGAACCTCGCGCGCATCAGTGACCTGACCGACGGCGTCGAGGCTTCTCTGGACTTGTATGTGCGCGTGGCGGGCGCGTTCCAGGTCGGGAAGAACCGCGGGCCGAAGGCGCCGCCGCTCTACATCTTCGAGGTGACGGCGGGCGACCCCGAAAGGACGGGCAAGCCGGTCGTCGTCTGGTGGTTCGTCTCGGGGCGGCAGGCCGGGCGCATCGTCGCCTACTACCGCCAGCGCTTCGAGCGAGGCGCGCGCTTCATCGCCTTCGGCAAGTGGGAGTGGGACGCGCGGCGCAACACCTTCGCGCTCCGGCTCGGCAAGCCCGACGAGTTGGAGATGCTCCCCGGCACCTTCACGCCGCCCGAGAACGCGCTGATACGCCTCGCCGAGCAGGCGGACTCGGCGGCCGCGGACGCGAAAGCACTCGACGGAAGCGTCGCCGACGAGGGGATGGGAGGCGAAGACGCGGGTGTCGCCGACGAAGACGGCTCGGAAGAGCACGGCGTTGACGAGGCGACCGACCCCGCGCTGGCGTCAATCCACGTCGCGCGGCGCGTGCCCGTCTACCGCAAGCTCGGCGAGTTCCGCACCAAGCGCCTGCGCGAGATAGTCCACGCCGTGCTCGCGCGGCTCGACGACGCCGCGTTCGAGGAGACGCTGCCCGCCGAACTCATCACGCGCCAGCGCCTCGCCTCGCGCGCCGAGGCCACGCGCCGCATACACTTCCCCTCCGACGACGCGCCGCTCGCCGACTACGAGCGCGCGCGCAGCCCCGCGCACCTCCGGCTCATCTTCGAGGAGTTCTTCTGGGTCGCGCTCGCCATCGGCCTGCGCCGCGACGAGCGCGTCAAGGAGCCGAAGGGCGCGCTCATCGAGGTCACGCCGCACGTCCGCGAGCGCATCACCTCGGTGCTCCCCTTCTCGCTCACGGGCGCGCAGGAGCGCGCCGTCACGCGCATCCTCGAAGACATGCAGTCGGACGTGCCGATGAACCGGCTCCTCCAGGGCGACGTGGGCAGCGGCAAGACGGCCGTCGCGCTGCTCGCCATGCTCGCCGCGATGGAGAACGGCTACCAGGCGGCGCTGATGGCGCCGACCGAAATCCTCGCCGAGCAGCACGCGCGCAACGTCAAGCGGATGCTCGCCGAGACGCCCTACCGCGTCGAACTGCTAACGGGGTCGCTCAAGGCCGCCGAGAAGCGCAGGCTCCAGCGCGACCTCGCCGCCGGCGAGATACACGCCGCCATCGGCACGCACGCGCTCATCCAGGACGCGGTCGAGTTCAGCAAGCTCGGTCTCGTCGTCATCGACGAGCAGCACCGCTTCGGCGTCCTCCAGCGAGCGGCGCTGCGCGAGCGCGGCTTCAACCCGGACGTGCTGGTGATGACCGCCACGCCCATCCCGCGCTCGCTCGCCATGACCGTCTACGGCGACCTCGAAGTCTCGGTCATCGACGAGCTGCCTCCCGGCCGCACGCCCGTCAAGACGGTCGTCGTCGGCGAGGAGAAGCGCGCCGGCGTCTACAAAGGCATCGAGCGCGAGGTGCGCGCCGGCCGCCAGGCTTACGTCGTCTACCCGCTGGTCGAAGAGTCGGAGAAGATGGACCTGAAGGACGCGACGCGCATGTTCGAGCACCTGCGCGACCGCGTCTTCCCGCACTTCCAGATCGGGCTCCTGCACGGCAAGATGAAGTCGGGCGAGAAGGACGAGGTGATGCGCCGCTTCGTCCGCGGCGAGGTGCAGGTGCTCGTCGCGACGACCGTGGTCGAGGTCGGCGTGGACGTGCCGAACGCCTCGGTGATGGTCGTCGAGCACGCCGAGCGCTTCGGCCTCTCTCAGCTCCACCAGTTGCGCGGCCGCGTCGGGCGCGGGGCGGAGGCGAGCTACTGCGTGCTGCTGGCGTCGGAGAGGCAGACCGCGGTCGCGCAGCAGCGGCTCGGCATCATGGAGGAGACTTCGGACGGCTTCCGCATCGCCGAAAAGGATTTGGAGATACGCGGCCCCGGCGAGGTCATGGGCACGCGCCAGTCGGGCGTGCCGACCTTCCGCGTCGGCAACCTCGTCCGCGACCTCGCCATACTCGAAGAGGCTCGCCGCGAGGCCGAACACTACCTCACCACGCGCCGCCACACGCGCGAGACCTCCCGCCTCGTCGCCCGCGTCCGCGCCGACGCGCGCTTCGGGCTCGCCGCCATCGGGTGATGCGGGTAGCTTGAGTGCCAAGTCCCGCAGGCTGTAAAGTCCTCGGGCGCAAAGCGGCCGAGCTGAACCTCAGGAGGCACAATGGCTGAGACTCACCCCGACGGGCGGGCCGTTCGTGACGGCACACTCCCCCCCTCAGACGCAGCACAGGTGGGCGAACATCCGCCGCCCCAGACCGCCGGGGGCGAGCCCCCCGCGCCACCTCCGCCCGACGCGGCGGCCCCCGCTCATGACGCGATGGCCGTCTTCGCGGACAGGTTGGTGATGGCCCTCGCGGTCGCCGTCCTCCTCGTCCTCGCCGCGTACGCCCTCTTCCCCGACGACTACACGCAGAGGTTAATCCTCATGGCCTCCGCGCTCGTGATCGCGGGCGGCCTCAGCCTTTGGGTCGTGCCGAAGTGGCAGGTCGCGTCCCTGCGAGGCATTTCCGACGCGGCCAGGTTCGGGCATGAGAATGAGGCCAGGAGGGCCCCGACGTGTGCCTGGACGATAACGGCAACACCGACCACGACGCTGCCAAAAAGTACGCGGGCGCGATCAGGCTAATCATCAAGTTCCTCGGCAACCCCGCCGACCCCGAGATCGGGTTGAACCTGAGCGGGACCTACCTGAAAGGTTCGAGATGGTCTTACCTCACACTCCCCCAGTCCGTCTTCTCCGACTCGTGCCTTGAGGGCGTGCAGTTCGAGAAATCGACCCTGTCATACGCCCGCTTCGACAAAGCCGACCTCCGGCGCGCGCAATTCAAGGGAACCGACCTGTCGTACGTGACGTTCGAGAACGCCCACCTCGCGGACGCCGACTTCCACGGCTCCGACTTGACGGGTGCGAACTTCTCCGGGGCGAAGGGGCTGACGGACCCGCAGGTCATTAACGCGCAGGGACTGGAGCCCGTGCCGGGCCTGGGTGGCGAGACCCGCCCCGCCGCCAAGTTTGACCCTGCACTCAGTGAAAAGATACAAGCGAAGCTGCGGCAGCGCGCGGCCGAGAGGATGGAAAGGGAGCGACGGAGACGCGAGGGCCAGTCGGTAGATGAGCGGTAGTTGTAACCCTTCCCCGCGACACCCAGTGGCGGGGCTCTCATTTTCGTGCGTAACCTCTGTATAATGCGTCGCCCGCCCCGGCCCCCGTCCCGTAGGCGCGAGGTTTCAATCCGATGATCAAAACACTCCAATGCCCTTCCTGCGGCGCGCCGCTCGACTACGACCCGGAGACGGCGAGCGAGACCATCCGCTGCCCCTTCTGCGCGAGCACGGCGGTGCTGCCGGCGGGCGCGCGCCAGAAGCACATACGCATCTCCTTCGACCGCGGCAAGTCCAGGGGCGTGCCCACGGCCGCGCTCGTCGTCATCGCCGTCGTGCTTTTGATAGGGGGCGGCATCGTCTTCGCCGTCATCAGCCTCATCGGCCGCGCGGCCTCCGACGTCACGC
>JAIVJI010000008.1 GCA_020200135.1 Acidobacteriota bacterium | reverse complement strand
CGAGAACACCGTCCCCTGCCCTACCGACGAGATCGCGCCAAACCCCGACTCCGGCCCGACCGACCCGCCCGCCCGGTGCTGCGATTACAGCCCCGTCCTAATCGACCTGCTCGGCGACGGCTTCTCGCTGACCGGCGCCGCCTCGGGTGTCCTCTTTGACTTTAACGGCGACGGCGTGCGCAGCCGCTTCTCCTGGACGGCCCCCGGCTCTGACGACGCCTGGCTCGCCCTCGACCGTAACGGCAACGGCGTAATCGACGACGCCTCGGAGTTGTTCGGCAACCGGACGGCGCAGCCGGCCTCGGCCACGCCGAACGGGTTCCTCGCGCTGGCCGAGTATGACAAGCCGGTGAAAGGCGGCAACCCCGACGGGGTGATAGACGGCCGCGACTCGGTCTTCCCGTCGCTGCGGCTGTGGCGTGATGCGAACCACAACGGCGTCTCGGAGCCTGACGAGCTGCACGCCCTACCTTCACTCGACGTGGGGCGGTTGCACCTGCGGTACAAGTATTCTAAGCGCACCGACGATTACGGCAACGAGTTCCGCTACCGCGCGAAGGTTGACGATACGAAGGGCGCGAAGGCGGGCCGCTGGGCGTGGGACGTATTCCTCGTTTCCGGTCGGTAGCCAGTCGCGAAGCACGGAATGCGTCGGCGCCCGGCGGTCACAGTAACCGCCGGGCGCTAATATTTTAAGGGGGCGAGCGCCAGATGCCCACCGCCCGCCTCCGCGGCGCGCAACCTTACCTCCGCCCGAAGACGAGCGCGACGACGAGGAGCGCGGCGACGGCGAAGAGGACGAGGAAGAAGATTTTCCAGAAGCTGTAGGGTCGCTCGCCCTGCACCTCGCCGGTGCGGCCGTTGACGACGACCTGGTAGACCTTGTCACCGAAGCGGTATGCGCCGACGTAGACGGGGAGCAGGAGGTGCTTGAAGGTGACGGCCGAGTAGTTGGTGGCGATGTGTGTGACGCGCTGCTCGTCGCCGCCGATGTCTCCGCGCACGTCCGACTCGATGGCGGGCGCGGCCGCCCTCTTCGCCAGCTCGAAGCCCTCGGCCAAACCCACCTGATACCGCTGCGCCTTGTAGCCCGAGAGGTACGCCGGCTCGTAACCCGTCAGCTCGCCCAAATCCCACGGCTCGAGCGCCGTGAGGCGCGCGGGCGGCAGCGACTTCGTGGCCGGGATGACGATGTCGTCGAACCAGCGCTCGACCGTGCCCGAGGCCGGGTGCCAGCGCGTGTGGCGCACCTGCCGCGTCTTCGTGACGTCGCGCCCCTGCGCGTCGCGCTCGGTGTAGGTCTCGGTCGTGTAGTAGTACTCGCCGCGCTCGCCCGCGTAGCGGCTCGAAGTGTAGGCGTCGTACGTCCAGAAGGGGATGTAGACGCCGCCGAGGCCCTCGTGCGCCGCCAACCTCTTGAGCGAGTTCGGGGCGAACCAGAGCGACGAGAGCCAGTCGCGCACCGCCGCCGTCGAGGCGTCCCGCGTCACCTTGAACGGCAGCACGCCCTCGGGCGCGAGCACGGGGTCGGCCGAGCGCGGCTGCGCGACGAGCGGGCTCCCGCAGAAGTCGCACTCGCCGGCGACCATCGGCGGCGTGAAGGTGACGGTCGCGCCGCAGGTCTGGCAGGCGACTTCGAGCGCGCCCTCGGCGAGCGTGCCCATGCGGTCGGCGTGCAGTCGGAGGTACTGCTCGTAGGAGCGCTCCTCGACCGCGCCGGCCGGGGGCTCGATGCGCTCCTGCCGGCCGCAGTACGGGCACGTCAGACACCCGCCCTCCGGCGCGAACTGCAAGTCCGCCCCGCAGCCGGGGCAGCGGAAGCGGTGAGCCTTCTCCTTCGTGACCGTCTGTTCCTGCATGAAGTCGAAAAGGCTACTGTCTGCTCAGGATGGAAAGCTGGGGGTTGGATTTACGACGCCAGACGAAGCCGTCGAGGACGTAGTGCGTCGCCTGCGGGAGCGCGAGGAGCGGGACGAGAAAGACTTTCAGGGACTCCCACTCCCAGCCCCCTCCGAAGAGCCACGCGCGCTCGTGCCACAGCCCGCGGTCCCACAAAAGCTCTTCGGCGTAGGCCAGCAGCCACAGCGTCGCGATGAAGACCGGCCAGCGCGCGAGGCGCCGGTAGGCCGCGCCCGCCTCCGGCGCGCGACGGCGCGCGTACCACCAGACCAGCGCCACGTATGGGACGCCGTGAATCAGGACGTTCGTCACCGTGAAGGCGTAGTCCGAGTCGAAGGCGACGATGCCGGCGTACCAGCAGAGGGCGGTCGTCAACACCACCAAATCCTTGCCGGGGTTGCCGCGCCCGCGCACGACCCACGCGTGCGCCGAGCGCACCGCGTACGCGCCGAGCGCGACGCAGTAGAGGACGAAGGCGATCCGCTCGACCCACGCGGGCAGCGCCGCGAAGTCGCCCGGCAGAAACCACCAGAAGCGTCGCGGCAGGGAAGCGTGCCAGTACGCGAGCGGGTACAGCGTCGCCATGTAGACGGCCGCCGCGTCCACCGCCCAACCCGCGCGACCGCGCTCGCCCACGCGCGCGCGGTAGAGCGCGACCCAGCCGTACTGCTGGCGCACGAAGTGGAAGACCGCGAGGTAGGCGAGCGTGCGCCAGAAGAGCGCCTCGCCCTCGGAGTAGAGAGCCACGCCGAGCGCGTAGGCGATGGCCGGCGCGAGCAGGTAGAGCGCGGCGCGGCGCTTCAGCTCCTCGGCGTCGAAGTAGACGCGGAACGCGGTCGCGTAGACGTGCGCCACGTCCACCAGCAGCACCGCCGGCACCCACGCCCAGTCCGGCGAATCCGCGTCGAGCACGCCGGCGCGCGCGCCGACCCACAGCAGCAGGAGCGAGGCGAGCGCGCTCCCGCCGAAGACCGCGAAGTCCGCGCGCGGCGAGAAGAGCCACCAGCGGCCGGCCGCCGCCTCGTACGGCGCGGCGTGCGCCGGCGGCGTCTGGACGGCGGCGGGGACGGCTTCGGCTGATGTGATGGGTTCGGCGGACATACGCGCGCGGCGGTCGCTGAGTTTATACTGTGCCCGCCCCGCCCGGAAGAATTTTTTTCCCGGGGACACTGACGCCGGCCGAAGGAAGGCTGATGCCGAGACGTTCCGAACACACGGAGACCGCTTTGCGGAGGCGCGCGCGCCGCGCGCTCGAACGACAGCTCGCGTACCAGCGCGGGAAGGCCGCGAGGGCGAAGGGGCACGAGCAGGACTACGTCGAGGCGATGCGCGTGCGCTCGGCGCGCGTCCGCGAGAAGCTGGAGCGCGTGCGCCCCGTCGCGTCGGACGCGCGCGTGCTCGAAGTCGGGAGCGGCGCGCACGGGCTCGTCTTCTACTTCGGGACGACGCGCGGCGTGGGCTGCGACCCGCTCGCGTGCGACTACGCCGCGCTCTTCCCCGCCTGGCAGCATCGCGCGCTGACGGTCGCCGCCGCCGGCGAGCGCCTGCCCTTCGCCGACGCCTCGTTCGACGTCGTGCTCTGCGACAACGTCGTAGACCACGCCGAAGGCCCGCGCGAGATAGCGCGCGAGCTTTCGCGCGTGCTCGCGCCCGACGGCCTGCTCTACTTCACGGTCAACTTCCACCACGCGGTCTACGGGTTCGCCTCGCGGCTGCACGCGGCCTGGAACGCCGCCGGGCTCCCCTTCGAGATAGGCCCCTTCGCAGACCACACCGTCCACCTCACGCTCTCGGGCGCGCGCACGCTCTTTCGCGGACTCCCGCTGCGCGTCCTCTCCGAGAGTGGCGACGCGGAAGGGGCCAAACGCGCCGCGCGCCGGCGCCCGCCGCGCCACGCGGGCGACCGCCTCAAACGCCTCTTCTTCAAAAACGCCCTTTACGAGCTCGTCGCCGAGCGCGAGGGCGGCCGCGCCGGGGCGGCCGGCTCGGGCCCGGCCGGGTGAGGTGTGTTGATGGACGCGGGCACGACCTTACCTTTCAAAGCCCTGCCGCCGCCGCGCACGCGCCCGGCGCTGGGTCTGCTGCTCATCGCGCTCGGCTACGGCCACCTGCTGCTCGCCATCGTGTTGTTCTTCTTTCTCTTTGGCTCCTTTATTAGCTCGCTCGTTAGCTCCCTCTTTAACTCCTCTCGGGTCGAGCCGCCGAACCTGCTCCTGTTCCCCCTGTGGATGCTCTGCGTCCTGTCGGCCGTGCTCCTGCACCCCTTCCTCCTGCGGCTGGTCAAGAGGGGGAAGGCGCTCAGGCAGGCGGACGCGCTCTCGCTGCTGGCGCGCGACCGGAGGGCGCCGGTGCTCTACCTCCGGCCTTTCGACGACGACGACCTCCCAGACCTCACGCTCCCCAACAACGGGCTGCTCCCGCACCCGACTTTCGAGGCGAGACTCCACGAGGCGCTCGCCCCGCTCGGGCCGATGGTCTCGGTCGGGCGGCCGGGCGAGAAGGTGCCCGAACTCGGGTCGGCGCGCCTCTACGTCGCCGACGGCGAGTGGCGCGCCGCCGTCGAGTTCCTTATGGGGCGTGCGGCCGCCGTCGTCGTCGTCTTCGGCAGGTCGCAGGGGGTTCTCTGGGAGGCGCTGAACGCGTTGAAGAGAATGCCGCCCGAGCGCCTGCTCTTCTGCTTCCCCTACGTCCTTGAGAAGGGCAAGCGCTCCTTGTGGCTCGAATACAGGAGGGGGATAGAAGGCTACCGCTACAACCGCGAGGCGCTGAGGCGCGCGGATTTCGAGCGGCAACTGCGCTATCAAGCCTTCAGGGAGGGCGCGGGGGCGGCGCTCGCCGCGCGGCTGCCGCCGCGGCTGGGCGACGTCTGCTTCCTCTGCTTCCGCGAGGACGGCGAGCCGTACTTTCTGGAGAGCAGCCGCCCGCTGATGGCCAGGCTCGGGGCGTCGCTGTCGGGCTCCGAGTCGCTGCCCGTCTATCTTAACTTCAGGAAGACCCTGAAGCCGTTCGTAAACGGGCGCGAGTCCCGAACACCTGCGCGCGCGGGGGCGTAGACTCTCGCGGTGTCGCACGTCAACGAAAGAGGTCAACAGATGTTCTGTCCCAAGTGCAGCCTGCCACAGACGGCCGAAGACCTTCGCTTCTGCCCGCGCTGCGGCTTCGCCGTCCGCGAGGTCAAGGAGCTGGTCGCGCGTGACGCGTCGCGCGGCGGCGGCGAGACGCGCGGCGCGGCGTCGCTCCCCGCGCAGAAGGACATCGCGACGGGCGCGCTGCTGATGTTCGCGGGCTGCGTCGTCGCGGTCTTCTGGGGCTTCATGGGGCTGCGCTGGCGGCCCGAGATAGCGCTGCCGCAGGCGTACTTCATCATGGGGGGCACGCTGGCCTTCATCCTCACGCTCTTCCGCCCGCTGCTCGGCGCGCTCGAAAGACTCTTCTCGGGCGGCGCGCCGCCGCCGACGCGCGCGCGCGGCCGGCGCGACGGCCTCGACATCGGCGCGCTGCTGATGTTCGTCGGCGCGCTGAAGGCGACGCTGCTCACCTCCATCATGCCGCCCGGCGCGGAGAAGGGGCTGGCGACGCTCGCCATCATGGCCGGGATGCTCGTCGTCATCCTCCTGCTCCGCCCCGTCCTGCGCGCCGCGCACGCGCTCTTCTTCAAAGGCGAGTCGCGCGCCGACTCCCGACCCGACGCCGACGCCACCGCGCGCCTCGACCCCGCGACGGCCGCCGGCGCGCTCCCACACGCGCGCGCGGTTCCCGTCAACGACTTCGCGCACGCGCGCACCGACACGGCCGAACTGGTCGCGCCGCCGAGCGTCGCCGAAGAGACGACGCGCAAGCTCGGCGACCTCTAGCCACGCATGGTTTCGGATTTGACGCCGCGCGCGGCGAGGACCTCTTCGGCGGCGCGCAGGCCGTGGTCGAAGGCTTCCTCGAAGAGCGCGACGCCGGAGAGGTCTGTGTTGGCGAAGTGGACGCGGCCGTGGGGCGCCTGCGCCTTCTGGCGCGCGCCGCCCCACTGGAAGCCGACGCGCGGGCGAATCATCGCGTGCCCCCAGCGCATCACGTCGAGGCGGCGCGTGAGCGTGCGCATGTCGCGGTGCGCCCGCCCGAGGTCCGAGAGCGCGACTTCGGCCCACTCGTCGCGGCCGGCGGAGAGCAGGCGCGCGCGCGCGGCGCGCGGGTCCGCGTCGGTGAGCGGGTAGTAGTAGGTGTGGACGGTGGGGCCGCGCTCGAAGCCGCGCTGGTGCGTGGCGATGACGTAGCCGAGAGAGGGGCTTTCGTAGAGCACGTTGTCCCAGGCTTCGGGGAAGCCGAAGCCGGCGCGCGGCCTGTCGGCGAGGAAGAGGTTGGCGACCACCCAGGCGCCGTACTCGAACTCCGCGACGTGCGCGGGGGCGGCGCCCTCGCGGTAAGACTTCAGAAGGTACTTCGTCATGAACTGCGGCGCGGCGAAGACGACGCGGTCGGCGCGAAAGCCGACCGACCCGCCGCCGTCGCCCCGGACGGCGACGACCTCGACGCCGCCGCGCGCGTCGCGACTGTTGACGGCGGCACTCTCGGCAGCGACGCCCTCGCGCACGTCGGCGACGGCGAGGCCGAGCCGGACGCGGCTCCGGGCCTTCTCGTAGAGGTGCCGGACGATGCGGCCGTTGCCCTCGGGCCACGTGATGAGCGACCGCGCCTCCGCGCCCGGCCCCGCCACGCGCGAGGCGAAGTAGAAGAGCCCGGCCCACGCGCTCGCCTGCTCGGCGGTCAGCCCGTAGTCGTCGCGGCACGCGTAGTCCACCAGCCAGCGCAGGCGCTCCGAGGTCAAGCCCCGCGCGCGCATCCACTCGCCCATCGAGACGCGGTCGAGCGCCGTCACCTCCGCGTCGTCCGAGCAGCGCGCGACGGGGATGTCGAACGCGCGCCGGCCCCGCGTGTCGCGCCACGCAGACCACCAGTCGACCTCGGCGTTGAAGAGCTGGAGCTGGCGCGCGTCCTCCGCGCCGGCGCCCGCGTGCAGGTAGAGCCCCTCGTACCAGCGCCCGCGGTAGAAGACGCGCTCCTCGGGGTCGCGGCAGAGGAACTGCTCGGCGACGACGGGCTGCCCTTCGGCGTCCGGGCCTTCGAGCACCCCGAGTTCGTCGAGGAGCGCGACGAGCGCGCGGTTCTCGGCGCGCGGCGCGGGCAGGTAGTGCGCGCCCCAGGGGTAAGGGACGACGCCGTGCGCGCGCCCCGAGCGCGCCGTCCCGCCCGGCTCGGGCTCGAGTTCGAGCAGCACGAAGTCGTCGAAGCCCGCGCGCAAAAGCCTCCACGCCGCCGCCAGCCCCGCGACCCCGCCGCCGACGATGACCACGCCCGCGCGCTCCCACGCTTCGGGCTCCGGCCTGTGACCGTCGCGTATCAGGTGGCCGACGCGGTCGGACACGCCGACGATGTCGCCCTCGGGCAGCGGCGGCGTCTCGGCCCCGCGACTCCCGCACGCGGCGAGCGCGAACGGCGCGCCGAGGAAGGCCGCCAGCAGTTCCCTTCTCGAAAGCCCGCGCCGGTTCATTCGTAGCGCCGCCACTCGGCCTCGTAGTAGCGGACGAGCGACTGGTTGTCGAGCCGGTTGACCTCCACGGGGACCGGCCCGAGGTCGGCCGAGAGCATGAACATCGCGGGGAGCGCGCGGTCGTCTAAGAATCTCAGCCCGACCGAGGGCGCGCGCTGCGGCACCTCGAAGGGCGCGCGGCGCGCGAGCGCGAAGCCCCAGACGCCGAACGACGGGACGGCCGTGTAGTAGGGGCGCACGCTCAGGCCCGAGGCTTCGAGCGTCCGCACGATGCACCAGTAGGAGCTGCGCGCAAACAGCGGCGACGTGGACTGCACGGCGACCGCCGCGTCGGGCGCGAGGCGGCGCTTGAGCATCTGGTAGAAGCGCGTCGTGTAGAGCTTGCCGAGCGCGAAGGTGTTCGGGTCGGGGAAGTCTATCAGCGCCGCGTCGAAGGGCGGCCCGTCAGTTTCGAGCCAGAGCATCGCGTCCTCGTTGACGACGCGGACGCGCGGGTCGTCGAACGCGCCCCGGTTCAGGCCCGCCAGCGGCGGGAAGCGGCGCGACAGCTCGGTCATGTCCGGGTCCAGGTCGACGAGCGTCACCTCCTCGACCGAGGGGTACTTCAAGACCTCGCGGAGCGCGAGCCCGTCGCCGCCGCCGAGCACGAGGACGCGGCGCGGGGCGCGGCCGCCCTCGCCCGCGAGCGTCATCGCCGGGTGGACGAGCGCCTCGTGGTAGCGGTACTCGTCGGCCGAGCTGAACTGGAGGTTGCCGTTGAGGAAGAGCTGGAAGCCGGCGCGGTTGCGCGTGACGACGATGCGCTGGTAGTGGGTCGTCTTCGAGTAGACGATGTCGTCGGCGAACATCGCGTCCTCGGCGAGCGAGGTGAGCGCGTCGGCCTTGACGAAGGCGACGGCCAGCAGCGCCATCACCACCGCCGCCTGCGCGCGCAGGCGCGCGACCGAGCGCCCGCCGATGAGCGGCCGCATCAGCCACGTCGCCCACAGTCCGACCGCCGCGTTGAAGAACCCGAACAGGAGCGACGTGCGCACCAGCCCCAGTCGCGGCACGAGGAAGATGGGGAACAGCAGCGAGGCGATGAGCGCGCCCGCGTAGTCGAAGGCCAGCACGCGCGCGACCAGCTCCTTGAAGTCGAGGTGGTCTTTGAGTATCCGCATCAGGAGCGGAATCTCCAGACCCACGGCCGCGCCGATGAGGAAGACCAGCCCGTAGAGGACGACCTGAAAGTAACTCAGGTGCGCGAAGGTCAGGAACAGCAGCGGCGCGGAGAACCCGCCGAGCAGGGCGACGGCCAGCTCCACGTCGACGAAGCGGCGCGCCAGCTCGCCCTCCACGAAACGCGAGAGCCACGACCCGGCCCCCATCGCGAACAGGTAGATGCCGATGATGAGCGAGAACTGCGTCACCGAGTCGCCGAGGACGTAGGAGGCGAGCGTCCCGGCCAGCAGCTCGTAGACGAGCCCGCAGGTCGCGATGACCAGCACGTTGAGGAAGAGGATCGGAGTGCGGTTCATAAAACAGTAGACAGTAGACAGTAGACAGTAGTCAGTAGCCGGTAGTCGGTAGAAAACCTTTGCGGGCCGGGCGGTCAGCAGCTCAGCATCAACGTCGGCCGGGCTGAGCCTACTGACTACTGTCTACTGTCTACTAGCCTTGAATGGCGGCGGCGATGATGAGCGAGATGCCGATGATGACCGCGCCGATGACGATGGCGAGCGCCGTGTTGTGGTCATCTTCAAGCTCCTTGCGGATGGAGAAGGGCGAAGCCTTGACGATGATGATGTAGGCGACGCCGAAGATGAGCAGGCCGAAGGCGGTGAAGATGGCGGTGGTGACGATGACCGGCGCCAGCTCCTCCATCTTGACGACCACGGCGAGTGCCGACGTTAACAGGTTAAGCATCATTTTCCTCCACGGTAGCCGGAATGCCAGAAGTGGAAAGAGCGGTAGCCGCCCGGCGCGTTGCGCACGTCGGCCGGGAGCACCTGCCGCGGCGAGGTCGAAAGCTCCCACCCGCTCCACGCCGCCACCCCGTAGAGCAGCAGCACTCCCGTCCCCAACGCGAGATAAAGTTTACTGAGCATGGTTTTCTCCAGGGGCTAGAGGCTAGGGGCTAGTTGGTTGAGTCTTGATGAGACCTATGCCCTTCAAGGGTTTTATCCAGCACCCGGCCTCTAGCCCTCAGGCCGTCCTCCGGGCCGGCGCGGACGATTGCGAGCGTGCCCGCCTTCGTCAGCACGCTGTCAACGGTCTCCTCGTTCGCCGCCGCCTGCGCGCGCGCGGGCGCGCGCAGCGCGGCCAGCGAGAGGAGGGCGGCCGGCGCGCAGGGCTTCCACGCGCCGCCGCACAGGACTCTTTTGTCATTCGTCGCCATCACCGTCGTCACCGTCCCCCGAGTCGTACGGGTTGAAGGCGCTGTCGGCCCAGCGCCGGCGCTCGAAGCTGAAGTGGCGCAGGAGGGCGATGAGCGGAATCAGCGAGAGCGCGACCAGGACCAGAATCAGGTTGACGACGCGCGGCACGCCCTGCTCGACGCGCACCCTCACCTGCGGCGGCGCCGCCTGGTTCCAGTTCTCCCACTGCGCTTCGAGCCGCATCGTGTAGCGCCCCCCGGGGAGCGCCGGCAGGTAGTCGGCCTGCTCGCGGCTGCCCTCGCTCCACGACTCGCCGCCCTCGGCGCCGTGGTAATACTCCATCGGCAAATCGAACTGCTGGACGAGACCCGTCTGCTCGTCGATGAGGTCGCCCGCGACGTAGAGCCAGTTGTTGTCTACGTTGGGGGCCTGCCCCGAGACGCGTATGTTGCGCCCGCCGGACAGCTCGATGGGGTCGGTGAAGATGACCTGCGTCTTCTCCGCGCCGCTCTCGCCCGCGGCCTGCGCGGCCTGCGCGGCGGCCTGCGCCTGCGCGACGCGCAGACGCATCGCCTCCTGTAGCTCGGCGGCCGAGGCGCCGGGCCGGGGCGTCGGGAGCGCGAAGGCGGGCGTGGGCGACGACTGAGCCTGAGCCCGCAGGGAGTAGGTCTGGTCGAAGACGACCTTGCGCGGCGAGAACACCATCGTGAAGAAGCCGACCGCGAGCGCGGCCAGCATGAGCAGCGCCCAGTAGGCGTAAATCTTCTTGTGCACCCAGGGCTGGTTGGGCGCGACCGTGCGCGGCTTCGCGAGGTCGACGCCGAACTTGCGCTCGACCTCCCTGAACGGCGTGTAGGTGCCGAGCGACCAGTTGATCTCCTCGGCCGCGATGGCGCCGCCCTGACGCTTGCGCCCCGGGGCGACGGGCACCTCCTTCGAGAGCATGAGCGGCGCGGCGACGTAGTCGGCGGCGCGCGCCAGCTCGCCCGCCTCGACGCGCCAGTAGAACTCGCCCTCGACGTACTCGACGCGCGCCGTGGCGTCCTGAAAAATCTTGAAGCGCCGGCCCGCGTGGACGGCCGCCTTGCCCTCGTCCCGCACGTCGCCCGGCGCGAGCGGCTTGACGTAACTCCAGTGGCCGTCCGACTCGACGAGCCAGCGGAAGCCGAGCGCGGGCTCGTAGAGCAGGTACTCCTGCCAGAAGTAGCGCACGCCGTCGAACTCGACGCTGCGGACCATGCAGCCGATGACGGTGAACGTGCGCCCCTCGAACTCGGCCGTCCCGCCCAGGGGCACGGACGCGCCCCAGCCCTTCTTCTCAAGCGTCTTCAGGTAGCGCAGGCGCCCCTCGCTCGCGTCGAGCAGCGAGCCGCAGTTCGGGCAGCCGACGCGCTCCGTGCGGTCGGGCGCGCGAAGCTCAAGCGGCCCGCCGCAGCGCGGGCAGCTCAGCTGCGCGGCCGCGACCGTGCGCGCCTCGCGCTCGACGTTGCGCCGCGCGTGCGCGAGCCCCAGCTCTTCGAGGCTGACCTCGCGCCCGACGTAGACGAGCGGCGGCTGCTCGCCGTAGTCGAGCGTGCCGAAGACGCCGCCCGCGCCCGAGAGGTCGGCGTAAGCGTAGGTCTCGCCGGGCGTGAGCAGGTAGGGTATCTCGCCCTCGGCCGCGGTCAGTTGCGCCGTCCCCTTCTCGGCGACGACGGGCGGCGGCTGCGCGGGGATGGCCCAGACCGGCTGGCCGAGCTGTAGCTGCTCGAAGGCCGGGAGCGCGTTGGGCGAGGGCACCTGAATCTGGAAGGTGAGGTAGAAGCGCCCCTGCGCCTCGGCGAGCCAGCCCCAGCGCCCGTCGGCGAAGGCCGCGTACCACTCGTCCCAGAAGCCCCCGGCGGCGTGCCGCACCTGCGCGCGCCCCGTGAGAGTGAAGGCCACGCCGAGGTAGACGCCGGCGAGCCCCACTTCGAGCGGTGAGCCCGACTCGGCCACGTCGGCGACCTTGCCGAGGTCTTCGACGCCGCGGTCTGTGCGCGCGACGACCGAGTTGCAGTACTCGCAGACGAGGACGACGGACGAGCCCGTCCTGAACATGACCTGCGCGCCGCACGCGGGGCAGTTCGCCTGGAGCGCCATCAGGCGTCACCCCCCGATGCGGCTTGAGCCCCGGGCGCGGCCCCGGTCTCGCGGCTGACGCTGCGCACGCTCACAGAGGTCGCGCCGAGCATCTCGCCGAGGCGCTCGGCCCAGGGCCAGACGGGGCGCTCGCGGCAGCAGTAGAGGTTGAAGGTGGCGACGCGGAACTCGGGGTAGGTGTGGCAGGCGAGGTGCGACTCGGTGAGCATGGCGAGCCCCGTCGCGCCGCCCTCGCCGGGGAACTTGTGCCAGTGCTGCTCGCCCAGCACGCGCAGGTCCAGCTCCCGGATGGCGCGCGCGAAGACGCCGCGCAGGCGCGCCACGTCGCGCAGCGCCTCCGCGTCGCAGCCCGACGCCTCGATGAGCCATTCCGTCCCGACTGTCACAGCAACTGAGATGTGTTGAAGATGTTCTATCGAAGGACGCTGACGCAAGAATCGCAAAGACGCTGACGCCGCCGGCGGTGAGGAGCATAGAATAAAATGCCCGCCCCTTGCAACGCCCGCGTCGGCCGTGGGTGTCAGGGGCGGGCAACTTCCCGACCGGGCGGTGCGCCGTGCGCGCGGAGCCGAAGCGGTTACTGGCTATACTTCTTATACAGAATGGCGCCGGTTCTCTTATCGACGACGTAATCGGGGCCGCCGCCGCTCGCGCCGTCGCCCAGTTCGTAGATGATTCGCCAGACCGCGGGCAACTCGCACGCGGTCTTCTTGAACCTGTCGACCGAGGAGTAGACCGACTCGGCGTCGGCGTCGGTTATTCTGATGGCCGCCTTCTTGTCGATGCCGGTGTTGCTCGCGACCGTGGTTAACATCTCGCCCGGCCGGACGCCCAGCGGAATCTTGCCGCTGTCCAGCGTCTGGCCGCCCTTGCCCACGAAGTACTCCGAGCCGTCATCGTAGATGATGAGCCGCCCGAGAGAGAGCTTGCAATTAGCGATGTCGCGGCCGGCGGGTACTTGCCCCGCCGTTAACATCTCCCTGTTCGCCACTTCAAGCGCCTTCTCCCTGCTGATGCCGTCGGACGCCGAGTCCGCGAGGCTCATCTCTACGCTTGTCAAAGGGTCCCCTTTCACGCTGCAACCTTGCAGGGCGAGCAGTGCCCCGATCCCGACGACGGCGATGTGCTTCCTCATGGCGGCCTCCTAAATCATTTGCGGCAGTGTTCCGCGCCCACGTCCCACTGGCCCCGCTCCGGGCCGTAGGCCTCAATGCCCCTGTCCGAGATTATCAGCCCGGGCACCTTGTGCTTGAACGCCAGTTTCTTGTCTTCACGGCTGGGGCCGGCGTCCCAGGCCGTGCCCGAGGGGTTAGGGTGTGTGTGGAAGAGCGCGATGACGGTTCCGGGTATGTTGCGCAACGGCGGGTTGCCATGTCCGCGGAGGCTGCTGCAGGAGCCGCAGTCGGGCTCCTGATACCACGCATAAATGTCGCCACGCCTGTCCTGATAAATCCATCCGCCGACCTCTTGACAGTCTTGCTGCCGGTAGTTGGAAAGACGCCAGGCCTGCTTCAGGATTTTCTGCACCCGCAGGTTGTTCTTTAACTCTTCGCGCGTCGGCGGGCAGCGGCGGCTGCGCCGGGGAATGTAGTTGTCTACCTTTCGCTCGTCCGGGCAGTCGCGTCGAGGTGAGGCTGCGGGGGCGGTAGTAGCTGCGGTGGCGGTGGGGACCAGCAGCCACATACCTATAATACACACCGCTGGACTGTTGGCAAATGAAATTTTCCCGAATTTTAGGGTCGTGTGCGGCACGCAGATGAGGACGCAGATGAGGTGAAGTCTGAGCCCTAGAGGGCCGATGGCGAAGTGCATGGTGAGAAATGGCTCCTCGACATTAACAAGGACAGCTTTTACTACGCCATGCGTCGGAGAGAAAACAGCGGTGAACTCAAGCACCGTCCCCGACGAAGATGCTGCGGCGCCGGTAAAGATTTCCACCGTCCCGAGGGCACGCGGCACTGCCTGTCTCCCGGCGTCGGCGGCGTGTCGCCGGTCGCCCCGACGCCCCGGACGCGCTCCGCTGTGGACAGACTTCGTAAAGCACAGCCGCTTTAAACGCGAGGGTGGGAGACAGTGGTACATCTTAGACTCCCGTCGCTCTGTGGGGGATGGGCAGTGATGACGAGGCACCGCCCGAATCGAAAACCAGACTCCTTTGGGCGACTAGCGGAGAGTACCTTATCCCCGCCGGAAGGGTCTGTCAATACGCGAACGTGCATGGGGATTGCCTAAATCCGCGCTGATGATGCTTATAACGCTTGACATGCATCAGTGTCCCCACTGCCAGAGCGCCGAGCGGCAGGTTAAGTCAGGCTTTAACCGAACGGGCAGCCAACGCCTTCAGTGCCAGTCGTGCCGCCGCCAGTACACGCCCGAGCCTAACCCGCCCGGCTATGACGAGAAGACGCGCGAGCAGGCGCTCAAGCTCTACCTCGAAGGCAACGGCTTCCGCAGGATCGGCCTCCTCCTCTCCGTCAACCACCAGTCGGTCGCCAACTGGGTTAACTCGGCCCACGCACAGCTTCGGGCCAAGACGGGTGACGTGCCCGCCCCGGAGGCGGCCGGGACGCTGGAGATGGACGAGTTGTTCACCTTCGTCGGGGCTAAAAAAAGCCCGCCTACGTCGTCACGCTCGTCGAAAGGGAGACGCGGCGCGTCGTCGCGCACGCGGTCTGCGGGGGGCGGACGCCGGAGCTAATGCAGTCGGTCGTTGACGCCGCCCCGCACGCCTCGCGCTACTACTCGGACGCCTTCAACACCTACCGCGAGTTGTGCTGGTGGGGCGAGCACCACTCGATGTACGACAAGAGCCAGACCTATTCGGTCGAGGGCGACAACGCCGAACTCAGGCACTACCTGGCGCGGCTCGCCCGGCGCTCGCGCTGCTTCTCGAAGTGCATCAACGCGCTGAGGCGTGCCGTCGATTTGTTCGTCTGGTGCTGGAATCAGCGGCAGAGCCATAAGCAACGCCACCCGCGCTATCCGAGCAACATCATTGACTTCGCCTCATGTCTGATTTAGTCACTCCCACGTGCATGTCAGGGGATGTCACGACCCAGAATACGCAGTGCGAACGCCCTCCCACTGTTACCGCCGCCGCGCCGCCGCGCGCGCCCGGTCACACTCCAAAACAGAGGCCGCGCGGCCGCGCCCACGGCGCAAGAAGCGCGGAGGGTGGCCATTCTATAACCGCCCATAAGACGACTCGAACCGAAGAGGCCACGCGCATGAGGAACACACACGCCCAGACGCCCTTCCGGTCACTTCCGCTGCTGGCCGCGCTCTGGCTGTGCGCCGCCGCCGCCGCGGCGCAGCCGGCGAAAGAGCCGGCGCAAGGGTCGGCGCAGACCCCGGCGCAGGCGGCCGAGGCGGCGCGGCTGCGCGGCGCGCTCGCCTCGGCGGTCGGCGACCATTTCGAGGTCGCGCGCGAACGGCGCGCGGGCGGCCACTGGCTCGCGCACCTGCGCGCGAAGGGCGTCGGCGCGTTCACCGTCCGTTACAAATACAGGTACAAAGACACCTTCAGACCGCAAGACCCGCTCTACACCTTCGTCGAGCACGAGACACACGTCCGCGTCGGGAGCCGCGGCTGCGCGCGCAGGCTACAGTACAACTCCGTCTGCGTCGGCGACACCGTCATCCTGCCCGTCGTCGTCAACGACTACACCGAGCACACCTTCGCCCTCGTGTCGCACCCTTACGAGCCGCTCGAAGAGCAGTACGGGGAGAGATGGCGCGAGGCGGAGGAGACGGGGCTCTACCGCGAGCCGGTGCCGAACCCTGCGGCCCGGTTCCTGAAGTACGTCGGGAGTCGCGCGCACTACAGCCCGCACCGCTCGCTCGGCTACACGTTGGAATACTACGCGACCTTCGAGGCCGTCAGGCCGGGCAGCTTCAACCTCGCGGCCGGCGTGAACCGGCCGGGCGCGACGACGCCCCCGCCCGCGGCGGGGATAGACGCGTCCTCCGCCGTGCCCGTGGTCATCGTCGAGGGGGGGGCGCCCGTGACCGTCGTCTCCGCGAGGGAGAACGTCCACGGCTACACCGGGCGCTTCTCTTCGCACCACGGCAACAACTACATGACGACGCCCGTCATCCTCCAGCCGGGCGACCGCTTCACCCTCAAATATTTCGGCTACAGCCATCGCGGCCGCTCGCCCGGCGGCGAGAACGGGAAGGCGCTCGAGGCCACCGTGAAAGACCGCCCCGTCGTCATCACCCTCCTGCCCTTCCGCGTAGACCCCGCGCAGGTTTTCAACGAGTGGATAATCGAATCCCTCCCGCCGCCCGGGCGCTAATGAGTGCGCGGGAGGCGCGGGGGCCGAAGCGGTTCACCATCCGGCTCCCGGCGCGTGCTATGATGCGCCCGTCCACACGGGGGCGATAATTTCACATGCTCTATCTCTCGCAGGTGCTCGGCCGGCCCGTCCGCGAGGTCGAGGGCGAGCGGGTGGCGACGCTCAAGGACGTCATCGTCCGCCTGGGGAGCGACCACCCGCCGGTGACGGGGCTCGTCGCGCGCTACCGCCGCCGCGACTTCTTCGTCCCGCGCGCGCGCGTCGCGCGCATCGACACGCGGGGCGTCCGGCTCAACTCCGACATCCTCGACCTGCGCCGCTTCGCGCGCCGCGAGGGCGAGGTGCTCCTGGCGCGCGACGTGCTCGACAAGCAGCTCATCGACGTCGACGGCAAGCGCGTCGTCCGCGTCAACGACGTGCAGCTCATCGAGTCGGGCGGCGAGCTGCTCGTCACCGGCGCCGACGTGACGCTGGCCGGGCTGTGGCGCCGGCTCACCCCGCACAACTTCGTCGGCACCAACCGCCCCGTCGAGGTCATCGACTGGGCCGACGTGGGGTACCTGGCGACCGACGCCGCCACCGTCCAGCTCAAAAGCTCGCGCGACAAGCTCTCGCGCCTCCACCCCGTCGAGATCGCGCGGCTCGCCGAGGCGCTGTCGCGCCACCACGGCTCGGAGGTCATCGAGGCGCTCGACGACGAGACGGCCGCCGAGGCCCTGGAGGAGATGCACGCCGAGGACCAGGCGCGCATCATCGGCGACATGGAGGAGGAGCGCGCCGCCGACATCCTCGAACACATGTCGCCCGACGAGGCGGCCGACGTTCTGGGCGACCTCCCCGAAGAGAAGGCCGAAGACCTCTTAGAGCGCATGGAGCACGAGGAGAAGGCCGACGTGCAGGAGCTGCTCCCCTACGAGGACGACGAGGCCGGCGGCCTGATGACCACCGAGTTCGTCGCGCTCCCCAAACACCTCACGGCGGGCGAGGCGCTGGCCCGGCTCAGGGAGATGGCCGAGACGCCGAACATGATCTACTACCTCTACGTCGTCGAGGAGGAGGACTCGTGGAAGCTCTGCGGCGTCATCGCGCTGCGCAGCCTCATCCTCGCCGACCCGGAGTTCCGGCTCTCGCAGGTCATGCGCGACGAGTTCCAGTTCGCGCACCCGAAGGACTCCGCCCGCGAGGTGGCCGAGACCATCGCCGAGTACAACCTGCTGGCGCTGCCCGTCGTGGACGACGCCGGGGACATCGCCGGCATCGTCACCGTCGACGACGCCATGGAATTACTCCTCCCCAAAGACTGGCGCGCGCGCCTCCCGCGCGTGTTCGGCTAAACGCGGTTGCGCTCGACTTTGTTGTGCGATAAATGCTAGACCTGAAGGAACTCAACTTGTCGGTTCAGTACGCCGTGAACCAGAGCGGCGAGAGGGTCGCCGTCATCGTGCCGGTGGAAGGATTTGAAGAGTTGCTGGAGGATTTGGAAGACCTCGCTGCGGCCGCCGAACGCCGTGACGAGTTGACCGTCTCGCACCGAGAACTACTCGACAAGCTGGGGCTTTAGCCTTCCCATCTTTTATGACTGCTGACGGGGAACCTCCGAGTGGCCTTGACGCGCGCAGAGAGTGTGCGGGACGCGGGTCGCCGCCTGTGGCGGCGCGGGGGCCGGCGCGTGCAGCGCGCGGCCGCGTCGCGGCGGGGGCTGCTGGCCTACCTCGCCGTCATCGGGCCCGGGATGATCGCCGCCAACGCGGGTAACGACGCGGGCGGCATCGCCACCTACGCCTCGGCCGGGGCCGAATACGGCTACAACCTCCTCTGGACTTTAGTCCCTCTGGTCCTGGCGCTCGGCATCGTGCAGGAGACGTGCGCGCGGATGGGCGCGGTGACGGGCAAGGGGCTTTCGGACCTCATCCGCGAGCAGTTCGGCGTGCGCTGGACGGTGCTGGTGATGCTGGCGCTCTTAGTCGCCAACGGCGGCGTGACCGTCTCGGAGTTCGTCGGCATCGCGGCGGCGACCGAGCTGTTCGGCGTCCCGCGCTACGTCTCGGTGCCGCTGGCGGCCTTCGCCGTCTGGTGGCTGGTGGTGAAGGGCTCGTACCGGCGCGTCGAGCGCGTCTTCCTCGTGATGTCGCTCGTCTTCCTCGGCTACGTCGTCTCGGCCTTCCTGGCGGGCCCCGACTGGGGCGAGGTGGCGCGCGGGTTCGTGCGGCCGCGCGCCGACTTCAACCCGGGCTACCTCTTCACCGTCGTCGCGCTCATCGGCACGACCATCTCGCCCTACATGCAGGTCTTCGTCCAGTCGTCGGTGGTCGAGAAGGGCGTGCGCGAGGAGGACTACGCGCTGACGCGCGCCGACGTGTGGGTGGGGACGGTCTTCGCCATCGCGGTCGCCTTCTTCATCACGGTGGCGACCGCCGCGACGCTCCACCGCGCGGGCGTCCGCATCGAGTCGGCGGAGGACGCGGCGCGCGCGCTCGAACCGCTCGCCGGGACTTACGCGCGGACGCTGTTCGGCGTCGGGCTCTTCGGCGCGTCGATGCTGGCGGCGGCGGTGCTGCCGCTCTCGACCGCCTACTCGATCAGCGAGGCGCTCGGGTTCGAGAAGGGCGTCTCGCGCTCTTTCCGCGAGGCGCCGATCTTCCTCGGCATCTTCACGTCTCTGGTAGTCGTCGGGGGGCTGGTGGCGGTGATACCGGGCGTGCCGCTCTTCCGCGTGCTGCTCGGCGCGCAGGTCATCAACGGGCTGCTGCTGCCCGTGCTGCTCGTCTCCGTCCTGCGGCTCGCCTCCGACCGCGAATTGATGGGTGCGCACGCCAACGGGCGGGTCTATAATGCCGCCTCGTGGCTGACCGTTCTGGTCGTCTCCGCCCTGTCGCTTCTCTTTATCGCGATGCGGCTCTTCAATTTTTAAGTGGACAACTGACTACCGCCTCCCGATGAGTCGCCCTCCGCTCAAGAAGCAGGTCGCGCTGCCGCTGGTCTTCGCGGCGCTGTTCGGCGTCGCGTGGTACGTGCTCAGCCTGTTCGCCGCCGAGCTGCCCGCCGGCGCGACCGAGCAGCAGAGGGTGTCGCACAGAGCGGGCGAGTGGGCGAGGTCGCTCGTCCAGGTCGTCTTCTGGATGAGCCTGGCGCTCGTGGCCGTGCGCGCGCTCAACGAGCTGGTCTTCATCGTCTTCCGCAAGCGCAAGGGCTACGACGCGCCCGCGCTGATGCGCGACCTCTTCTCGCTCGTCCTCTACGTGACGGCGGGGGCGGTCATCCTCCGCTACACGCTCGAACTCTCGTTCGCGGCGCTGCTGCCCGGCTCGGCGCTCTTGGGCATCATCCTCGGCCTCGCGCTCCAGGACACGCTCGGCAACCTCTTCGCCGGCATCTCGCTCCACGCCGACAAGCCCTTCCAGGTCGGCGACGTGATCACGGTCGGCAAGCACACCGGCGTCGTCATGTCGGTCACGTGGCGCGCCGTCAAGGTCAAGACCTTCCAGAACCACATCGTCCTCCTCAGCAACAGCAGCATCGGCAAGGAGTCCATCGAGGTCTGCCCGCAGGACGGCCAGAACGCGCGCATCGTCTTCTTCGGCGCGCTCTACACGGACTCGCCCGTCAAGGTCATCCACGCCGTGCGCGAGGCGGTGCGCGACGCCGACAACGTCCTGCGCTACATGACGCCGGTCGTCCGCATCCGCGGCCTCGGCGACTCGGGCGTCGAGTACGAGGTCAAGTACTGGCTCTCCGACTACGCGCGCTACAACGACACCGACGCGCTCGTCCGCCAGCGCATCTGGTACGCCTTCCGCCGCAACGGACTGACCTTCGCCTACCCGACCCGCACGCTCTACATGGAGCAGCCGGCGGGCGGCGCGGGCGGGCGCGACACCGAGACCATCGCCGAGCTGCTCTCGGCCGTCGAAATCTTCTCGCCGCTCACGTCCGACGAGCTCAACGCGCTGGCGGCCGGGTCGACGGGGCGCGTCTTCGCCCCCGGCGAGACCATCATCCGCGGCGGCGACAGCGGCGCCTCGATGTTCGTCGTCCACCGCGGCAGCGTCGACGTGCGCGTGGACTCGAACGGCGCGCCGCGCACCATCAAGCGGCTCGGCGAGGGCGCCTTCTTCGGCGAGATGGCGCTCTTCACCGGCGAGCCGCGCACCGCCTCGGTCGTCGCCGCCGAGGAGACAGAGGTGCTGGAGATCGGCCACGACGCGATGCGCGGTCTCTTCCAGACCAACCCCGACCTCGTCGAGGCGCTCAGCCACACCATCAAAGAGCGCCGCGAAGCGCTCGCCGCCAACGCCCCGGAGGCCGACGGCGACGAAGACACCTCCGACGGCCTCCTCTCCAAAATCAAACGCTTCTTCCGCCTCGACTGAACGGCACGCGGGAGGCGAAAGCCGAAAGCGAATGGAGAAGGGCGGCCGAGCTCTCATCATCTGTCGATGAGAGCTCGGCCGCCCTTCGTCTTCTACTTGGCCCCGTCCTTACTTACACGCCGCGCCGCTCTGCGTGACGTGAATCGGGCCGGCGTCCCGCGCGGGCGCCGACCGCCCCGCGCGCCGCAGCCGCGACAGCAGCAGCGCCACGTCCTTCGGCGAGGTCTTCACCAGCGCCACGCCCAGCAGGATGACGAGCGCCGCGCCGGCCTCGCGCCAGCCCAGCGGCTCCGAAAGCACCATCCACCCGAGCACCAGTGCCACCAGCGGGTTGACGTACGAGTAGGTCGAGACGAGCGACAGCGGCAGCTTCTGTATCGCGTACATGTACGCGCTGTAGGCCACTATCGAGCCGAACACGACGAGGTAGACGAGCGCGCCCGCGCTCCTCGCGCTGAAGGCCATCCGGCCCCACTCGCCCGCGAGCGTGCCGGCCAGCGTCAGGACGGCCCCCGCCAACAACATCTGCACGGCCGAGCCCATCAAAGGCGACACGCCCGTCGGCCGCCGCTTCGCGTAGACCGAGCCCGCCTGCCACGCGAAGCACCCGACCTGTATGATGACGACGCCCAGCAGGTACTTGCCGTTCAGCCCCGTCCCGAAGAGCTGCGGCCCGACCAGCATGGCCAGCCCGCCGAAGCCGATGGCCATCCCGAGCAGGCCGCGCAAGCCGACGCGCTCGCCGTCCTTCTGCACGCGTTCGAGCGCCGCCGCCCAGAAGGGCGAGGTCGCCACCATCAGCGCCGCCATCCCGGCGAAGAGCGTCGGCTGGAAACTCTCCAGCCCGACGGCGATCGCCAGGTAAGTCGTCCCCCAGAAGAAACAGACCGCCGCCCAGGCGCCGTACGCCCCGAACTTCTCCCTGCCCACCTCACTCACCCGCCCTTTCCCTGTCCAGCGGCAGCCCCTTCGACTCCTTGACAGTCTTTAAGACAATCGTCGTCCGCGTGCTCCGAATCTGCTTGAACCGCCCCAGCTCGTCCCGCAGAATCCGGTAGAGGTCGTCCGTGTCCCTCGCACGCACCTTCACCAGAAAACAGTCCTCGCCCGCGAGGTGGTGCAGCTCCAGCACCGACGGCAACGCCGCCAACTCCTCGGCCGTCCCTTCGGCGCGCCCGATCAAGTCTTCGGGGTCGTCCACGCGTATGAACACAAAGGCCAAAAGACCCAGCCCCAGCGCGTGCGGGTCCAGAATCGCCGTGTAACCTTTAATCAGACCCCGCTCTTCGAGTTTCCGCACGCGCTCCGAGGTCGCCGAGGGAGTCAGCTCGACTGCCCGAGCCAGATCGACGTTCGCCGTCCGCCCGTCCCTCTGCAAAATCTCAAGGATTTTCGCGTCCTTTTCGTCGAGCACCATCTGCCCCTTCCCTTCCGCCGCCCTTAATCTTCGAGCCGACCCGCAAAAAGCGTAAATCCGTCTTACTTGTTGACAGAACGAATATTATACGGTTAAAGGTTCCTCTGGGCAACATTTATTCTCCTTTCTGCACATTAAAGTGTAGAAAAGAAGGCTAAGGTGAATAGCCAAGCCAAGGCAACGCGAGATTTTTCTGGTTCATCCATAGAGTTGACAAGAAGGCACTCAATCTTTATTATTGCGTCGTGCTCACGCATAGACGTTCGCTCCCGCGCCTTTTAAAAATAGCGCGGAGCAAATTAATCACCTACGGAGGTTAAAAATCATGAGCATCACCCGTTATGACCCGTTCCGCGACCTCAAGTCCCTCCAGGACGAGGTCAACCGCCTGTTCTCGACCAACTTCACGCGCTCCTTCGGCGACGAAGGCATCGCGCGCGGCGTCTGGACGCCGAACGTCGACATCTTCGAGAACAAGGACGAAATCGTGCTCGAAGCCGAACTCCCCGGCATGAACCGCGAGGACTTCGAGCTGACGATCGAGAACAACGTGCTGACGCTGCGCGGCGAGCGCCGCTTCGAGAAGAAGGACGAGGCGGACAACTACCACCGCGTCGAGCGCGCCTACGGGGCGTTCACGCGCTCGTTTACGCTGCCGCAGACCGTCTCGGCCGAGAACGCGGTCGCCGAGTACAAGAACGGCGTGCTGCGCGTCACGCTCCACAAGCGCGAGGAGGTCAAGGCGCGCCGCATCGAGGTCAAGGGCGAGCCGGCCGAGGGCGCGACCCCGAAGACCATCGAGGCGAAGGCCGAGCGGCAGCCGACCCACGGGGCCAAGAGCCAGACGGCCGGCGCCTAAATCGGCCCGAAGCCTTCCGCGGCCAGCCGGCCGGTTGAGCAGCCCTCCGAGCCACGTCTCGGGGGCGGCCCCGGCGGGCTGGCCGCTGCGGTTTCCGCGCGCGCTTGCCGCGCCCGTTCTCAGTTTTTCAGCAGTAAGCGAGAGAAGGTTTTTAAGCCATCATGCGTCTAGAACGTTTCACACTGCGCGGCCAGGAGGCCATCCAGTCGGCCATCGAGGCCGCCGAGCGCAACCAGCACCAGCAGGTCGAGCCCGAGCACCTCCTGCTCGCCATGCTCGAACAGCCGGAGGGCGTCGTCCGCCCTCTGCTCGGCAAGCTCGGCGCGAACGTCCAGGTCGTCCTGAACGACCTGCAGGCGGCCGTCGCGCGTCTGCCGAAGGTGCAGGGCGGCCAGCAGTATTTCAGCCCGCGCACCACGCAGGTCTTCCAGGCCGCCCAGAAAGAGGCCGAGCAGATGCAGGACGAGTACATCTCGACCGAGCACCTGCTCCTCTCCGTCACGGCCGAGAAGGACGGCGCGTCGGGGCGGATACTGCGCCAGCACGGCGTCAACCGCGACGACCTCTCCAAGGTCATCGAGCAGACCCGCGGCGGCGCGCGCGTCACCGACCAGAACGCCGAGGCCAACTACCAGGCGCTCTCGAAGTACGCCAAGGACCTGACCGAGCTGGCGCGCCAGGGCAAGCTCGACCCCGTCATCGGCCGCGACGACGAGATACGCCGCACCGTGCAGGTCCTCTCGCGCCGCACGAAGAACAACCCCGTGCTCATCGGCGAGCCCGGCGTCGGCAAGACCGCCATCGTCGAGGGTCTCGCCCAGCGCATCGTCTCGGGCGACGTGCCGGAGACGCTCAGGAACAAGCGGCTCGTCGGCCTCGACCTCGGCTCGATGCTCGCCGGCGCGAAGTACCGCGGCGAGTTCGAGGACAGGCTGAAGTCCGTCCTTAAAGAGATAGAGAACGCGCAGGGGCAGATCGTCCTCTTCATCGACGAGCTGCACACGCTCGTCGGCGCGGGCGCGGCCGAGGGCGCCATCGACGCCTCGAACATGCTCAAGCCGGCGCTCGCGCGCGGCGAGCTGCGCTGCGTCGGCGCGACCACGCTCAACGAGTACAAGAAGTACATCGAGAAGGACGCGGCCCTGGAGCGCCGCTTCCAGCAGGTCTTCGTCGGCGAGCCGACGGTCGAGGACACCATCGCCATCCTGCGCGGCCTGAAGGAGCGCTACGAGGTGCACCACGGCGTCCGCATCAAGGACTCGGCCATCATCGCCGCCGCGACGCTCTCGAACCGCTACATCACCGACCGCTTCCTCCCCGACAAGGCCATCGACCTCATCGACGAGGCCGCCTCGCGCCTCCGCATCGAGATCGACTCGCTGCCGCAGGAGATAGACGTGCTGGAGCGCGAAATCCTCCAACTGGAGATCGAGCGCCAGGCCCTCCAGCGCGAGGAGGACGAGCGCTCGAAGGCGCGTCTGAATGACATCGAGCAGCGCATCGCGGACCTCAACGAGAAATCTTCCGGGATGAAGGCCAAGTGGCAGTCCGAGAAGGAAGAGATCGAGCGGATGCGCGAGGCCAAGAACGAGCTGGAACAGCTCCGCCTTCAGCTCGACCAGGCGCGCAACGCGGGCGACCTCACGCGCGCCGCCGAGCTTCAGTACGGGAGGATTCCCGAGCTGGAACGCAAGTTCAACGAGGAGCGCGAGAAGCTGGCCGAGTTGCAGCGCGACGGCGTCTTCCTGAAAGAAGAGGTGGACGAGGAGGACGTGGCGCAGGTCGTCGCCAAGTGGACGGGCGTGCCGGTCTCGAAGATGTTGGAAGGCGAGATGCAGAAGCTGGTCACGATGGAGGAGCGGCTGCGCCGTCGCGTCATCGGGCAGGACGAGGCTCTGACGGCCGTGGCCGACGCGGTGCGCCGCGCGCGCGCGGGGCTGCAGGACCCGCACCGACCCGTCGGCTCCTTCATCTTCCTCGGGCCCACCGGCGTCGGCAAGACCGAGACGGCGCGCGCGCTCGCCGAGTTCCTCTTCGACGACGAGCGGTCGATGATACGGCTCGACATGAGTGAGTACATGGAGAAGCACGCCGTGGCGCGCATGATCGGCGCGCCGCCGGGCTACGTCGGCTACGAGGAGGGCGGCCAGCTCACCGAGGCCGTGAGGCGCAGGCCCTACAGCGTCATCCTCTTCGACGAGATCGAGAAGGCGCACCCGGACGTCTTCAACATCCTGTTGCAGATTCTCGACGACGGACGGCTGACCGACTCGAAGGGGCGCACGGTGGACTTCAAGAACACCGTGCTCATCATGACCTCGAACCTGGGGAGCCGCGAGATACAGTCCGCGGCCGACGACGAGAAGCAGATGCGCGAGGCCGTCCTCGAAGTCCTGCGCGAGAACTTCAAGCCGGAGTTTCTCAACCGCGTGGACGACATCGTCATCTTCCACCAGCTCTCGCGCGAGCAGATCGGCGACATCATCGAGATACAGCTCGAACGCCTGCGCCGGATGCTGGCCGAGCGCGACATGCACCTCGCCCTCGACGACTCGGCGAAGGCGCTGCTCGCGCGCGAGGGCTACGACCCGCTCTACGGCGCGCGGCCGCTGAAGCGCGCCATCCAGACGCTCATCCAGAACCCGCTCGCGACGAAGCTCCTGCGCGGCGAGGTTCAGCCCGGCCAGACCATCCGCGTCTCGGCCGACGGCGACCAGATGCAGTTCGTGACCGAGACGCCCGCCGAGGCGGCGACGGCATAAGGAGAATTCGATGAGGCACCACAGGTTCGACCCGCGCGACCTGTTCACGTTGCAGGACAGGATGAACCGACTGTTCGAGGAGGCGGCCGACCGCCGCCCGCCCGCCCACGAGGACGAGGCCGACATCGAGCGCGCCGACTGGATTCCGGCGGCCGACGTCTACGAGGACGAGCGCGAGTACCTGCTCGCGCTCGTCCTGCCGGGCATCAAGCGCGACGGGCTCGACGTCTCGCTCGACGAAGGCCGGCTCGTCATCCGCGGCGAGCGCGCGGCCGCCGCGGGGTTGCACACGCGCCGCGCCGAGCGCCCGCAGGGGCGCTTCGTGCGCACCTTCAGCCTGCCCGACGCCGTGGACCGCGCCGCCATCACGGCCGACTACAGGGACGGCGTGCTCCTGCTCCACCTGCCCAAGCGCGGCGAGCGGCCGGGGCGCAGCCAGAAGATAGACGTCAGGTGAGGGGCGGCGGGTGACAAGTGACACTTCTGCCTTTATCCTGTCACCTGTCAACATCAACCCTTAACCGCCATGAGATTTTTCCGCAGGGGGAGTAAGAAGCAAGGTATGGCAGAGAAGGAGTCGGCCGACAGGGATTGGCCGGAGGGGCCGGGCCCCGAGGGGCAGGCGCCGAAGGTGCGCGTCAATGACCGCCGCCGCATACGCCTCGGCGACGAGGCCGAGGGCGAGGGCGGCGAGGAGGCGGCCGCCGCTTCGGAAGCGCCGAGCCTCAAGCCCTCCTACGTCGAGGAGTTGGAGGCGCGCACACAGGCGGCCGAGCAGAAGGCCGCGGACGTGCAGGCGCGCTTCGAGCAGGTGCGCGCCGAGCTGAAGCGCGAGACCGACGAACTGCGCCGTCGCCTGGCGAAGGGCGCCGACGAGCGCCTCGCGCGCGAGAAGGCGGCCTTCATCACGTCGCTTTTGCCGACCGTCGACAACCTCCAGCGCGCGGTCGAGGCGGCCGAGTCGGGCGGCTCGCAGGAGGCTCTGCTCGACGGGCTGCGCGGCATCATCAGCGGCTTCGAGAACGTGCTCACGCAGGCGGGCGCCGAGCCGTTCGAGGCGCTGGCCCAGACCTTCGACCCGGAGCTGCACGAAGCGGTTGACACCGCCGAGGTCGAGCCGGAGCTGGACGGCCAGGTCACCGCGCAGTACGGGCGCGGCTACCGCCTCGGCAGCCAACTGCTCCGCCCCGCGCGCGTCCAGGTCGGCCGCGCGAAGAGTGAGAGCGCGGGCGCTTGAGCGGCCGGCGGACCATTTCAGAACCGACAATTTAATTTTCTCAGGAGAAGAACAAAGTGGCAGCGAAGGATTTAAAGTTCAGGGAAGAGGCGCGCAGCGCGATGCTGAGGGGCGTGAACGTTTTGGCGAACGCGGTGCGCGTGACGCTGGGGCCGAAGGGCAGGAACGTCGTCCTCGGCAAGAAGTTCGGCTCGCCCGTCATCACGAAGGACGGCGTGACGGTGGCGAAGGAGATCGAGCTCAAGGACAAGTACGAGAACCTGGGCGCGCAGATGGTCAAGGAGGTCGCCACCAAGACCAACGACATCGCGGGCGACGGCACCACGACCGCCACCGTGCTCGCGCAGGCCATCTTCCGCGAGGGCGTCAAGAACGTCACCGCCGGCGCCAACCCGATGGTCCTCCAGCGCGGCATACAGCTCGGCGTCGAGGCCGCCACGGCCGAGCTCGAACGGCTCTCGAAGAAGGTCAAGGGCAAGGACGACCTCTCGAGCGTCGCCGCCGTCTCGGCCAACAACGACCGCGAGATCGGCGAACTCATCTCGGAGGCGATGGACAAGGTCGGCAACGACGGCGTCGTCACGGTCGAGGAGTCGAAGTCGATGCAGACCGAGCTCGACCTGGTCGAGGGGATGCAGTTCGACCGCGGCTACCTCTCGCCCTACTTCGTCACCAACCCCGACCGGATGGAGGCCGTGCTCGAGGAGCCGCTCATCCTCCTCCACGAGAAGAAGATTTCGGCGATGCGCGACCTGCTGCCGCTCCTGGAACAGGTCGCCAACCAGGGGCGCCAGCTCCTCATCATCGCGGAGGACGTGGAGGGCGACGCGCTCGCCACGCTCGTCGTCAACCGCCTGCGCGGCACCATCAAGGTCTGCGCGGTGAAGGCCCCGGCCTTCGGCGACCGCCGCAAGGCCATCCTCGAAGACATCGCGACGCTGACGGGCGGCCGCCTCATCACCGAAGACCTCGGCATCAAGCTGGAGTCGGTCACGGTCGAAGACCTCGGCCGCGCCAAGCGCGTCATCGTCGATAAGGAGAACACGACCGTCGTCGAGGGCGCGGGCCAGAGCAAAGCCATACACGGGCGCGTCGCCACCATCCGACACCAGATCGAGGAGACGACCTCGGACTACGACCGCGAGAAGTTGCAGGAGCGACTCGCCAAGCTCGCCGGCGGGGGCGCGGTCATCCGCGTCGGCGCCGCGACCGAGACCGAGATGAAGGAGAAGAAGATGCGCGTCGAGGACGCCGTCAACGCGACGCGCGCCGCCGCGCAGGAAGGCATCGTGCCGGGCGGCGGGGTCGCGCTGGTGCGCGCCGCGAAGGCGCTCGACAAGCTCGACGCGGAGGGCGACGTGCTCACGGGCGTCCGCCTCATCCAGCGCGCGATGCAGGAGCCGCTCCGCCGCATCGCGGAGAACGCGGGGATGGACGGCGCCGTCGTCATCGGCAAGATCGAGGAGTCGAAGGGCGCGGTCGGCTACAACGCCGCCACCGGCAAGTTCGAGGACCTCGTCAAGTCCGGCATCATCGACCCGACGAAGGTCGTCCGCACGGCCCTCCAGAACGCCGCCTCCATCGCGGCGCTCATGCTGACGACCGACGCCGCCGTCACCGACGCGCCCGAGCCGAAGAAGGCGGCCACGCCGCCGATGGGCGGGGGGGGCGAAGACTACGACTTCTAAAAGAGTCCGGAGTCTGAAGTCCGGAGTCTGAAGTCAAGAGAGCCTGGGTCGTCAAGCTCCCTGTCGCCACGCGGACAGTGGGACTTGACTCCGGACTCCAGACTTCAGACTCCGGACTTTTATTGGCCGGACAATTGCAACGCGGCGGTGTGCTATAGTTCGGGTGTCCCGAAGCGCGACGAAAGCGCAACGGGTCATCCGAGCCGGGCATCTAACAGAAGCCGGACGACGGGAAGATTCGGCGAAACTGTCGCGGCCTTCGGGCCGCCGGAGCAGACTCGCCGCCAGCGTCCAGATTTTTTTGGGCTGATGTTTTCGAGCCCCTGCGGAGGTCGGCCCCTTAGACTCCCCCCGCGGCTCACCAGAAGGAAAAGCAATGATAGACCTGGGAACTTACAAAGACCGTTTCGCCGAGAGCGGGCAGCGCGTGCTTGAGCACGCCGTGCAGGAGTCGCGCCGCCGTGACCAAAACTACATCGCGGTGGAACACATTCTCAACGGCCTCGCCGCCGAGGAGGCCGAGCTGTTCAACTCGACGATGCGCGACCTCGCGCTCGACCCGCGCTCGGTCAAGGTGCTGATTGAAAAGCGTCTTGAGAATGCACGCTATCAGAACGTCAATAAAGGAATCCGCATCGCGCCCGAGACCATCGAGCTCTTCAAGCGCTCGATGGAGCGCGCGCGCGCGCAGGGGCGCAAGACCATCGAGGCCACGGACCTCTTCATGGCCTTCTCGCAGGACGAGAACAGCGCGCTGATGGGCGTGCTCCGCAACCTCGGCGCGAACCCCGAGACGGTCATCGAGCAGGTGCGGGCGCGCGTCCGCACGCGCGAGCAGCAGGAGGAGGAGTACAAGAAGAAGTTCGAGCTGCCGCCCTACCTCAAGCACTTCGGCGTTTCGTTGAACCGTCTGGCGCGCGCCGACAAGCTGCCGCCGACCATCGGCCGCGAGCGCGAGATTCAGCAGATGATAGAAATCCTCTGCCACCGCGAGCGCGCCAACTCGCCGATGCTCGTCGGCGAGCCGGGGGTCGGCAAGACGGCGGTCGTCGAGGGGCTGGCGCGTCTGATCGAACTCGAGCCCGAGAAGGTTCCCTCGCGCCTGCGCGGGACGCACGTCGTCCAGTTGCAGATGGGCGGCCTCGTGGCCGGGACGATGCTGCGCGGCATGTTCGAGGAGCGCATCAAGGGCATCATCGACGAGGTCAAGGAGCGCGACAACCTCATCCTCTTCATCGACGAGGCGCACACCATCATCGGCGCGGGCGCCGCGCTCGGCACCTCCTCGGACGCCGCCAACATGTTCAAGACCGCGCTCGCGCGCGGCGAGATGCGCATCGTCGGCGCGACGACCATCACCGAGTACAAGGAGTACATCGGCGAGGACGAGGCGCTCGCGCGCCGCTTCCGCCTCGTCAAGGTCGCCGAGCCGTCCATCGCCGAGACGCGCGAGATCCTCTTCGGGCTGCGGCCGCGGCTCGAGCGCAACTACTCGGTCACCATCTCGGACGACGCCATCAACACGGCGCTGGAGATGGCGCCCAAGTACATCCGCAACCTCCACCTGCCGGACAAGGCCATCGGCTGGTTAGACACCGCCGCGGTGAAGGTCGAGATCAACGAGCCCGACACGCTGGTGGTGCGCCCCGAGCACATCATCGACGTCATCTCGCAGGAGTCGCGCATCCCGCGCGACATGATCTACCGCGACACCAACGACCGCTTCTCCGCGATGGAGGAGGACCTGGGCCGCCGCGTCATCGGGCAGAAGGACGCCATCCGCGCCGTCGCGCAGCGCCTGCGGCTGAACAAGGGCCCGCTCAAGGAGTCGCACTACAAGCCCGACGGCGTGCTCCTCTTCCTCGGGCCCACCGGCGTCGGCAAGACCGAGCTGGCGAAGGCCGTCGCCGAGTTCATGTTCGGCGACGAGGAGAAGATGGTGCGCATCGACATGTCGGAGTACCAGGACGGCACCATCGGCATCGAGAAGCTCATCGGCATGCCGCGCGGCATCGTCGGCAGCGAGCGCGGCGGCGTGCTGACCGAACAGCTCCGCGAGAACCCTTACACGGTTCTCCTGCTGGACGAGGTCGAGAAGGCTTCGCCGACGCTGATGAACCTGTTCCTGCAGGCGTTCGACGAGGGCTGGCTGACGGACGGCCGCGGCAAGAAGGTCTACCTGTCGGACGCGATCATCATCATGACCTCGAACCTCGGCTCGGAGAACTTCAAGAAGTACGAGAAGCCGTTCGGGTTCGGCGCGAAGACGCTGGGCGACATGAAGGCCATCAGGGGCGACGTGATGAAGGCGGCCGAGAACCGCTTCTCGCCCGAGTTCCGCAACCGCATCGACGAGATAGTCATCTTCTCGCCGCTGACGATGGACGAGGTGCGCGACATCGCGAAGATTTACACCGCGAAGCTCTGCCGCCAGATGGAGTCGCAGGGCAAGGTTTGCCGCGTGACGCCGGCCGCAATCGACCTTCTCACCGAGAAGGGCTACAGCCCGGCCTACGGCGCGCGCTTCCTCAAGCGCCACATCGACGAGAAGGTCAAGCTCCCCATCACGGCGATGTGGAAGGACGCTTCCAGCTTCGTCGCCGACGTCGAGAACGGCGAGGTCGTCGTCAAAGTCGAGGCTTAAACCGTCTCTGCAAGACGCCAGACACCGAGAGGGGCGCGGCCACACGGCCGCGCCCCTCTCGCTTTACGTGTCGGCCTTCCCGCTCAGTCCGCGCGCGCTTCCGCTTCGGCCTCGGCGGCGGGGACGGCCGGCTCCCACAGCTCCACCTTGTTCCCGCCCGGGTCCATGAACCAGCCGAACCTGCCGTTGAACTCTTCGGCCCGCCCGAACACCTGCGCGCCGCCCTCGGCGACCTGCGCGAGCGCCGCGTCGAGGTCGTCAACGATGAGGTTGAACATGAAGTCCTTCCCCGAAGGCGCGAAGTAGTCGGTCGTCTCCTTGAACGGGCTCCAGACCGTGCCGCCGCCCGGAGGCATCCCGTCCGGCATGAAGACGACGCCCCCCCACGGCTCCACGCGCAGGCCGAGCCAGCGCGCGTACCAGCCGCCCAACGCCTGCGGGTCCGGCGACTTGAAGAAGATGCCGCCTACGCCTAAGACTCTCGCCATCAGAAAACCTCCGGAAGAAAAGTTTGAAAAGCGCAGAGGGCGTCCAGTGTACCAGCTACGCCCGCAGCCGGACGCACGGCGGCGTTTGCCTTCCCCACCCCGGAGCATTTATAAAAACCAGCATGAGAAAGACGCTATACGTTTTCGCGCCGGCCTGTCTTGCGGCGGCGCTCTTACCCTTCACCACACCCGCGGCGCGCGCGCAGGACGGCGCGAAGCCCGCGGCGGAGACTCCGAAGGCAGACGCGCCCAAAGCCGCCGCGAAGGTTGACGAGAAGGCGCAGGCCGTCGTCTCGCGCGCGGTCGAGGCGCTGGGCGGGGCGGCCTACCTCGGCGTCCGCACGGTCGTCTCGCAGGGGTATTACACGCAGTTCCGCGACGGCGTCGGCGGCATCCCTTCGACCTTCCGCGACTACCTCGTCTTCCCAAACCGCGAGCGCACCGAGTTCAAGGGGCAGGGCGGCCGCTCCGTCCAGGTCAACACGGGCCAGACCGGCTGGCTCTTCGACGCCAGGAAGAAGCTGCTCACCGACGTGACGCCGGAGCAGGCGGCCGACTTCCGCACGGTGATGCGCACGAGCGTCGACAACGTGCTGCGCGGCTGGTGGCGCGCCGAGGGCGTCTCGCTCGCCTACGTCGGGCGGCGCGAGGCGGGACTCGCCCGCCGCAACGAGGTCGTCAAGCTCTCCTACGCGGACGGCTTCGAGGTCGAGTTCGAGTTCGACGCGCGCGAGGGTCTGCCCTCGAAGGTCGTCTACAAGCGGCCGAACGCGGAGGGCGAGACGGTCGAGGAGGAAGACCGCTACGCGCAGTTCCTCCTGGTCGGCGCGGTGCGCTTCCCCTACGTCATCGACCACTACCGCGCCGGCGTCCAGACGAGCCGCGTCAACTACGACAAGGTCGAGGTCAACGCCGCCGTCCCCGACTCGCTCTTCGCCAGGCCGGCCGACGTCAAGTCCGTCAAGTTCTAAAGACACCCAAACAGAACGGCGGGCGGGTCGGAGTTGCGTCGGTAAGCACCCGTGACATAACTC
>JAIVJI010000123.1 GCA_020200135.1 Acidobacteriota bacterium | reverse complement strand
CCCGATAGCGTTGGCCACGAGGATCGAGGTCAGCCAGCCGCCGCCGCCCCCTCCCCAGCCGCCGCGTCCGCCACGCCCCCCACGCCCGCCGCGACCGGACATCGCGAGCAGAATGATGACGACGACGATGATCACGCAGCAGGTGCCCAGCCCGATGCCGCTCGCCTCCCGCGCGCGGGGCGTCGTGCGCGTGCGACGCACGGGCTCGCGGGAGGCGTAACTCTGGTCGATGCCCTCGATCTCGAAGCCGCGCTTCTGTGCCAGCGTCGCGATCACGCCCTGGACGAACTCGTTGATGCCCTGGCCGTAATTGCCCTGCCGGAACGGCGGCACCAGCCGCTGCCGCGCGATCTGACCCGCGAGCGAGTCGGGCAGGTCACCTTCCAGGTGGCGGCTGACCTGCACCTGCCATTTGCGGTCGTTGACCGCCACGAGCAGCAGCAGACCGTTCTTCTCGCCCTCCTTCGAGCCGACGCCCCAGCCGCGCGCCAAAGAGAGTGAGTACTCGAAGATGTCGGTCTCGCCCGTGGTCGGGACGGTGACGACCGCGAACTCGATGTCGGCACGCTCCTTCAGGCGGTTGAGGGCGGTCGCCAGACGCTCCTTCGTCGCCGCGTCGAGGACGCCAGCGTTGTCCGTGACGTACTTGTAGAAGCCTTCGGGCTGCGGCAGAGGCGCCTGCGTGAAGGCGCGCGGGTTCTGCGCGCTCGCGGCCCCGGCGAAAACGAAGAGCCACGCGAGCGCCATGCACACGGCGAGCGGAGCCGAAAGTCTGTTTCCCGTCAATGTCACTTTGTTATTAACGTCGAAGCGTATTACGAAAATCTCAAACTGTTGTTTATTATCTGTACGCCGCCGGTCACGTTGACCCCGCCTCAGACCACCTCAGCCCTCAATCAGCATGTGGAGCAGGTAAAAAAGCGCCACCCCACCGAAGACGACGAGCGAGACGAAAGGGTTCTTATGCTCCATGTGGTTGACCTCCGGGATGAGGTCGCTCGCCGCGACATAGAGCGTCACGCCCGCCGAGAAGGGGAGCGCGTACGTCACCGCCTCCGCCACGCGCGTCTGCAAAATCGCCACGGTCAAGACCCCCGCGAGTGTCGCACCGCCGATAATCAGCGTCGCGATCAAGGCCCTCCGCGCCGAACGCCCCGAGGCCAGAATGATTGAGGCGGCCGTAAATCCCTCGGGCACCTTGTGTAACAGCACGGCCACGAAGACCAGCAACCCGACTTTCCTGTCCACCATAAAGGCCGAGGCGACCGACGCCCCGTCGAAGAACGTGTGAATCGAGAGCCCCCCGATGGCCGTGTAGGCCGCCGAAGAGCGTACGACCGCCTCCGGGTGCGTCTCCTCGCCGAAGTGAAAGTGCGGCGCTATCGTGTGTTCAAAAAAATGGATGAGCAGGTAGCCCGCCAGCAGGAGCGTCATCGCCCCCAGGACACCGCCGTGCCTCGCCTCCCCGCCTTCCGTCCCGCCGTTTCCCCACAAAACGACGACTTCCGGCACGATTTCGATAAAAATCGCCGCCAGCATGAAGCCCGCGCCGAGCGCCACGAGGTAGCGCAGGAAATGTCGGCTGCGTTGAAAAGTGCCGGGCCGGGCCAGCAAAAGCCCGCCCCCGACGTTGGCCAGCGCCACGAGGCCGCCGAAGAAGAGAAGTTCGCCGAAGCTCATCCGAAGATTAGAGACCGCCGAGCGCGCCTGTCCTTAATATTTATATCCTTGCGCGCCAATATACAGGATACGCGTCGGGTTGGCTATGGGAAGCTTAAACCCTGATGCACCAAATCGTGCTTAAAAATTTCGTTTTGTCCGTGTTTTTGCTCTTGACAGGGGCTTAAGCACAGGCGTACTATTCGCCGCGGGTGGTCAGAAGTGGCTGAAAGTGGGCTACACTGAGCAGCTTGCCGCCAATGGTTAGAGTTTCACTTTAAGGTTTAAGCAGTACCCATCCCCGGCCGCCGCCGCAAACCCTTATGTTGAGAGGAAATTACACGGCGCGGGTTGATGAAAAGGGGCGGCTCAAAATTCCGACGGCCTTCAGGCGCCACATTGAAGAGAAGTATGCCACCCCGGAAGTTTATGTCACGAGCCTGACCGGCGACTGTGTACGGATTTACCCCTTACTCGAATGGGAGTCCATCGAGCAGCGTCTGGCGCTCTTACCCTCGATGGACCCTGCTAGAAGAAAGTTCCTTGATAGGACGAACTACTACGGCCAGCAAGCGACGGTAGACGGGCAGGGACGCGTCCTCGTCCACCCTCTGCTGAGAAAGGCTTCGGGCGTCGTCGGCGACGTGGCCGTACTCGGATATTTGACATACCTGGAAGTCTGGGAACTGGAGCGCTTTGAGCGGCGTCTGCTGTCCGACCCCTACACGGAGGAGGACGAGGCCGCGATAGCGCGACTCGGAATCTGAAAGGCCGTGGTAAGAGCGTAAAGTGTTGAGCGACAAGGCAAAAGCAAGGTTGAACAAGCCCGTGCTCGGCCGTCCGTCCTTCGACACTCGAAACTCCCCGCGACTTTTCAAGACCACGGGGCGGTGGTAATGGCTGCGTCAGGAGGGGGGCCTGAAGCGCCCCATCGCCCCGTGTTGCTCTTTGAAGCGGTCGGTCTGCTCGCGCCGGAGCGCGGCGGGCTGTTCGTGGACGCCACGCTCGGCCTTGGCGGGCACAGCGAAGCGATCCTCGAAGCCTCGCCCGACACGCGCGTCGTCGGAATTGACCTCGACCGCGAGGCAATTCGACTCGCCTCGGAGCGTCTGGCGCGTTTCGGCACGCGCTTCCGCGCGGCCCACGCGAATTTCCGAGAAATATCTCGGATTGTGGACGAGGCGGGCCAGCACGGCGCCGACGGCGTCCTGGCCGACCTCGGCGTCTCCTCGCTCCAGTTCGACAGCCCCGTGCGCGGCTTCAGCTTCCGACACGATGCGCCGCTCGACATGCGGATGGATGCGGGCGGGGCGGGCGAGACGGCGGCCGAGCTGCTCGAACGTCTCCCGGAGGAGGAGATCGCGCGCGTCATCTACGAGTACGGCGAGGAGCGAAAGTCGCGCCGCATCGCGCGCTGGATAGTCGAGAGGCGGGAGCGCGGCGAGCCTTTGAAAACGACGGGCGAGCTGGCCGCGCTGGTGGCGCGGGCCGTCGGGCACAAGCGTGGCGAGCGGATTCACCCGGCGACGCGGACGTTCCAGGCGCTGCGCATCGCGGTCAACGGCGAGCTTGAGGGCCTGGACGGGTTCGTCGAAACGGCCGTCGATCTTTTACAAACCGGGGGGCGCCTGGCCGTCATCAGCTTCCACTCGCTGGAAGACCGCGTCATGAAGCGCGCGCTGCGGAGGCTCTCGGGCCAATGCGAGTGTGACCGGCGCGTCCCCGCCTGTATGTGCGGCGCGCGGAAAGTGGTGGAAGTCCTGACGCGCCGCCCCGTGGTACCGAACGAGCAAGAGGTGGAAGAGAACCCCCGCGCGCGGAGTGCCAAACTGCGCGCCTGCTTGAAACTGTAAACGCCGCAACGGCGGGGCCGGGGCAAGTCTCCCGAAGACGAAAACCCTCACGCCCGGTCTGCAACACAGCTCAAACAATTGACCCGAGGCCCGGTGAACGATGACAAGAGTGCCCCAGCAGTACCCCAACCCCTACGTCCGACGCGAGCGGGACCCGCGTGCCGCCAAGCGGCAGGCGCTTTTGCTCGCGGGTTGTCTGGTCCTGGCGTGCGGCTTTATTTATGCCGTGCGCCAGCAGATTCTGGCCGTCGATTACGGCTACAAGGCCGAGGCGCTCCGGCGCGAGCGCGAGGAGTTGCTCGACGAGCAGCGCCGCCTGCTCGTGGCCTTCGAGGAGAGCTCTTCGCCGGCCCGCCTGGAAGAGGCGGGGCGCGAGCTGGGGTTGGAGGCGCGGCTCAAAGAGGGCAAAGAGGCGAAGCGCGGCTTCGTCTGGCTGGCGCGCAGGGTCGAGGACGAGCGCGCGCGGGCGGTCAAGGCGCTGAAGCTCAAGGGCGTCTACTCGACCGAGGAGCAGCGCCGCCGCTACCCGAACGGGAAGCTGGCGGCGCACGTGCTCGGCTTCGTCGGGCTCGACGCGCGCGGACTGGCCGGCGTCGAGCAGGTCTACGACGCGGCGCTGACGGGCGAGTCGGGCCGGCTCGTCGTGGACGCGGACGCGAAGCGCAGGGCCTTCGAGAGCGTCGGGAGTGACGCGCGCGACGGCCGGACGCTGGTGCTCACCATCGACCAGACGGTGCAGTACATCGTCGAGCGCGAGCTGGCGGCCGCGATGGAGAGGACGCAGGCGAAGTCGGCGGCGGCGGTCGTGTTGGAGCCGCACACCGGCGAGGTGCTCGCGCTCGCCAACGCCCCGGCCTTCGACCCCAACGACGCCGGGAGCGTGAGCCCCGAGGCGCGGCGCAACGACGCGCTCCAGAACATCTACGAGCCGGGCTCGACCTTCAAGATCGTCCCCTTCACCGGAGCGCTCGAAGAGAAGCTCATCACTCCCGACACGCGCATCGACTGCCCCGGCTCGATAAGTCTGCCGGGGCGCGTCGTCCACGACCACGCTACGGGGTCGCTGACGGCGACCGAGGCGCTGGCGAAGTCGTCGAACGTCGCCGCCATCAAGCTCGGGCAGAGGCTCGGGAACGAGCGGCTCTACGAGTACATGCGCCGCCTGGGCTTCGGCGCGAAGACAGGCGTCGAGCTGCCGGGCGAGACGGCCGGGCTCGTCCGCCCGGTCGCGAAGTGGCAGCCGGGCTCCATCGGCTCCGTCCCCATCGGGCACGAGGTCGGCGTGACGCCGGTGCAGATGGCCGCCGCCTACGCGGCCGTCGCCAACGACGGCGTGCGCGTCGCGCCGCACCTCGTCCGCGAGGTGCGCGACGCCGAGGGGCGCACCGTCTCGCGCGCCGAGCCCGAGTCGCACCGCGTCGTGAGCGCCGAGACCGCGCGCGTGCTGCGCCGGATGATGGAGGAGGTGACGCTCAAGGGCACGGCGCGCGCCGCGCAGCTCGACGGCTACACGGCGGCGGGCAAGACCGGCACGGCGCAGAAGATCGACCCGAAGACGCGCGCCTACTCGCAGACGAAGTACGTGGCGTCGTTCGTCGGCTTCGCCCCCATCGAGAACCCGGCCGTCGTCATCATCGTCGTCATCGACGAGGCCGTCGGCCTGCACCAGGGCGGGCAGGTGGCCGCGCCGGTCTTCAGAGAGATCGCAAACCAGGTGCTGCCGTACCTCGAAGTGACGCCCGACCAGGAGCCGGAGGCGAAGTCGCCGGCCACGGGGCAGCTCGCGGCCGCCCCCGGTGCCGCGCCCGTGCAGCCCACGGCGACCGGCGCCGGCGCGCCGGCCGAGGATGAGGGCGCGGCCCGCGTGGCGTCGGACACGTCCGTGGTCGCGGAGCGCGGCGACGCCGGCGTCGTCTACGCGGCGGCGACCGAGCGGGCGCTGCTGATGCCGGATCTGCGCGGGCGGAGCGTCCGCGACGTGGCCCGCATCTGCGAGCGTCTGGGTCTCGAACTGGAAGCGCGCGGCGAGGGTCGCGCGCTGCGCCAGAGCCCGGAGGTCGGCGCGGCGGTCGCCTCCGGCCAGACCGTCCGCATCGAGTTCGGGCGGAGCGACTGAAGCGATTTTTGATTTTTGATTTTGATTTGAAAGCCGACGGCCCCCCCAAACGCAAGGCCGGACGCTTTTATGACCCGAAGGCACCGAAGTTACCCCGGAAGGTGTGATGAGAAATCAGAGGACGCTGGCCGTTCCTGCGCCGTGCGAGGCTTACCAGGGGGCGGAGATGAGGCGGAGGATAACGGGCTGCCGCGAGCGTTTGCGCCGCAACCGCGCCGCGCGCAGAATAGCCGAACGCGTCACCCCCCACACGTACGTTTCGGCCGACGAGCAGCCCCGGTTGGCGCTCGCCCCGGCCGGGAAGGACGCGCGGGAGGAGGAGACTTAAAGGCGGCCCGGCTCTCTTTCAAAGGCGCGGCGGGTCGGCGGCAGTCACGAACGCCAGCGTCCGGAGGAAGAGACCGAGTGAGAGTCGTTGATGCGGCAAGTTTCATGCGCGCGGAGGCCTCTGCCGCGCGAGAGGTCTTTGACAAGGAAATAAGTGGTTTTTCCATCGACTCGCGCGCCGTCCGCGCGGGCGAGCTCTTCTTCGCGCTCTCGCCCGAAGACTACCGGCGGCACTGCTTCACCGCCACGTCGTTCGCCGACGCGCACCGCTTCATCCCGCAGGCTCTGGCCCAGGGCGCGGTCGCGGCGGTCGCGCGCGCGGCGAGCGTCGCGGGCGACGAGGTGCTTCGCCCGTTCGCCGAACGGCTGCTCCTGGTCGATGACGTGATAGAGGCTTTGCAGCTCGTCGCGCGCGGGACGGTTGACGCGTGGGGCCGCCCGGTCGTCGGCATCACCGGGAGCGCGGGCAAGACGACGACGAAGGACCTGACGGCGCACGTCCTCGGCTCGACGGGGCGGCGCACGCTGCGCAGCCGCAAGAACTACAACAACGAGCTGGGCGTGGCGCTGTCGGTCTTGCAGATGGAGACGGACGGCGCGCGCCCCGAAGAGTTCGACGTGGCGGTGCTGGAGATGGGGATGTCGATGCCCGGCGAGATCGCGCGCCACTGCCTGGTGGCCCCGCCCGACGTGGCCGTGCTGACGAACGTCGCGCCCGTCCACCTCGAATTCATGGGCTCGGTCGAGGCGATCGCCGCCGGCAAGGCGCAACTCGTCGAGGGGATGAAGGCGGGCGGGACGGCCGTCCTCAACGCCGACGACGAGCGCGTCGCGGCGATGCGCGGGAAGGCGTCGCACGCGGGGCGCGTCATCACCTACGGGCTTTCGGAGTCGGCGGACGTCCGGGCTTTGGGCGTCGAGACGGTCGGCGTCGGCGCGAGCCGCTTCCGTCTGAGGACGCCCGACGGCGAGGCGGAGGTCGTGCTCCCGATGCACGGCCGTCACAACGTCCTGAACGCGCTGGCGGCGGCCGGCGCGGCGCTGAGCTTCGGCGTCGGGGCCGGGGAGATAGCGGCGGCGCTCGCCACGGCCGCGCCGTCGGAGATGCGCGGCGAGGTCTTGCGCTTCCGCGAGGGGTTCACGGTCGTGGACGACTCGTACAACTCGAACCCGCGCTCGCTCTTGAGCATGGCCGAGGCGGTGTCCGGGGGCGGCGAGGGCGTCGGGCGGCGCGTCGTCATCGCGGGCGAGATGCTCGAGCTGGGCGACGAAGGGCCGGCGCTCCACCGCGAGGCGGGGCGCGAGATAGCCGGGTTCGGCGTCGAAGTGCTGTGGGGGGTGAGGGGACTGGCGCGCGAGTTGGTCGAGGGCGCGCGCGCGGCCGGCATGCACGAGTCCGCGACGCGCTTCTTCGAGTCGTCGGAGGAGGCGGCCGAGGCGGCCGTCGAGTTCGTCCGGCCGGGCGACCTCGTCCTCGTCAAAGGCTCGCGCGGCGTACACACCGAGCGGGTGGTCGAAGCCTTGAAGGAGCGGTACGAGCTGAAGTGACGATTGACAGATGATCTACCACATCTTCTACGAATGGGTCTTCAAGTCGCTCTCGGCCGGCGGGGGCGGCGAGTCGTACTTCGTCAAGGCGCTGAACGTCTTCCAGTACGTGACGTTCCGCACGGCCTACGCGGCGGTGACGGCGCTGCTCATCTCGCTGCTCTTCGGCGGGCGCGTCATCGAGGCGCTCCGCCGCCTGAAGGTCGGGCAGGAGATACGCGAGGAGGGGCCGCAGGCGCACCAGGCCAAGCGCGGCACCCCGACGATGGGCGGCGTGCTCATCATCGGCTCGGTGCTCATCTCGACGCTTTTGTGGGCGCGGCTCTCGAGCCTCTACGTCTGGATCATCCTGGTCGCCACCGCGGGCTTCGCCGCCATCGGCTTTCTGGACGATTACCTGAAGGTCGCCAAGCGGCACAACCTCGGGCTCCAGGGGCGCTACAAGCTGGCGGGGCAGTTGGCCATCGCGCTCTTCGTCTGGGGCGCGCTCTTCTTCTTCACGTACCAGGGCTGGGCCGACTACTCCTGGAAGCTGAGCCTGCCGTTCTTCAAGCAGACGGCGCTCAAGGACATTACGAACATCGGGCCGGTTCTCTACCTGCCGTTCATCGCCATCGTGCTGCTCGGCTTCTCGAACGCGGTGAACCTGACGGACGGGCTCGACGGGCTGGCCATCAGCGTGACGGTCATCGCGATGGCGACGCTGACGGCCTTCACCTACATCAGCGGCGACGCGCGCTGGGCCGACTACGTCGGGCTCGAGCACCAGAAGGAGATCGGCGAGCTGACCATCTTCTGCGGGGCCATGGTCGGGGCCAGCCTCGGCTTCCTCTGGTACAACGCGCCGCCCGCCGAGGTCTTCATGGGCGACGTGGGGAGCCTCGCCATCGGCGGCGCCATCGGCACCATCGGCGTGCTGACCAAGCAGGAGCTGATCCTCGTCCTCGTCGGCGGCGTCTACGTCGTCGAGGCGCTGTCGGTGACGCTCCAGGTCACGTTCTTTAAATTTACGAAGCGGCAGTACGGGACGGGCAAGCGGCTCTTTAAGATGACGCCGCTGCACCACCACTTCGAGATGTCGGGCTGGAAGGAGCCGAAGATCGTCTTCCGCTTCCTCATCATCGCGATACTGTTCGCGCTGCTCAGCCTGTCGACGCTGAAGCTGCGCTAGAGGGCGATGGAACTCGACGGAAAAAAAGTTCTGGTCATCGGCGCGGGGCGCAGCGGCGTGGCGTCGGCGCGCTTTCTGGCCGCGCGCGGCGCGCTCGTCGTCCTCAACGACCGGAAGGAGTTCATCGACTGGTCGAACGAGGCGCTGGCGCTCAAGGGCGAGGGCGTCGTCAAGCTGCTCGCGGGCGACGTGCCGTCGTGGCTCCTCGACCAGATTGAGCTGGTCGTCGTGAGCCCCGGCGTGCCGACGAGGGGCATCCCCGTCCGCTACGCCGAGCGCGCGGGCGCCGAGGTCATCGGCGAGATAGAGCTGGCGTGGCGGTACCTGCGCGGCCGCGTCGTCGGCATCACCGGGACGAACGGCAAGACGACGACGACGACGCTCGTCGGAGAGCTTTTGAAGGACGCGGGGCTCCCCGTCCAGGTCGGCGGCAACATCGGGACGCCGCTCGTCTCGCTCGTCGATTCGTCGCGCGAGGACGGCTGGACGGTGGTCGAGCTTTCGAGCTACCAGCTCGAAACCGTCAAGACGTTCCGGCCCACGGTCGCGGTCGTGCTGAACCTGATGCCCGACCACATGGACAGGTACGAGACGTTCGCGGACTACGGCGCGGCCAAGCACCGCATCTTCCGCAACCAGACCTCGGCCGACGTGGCGATCCTCAACGCCGACGACGAGGTCGTCTCGACGTGGGCGCGGGGGCTCGAAGCGCACGTCACGATGTTCAGCACCGGGCGCGAGCTGGACGAGGGGCTGTTCCTGCGGGGCCGCGAGCTGGTCGCGCGCACCTGGAGCGGCGAGCGGGTCTTGATGTCGCGCGACGAGATGCAGTTGAAGGGCGCCCACAACGTGCAGAACGTGCTGGCGGCGCTGGCGGCGGGGCTGGCCTGCGGCGCGGGGCCCGAGTCGATGCCGGCAAGAACGCGCCCTACGCGCCGCTGGCGCCGCTCGTCCGCTCGAAGGCGCGCGCGCTCGTCACGGTCGGCGAGGACGCGCAGCGCATCGAGGACGAGCTGCAGGAGTTCGCGCCCACGTCGCGAGCCGAGGACATGGCCGACGCCGTGCGGCGCGCGTACGCGGCGGCCGAGCCCGGCGACGCGGTGCTGCTCGCCCCGGCCTGCGCCAGCTTCGACATGTTCACGAGCTTCGAGCACCGCGGGCGCGTGTTCAAGGAGGAGGTGGGTAAGCTGAAGAATTCAGGAGTCGGAAGTCAGGAGTCGGAAGAGAAGCACGCTCTGCCGTCTTCCTGCTGACTACTGAATTCTGAATTCTGACTCCCTGTTTTTTATGGCCCGGAAGCTACAGGTAGATGAGTGGTTGTTCGCCGGCACGGTGGCGCTGGCGCTGTTCGGCGTCATCATGGTCTACAGCGCCTCGGCGGTCGTCGCGACGGGCGAGAACCACAGCCAGTACCACTACGTCGTGCGCCAGGGCGTGTGGACGCTCGCCGGCCTCGGCGCGCTCTACGTCGGGATGCGTTTCGACTACGGGCTGCTGCGTTCGGGGAAGATAGCCTACGGGCTGCTCGGGCTGACGGTCGTGCTGCTCGTCGCGGTCTTCGCCTTCCCGCCCATCAACGGCGCGCGGCGTTGGATACGCTTCGCGGGCTTCTCTTTGCAGCCCTCGGAGATTTCCAAGCTCGCGCTCGCCATCTTCCTCGCGCGGTTCCTCGAAAGACGCGCCGGGCGCGAGGGCGACTTTCTCAGGACGTTCCTGCCGGCGGTCTTCGTGACGGGCGTGCTCGCGCTGCTCATAGTGGCCGAGCCCGACCTCGGGACCGCGATGATGATCGCGGTCGTCTGCACGGTGATGCTCTTTACGGCGGGCGCGCGGCTCAAGCACATGGCGCTGGCGGCGGCGCCGGCGCTGGCGGGCGTGGCGGGACTGCTGCTCTTCGTGCCGTGGCGGCTGAAGCGGATGGTGACTTTCCTCGACCCTTGGGCCGACCCGCAGGGCTCGGGCTACCAGGTGGTGCAGTCGCTTCTGGCCGTCGGCTCGGGCGGCGTCCACGGGCTGGGGTTCACGGAAGGGAGGCAGAAGATGTTCTTCCTCCCGTTCGCGCACTCGGACTTCATCTTCGCGGTGGTGGGCGAGGAGTTGGGTCTCTTCGGGGGGCTCGCGGTCGTGGCGCTCTTCGGGCTCTTCCTGTGGCGCGGGATGCGCGCGGCGCTGCGCGCGCCCGACAGGTTCGGGATGCTGCTCGGCGTCGGCATCGTGACCGGGATAGTCGCGCAGG
>JAIVJI010000077.1 GCA_020200135.1 Acidobacteriota bacterium | reverse complement strand
CCCCCGCCGATAGGCGGCGCGGGCGCCGACGCGGTAAACTTGCGTGGACTCGGCAAAGGCGGGGCGAGACTAATGCTGTCGGTCGACTTCGACGACTACGAGCACGAGGCGGGCGAGTGCCTGCGCCGCGCTTACGCGCACTTCACGCACCCGCGCTGGTGCGGCCACCCGCGCTGCATGTTCGAGTCGTGCGGCGGCGACCTCGCGGCGGTCGAAGGCGCGCTCGACGCACACGGCTACGACGCGCATCAGGTGGCGAGGATGCTTGAGAGTTTCTACGTCCCGCTGGCCGAGCAGCGCGCGGAGGAGCGGCTGCTGCGGGGCGGGCGCTGACGCCCGCGGGCCCGTTCGCCCGACATCAGAGGAGGACTGAGATGGAGACGATGACTGAGGCGGAGACGATGTTTCACCTGGCGTTCCCCGTCCATGACCTCGCGGCCGCGCGTGACTTTTACGGCGGCGTGCTGGGCTGCCCCGAGGGGCGCAGCTCCGACATCTGGATTGACTTCAACCTCTTCGGCCACCAGATCGTGGCGCACCTTCAGCCGCGCCGCGCCGGCGCCGAGAGGTCGAACCCGGTGGACGGCCGCGACGTGCCCGTCCCGCACTTCGGCGTCATCCTCTCGCCCGCGCAGTTCGACACGCTGGCCGAGCGCGTGCGCCGCGCCGGCGTCCCATTCGTCATCGAGCCCTACGTGCGCTTCCGCGGCGAGCCGGGCGAGCAGCACACGATGTTCTTCCTCGACCCGAGCGGCAACGCGCTCGAGTTCAAGGCGTTCGCAGACCCCTCGCGCATCTTCGAGAAGTAGGACGTTCGGGGCAGACAACGGAGAAGACGAAATGATCACGGTCGCCAATCGCATCTACGTGAAGCCCGAATACGGCGAAGCCTTCGAGGCGCGCTTCCGCGACCGCGCGGGGCTCGTCGACAAGATGCCCGGCTTCGTCTCGAACCTCGTGCTGCGCCCCGTCAACGAGGGCGACCCTTACGTGGTCTTCACCGTCTGGCAGAGCCGCCGGGACTTTCTCAACTGGGTGCGCTCGGAAGAGTTCGTCAAAGGGCACGCGCAGTCGGGCACGCTCCCGCGCGAGGCGTTCTCGGGCGCGAACGTGTTGGAGATGCACGAGGTCGTGCAGGACTCCGCCCGCCCCGAGCTTGAGCCTGAGCCTGCGGGCGACCCTTTCAAGATGCACTAGGCGCGCGGACAACCAACTCAAAGCCGGGGCGAGGGGAGACGATGGCGATACTGGTGACGGGCGGCGCGGGCTACATCGGGAGCGTGATGGTGGACCAGCTCGCCGAGGCGGGCGAGGAGGTCGTCGTCATCGACAACGTCTCGCGCGGGCACCACGCCGCGCTCGCCGAGGGCGCGCGCTTCTACGAGGGGCGCGTCGGCGACCTCGCGCTCGTCGAGCGCGTCTGCCGCGAGCGCGCGGTCGAGGCGTGCATACACTTCGCCGCGCTCGCCTACGTCGGCGAGTCCGTCACCGAGCCGAAGCTCTACTTCGAGAACAACGTCGCCGAAGGTCTGGGGCTGCTCGACGGGCTGCGCGCGGCGGGCGTGCGTTCCTTCGTCTTCTCCTCGACCTGCGCCACCTACGGCGAGCCGGTGCGCGTGCCGATTGACGAAGGACATCCGCAGTGGCCGGTCAACCCTTACGGCTGGTCGAAGTTCTTCATGGAGCGCATCCTCGAATCCTACGACCGCGCCTACGGCCTGCGCTTCGTCGCGCTCCGCTACTTCAACGCGGCGGGCGCTACGCTTAAGCGCGGCGAGCACCACGAGCCGGAGACGCACCTCATCCCGAACGTTCTGGCGGCGGCGGCCGGCCGTCTCCCACACGTCTCGGTCTTCGGCTCGGGCTACCCGACGCCCGACGGCACGTGCGTGCGCGACTACATACACGTCACAGACCTCTGCTCGGCGCACACGCTCGCGCTCGCGTACCTGCGCTGCGGGGGTAGGTCGGAGTTCGTCAACCTCGGGAACGGGCACGGCTACTCCGTGATGGAGGTGATAGAGGCGGCGCGGCGCGTTACGGGTCGCGAGATAGAGGTGAGGGTCGAGGCCGCGCGGCCGGGCGACCCGGCGCGGCTCGTCGCCGACGCGCGGAAGGCGCGCGAGGTGCTCGGGTGGAAGACCCAGTACCCGGAACTCGACACAATCGTCCGCACCGCTTGGGAGTGGCACGAGGCGCACCCCGAAGGTTACGGGTCGCGCGGCGGAGCGGGCACGGGCTGAACGCCCTTTCAATCTCTCCGGCTCAATCCCTCCAGACGCCGAACCGCCCCGCGCGGTAGTCGCGCACGGCCTGCTCCAACTCCTCGCGCGTGTTCATCACGAAGGGGCCGTAACTCGCAACGGGTTCGCGGTTGCGCGCGGCATGCCCGAGGAGGAGGACGGCCTCCGACTCGGCCTCGACCTCGACGCCCTCGCCCTCGTCCCCGAGCTCGACGGTGTGGCGCGCCCCGGCCGCGCGCCCGTTGACCTTGAGAGTCCCCGACACGACGTAGCAGAGGACGCTGCGGCCGGCTTCGACCTCGACGCGCAGCCTCCCGCCTTGAGCGAAGCGCGCGACGCACAGGCTCACGTCCGTCAGCGTCTCGAACGGGCCCGAAGTCCCCTCCCAGCTTCCAGACGCCACGCTCAACTCGACGCGGCCGCCGTCCGTCACGACGGTCGGAATCTCTTCGCGCTGCATCCCACGGTAGCGCGGCTCGGTCATCTTGAGCCGCGCGGGCAGGTTGACCCAGAGCTGTAGCATCTCGACGGGGCCGCCCTCGGCCTTGAACTCCTCCGAGGAGACTTCGGCGTGGATGAGGCCGCGCCCGGCGGTCATCCACTGCACGCCGCCGGCGCGGATGAGGCTCTCGTAGCCGCCGCTGTCCCTGTGCATGAGGTCGCCCGCGAGGATGAAGGTGACGGTCTCGAACCCGCGGTGCGGGTGCGGGCCGAAGGGGAGCCCGCCGTTGCCGTGCGGGTAGACCTGCGGGCCGTGGTGGTTGAGAAAGATGAACGGCTCCACGCGCTCGATTGCCAGCGTCGCGTTCGGGACGGCTTGAAACGTGACCAGCTCGCCGACGTCCGCGCGCACGCCTCGGTGCAGCCCGACGACGTTCTTCATTGTCATCCCCCTCGCTTCCGTTTCCATAACCTTCGGCCTTCAACCCTTCCGCGTCTCGCCGTCGCCCGCCTTCGCGCCGAGCCCGCAGCTGTGCGCGCCGAAGGAGCGGCCGAGCGCGCGGACTTCGGCCTCGACCCGCGGGAGCGTCTTGCGCGTCTGCCGGCCCATGAGGTAGTCGGCGAGCGGGCTCATGAAGAGCTGGCGGAGGACGGCCGCCGCCGCGAGCGTGCGCGGGACGTAGACCTTGCGCTTGCGCCGCTCGACGGCCCGGACGAACGCTTCCGCGCAGTCGCCGAGCGGCGTGACGCGGCCGAAGGGGCCGGGCAGCTTCCCCAACATCTCGCTGAAGCCCGCGAGGTCTTCGCGCGCGTCGCGCACCATGTCGGTGTCTATCCACGAGGGGTGCGCGACGCCGACGGCGACGCCCTTGTGCGCCAGCTCGAGCCGCAGGACGTTGCCGAACTGCTCGACGCCGCTCTTCGCCGCCGCGTAGGTCGAGATGCCGGGGAACGGCGCGAGCGCCGCCGCCGACGAGACGAGCAGGTAGTAGCCCCGACTCTCGACGACGTGCGCGAGCGTGGCGCAGACGGTGCGGACGACGCCCGTCAGGTTGACGTCGATGGTGCGGACGAGCGCCTCGACGGGGCCGACCGCGACGGTGCCGTTGCAGGCGACGCCCGCGTTGGCGATGACCACGTCTATCCGTCCCAGCGCCTCGACCGTGCCGGCGGCCGCGCGTCCGAGCGCCGCCTGGTCGGTCACGTCGCACTCGAACCAGACGTGCCCCTCGCCCAGCTCCGAGGCGAGCGCGGCCAGAAGCTCCGGCTCCAGCCCGACGAGCGACAGACGCGCGCCGCGCGACGCGAGCCGGCGCGCCGTCTCCGCGCCGATGCCGCGCGCCGGGCCCGTGATGAAAACGACTTTGCCCTCCAGTTGATATGTCACGGGGCGGCCTCCTCATGAAGAACTTCTTCGCGCGCGGGACCTCGGGCGACGGCGACGCGTTCGAGCAGCGCGCGCCAGTCGCGCGCCGTTTCGACGAGCGTCGCGCGCGCGGCCGGGCAGACGCCGGTCATGTGTATGAAGCCGTGCGCGAGCGAGCTGAAGCGCCTCGGCACGACGACGCCGCCGGCCTCCGCGAGCGCGAGCGCGTAGGCGTCGCCCTCGTCGCGCAGGTAGTCGAAGCCGGCGGTGACGACGAGCGCGGGCGCGAGCCCCGAGAGGTCGGGCGCGAGCAGCGGCGAGACGCGCGGGTCTTCTTTGCCCTCGCCGCCCGTGTAGTGTTCGGAGAAGGCGTCGCAGTCGGTGCGCGCGATGAAGAAGCCCCGGCCGAAAAGCTCTTTCGACGGCCGTCGCTCGCGTTCGGTGGCGTCGGTCGCGGGGTAGACGAGCAGCTGCGCGGCCGGGGGGCGCTCGCGCGCCGAGAGCCGCGCGACGACGGCCGCGAGGTTGCCGCCCGCGCTGTCGCCGCCGACCGAGACGCGCGCGGGCTCGGCGCCGAGCCGTTCGGCGTTGGCCTGCGCCCAGCGCAGCGCCGCGAGCGCGTCGCCGAGCCCGGCGGGGAAGGGGTGCTCGGGCGCGAGCCGGTACTCGACGGCGAGGACGTGCGTCGGCGCGTGCCGGCAGAGCAGTCGGCACGGCTCGTCGTGCGTCTCGAGGTCGCCGAGGACGAACCCGCCCCCGTGCAAGTAGACCAGCAGGTCGCGCGAGTCCGTCAGCGGCGCGTAGTGTCTCACGCGCACGGGGCCGGCCTCGCCTTCAATCTCGAAGTCGCGGACGGGGCCGACGCGCGTCTTCGGCCCGCCGTAGATGAGCACCTCGCGTCGGAAGCGCGCGCGCGCCGTCGCGGGGTCTGGCTCGCACAGGCCGTGGCGCTTGCGCCGGCGGTTGACGGCGAGCAGGAGTTGGAGGCACGGGTCGAGCCTCTGCCCGTCGAGCTCGACCGGCGGCCGGCCCGAGAGCCTGAGCTGCACGGCCTCGGGCAGGAGGCCGAGCGAGCGCCCGGCGAGGCCCTGAAAACGTTCCGCGAGTGTGATGTCTGCGTCGGGCATCGTGTGTCGGTCTCGTCGGCCTAAGAGGGCGCGTTCTTAGAGGTCGCGTCCTTTCCGTTCATCCTGGGAGTGCCGCCCGGCGCGCCGCCCGTCAGGTACTCGGCCGGGTCGAGGCGCGCGACCCGGCGGCGGAAGCGCCAGGTGAAGTCGGGCCAGATGGTCGAGTTGCGCCCCGTGCGGTCGAGGTACCAGCTCGCGCAACGGCCCGCGACCCAGACCGTCCCCTCCATGCGCCGCTCGACCTCGCCGACGAACGCGGCCTGCGCCTCGGGGCGCGGCTCGATGACGGCGACGCCGCTCTGCTCCATGAAGTCCAGCGCGCTCAGGAAGTGTTCTATCTGCGCCTCGATCATGTAGACGACCGAGTTGTGGCCGAGCCCCGTGTTCGGCCCGAGCAGGATGAAGAGGTTGGGGAAGCCGCTGACGGTCGTGCCGAGGTGCGCGCGCGGGCTGCCCCGCCAGACCTCTTCGAGCGTGGCGCCGCCGCGCCCGCGCACGCGGCCGGCGAGCGGCTGGTCGGTCACCCGAAAGCCGGTGCCGAAGATGATGGCGTCCACGGGTCGCTCGACGCCCTCGCCGTCCACGATCGAGTGCCCGCGCACCTCGGCGACGCCCGCCGTCACAAGCTCGACGTTGGGGCGCGTGAGCGCGGGCAGGTAGTCGTTCGAGACGAGGATGCGCTTGCACCCGATGTCGTAGGCGGGCGTGAGCCGGGCGCGCAGCACGGGGTCGGGCACGGAGCGTGCGAGGTGGCGGAGCGCGACGCGGCGGATGAGGCGCGACAGGCGCAGGTGCCGGAAGCCGAAGACGAACAGCTCGCGGAAGGCGTAGATGGCCGCGCGCGCGCCGCGCTGGAGAAGGGGGAAGCGTCGGAACAGGCGCCGCTCGCGCGCGGTGAAGGCGCGCTCGGTGCGCGGCATGACCCACGGCGGCGTGCGCTGGAAGATGTGGAGACGTTCGACGGCGGGCTGTATCTCGGGGACGAACTGGACGGCGGAGGCGCCGGTGCCGATGACGGCGACGCGCTTGCCCCTCAGGTCATACTCGTGCTCCCAGCGCGCCGAGTGAAAAGACTTGCCGCGGAAGTTCTCGAAGCCGGGCAGGGAAGGCACGCGCGGCTCGCTCAGGGCGCCCGAGGCCATGACGAGCACGTCGGCGGTGTAGAGCCCCTCGGAAGTCTCGACGCGCCAGAGCTGCGCGTCTTCGTCCCACGCCGCGTCGCGCACCTCGTGCCGGAAGCGTATGTGCGGCAGCACCCCGAAGTCGCGCGCGCAGCGGCGCAGGTAGTCCCAGATTTCGGGCTGCGGCGAGTAGCTGCGCGTCCAGTCCGGGTTCGGCGCGAAGGAGAAGGAGTAGAGGTGCGACTGCACGTCGCAGGCGCAGCCCGGGTAGCTGTTGTCGCGCCACGTCCCGCCCACGTCCGCCGCGCGCTCGAAGATGATGAAGTCTTCTTCGCCGCGCCGCCTGAGCCGAATCGCCGCGCCCAGTCCGCCGAAGCCGCTGCCGATGATGGCGACGCGCGTGTGGCGCGCCGCGGCGCCCGGCTCGGCGACCTTCTCCTCTGTGTGTCGTCTCATCTGTCTGTCGGGGCGCGGCGTCCGGACGACTCGCGCGCGGGGGTGATTATAGCGGAGGTCAGGCGTACGAGAGGAGCGCGTCCACGATGCGGGGCGCGGCGTGGCCGTCGCCGTAGACGAAGGTCGGGCGGGACATCTGTGTGTAGCAGTCACGACAGTCGAGCAGCCGCGAAGCCTCCGCGACGATGCGCGCCGAGTCGGTGCCGACGAGGCGGGCGCAGCCGGCTTCGAGCGCCTCGGGGCGCTCGGTCTTGTCGCGCAGCACGAGCAGGGGCTTGCCGAGGCACGGCGCCTCTTCCTGCAACCCGCCCGAGTCGGTCAGCACGAGGTGACACCGCTTGAGCAGGCGCACGAGCGTCGGGTAATCGACCGGCGGCAGCAAGCTGACGCCCCTCGCGCGCCCGAGCAGGCGGTGCGCCGTCTCCCACACGCGCGGGTTGCGGTGGACGAGATAGACGACCCTCACGTCGCCCTCGTAGCGCCGCGCGATCTCTCCGAGCGCGCGGCAGATTGCTTCGAGCGGCGCGCCGAAGTTCTCGCGCCGGTGCGCCGTCACCAGCACGACGCGCGCGCCCGGCGGGACGGCGGCGAGCGCGGGCGGGTCGCACGCGCCGTCGGCCGACTCGGACATCTCGCGGAGCGCGTCCACGACGGGGTTGCCGGTGACGACGACGCGCTCGGGCGCGACGTTCTCGCGCAGAAGGTTTAAGCGCGCGCCCTCGGTCGGCGCGAAGTGGAGGTCGGCGAGACAGCCGGCGACGCGGCGGTTGCCCTCCTCTGGGAACGGCTGTCGCAGGTCGTGCGTGCGAAGTCCCGCCTCGACGTGGCCGACGCGCACGCCCGCGTAGAAGGCGGCGACCGTCGCCGCCATCACGGTCGTCGTGTCGCCCTGGACGAGCATCCAGTCGGGGCGCTCGCGCTCAAACACGGGTTCGAGACGCGCGAGCGCGGCCGACGCGACTTGCGCGGGCGTGCGCGCGCCGCGCATCAGGTCGAGGTCGTAGTCGGGCACGACGCGGAAGACCGCGAGCACCTGATCCAGCATCTCGCGGTGCTGCGCCGTCGCGCACACGCGGCTGCGGACGCGCGCGGGGCGGCGCGCCAGCTCCCTGATGACCGGCGCCATCTTCACGGCCTCGGGGCGCGTCCCGACGATGGACAGGACTTTCAGCATCGCTGTGCTCCGCCGCCGCACGAACCCCCGACGACCTCCGCAATCCTCCGAAGCCTGTGCGCGTAGGTGTGGTTGGCGAGGACGAACTCGCGGCCCGCGCGGGCGACGCGCTCGCCCTCTTCGGCGAGCAGGCGCTCGGCCCAGTGGAGCGTCTCCTCGGGGCTCGAAGACCAGGCCATGTGGACGCCGTTGACGAAACCGAGATGCTCGTAGGCGTCCGAGTGCGAGGCGAGGAGCGGCTTGCCGCAGGCGGGCACCTCGAACGTGCGCATGCTGGTCATGTAGGTGAGGTCGTGGCCGTCCATCCCGCTGCGCTGGTTGTTGAGGCCGAGGACGACGCGCCCCGCGCGGTACTGCTCGGCGGTCGAGAGATAGCTGGTCGCGCCGCGCCAGAAGCCCCGGTAGCGGCGCGGCCACATCGGCCAGCCCTCGTAGCAGAAGAGAGTCAGCGAGTAGCCGGCGGCGACCAGCGGGTCTACGACCGTCTTGACGGCCCATAGCCGCGCCGCGTTCGAGTACCAGTTGGCGCTGATGACGAAGTCGGTCGCGCCCTCTTCGAGCGGCAGGGGCCGGTGCGACTCGGGCGAGCAGGCCAGCGGGAGCCAGCCCACGCGGTCGTGCCCGAGCCGGCGGCGGTAGCGCTCGACGCAGGCGTCGTCGGTCGTGAAGACGAAGTCGGCCCCGGCCGCCTGCGGCAGGAAAGTCTCGAAGCTGTTCGGGTCTTCGATGGTCCACCACGCGACCTGCTTGCCGGCGGCGCGGGCGTCGGCGAGCCGGCGGGCGTCCCCCTCCGGACGGTCGGCGGCGTTCATGGCGAGCGCGAAGTCGGCCTCGCCCGCGTCCTCCACGAAGCGTGCGCAGGGGGCGAGGAAGGGGCGCAGGAAGTCGAGGTTGACGGCGAAGACTGCGGGCGGCGATTGAACCGTCGCGCCCTCGTCGTGCGGCGCGCCCGCGACCGTCGCTTCAGTGTTCGTCGTCCGTATCATCTACCGGCCCCAGTCCGTACTCAGCGCCCCGCCGGCGCGACGTTGGGCATCGTCACCTTCCGGATGACGACCAGCGGCCCGTCGTTGATGGAGGGGACGCCCGACCACTTGTCGAGGACGTACTGCTTGCGTCGCGCGTAGGCGTCCGCCGCGTCGATGCCGCTCTGCCGCATGATGCGCAGCGACGAGTGGACGGCGCGGTGGAGGTAGGTCATCCCGTAGAAGCGCTGCGTGGCGTAGCCCTTCAACGACATCTGGAAGGCGAGGTCGTTGTCCTCGAAGCCCCACCCGGCGCGGTCGAACGGCCCGCCCTCGTCGAAGCGCACGCCCGCGTCGAAGATTTCGCGGCGGAACATCCCGTACTGCGTCCACGCCACGTCGTCGTTGGCCTGAACGCTCGCGCCGTCGATATGGAAGAGGTACGGCGTCGTGCGCGCGCGCTCCGCCGCGTGGCCGGAAGAGATGGCCCCGACGCAGCCCAGCCGCCTCCCCGCGTCCTCCATGTGGCGGAGCATGGCGAAGGAGGAGAAGGGGACGACTTCGATGTCGCCGTCGGTGAAGAGCAGGTAGTCGGCGCCGCACTCGCCGGCGGCGAAGTCGATGATCTGGTTGCGGGCCACCGAGCTGCCGCGGTTCTCGCCGTTGAGGATGAGCCTGTGCGGAACGCCGAGTTGTTCGGACGCCTCGCGCAGCGCGCCGGGCGTGCCGTCGGTCGAGCCGTTGTCGCAGACGCAGACCGTCGCCTCATGGCCGAGCCTTCGGAGCAGGCGCGCCTCGGCGGCGAGCGCGCGGACGGAGTCGAGGCTGATGTCGCGCGTGTTCCACGTGAGCAGCGCCAGCACGACGCTGCGCGAGTCGGCGGACTGTTGAGTCCCGCGCCCCTTGCGGAAGACGCCGGCGACGCAGGCGTGCTCGTAGGGCGGCGCGTTGAGGTAGAGCGACGGGTCGCCCTCGCGCGGCTCGTCGTCGCACGCGTCGTCGCCTTCGAGCGGGTAGAGGCCGTGGCGGCCTTGCAGCTCGACGTGCTCGCGCGGCGTGACGCGGTTCCAGCCGTTAAGGACTTCGCCCCCGTCGGGGCGGATGACGCCCAGGCCGAGCACTGACCGGTTGCGCCACATCGACTCGAAGTAGTAGTCGGAGGTGAGGACGAGCAGCCCGCCCGGTTTGAGCTTGCGCGCCATCTCCGCGACGAGGGTTTCGCGCTGCCCGGCGAGCAGGTGTTCGAGCGTGTTGACGCAGACGACGCGGTCGAACGCCCCGTCGGGGGAGCCGACCGGCGGGACGAAGCGCCCGCCCTGAACCGGGTTGTGATGCCGGTAGGTGACGTGCCCGTAGAGGCTTTGCAGGCGCTCGCCGAAGTCCACGGGGTTGATGGTGCAGTCGAGGACGGCGGCCGTGGCCGGCGGGCGCAGCGCGTGGAGCGCGAAGGGCAGCTCCCAACGTCTCATGCGCGGGTAGTCGCGGCCCTCGTTGAAGGCGGCGTATTCCGTCAGCTCAAGGTCGTCTTGTCTGGCGACGATCATTCCGGGTCAAAGCCTCCTCGCCGTCGTCGGCGTGCTGAAGAGCGTTCCCCGCGTTCGGAGTAGCCGCTCAGGAGCCGGTCGGCGCGCGCGCGACGCGCACGTGGCGGAGCGGGCCGGCGCTGATGGCCGGCGTCGCCGACCACTTCTCGACGACGTAGCGCTTGCGCGTCTCGTAGCTCGACTTGGCGTCGTGGCCGAGCGCGCGCAGGATGCGCATCGACGAGTGCATGTTGCGGTGCAGGTAAGTCATCCCCTTGAAGCACTGGATGCGGTAGCCCTTGACGAGGAGCTGGAAGGCGAGGTCGTTGTCCTCGCAGCCCCAGCCCTCGCGGTCGAAGGGGTAGGCGTCGTCGAAGCGGACGCCCGCGTCGAAGACCTCGCGGCGGAACATGCCGTACTGCGTCCACGCCACGACCTCCTCTTCGCGCAGCTCAAGCCCGCCGAGCGAGTAGAGCCGGGGCGTCGTCTGCGCGCGGGCGGGCGACTGGCCGTACATGTGCGCGCCCAGACACCCGAGCAGGTGGCCCGCGTCCTCCATGTGGCGGAGCATGGCGAAGGAGGAGAAGGGGACGACTTCGATGTCGCCGTCGGTGAAGAGTAAATAGTCCGCACCGAAGCCTCGCGCAGAGCCTCGGGTGTGCCGTCGGCCGAGCCGTTGTCGCAGACGCAGACGGAGGGCCGGTGGCCGAGCCGGCGGAGCGCGCCCGCCTCGCGCGCGAGCGCGGCGAGGGCTTCGAGGCTGATGTCGCGCGTGTTCCACGTGAGCAGCGCGAGCACGACGCGCCTCGGCGCGGGAAGCGCGGGCGCGGCGTCTCCCTTGACGAAGACCGCGCCGAGGGTCGCGTGCGGGTGCGGCTCGACGTTGCGGTAGAGCCCCGCGTCCGTTTCCGAAGGCGCGGTCCACTCGCCGCCGCCGAAGGGGCGCAGGCCGTGGCGCGCGCAGGTCCGGAGCAGCTCTTCGGGCGCGACGCGGTTGAAGCCGCCGAAGACCTCCGCGCGGTCTTCGCGCACGACGCCCGCGGCCTGAAGCTCGGGGCGCGACCAGATGTCGTCGAAGTAGTAGTCGGAGGTGAGGACGAGCAGCCCCCCCGGTTTGAGCTTGTGAGCCATCTCCGCGATGAGTTTGTCGCGCTGTTCGGCGAGCAGGTGTTCGAGCGTGTTGACGCAGACGACGCGGTCGAACGCCCCGTCGGGGAAGCCGAGCGGGGGCGCGAACCGTTCGCCGCGCGCGGGGTTCCAGTGACGGTAGAGGGCGTGCGGGTAGAGACTCGCCAGACGCGCGCCGAAGTCCAGCGGGTTGATGGTGCAGTCGAGCACCGAGGAGGTGCTTGCGAGCCGCGACTTGAAGAGCGCGAAGGGCAGCTCCCAGCGCCTCATGCGCGGGTAGTCGCGCCCCTCGTTGAAGGCGGCGAACTCCGTGAGCGAGAGGTCGCTCTCCCTCGCCGCGGCCGTCTCGGGTATCGCCTCGGGAGTCGTGAAGTCTACGTCCATCGGCCCTCCGTCGGTGTGCGTGTTGTTGAGGCGGCCGCCGGGCGCGGCCTCGAACGAGGCGGCGACGGCCGCGCCCGCGACGACGAGCGAGAGCGGCTGCGCGAGCCCGAGCGCCGCGTCCGAAGCGTCCCCGCACGCCTCGCCGCCGCCCGGCGGTCGCCAGCAGTCGAGCCCCGCGGCTTCGAGCGCCCGCGCCGCGCCCGCGCCGAAAGAGAAGTGTGCGCCCGCGCGGCTCAGCAGCCCGAGCGCCTCGCCGTCGAACGCCGCGTCGCGCGCCCCGACGTGAGACACGAGCAATCTCGTCCACGCGCCTTCGAGCCTCTCGTCGCCGAGCAGGCGGAGCGCGAGCCCTTCGCCGAAGACGACGGCGGCGTCACACGCGCGCAGCGCCTCGGCCGCGCCGTCCGAAGTGAGACCGTCGTCGCAAGAGATTCGCTCGACCTCAAAGCCGTAGAGCGCGCGGAGCGCGTCGGCGGTCGAGCCGGCGGCCTCGCGCGCCCCCGTGTCCCCCTCCGCGAAGGCCACGCGGACGCGGCGCGAGGCGTCCCAGGGGCAGGTGAAGTGGCGCGGGGCGGGGAAGCGCGCGAGCATCTCGGCGCGGCTCGTCACGCGGCGCGTGGCGCGCAGCAGCGCGACGTTGGCGTCGTAGTGCGGGTTCTTGGCGAGGTGGTTGGTCGAGTCATAGCCGCCCGAGTTCTCGTGGTGCAAATGGTAGAGGTGTTGGTCGGGGCGCTGCGTGACGGCCGCCGAGCCGAGCACGCGCGCGCGGTAGAACCAGGCGTTGTCCTCGCCGCCCCAGCCGCGGAACCCCTCGCACATCCCGCCCGCGCGTCGCAGGAACTCGCGCCGCACGAGCACCGCGCCGCCGCACGCGCCCTGCCGCGTGTAGTAGGCGTTGACGTGCGCGCAGTCGCCGACGCCCGTGCGCCGCGCCGCGAAGACCTCGGCCGTCTCGTCGCGCGAGAGGTAGCGGACGGAAGTCCACGGCACGAGGCAGTCGAGCCGGCGGCGGTGCATCTCGGCGAGCGCCTTCGGGAGGAAGTCTTCGGGGAGCAGCAGGTCGTTGTCGAGCCAGAGCACGACGGGGCTGCGCGCCGCGAGCGGGACGCCCGCGTTCAACACGCGCGCCTTGTGGAAGACGCCTTCGCGCCTGACGAAGGCGTAGGCGTCGGCGAGGCGTCGCGCGACGCCGAGCGCGTGCGGCCGTTCGTCCATCTCGACGACTGCCACGTCGAGCACGTGCCCGACCTCGCGCAGGCGCGTCAGCGTCTTCTCAAGGTGCGCCAGCCGCTCGACCCCGCCGTGCGGGACGACGACGCTCACGCCCTCGCCCGACGCCGCCTGCGGCGCGCGCCGCTCGACGAGCCGCAGCGGCGCGCGCGTCGTCGTCGCTCGCGACGTTGACACGGTTGCCGCGTTCGCCGGCGCGCTCGAAGCCGGCTGTGTCGGCGCTCGTGTCGCCACGCGCGCGGCCTCGTGGGCGGCGTCGAAAGCTACGTGCGGGGCCGGCGCGTGGCCGACCCCGTTCCGGGCGCGCTGTATCGCCGGCGCCCTTCCGGCGCGCCCTAGCGCCCGCGCGACGACCGGCGCCCAGAAATGCTCCCACTGCCTTTTGAAATCCCAGTGCTCCTCCATCCAGCGGCGGTTCGCCGCGCCCGCCTCGGCGAGCGCGCCCGCGCCCAGCTCGACGAGCGACGCGAGCACGCCTTCAAGCCCTTCCAGCCCGGCGCGCACGAAGGGCGTCGAGACGGAGCCGGGCGCGCAGCGGCGGAAGACCTCTTCGATCTCGGGGCGCAGCCCCAGCCCGTTGACGACGACACACCCGGCGGCCAGTCCTTCGAGGCTGTTGCGGTGGTAACTGCCCGTCACGCACTCGTCAATGCAGATGTGCGAGCGCCGCTTCATCGCCAGCGACTCGGCGTGCGAGACCTGGCGGCCGTTGATGACTTCGAGCCGCAGCGGGTAGCGCGCGGCCAGCCGGTCGAGCACGCGCATCGTCGTCGCGTAGCCCTTCGAATGCCAGTAAAGTTTGTGACCCTCCGGGTAGCGCTCGTGCCGGCCCGAGGGCGTGTAGCAGATGGTGATGGTCTCGCCCTTCGCGCCCGGCTGGTGCTCGGGCTCCCAGAGCGGGATGGGGTTGGGGACGGCCTCCCAGCCGTCGAACTCGGGGAGCGCGGCCTGGTACTGCCCGACGACGACGCCGGGGAAGCCCCGGCGCACGAACGCCCCCTCGACGTTCCACATGTAGTTGTGCGCCATCGTGATGACGGCCTTGCGCGCGAGCAGGGGGCGGTGACGCGGCTCGAACTTGCCGTTGTGGACGACGACGAGGTCGGCGCGGCTCAACTCCTCCTCCGCGCGCGCGCGTTCGGTCGTCCACTCCAGCCCGCCCTCGAAGCGGACGCCGTTGCCGTAGTCCCCGCGCGCCCACACGCAGCGCGCCGCGTGCGGCGTCCGCGCCGCGACGCAACGCGCCAGAATCTCCGGCACGCCCGCCACCGGCGTCGTCGCGTAGGAGACGACGCGCAGCGGCTCGTCCCGCTCCGATAAAAAAGTCTCCGCCGACACGCTTCCGGCCTCCGACGACGCGCGCGTCGCTTCGGTCTCGGACAGCGCGGCGAACTCCTCGACCGACAGCTTGGGGAAGGCGGTCAGGCGGCTCGCGGCGCTCAGGTTAAAGACCCCTATGCCGCGCGCGCCGAGCGCCTCGCCGAGCCGCCGGTACTGCGCGTCGATGGTCGCGAGCCGAGGCGCGAGCGGGTGGCGGCCGGTGCGCGCGAAGAAGTGGTGGTCGGTGAAGTCCACGCCGATGAGGCCCACGCGGCGCGCCCCCATGTGCGCCGCGAGGCAGAGCGCGACGTAGGGCGAGTTCTGCGCGTAGTCGAGCGCGTCGGGCTTCGAGATGTTCGTCCCGCCGTAGGAGCCGAGGCGGAACTTGACGACGCCGTCGCGCTTGAGCCCGAGTTCGAGCTGCGTGAAGACGTACTCGGCCCGCGAGCCCTCGACGTACTTGAAGCGGTCGCCCGTGAACTGGTTGCGCGGGTTGACGACGACGAGGTAGTTGGGCTGGAAGCGTCGGCCCACGTCGTTGACGCCGACGGTGAGAAATTCTTCGGGGCGCTCAAGCTGGTTCAGAGACTCGCCGCAGCCGCAGACGACGAAGCTCGCGCCTTCGTGAACGCCGCGGAAGGCGGAGAGCCGGTCGAAGCCCGCGCCGCGCGGGACTCGCTGTGCGGGAGTCGCGTGCGCGGTCGCGTTCGTCAGTTGAACCGCCGCGTGTTGTTCGGCGGCGGCGGCGCGCTGCGCGGCGGCGGGCGCTAATGACGGCTGCGCGGCGATGGGGGGCTCGGTGACATTAGCTTCGACGTTCGGTTCGGCTTCGGGCTGTGCGGCGCGTGGTTGTTGCTGCCGGTCGCCCGCGTCGCCGGAGGATTCGGCGGCGGCGAGTTTCTGCACGACCATCATGCTCATCGCGCAATGGACTTTGCGGTAGCGACCCGAGCCGAGCACTTCGTTGACGAACGTTTTCACGCCGGGGCAGTAGTCGGCGTAGTCGTGGAAGGCGACGTAGCCGCCCTCGACGACAAAGCGCTCGAAGTGGAAGAAGTCGCGCGCGACGTTCGCGTAGTCGTGCAGGCCGTCGATGAAGAGCAGGCTGATGGGGTCGCCCCACTCGACCTCGTGCGAGTACTTCTGGATCAGCTCGACCGTTTCGGTGAGGCCCGCGTTCCGGATGTTCCACTGAAACTTTTCGAGCGTCGGCGCGGTCTTCGTCGAGCGCTGGCCGGTGGCGCCGACGCGCCCGTCGTGCGGGTCGATGGCGTAGACCTTCGCGTCGGGGCGCAAGGCTTTGACGACGCTGCCGAAGACGACGGTCGAGCGCCCGCAGTAGCTGCCGACCTCGACGACCCTGTGCGGCGCGGGCAGGTCTTTGAGCGCGCGCGAGGTGACGGCGATCAGCAGGTCTGCTTCGTCATCCCGGAGCCAACCCTCGACCGTCTTCATGCGCGCGAGGTTGGGCAGCGCCAGCGGCAGTTCTGTACCGTGGCCGTCGGGTCGGCCCGCGTCGTTAGTCGGTATAAGCGCTCCCCCCTCGAACGGCTTCTCGTACTGGTTGAGGCGCGCGCGGATGTGGCGGCGCAGGCCGTCGCCGTTGTTGCGCGCGACGGGGTGAACCCAGAACACGTCCTCGCGCGCGAGCGCCGCGTCGAGCTGGCGCGGCGTGAAGCGGACGCGGAACTTGAGGTAGTCGTCGCTGCACGGGTTGGCGAGGACGTCGAAACCGAGGAGCGCGACGAGCGTCGGCAGGATGACCTCTTCGGTGGCCCGGATTTTCGTCTGCCGCATGATGTCCTGAAGCGCGGCGTCGGAGTCGAAGAGGGTTGTCAGCGCGCGCGCCGCGTCCGCGGTGAAGACGGTCGAGGGCCAGAAAGACCAGTGGACGAACTTGGCTTCGCCGCCCTCGAAGCGGCGCAGGAAGGGGCGCCACAGCCCGACCTCGCGGAGCGCGGACTTCGCGGGCGCGATGTGCGTGTTCCACGTCTGCGGCCCCGGCGAGTTGCCGAGCATGCCGACGCCCCGCTTGTCTGCGAGGAAGCGCGCGAGGCGCGCGGCGTAGCCCGCGCGCAGTGCGAGCTGGTCGGAAGCGACGACGGTCAGCGTGTCGAACGGCAGCTCTGCGAGCGCGAAGCGCATGCAGTCGAGCGCGAAGTCGTGCAGCCGCCCCCACGCCATCGGTCGCGGCTGCGGGTGGACGACCGCGCGGTAGGTCTCCCACGGGAAGCCGCCGTCGAGCAGCGCCGCGTCGCCCCCGCCGTTGTAGAGCAGGATGTGCGAGTCCGGGTCGAGGTAACGCAGGTTGCGCACGAGATCGACCACGCACTCCTGCCTCTCGTGGACGAGGCACGCGTAGATGTTGCGGATGGTTGTCATCAACGAGACCCGTGTAACGGCTTCCCCCACTCGCCCCGCGCCGCGACGTTGCGCGGCACGCCCCACGCAACGTCGCGTCACGCCCCCGGCGCCGACGCCGCGCGCTTCACTCGTCGAGCTGAGCGTTGAGGAACTCTTCCAGCTCGTCGTCCTGATAGACGCCCTTGAAGCCCCCGCGCCCGATGCCGTTCTCCTCCGCCTCTTCGCGCGAGAGGCTGCGGAACTTTCCCGCCGGGTGTTGCGCCGCGCCGTGCGGGCCGGTGTTGAGGAAGGCGGGCAGGCCGCGCGGCTCGTGGTAAAGCTCCGGCTCGGAGGGGAAGCGCGAGAGCGCCGCTTCGTCGTGCCCGACTATCTTCCAGCGGCCTTTGCCGACGAACCTGTTGCCGGAGTAGATCGGGTTCGGCTTCGCGCGCAAGGGGCGGTCGGTCGAGACGGCATCCAGCGGGGCGGTGCCTTCGAACAGGCCGTAAGCGGTGCCGAAGATGTTCTTGGCGACGACGAGGGCGGGGAAGTACTCGCCGTTCTTCGCTGGGATGGCGACGACATCGCCGACGCTGCTCGAACGCTTCTTGCCAGCGCGCTTCGGCGCCCCCTCCGCCTCCGCCTTGACGCCCTCGATGTCGCCGGGCTTGGCGTCCGCGAGCAGGTCGTCGGGGCAGCGGCGCAGCGCCTCGGCCAGCGCACGGCAGAGTTGTTCGAGCGTCGGCGGCCGCCCCGTGTCGGCCTTGAAGAGACGAGCCGCCTCGGCCATCAGGTCAGCCGCGAGGCTGAAGACGTTGTCGTTCAAAGCGGGGACGGCGGAACCCTCGCCGCCCGCGCCGGTGGTCGCCGCGCCGCCGCGCGCCACGGGCCTGAGCGCGAGGACGTTGGACGTGCTGACGTCGGCCAGCGTGTCGTCGGCGACGGCGCGCACGCCCTCGGTCAGGATTTCGAACAGCTCGGCGAGCGTCGGTCGCCGGTTGATCTCGTCGGCGAAGTCTTCGGCGATCTCGCGCAGCGCCGCCGCGAGTTCTGCGAGGTGTCGCTCCTTCAGTTCGTTCCCCACGTCGCCCCCCTTTAACAGGCCTTCTTCCCGTAGTGCTTCTTAAACTTCCGGTCGCTCATCGGCCAGTCGCGGTTGCCGCGGTAGTTGTCGCCGTCAGGCCCGATGTAGGTCTTGTTGCGGACGGCGAGTTCGTGCTCGATGCGCTTCGCCTCGGCCAGATCGAGGTCGCCGTTGCGGAGGATGGTCATCTTGTCGCCGTTGGCCTTGTTGAAGCGGTTGTGGTTGTTGCCGTGACGGTACTCCACCTTCTGCTGGTTCTCGTTCGGCCCGAAGCGGCCCACGTAATAGATCGTGCCCGAAGCGTCCGTCAACACGTAGACGCTGTGGCCGGTCGCCTGCGGCGCGTTGTGCACCAGCACGCGCCGCTCGCCGGCGAAGAAATTATTGCTCTCGGAGACCGTCAGGTTAAAGGTCGGGCGGTCTGCCGTCTGCGGCGCGAGCGCGACGCCCGTGACCTCGGCGGTTTCGCCGCTCTGTAGCAGCACGGTCATGCCCGGTTCGAGCGACTGCGCCTCGACCCACTCGCTCTCCGAGACGACCCAGACCGGGTGGCTGCGCGTCGCGCGGAGCACGGAGGCGCCGAGCCGGATGTCAACCCAGCACCGCGTCGAGCCGCCGAAGGCGTCGAGCACGCGGCAGACGACGACCGCCCGCCGCGCGAAGTCGAAGGAGTAAACCTCGTCGCCCGCGCGCAGGCTCTCGATGGCACGCAGGCCGCGCGGCGTCGAGACGGGCGTACCCGCCGGGAAGCACGGAACCTGACCGGGCCCCCAGCCGGGGTTCGGGTTATCAACCGGCCCGTTGTCGGCGTTGCGCACGGGGTTGTGCGGCTCGCCGCCCACAGGCTTCTTCGGCTCCTCCGGCCCTTTCGGTTCTTCAGGGCCTTTGGGTTCCTCCGGCTTCTTCGGCTCTTCTGGCCCCTTGGGTTCTTCCGGCCCTTTCGGCTCTTCCGGGCCTTTGGGCTCCTCTGGGCCTTTCGGCCCCTTCGGTTCCTCGGGAACCTTAGGTTCTTTCGGCTCCTCGGGCAACTTCGGCTCTTTCGGTTCCTCCGGTAGCTTCGGTTCCTTCGGCTCCTCGGGCAGCTTAGGCTCTTTGGGTTCCTCTGGAACCTTAGGTTCCTTCGGCTCGTCTGGTAGCTTCGGCTCCTTCGGCTCGTCAGGGAGCTTGGGCTCGGTCGGCTCCTTCGGTACTGTCGGCTCCTTGGGTGCTTTGGGCGTCTTCGGTGTCTTCGGCGGTTTGGGCGGCTTGGGCGGCTTCAAGCCCTTGGGCGCCTTCGGCCCCTTCAGACCCTTGATCGGGATCAGGATGGTCAGGAGGTCGAACAGCCCCTGGCCGAAGCGCCTGCCGGCCTCTTCCGTGGTCAGCTCGCGCCCGTTGACGATGTCGTAGTGGATGATGCCTTCGATGATTCGCGGGATGCCGGTGATGTCGAGCACGCCGACGACGAAGCCCCAGATCGCCCCGTACCAAGTGGTCGCCGACTGCACGCGCTCGATGATGTTCTGGACGATGCTGACGACGACGTAGACGAGAATCGCCGCGAGGATGATGAGGCCGACGATGAGGCCGACGATGCCGCCCTTGACGATGAGGACGATGGCGATGATGATGATGGCGATGAAGGCGAGGAAGTAGAGCAGCGCCGTGAAGAAACTGCCGAGCGCGCTCAGCAGCCAGCTCCCGAGCTTCTCGTACCACGCCGCGTCGTACGACTCGCGCGCCTCTTCGGCGGCCTCCTCCATCTTCCCGTCCAGCTCGTCGAGCGGCTCGCGGTTGTCTTCCACCGCCTTGTCGATGTCGCCCGTGATGCCGAGCTTGGCCTTGCCGATCTCGTCGTCGAGTTTCGCGTTGAGGTCGGTCAGGGACTTCTCGTACTCCTTCTCGACGGCCTGCTGCGCGTCGGTCATCGACTTCTCCCACTCGGTGTCGATGCTCGTCACGCCCTCCTTGGCCTTGTCGCGGATGCCGGTCACGCCGGTCTCGACGCTGGCGTTGACCTGCTCCAGACTGGTGCTGGCGTCCGCCGCGATGCGCGCAACCCCTAACTTCACTTCCAGCGCGCCGTCGTCGAACGTGGCGACCGCGATCAGCTCGGCCTCGGTGAGTTGCTTCTTGAACTTCTCCACGGCGCCGTCGAGCGCGGCGTCGGCGCGGGAGATGCGCCCGCGCTCGGTCGGGACGTTCGGCTGCCTCTTCGCCAGCGCGGCGTCCGCCGTCTCGTCGGCCAGAGTGTCCACGGACACGGTGGCGTTGACGAGGTGCAAGTCCACCTGAAGGATGAGGAGCAGGACGGTGGCGTCGATCTGGCCGATGACCGCGTCTTCGAGCTTCCGGTATTCGCCGACGGCGGTGCTCTCCACGAGGTCGAGCCGCTCGTTCACTCCCTTCTCAAGGTCGTCCAGCCCCTTGTGCGTCCGCGTCTCGATCTCCTTGAAGTTCGGGTTGAGCTTCTGCACCTCGGTGAGGAGGCCGGTCGTGAGGTCGGTCGTGCTCTTGTCAATGCCTTCGATCAACTCGTCGGCGGCCTCGCTGATGCCGTCGGCCAGATCAATGCCGCCCTCGGTGGCCGAAGACTCGATGTCCGGCCCCGGCTCGGAGAGTTTGGCGGCGGTGTCATTTGCGACCTGCTGGACGGCGTCGGCCTGCGCCTGCCCGCGCTCGTCGCCGGGATAGCCGGACGCCTTCTTATTGCCGCGGCTCACGGCCTCCGCGGCCTGCGCGTCAATCTCCTTGCGCCCGCGCGCGCCCTCGTCGGCGCCGAACTTGCGCACGTCTTCCTGTCGCGTCGTGACGGCGGAGTTGGCCTTCTCCTTGTGTCCTTCGGCGGAGCTTCGGATGGTGGCGTTGCGGCCAATCGTCTTCAACAGCACCGTCGCGTAGCCGACGGCGACGAGCACCGTGATCATGGCCTTCTCTCGCGCGACGCTCTTGGCGACCGCGTCGCGTACCTTCTTGATCTCGCCCTTGACGGTGTCGAGGCTGGTGGCGATCTCTTCGCGGATGTCCGCCTTCTGCGTCTTGGCGGTGGCGTTGACCTGCTTCTTGAAACTCTCCGCCGCCGCCGCCATGTCCTCCTTGCGCTGCGTGACGCCGGAGCGGAAGCGCGAGACCATGCCGCGCACGTCGGCGCGCGCGCGCACAGGGTCGTAGAGCGAGCGCGCGGCGGGCGGCTCTTCCTTCTCCTCGACGGGCGGCACCTTCAGCTCTTCCCCGGACGGCTCCGGCGGGACGAACTGCGAGATGATGTCCGGCCCCTCTTTGCTCTCCGGGACGTTCGTCTCCTCGCCGCCTTCGGACACGTCCTTACCCTGCCCGGTCTTTTCCTTGCCGGTCTCTTCGGCGGGCGGCTCTTTGGTCTTCGCTTCGGTCTTCTCTTCAGTCCCGCCGGGAAGAGGAGGCGGAGGCCCGGCGCCGCCCGGCGTGCCCGTGGCCTTCGAGGCGTCGGTGGGGGTTTCGAGCGTCTTGGCTTCGGGCGGCTTGTCGAGCGTCTCGCCGGGCGTGTCCGGGGCTTTGCCGTTTCCGGGGAGGGAAGTCTCGCCGGGCCGCTTGCCGTCCTTCGTGCGGGGCGGGTCGTTCTTCTTGCCGCGCTTCGCTTCCTTCTTCGCGCGCTCATCGTTCTTCTTACGCTCCGGGCGATTCTTCGTCTCGCGCGGGGGGGCGGTCGCCGGCGTCGCGCGCATGATGGAGCGTTGCAGGCTGGTCTGACCGGACTGCTGGATGATGTGCGTCGCCTCGTGCGCCATGAGGTGCGTGTCGTCCTGCGACTCGCCGCGCGCGAGCCAGATGTCGTCGCCGTGCGTGAAGGCGCGCGCGTGCAGGCCGCTGGCCGCCTCGTGCCCCGAAGCGTCGTCGTGGACGCGCACTTGTTCGAGGCCGGCTCCGAAGCTCGTCTCAAGCGGCTCGCGCACGTCCGGGTTGAGCGGCACGCCGGAGCCGTGGCTCTCGATCACGCCGAGCGCGGCGTCTGACGACACGCCCCCGCTGCCTCCGTGAGTGCCGCCCGCGCCGTCGCCGTTACTGTCGCCGCCTTCGCCGCCTTCGCCGCCGCCTTCGCTGGCGCCCGCGGCGCCCGACTCGTGCATCGGTTGGACTAGCTCGCCGCCGCCTTCGTCTTCGTCCTCTTCTTCTTCCTTGTTGTTGCCCGCGGCGGGCTGCGGCGGCGCGGTGTCGGCGGCGAGTCGAGAGACGCGAGGGGTCGGCGCGTCGGACGCGACGCTGTCGGCCACGGCGTCGGCCTCTCTCTCCAGAGGGTCGTCGGGCGGGGTGACGGCGAGCTTGGTCTGGACCGCGCCGCCGAGGAGTGAGAGGGCGGGCTCGTCCTCGCGTTCGAGGGCGAAGGCGGGCGTGCGCTGCGCCTGCGCCGAAGTGAGCGCGGGGCCGCCGTGCGCGCTCGCTGACGCGCCGGACTCCCCGCCCTTCTTCGACTTGGTTTGCGCCTCGTGCATGGCTTGACGAATGACGACGAACGCGCCCGGCCGCGGCTACAAGCCCGCTCAGACCGAGGGCTCCTCCGCGCCCTCCTCCGCGGTCGTGCCCCGTGGTGCCGGCGGGCGCGGCTCCTGGCAGTCGATGTCGACGTTGAAGACGAAGGGGTCGAGCGCGTCGCTGAGCGCCTGCGCGGCGGCGCGCCGCGTCCCCTCGACGGAGTTGTGCAGCGCCTGGATGCTCGAGTCGAACTGCGCGCGGCAGAGGGTCATGTCGAAGGGCGTCGAGGTCGTGCCGTTGTACGTGTTGAAGGCCGCGACGTGCTGCTGCTCGTGCGGCGCGAGCACGTTCGCGATGGCGTCGCTCACGCGCTGCCGCTGGCACGGCGTAAGGTCGGGGAAGTCTGAGACGCTCGGCAGCGTGACGGTCGTCGTGACGGTGAACGTGGATTCGAGCGTGCCCGTGACGTGCACGCACTCTCCCGCGGCGCAGCCCTGGCAGCCCGTCCCGCGCGAGGTCTGGACGCCGACGGTGCGGAAGGAGCTTTGGAAGTTGGCGTCGGTGCGCCCGCGCAGAGCGAGGTTGGAGAAGGCGACCGCCTTCTCGGGCTCCGCGACGCCAGACACGTCGCCGACGGGCTCGACGGGTTCGACGGCCGCGCCCGGCTCCCCCTGTTGCGTCTCCGCGGCGGCCTCCGGCCCCTCCTGCGCCTCGGCCTCAAGCTCCGCGCCCGCCTCGACCTGCCCGCCCTCGTCCTGCGCGGCGAGCGCCTCCTTCGCCTCTTCGACGCGCGCCTCGGGCGAGGCGGTCTCGGCCGCGGGCGCTTCGCCCTTCTCCTCGTCTTCTTGCGCGAGCGCGCCCTCGCCGTGCGCCTGCGGGCCGAGCAGCGGCACGCTCGGCGAAGCGTCAAGCGACTCCGCGTAGGCGGGCATCCGCGCGTTTCTCGCGGGGGCCGCGGACTCTTCGGCGTGCGCGCCGGCGCTCCTCTGCTTCTCCGGTGTCCTCCGCGCCCTGCGTGCTCTGGGGTATGCTCTCGACATGGGCGCCCTCTCCCTGGGTGGCGTCGTGAAGGCTCAATGGATTTCCGAAAGGAACTGGGTGAGCGCCGCGTAGTGGCCGCTCTTGCCGAGCGGCCGCTGAAGCGGGAAGGACGCGCCGGCCTTGCGGTACTCGCGCTGCACGGCCGCCTCGAAGTCCGCGTCTTCGACCTGCCCGCCGCGCCCGGCATCGACGGCGAGCAGCGTGGCGTGGAGCGCGGCGTTGCGCGCCTGTCCGCCCGTCAGCGCGCAGTGGTGCGAGACCTCGCGCAGCAGCGCCTCGGAGACGCGGTGCGCCGGCGGCAGGTGCAGCCGCCAGATGAACTGCCGCTCGTTGGCGTCCGGTGGGTAGAAGTTGATGGACACGTCGAAGCGGCGCTTGAAGGCCTGGTCGATGCGGTTGCCCGCGTTGGTCGTGACGACGACGATGCCCTGATATGTCTCGATGCGCTGGAGCAGGTAGTTGGTTTCGAGGTTGGCGTAGCGGTCGTTGGCCGACTTGACGTCGGTGCGCCCCGTCATCAGCGAGTCGCCCTCGTCAACGAGCAGAATCACGTCCAGCTCCTCGGCGCGAGCGAGCAACTGGCTCAGGTTCTTCTCGGTCTCGCCGATGTACTTGTTGACGACCGAGGCGAGGTCGACGCGGTAGACGTCCGCCTGGAGGACGGCGGCGAGGATTTTGGCGGCGAGCGTCTTGCCCGTCCCCGACGGGCCGTTGAAGAGCGCGCGCACGCCGCAGTTGACCGAGTTGCGGAAGCCCGTGCCGAGGTTGGCGAGCAGGCGCTCGCGGTTGCGGCAACGCCGCTCGAGCTCGGACAGCTCCGCCGCGGTCGAGTCGTTGACGACGATCTCGTTCCAGTCGCCGCCGACTTCGAGCCGCTGCGCGAGCGTGTCGAGCTTCTGCCGGTTGAGCGAGCGGCAGGCGAGCTGCACGTCGGCCGCGGTCACCGTCTCGCGCCGCTCGAGCGCCGCGTAGCCGGCCGCGACCCCAGCCGCGCGCGAGAGGTTGCCCAAAGGGAGCAGGAAGCGCTCGACGATGGCGGGCAGGTCTTCACCCGCGCGCGGGCCGAGCGCGCTCTCCCAGACCTCGCGGCGGTGCGCGGGCTCGGGCGCGGGCAGATCGAACGTGACGGCGTGCTCGAGCAGCGGCCCGCCGACGCCCCCCTCACGACGCATCACCACGCCGACCGCCCCCGCGTAACCCTTGAGCGCGGGCAGCTCGACCGTCTCGCCCGGCGCGGGGTCGACGGCGACGACCGGGAGCGCGCCCGTCAAAGTCGCCAGCGGCCCGACGAGGCTCCACACGTCCTCGGGCTGCGCCGCCGCGGTGCGGTCGTAGAAGAGCAAGTCGCGCCGCATCGAGCGCGCTAGTGACCCCATGATGGTGCGCCGCCCGCTGTCGGCCATCCCGCGCAGGACGACCGCCGACAAGGCCCCGCGCGCGACGACCGACGGCAGACCCGACAGCCGGCGCAGCAGCCCCGCGTCTAAAGACAGGCGCTTGAGCGGCGGGAACTCGCGCCGCGTGTAGAGGCGGCACCCCCCGCCGACGCTCGCCACGCCTCGGCCGCGCAGGGCGTCCCAGACCTGCGGCGGCACGCGCACGACCCACTCGCTGCGCGGCGCGGTCTGGTTCTCGGCGACGACGAGCCCCAGCTCAATCAGGCGGCGCGCGGACTCCCACCAATCGACCGGGCCTCCGCCGTCGCCCTCGAAGGCGAGCGCGCCGAGCAGCCCGAGGCACGGGCGGCGCGCGGGCAGCGGCTCCTGCAACGCGGCGAAGAGCGAGCCGAAGCGTATGTCCTCCTCGACGAGGCCGGCGAGCACGAGCGCCGTCTGCTCGCCGTGCGAAAGTCCGAGCCCCCGCTCTAGCTCGCGCAAGGGGAGTCGGCCGCCCGCGCCCGCCTCCCACGCGCGCGTCTGCTCACGCCACCACGCACGCGCCTCCGCCTCGCCCAGCCCCGCCGGCACGCACGCGCGCAGCTCGCCCTCGTACGCCTCAAGGAACTTGTAGGACTGGAGCAGCGAGTCATAGGCCGAGCCCTCGGCCTTCGCCAGCCGGCGCAGGTGCGTGGTGAGCCGCAGAACGGCGGCGTAGTAGAAGAGTCGGAAGTGCGACTCGGCGTCGGCCGGCAGACTCTCGAAGGCGTTCGGAAGCGGCGTCATCCCTACACACTCCTCACTCGTAATGGAAAGCGACCACGCGCATCAGGTCGCGCACCCAGCCCGGCGACGCGTCGAGCCCCGAGCGCCGCGCGGCGAACGAGACGCTCGACGCCTCCAACACCACGACGACGTGCGTGGCCGTGCAGTAGAGACGGCCGCGTCTGACCAGAAGCTCGCGCACGGCCTCCGTGTCCGCGCCCTCTTCGCCCGCCTCCGCGAGCGAGCGGCGGAGCGCGTAAGACAGGAAGGGGAACGTCCACGTCATCCAGCGGCGCAAGTCCGCCGGGAGCGGCGCGCCGCCGTACGCGCGCACTCCCTCGAACGTCTCGACGTGTCCGAGGTCGGGCGAGGGACTCGCCCCCCCTTCGCCGTCGCGCGGCGGGAAGAGGTTGAGCCAGCGCGCGGGCGCGCGGTAAGTGTCGCCGACGCGGAGACCCTGCGCGGGCGGCTCGCCGTGGGCGCGGCCGTCGAGCTGCGCGAGCGCGCCCCACAGCGGGTCGTCTTCAAACTCCGCGCACCCGCGCCCGAGCAGCGCGCGCGCCAGAAGCTCCGCGAGCCCCCAGCCGGTGATGTGCTCCGAGAGCTGGTAGTCCTCGTCGAAGCACTCCGGGAGCCGCAAGCCCCTGATGAGGTTGAGGAGGAAGAGCGCGCCGCCCAGCCTCGTCTCGCAGCCCCCGAGGTTCGCCCACGGACTCGCGGGCTCAAGCGCCTCCGCCGCGCCCTCGTCGATGAGTTCGGCCGGCGCGACTTCGTCGGGCGGCTCTGTCAAGTTCGTGCCGGCCGTCGCGCGCGCCGCCGGCTCCTCGTCGCGCGCGTCGGGCTTGACGCGTGACGGCCGCGCCGTCGATTCGTGTTCGTCTCCGACGACGGCCGCGCGCTTGCCCCTCTCGCGAGTCGGCGCGGCGGACTCAGACGCGCCCGCCGTCTCGCGCGCGTCTGAACCTGTGTCGCCGCGCGCGCGCGGGAGAGGCGTGTCGTCGCGCGCGGCTGCGGGCTCGGGGCGACGGCGCGGCGCGGCGCGCTCGGTAAAGGCCCGCACCTCCTCCGCGAAGTCCGCGCGCCGTGCGAGCGCCGGGGCGTGAAAGAGCGCCGCCGCGTATGCGAGCAGCCGCTGCGCCGCCGGCGGCAGACGCTCGCACTCGCCGCCCGCCGAAGCGAGCCAGCGGCGCCACGGCGCGGGCGATGCTTCTGACGCTTGAACGTCCTCCGCACGCCCGTCGCGCCGGCCGTCGCGCCCGACGACGCGCCCGTCGGCGGGAGGCGCCGCGCGCCTCCCGCCGACGGGCGTGTTCGGCCGCGTCTCGCCTCGCCGCGTCGTCTCGAACGTCGCGTCGCGCGGGCGCGGAGACGGCGCCCCACGCGGCAGAGCAAACTCGGAGCGGAGCGCAAAGAGCAGCGCGCCCGCCCCTTCGTCGCCGAGCGCGCCGAGGAAGCGTGCGGCCTCGCCCCACCGCGCGAGCCGCACGAGCGCGGCCGGCATGAAGCGCGGCGACTCGCACCACACGCGCACCAGCGTTGCCCGCGTCGCGGCGGCCGTCTCCGCCCCGAGCGCGGCGCGAAAGCACCAGTGCGCGGCCGCCTCGCCGCGCGTCGCGGCCAGCCCGAGCGACGCCAGCCACTCGCCCTCGTCCTCGAACAGCACGGCCTCGGCCCGCGCGGGGACGCGCCCGCACACGGGGCGCGCCGCGCCGCGCCAGAGCCGTGAGACCTGCTCGCGCATCTCGCGCTCCGAGTCCGGCCGCAGCAGCAGCCGCCCGCCGAGCGGGACGCCGTGCTCCGACTTCAGACTGCGTATGACGAGCACGGCGCGGGGCGGGAACCCGTGCGGCGCCAGCTCCGCCCCGCCGAACAGACGCGCCAGCCGCAGGCGCGCCACGATGGGCTCGGTGCCCGGGGGGCAGCGCGCCGAGAACCGCCCGATGGTTGTTTGCCCCTTGAGCATTCAGAAGCGGAAGCGCACGCCGCCCTGCACGGTCGAGTACCTCACGTGCGGGCCCGAGGTGAAGACGTTGTGGAAGTTGTACATCGAGTCGAGCGCCACGGTCGGCGTCAGGTCGAACTGGAGGCCGCCGCCGGCGTTGAGCCCGCCGCGCGCCGTGGCGCTGTCGAAGACGTAGACGCCGCCGCCGAAGTTGAAGAACGGCCGCACGGGCGAAGTGCTCCCGTAGACCTTCCCGTTGAGCGAAAGGTTGTGGATGCTCGTGCCGTCAAGCGTGAACGGCTCGCCGAGGAAGGTGAAGGTCTCGCCGCGGAAGCGGTTGTAGGTGTAGACGGCTTCGAGCGAGAAGCGCCGGTTGAGGCGGTATTCGAGGTCGAAGCCGACGTTCGGCCCGGGGTTGTAGACGTTGCCGAAGTTGCCGTGCGGGATGCTGACCCCGGCGTGCAGGCTCAGACCCCAGCGCCTGAAGTCGGGCGGCACATTCTCGCGCGGCAGCCTGACGTAGCCGCGCATGACGCGCTGCTCGTTGGCCGCGAAGACGCGGCGCGAAGTGTCGAGCCCGACCTCCGACCTTTCCGCGCCCGGCGGGAGGAGCACGTCCACGACGTGGTAGACGGTGCGCTCGCGGTCGGTGTTCGAGACGGTGAACTGGAACGGGACCTCCTCGCGTTCCCTCAGCATCTCGACGGGCACCACCTCGATGACGCCGCCCATGTTCTCGATGAAGGTGTAGACGGGCTTGCCCGGCCCGGTCGACCTCCCGTAGCCGAACGTGCGTATCTGCACGATGACGTTGCCGCGCTGGAAGCGCGCGAGGTCTTCGCGGGGCATGAGGATGTGTTTGCCGGGGCTCCGCACGACGGGCGGGCGGTCGGGGTTCGGCACCTGCGGCTCGGGCCCGGCGTCGGCGCGCGCGTGGACGAGCGGCAGCACCGGGCGCTCGCCGCTGAGGACCGCGCCGCGCGCGTGCTCGGCCGCGCCGCCGCCGTCGAAGAGCCCGCCGCGCCACGCCTCGGCGGCACGGGCGGCGGCGTCAGGCAGCGGCGCGGGGAGCGCCGCCATGTCGGCCGCGTTGTCGGGGCGGCGCGGGTCGCGCAGCGCGACGGGGCAGGTCGGGCAGACCGGGTTGGGGTCCATCTGATTGATGTTCTTCTGCGCCCAGTGCTGCGTGCCGAAGCCGAAGGCCGCGGCGTAGGCCGCCATCACCGCGTCCATCTGGGCCTTCGTGAGCGTCGGGTTCGAGTTGAAGAAGTTCTCGTCGAAGGCCGGGAGCAGGTTCGGCGGCAGGACGAAGACCCTTAAGCAGGGGTGCGCCGGGTCGGCCGGGGGCGAGAACAGGGGCGAGTCGAACGGCCCCGCGTTCATGTTGCTGGCGGCGATGTTGTTGAACTTCTTGAGCGCGATGAATCTGTACGAGGGCGGGTCGCCCGTCCCGTGCGGCGCCCAGAGGTAGAGGAGGTGGCGCGACTGCACCGAGGCGGTTGAGTTCTGGACGAAGGCGCTGACGACGGTCTTGCAGGGTTTGGTCTGGTGCCACTTGTAGCTCGCGCCGCCGCTCGTGCAGGCCTGCGCGATGATCTGGTTGCTGTACCACCAGTCGGGCGAGCGCGAAATCTTCACGTCGCCGGCCGCGTCGCCGAAGAAGCCCGTCCCCCACTCGTTCGGGACGGCCCAGTTGCCGCGGCAGTTGTAGACGGGGTTCTCGGGGTCGGTGAACTGGAGCGTGCCGGGGAAGCCGACGCCCGCCGCGTTGGGGGGGACGACGGTCGAACCGGTGTTGGTGTTGCCGAAGTCGTTGATGACGCCGAGCGCCGTCCCGATGTTCGTCGTGGGGGTGCCGAGCAGCGAGAGCGGCACCCTGACCTCGACGCCGTAGCCCGTCGTGTCGGAGCGCGTGTGTATCGCGACGTTCGACGCGGCCATGCTGCCCACCTCGACCCACGTCGGCTGCGGGTCGCAGAGGCCGTCGAGCCCCGCCGAGTAGATTTTCGCCGACTCGACCTGGATGGCGCCGCCGCCGGTGTTGACCCACTTGTGGATGATGACGATCTGGTAGTCGCCGGCCTTCGGCGTCACCGTGTTGGCGAGCACCTGCGCGCCGCGCGAGAGGTCGGGGTCGAACTGGATGACGATGCGCTCGCCGCCGCATATCAGCCCGCCGCAGTCCTGGCCGGCCTGTGGCGCGTTGCTGAAGTCCTGCACCTCGAAGTAGAAGGCGAGGAAGCCCGCGAAGCGCTTGGTGTAGACGGTCACGTCCTTCGGGACGGTGTCGAGGTCGCCGAGTTGCCCGAAGCACGAGTCGGTCGAGCGCAGCCTGGAGGCGTCGTTCCACTCGGCGCCGTCCTTCTCGCCGTTGACTGTGGTGAGCGCCGCGCCGAGGGGGAAGCCGATGCTGCACGTCGAGGCGGCGCGCGCCTCCGCCGCGGCGGCGCAGCAGACGGCCGCGAGCAGCGCGAGGCCGAGGGCGAGGCGGCGGGGCGCGTGCCCCGCACGAGGCGTCTGTGTGTAGGCTCGCATCTTAGTGCTCCTTTCGGCGGGCCGGGCCGATGCGGCCGGGGCCCGCCGTGTGCGGTCGTTTGTGCGTGGCGAGGCGCGCCCTCAGGGGTTCCCCCTGACCGTGATGACCTTGGCCGCCGAGACGGCCGGGGCGGGGGCGGGGTCGAGCCCGACCGCGTCCACCTGCGCGACGAGCGTGCCCTGCTTGTCCGCCGAACCGCGATCGGTGGGCGTCCTGATCGTCACAATCACCTCGCCCTGCTGCCCAGGGTTCAACTGAATCTGCGTGGTGAATTCGCCGTTGGCGTGGTTGCCGCCGAGCGCGCTGGCGGCGACGCCCGTGATGCTCACCCTCCACTCGGAGATGTTCGCGGTCGTCAGCCTCACCGCGAACAGGAAGTTGGCGGGCGAGTTGACGCCCTCCGGGGCGTTGAAGCGCGGGCGGTAGGTGAAGCCGACGAACGCGCCGGGGGTGACGTCCGCCAGCGCCGTGTCGCTCAGCGTCGAGGCCACGGGGCCGACGAACTCGACGCTGCTCGTGACGGCGGTGCCGGGCTCGCCGACCGTCAGGTTCTTGAGCGACGAGGCCGACTTGCCGAACTGCGGGGCCGACGCGTTGAGGACGAGCGTGACCGGCCCGCCGTCCACGGCGTTCTGCGGGGCCGTGACGCGCACGATCACCTCGGCGTTCGTGGCCGGGGCCAGCGTCACGCTCTCGGCGCTGCCGCCGGTCGCCTCCCTGATGAGTTGCGTGCTCCCGGCCCAGTCGCCCGAGGCCGTGGCCACCGCCTCCAGCTCGATGGTCAGCGCCTTGTCCGTCCCGTTGCCGACGACGAAGTGGTGGTCGACGGCCGTCCCCTTGACGGCGACCAGCCCCTGCGGGCTCGACCCCGGCGCGAGCGTGATGGGGCCGACCGCGATGCCGACGCCTACCCAGCTTGAGACGAAGAAGTTGATGGCGTTCTGCGCGGCGACCGCCGCCGGGAGGTTCTGCGCGTTGACGGCCGGGAGCAGCCCGGGCCCCCCGCCGGCTATCGTCTGGTTGAGCAGTCGTGAGAGCCCCCGGCCGAACTGCTCCCTGTCCCGCGAGGGGTCGCGGACGGTGAGGCCGGTCGTCAGCAGCTCGGCGAGGTCGTTCTGGACGCGGTGCATCTGCCTGAAGGCTTCGAGCGAGTCGGGCGTGTCGAGCGCGCGCGAGGAGGCGAGCGCGCACTGGCGGTTCGACATCTCCATCACGTCGCGCACCGCGCCCGTGATGATGAAGTGCGAGGCGACGGTGTCCTGGTCGGTGCCGGGCGCGAGGAAGCTGCGGCGCTTGGTGATGCCGCGGTAGACCTCCCACGCGTCGCACAGCGAAGAGGCGACGCCGTCGCGCCAGAGCGGGCCGTTCATCGAGCGGCTGACGAAGGCGTGGAAGAGCTGCGACGAAGGGGTGCTGGCGGCGACGGCCGCGGTGTTCTCGCGCAGCCGCAGCACGGTGAAGACGGGGCTCGCGGCGAGCGCCACGTCGGGGCAGGCGAACGAGTCGCGCAGCAGCGCGCCGAAGGCGTCGGCCGAGACGTTGGTCGCCGAGCCCGTGGTGTACTTCCTGATGAAGTTCGACGGGCTGAAGCCCTTCGGCGACTTGCTCCCGGTGACGGGGAAGTAGCCGATTGGCGGGACGAAGGCGAAGTAGTCCTGGAGCAGCGCGGCGGGGGCGGTGCCGCCGAGCGCCTCGAAGACCTCCCCGAGGTGGCGCTGGAACTGGAGGAGCCGCTCGTAGCCGTAGCCCCTCAGCAGCGACTCGGCGTCGAGGTCGAGCTGGCGGCGCGCGAGCCGGCGCGCCGCCCAGTTGTCGACGAAGCGGACGCCCTGCTGGCCCCAGTAGACGATGGCCAGCGGCACGTCGCAGGCGGTGAGCTGCCCCGCCGCGCGCAGCTCGGCGAGCGCGCCGTAGTTGACGAAGCCGGCGTCGCCCGCCGGCCGCCTGAACGGGTCGCGGCGCGCGCCCGTCTTCTCCTCCGAGTCGAAGCAGAGGTGCGCGACCACGTTGCGGAGCACCGAGACGCTGGCGTCGTCGCTCTTCGTCGTCAGCGTGTTGAGGAGCGCGCGCGTCGAGTCGCTGACGCCGGGCAGCGTCGAGAAGTTGATGCGCTCCATCCTGAACTTGACGCCCTCGACCGCGTAGCGGCGCCCGCAGCCGTCGAAGTTGCTGTTCGAGACCGAGTGGCGCATCGGCACCGAGCCCTCGTAGACGGAGGCGGGCGAGGCGACGAAGACGTAGATGCCGAGCTTGCCCAGGTTGTCGGCCACGCCCGGCCCGACGCACTCGGCGAAGAGCCCGGCCTCGGCCGCGAAGGTCGCCGCCTCCTTGACGAGCGCCACGTCCACGGTCGGCACCGCGAGCGCGACGGGGTTGCCGCCGCGCCCGAAGGCGAGCCCGCCGCTCACGCGCACGACCGGCTGCGCCGGCGTCGAGGAGTTGGCCAGCTCGACTTCGAGCCCGTGGACGACGCCCTCGCCCAGAGCCTTCGCCAGCTGGCGGTCGTGGTCGCGGCCCGGCTCTAAGAGTTGTCTGCTGCTCATCGAAGGACTCCTCCGGCTGCTCCCCTTAAACTCAGGCCGCCGCCCCGGCGGGCTCGGCCGCGCGCGCGCCCGCCGCCCCGCCTCCGCTCAGCGCGCCGGCGAAGAGGAGGAAGTTCTCCCGGTGCCACGCGTCGTCGGGGCGCAGCTCGAGCGCGCGCCTCGTCCAGCGCAGCGCCTCTTCGGTCTCGCCGAGGTGGTAGAGCGCGTTGGTGTAGAAGATGATCCAGTTGAAGCTGTGGTCGAGCGGGTTGACGAAGAGCGGCGTGTCGGGGCGCGGCATGGCGCGGCCGACCTCGCACCAGTGGACGACCTTGTGCCAGTCGCGCAGGTGGTAGTAGGTCTCGGCCAGCCCGAAGTACGCGTCTGGCCAGTGCGGGCAGACCTTGAGCGACCGGAGGTCGGCCTCGACCGCCTCGTCGAAGCGGCCGGCGGCGCGCAGGAGTCCCGCGAGCCGCGTCTGCGCGCGGTAGCGCTCGTCGTCCCAGGTGGCGACGCGCAGGTACTTGCGGTAGCAGGCGACGGCGCGCCGCGCGCGCCCCGCCGAGGCGTACTCGTTCCCGAGGTAGAAGAGGAGGCGCGGGTCGGCTTCGTCGCCCGCCGCGCGCAGCTCGCTTTCGAGGATGCGCAGGTTGCGTTCGTTCTTCTCGCCGGCGCGCGACCTCTCGGGGCGGTGCTCGACGACGACCGCGTGGTCGCGCGCGAGCGCGCGCGGGCGTGCGGGGACGAGCACCTCGTGGACGCGCCCCTGCCAGCGGAACGTGCCGTCGTTGCGGACGCAGCGCTCGCGCCAGAACTCGCACGTCGCGTCGCCGCGCGCGTCGCGCTCGGAGACGTAGCGCCACTCGAAGCCCGCCACGTCGGGGGCGGCGGCGGAGACGGCCCGTCGGATGTGGGCGGGGTTCGTGACGATGTCGTCGGCGTCGAGCCACGCGACCCAAGCAGAGGTCGCGCGGTCGAAGGCGAACTGCCGCGCGGCGGCGAAGTCGTCCACCCACTCGAAGTCGAAGAGGCGCGCGCCGTGGCCGAGCGCGACCTCCTTCGTCGCGTCGCGCGAGCCGGTGTCGACGACGACGACCTCGTCGAAGGCGCCCGCGACCGACGCGAGGCAGCGCCCGAGCGTGTGCTCCTCGTCTCTGACGATCATGGCCAGCGAGACTGTCATGCTCCTCCTCCCCTCGGGGTCGTCGAGGCCTTCAGGTCGCGATGCCGAACCAGCGCACGCGCAGGTTGATAGACTGCCCCCGCGTTGCGCTAAGCAGCGTGGCGGCGATACGGATGTTCGCCGCTGAGCCGTCGGGGACGAAAATGGTCACCGCGAAATTCAACCCGGGAGAGGGCACTTCGGCGTTGGGTATGGTCGCGCGCATGTCCGGGCTGACGACGATCGCCGAGAACATGGTGTTGGGCGGCATCCCGTGGGGGATGAGCGGGCTGAGTAGAGTTTGGGCTTGCGTGGTGAAGGGGCCGATCTCCACCTCACCTCTCCTGAAGCCGGCAACCCCGCTTGGCCCGGCCGGCCCCTGCGGGCCCGTCGGCCCGATGGGGCCTGTCGGCCCGATGCTGCCCGAGCCGGAGGCGCCTGCCGGGCCGGTCGGCCCCGTAGGGCCCGTCGCCCCGGTCGCGCCTCTGGGGCCGGCGGTTCCGGTCGCGCCCGTGGCTCCGGTCGCGCCCCGTGGGCCCGCGGTTCCGGTCGCGCCGGTCGGCCCGGTCGGCCCCGGAGGGCCGGCGGCCCCGCGCTGACTGGAGATGCAGAACAGCTCCTGCTTGAGCCGGTCGGAGACGATGATGGGGCGCTCGCAGTTCTCGACGCGGACGCTCGCGGCGTCGAGCACCCCCGCGCCGTCGAGGTCGAAGTGGACGCAGGCGAGCAGCAGGCAGTCGTCGTCCTCCGAGCACTTGAGCAGGTGGCCGTTGACGTGCGGGCAGACTTCGGTGGCCCAGATGGCGAGCGCCTCGCGGATGGTGTCGCACGCGGTCGTCTCGTTGAGCATGAACTTGCCCGTGTCGGGCGAGAGCGGCGGGGAGCTTTGGCCGTGGTCGTGCTCGTGGCCGTGGTGCTCGAAGGGGCCGTGGTGCGGCCCTTCGAGCGGCGGCGAGGTCGCGGGCGGCGAGTCCTCGGCGCCGAGCACGCTCCCGAAGCCGCGCACGGCCTCGATGAAGCGCTCCGAGTCGTCGGGCGACAGAAACTCTTCCGTCATCTCGACGCGGCCGAGCAGCTCGCCGAACATGCGGTAGTGCCACTCGGCGTGCGGGTCGGACGGCTCCCACGAGAACTCCGCGCGCGCCGTCTCGACGACGCGCGCGGGGGCGCGCGTGTCTTCCGCGTCGGCGCACGGCGCGCCCGCGATGGGCACCACGTCTACGGGGCACTCGGCGTAGCAGAGTCGCACGTAGACCGTGTGCGTCCCGGCGCCGGGCGGCGGGCTCTGCTGCGCCGAGTTCTTGGCGACCCACTCGCCGAGCCGCGCGCACAAGGCGCGCTCGACCCAGACCCAGCGACCGTGGGGGCTGACGGCGTAGCCGGGCGCGACGCGAACGTCCACGTCCGCTCCGGCCGCCTGCGTCGTCACGGCCAGCCCGCAGACCGTGCCCGAGCCGTGCAGCAGGAGGTTGCTGAGGCGGTGCTTCCACTCGAAGTGCTCCTGCTCCTGGCGGAAGTCGTCGACGCCGAGCACCTGTCCGAACGTGTAGTTGACGCGCTTGTTCGGACTGAGCAGCGCTTTGTCTGAGGTGGCGGAAGTGCAGCAGTCTTGCATGATTCTCTCCAATCGGTTTTAGAGCGTGCGATTCTCGCCCAGTCGGTCGCGGTCTGAAACTAGCCGGTCGGTCGTGTCCGCCGGGTGCGGCGGGTGCAGGTAGCCCTCGGCGAGGTGGGCGCGGCCGAGGATGGTCTCGACGAAGCGCGATTCCTCGCCGAGCACGGTGTCGATGCCGACGCGCCCCTCGCCGACGCGGAAGAAGTCCCAGTAGCGGCGCACGTCGAAGCCCGTGTGCGCGGGCTTCTCGAGCTCGGTGACGCGGCGCGTCATCGCCTCCTCCTCGGGCGTCAGCTCCTCGGGCACGAGCACCGAGAACTGGTGCGCGTAGGCGTCGGGCGCTTCCGCCGCCGTCGGGGTGTCCTCGCCGCCGCCGCCGACAGAGGCGTCGCCCTCCTGGAAGCGCCGGCCGCCGCGCGTGCGGTAGCGCTCGACGAGGCGCACCTTCGACGGGCGCCGCGGCGAGAGCACGTACTCGTAGAGCAGGTCTTCGTACTCCCACTCGTCGAGCGAGGGCCTGAGGCGCGTGCGCGGGATGCCCGGCGGCTCGGGCCGGCCGTAGCGTTCGAGCAGCCCGTAGCGGCGCAGCTCTCCGAGGAGCGAGGCGGAAGCCGGCTCCTCGGGTCGCGCCGCCGCGCGCTTGAGCCGCGCGAGCAGCAGTTCGAGGCACGGGTCTAAGAGGAGCATCAGCGCGAAGCGGATGCCGGCGTGCGTGCCGCGCCGGTCATAGAGCTTGCGCGCGTAGCGTATGAAGAGGCGGCGGCGGTCGAAGGGCTTCAGCCGGAAGCCCTCCGGCAGGTTCGCGGCGCGCTCCTGCCGCGCGCCCTGGATGCCGGCCCAGAGCGGGTCGAGCACGATGCCGACCCAACCCGCGAGCCAGTCGAGCGCCTCGGGCGGCGCGCCCCGCGGGTCGAAGAGCACGCTCACGTCGCCGATGCGCCCCTCGATGTCCGAGTAGAAGCCCTCCTCGTTCGCCAGCATCCGTTCGAGGAAGTCGGCCGAGCCGGCGTCGTCCTGGAAGACCTTCGGCAGGTAGCTGCGCGGGTAGGAGAAGCGCGGGTAGTAGGCGCGCAGCGCGTGCAGGTGCGGCGTCGTGCGCCCGTTGCCGCGCAGCACCAGACGCACCTGCGCGAACCGGCCGCGCGCGCGCTGGAAGAGCAGCTCCCACGTCCCCGTGTTCTCGGGAAGCTCCGAGGCGGTCGCGTACTGCGGGAAGGCGTCGAAGTACGGCAGCTCGGGGCCGGCGGCGCGCAGGTAGGGCAGAGGCTCGGGCGACCATTCGACCTGTTCGAGCAGCGTCTCGTCGTCGTGCGCGCGCGTCCAGACCTCGACCGCAGACTCGGCCGGGACGCAGGCGTCGAGCATGAGCCGGTGCCAGACGCAGCCGCGCTCGCGCCCGTCGAGCGTGGGGCTCAGAAGCACCGCGCGCGACGTGTAGCGCCGCTCGTCTATCTCCTGGAGCTGCGTCCAGCGCACCGCGCGGTCGTTCGAAGGGTCGCCGCTCACCACGTCGTAGAAGGTCTCGCCCCCGTGCGCGACGAGCGCGCGCGAGCCGAAGTAGTGCATGGGCCGGAAGTCGGGCTCGATGCTCAGGAGGCCGGGCGACGCCGAGAGGTCGAGGGAGAAGTCTATGCACTGGTTGCCCTCGCGCTCGACGACGCGGAGGATGCCCTCCGTCCCATTCGGAGAGGCGCCGTCGCCCGAAGGGAGGAACGCGAAGTCGTAGCCGACGACCGAGAGCCCCGTGCCCGTCGCGCCGCCCATCTCGTCCACGGTCTCGACCGACGGGTCGAACAGCACGAGCGGCGCGCCCAGAGCGTCTGCGTGTCGCATGTGGAAGACCCGCGAGGCCGGCGGCGGCGAGGGCGCGGGCTGCGCGTAGGCCGGGCTGTCGAGGATGAAGACGCTGCCGTCGGCGAGCGCCTCGATGGCCAGCGGCTCGTCGGCGCCGGCCGGGAGCGGGAAGCCCCTGGGGAAGTGTCGCGCGGGCCGGACGGCGGCCGTGCCGCCCTCGACGTGGAAGACCTCCTCCTCCTCGGGCTCTATCTCGTAACGGCTCGCGCCCTCCGAGATGACGCAGAAGTCCCGGTCAAGTCCCCAGTAGCTCTTGTTCGCGCGGTCGAGAATCCAGACGCCGCCGCCGGGCGCGGCCGCCATGTCGAAGGGCTCGAAGTCTACGCCCTCGGGGAAGAGCAGGCGCATCGGCGCCCCGCCCGCGTGGAGGTCGAAGACGAGGAGGCCGCGCGCGGCCACGTCGCCGACGACGAGGTAGTGGTGGCCCGTCACGGCGAGCCCGGCCAGCTCGACCGGCGGCTGCGGGGGGGCGGCCACCGGCGCGAAGTCGCCCGAAGGCTCGCAGGCGGGCGCGGCCGTGTCGCGCGACCAGAAGACGCGCGAACGGTTCGAGCCGAGCGGGCGCCAGTAGATTTTGCCGCGGTCGCTGCTGACCCAGTACCAGTTCCTGAAGGCATCGGCCGCCGCGCCGCGCCGCTGTGACGGCTGCAAGGCTGCGCCGCCGCGCGCGCTGACGAAGACGACGAGCCGCGACCTGAGCCGCATCACGTCCGCCCCGGTGTCGAACTCGGCCGACCTGAAGACGCCCGCCTGCGTGGGCAGGAGCGCGCCCGTGTTGTCGCGGCGCTCCTCGGCCCACCGCCGCCAGTCGGCGCGGCCTTTGACGAGGTGAAAGCGTGTTCCGTTGACGTCCACCTAAAAGCTCCCCCTCGGGTGCCGCCCCCTCAAGCTCACTTCGCGCGCGGCGCGCGTCAGCACTTCGACCTCGTGACGGGGACGGGGACGACGGTCGGCTCCTGCGTCGTGTCGGGCCCCGTGCCGAGGATGGATTCGAGCGACTCGGCCTCGCCCTCGCGCACGTCGAGCGTGTCGAGACGCGGCAGTTGCAGGCCCTTCAGCAGCTTCTTCTCTATCCCCAGCTCGGAGCCGACGCCCAGCTCGATGGAGTTGACGAACTCGACGCCCGCGACGCGCGTCACCACCGCTTCGAGGTCTTTCTCGTGCAGGAGCTTGTTGAGCGGCCAGCCCGACTCTTCGGGGCCGCCCGGCGGCAGCGACGAGAGGTACTCCTGCAGTCGTTCGCGCACCGACTGGATGACCTGGTCGCGGAAGTAGCCGGCGCGCACCTCGACCCCGACCGAGAGCGCGACCGAGACGTACTCGGGGCCGCGCACGTAAATCTCGGTCGTCACCAGACGGCGCTCGTCGAGGTAGTCGCAGACCGTCTTGAGGAACAGCCGGTTCGGGAGCGGCCAGAGCGGGCGCACCGTGTCGGTCGCGGGCACGACCATCAGCGTGACGACGCCCGCGAGGTTCTCCTGACGCCTGTCGGGGTTGTAGAGCGGCAGCACCTCGACGCGGCCGACGTCGACGCCCGGCGTGCGGCGCGTGATGTCGATGAAGTCCTGCTTGACGACGAGCCGGTCGCGGTGGCGCAGGTGGAGCGGGATGTTGCGCTCGCCCTCCTCGACCGTCTCGCCGGTGTCGCCGCCCCACGTCGCGATGGGGTTGTCTATCTTGAAGCCGCCCTGGAGCCGCACGTCGGGGCTGGTCTTGACCGCGCCGATGGCGACGTTGCCCTGCGTGCCGCCGCCGTACTGGTAGCTGGCGCGGACGCGGCTCCCCGAGGGCGGGCGCTCGCCGCGGTGGCCGTCGCCGAAGCGTACCTGCCCCGACTCGTAATCGACGGTGAAGACCTCGTCGGCGCCGCCGGCCGAGAGCAGGTCGTCGGTCTGGAGCCAGAGCCGCCACGTGCCGTCGATGTCCTGGACTTCGAGCAGGACGGAGTCCTCGATGACCGGCGTGTTGGCGAGGACGTAGGTCTGGTCCGGCTCGCCGTTGGCCGTCCCGAGCAGCTCGTTGAAGATGGGTATGGCCTGGCGGACGCGCGCGGCGTTGACGCCGAGCCACGTCAGCCGCGCGTTGACGGCCGCGCCCTGGTTGCCCTGCGTGGTGGCGGCCGGCTGGTTCGTCGCGACCGGCGCGCCGGGGGTGCCGGATGCGCCGGGAGTATTTCCCGTATTCGTGCCCGTGCCCGGCGTCTCGGTGGCGGAGGGCTGCGAGGGGGGCAGGCGGACGCGGAGCCATGTGACGAGGCGCGCGCGGACTTCGTCGTCCTCGATGCGCGGCGGGTAGTCGCCCGTGCCCTCCTGCATCGGCTCGTCGAACACCCACGTCGCGAGCTTCTCCTTGCCGGGCAGCTCGAGCTGGACGACGCCGACCTCGGAGAGCACGTCCGGCTCCTGCACGACGCGCAGCCGCTCGTAGCGCGTCCCCGTCGAGGTCGGGTCGGGCACCTCGTAGACGAGCGCGGGGACGGGCAGGCGCTTGGCGCCGAGCTGGACGGGGACGAGCGCGGGGACGTTGGCGTCGGTCAGCGCGGGGACGATGCCGACGGAGATGGTCTGGTTGGCGAGCGCCTCGCGCGCGGCCTCGGGCGTGACGTTTTTGGGCGCGAGCAGCGCGAGGTAGACGGCGTGGTCGCTCGTCTCCTCGGTGGAGAGGTCGAGCACGGGGTCGGGCTCGCCCGCGGTCGGCTCGCGCATCAGCGTCGACTCGTAGAAGTCGAGTTGCACCGCGGACTCGTCCGTGCCCTCGACGCTCCGGGCGTCGTCATCGTCATCGTCGTCGTCTTCGCCCTCGCCCTCCTCGGCTTCGAGCGCGGCCAGCATGGCGACCTTGACGGCCTGGTACTTGGTGTTGAACTCCTCGTAGCTCACCTCGTCGGTGATCTTCCGCTTGTAGTAGGCGGCGGCCTCGACGGGCAGCACGTTGACGGGGTCGAGCGTGATGTAGTTGACCTGACCCGCCGAGACGACGATGCCGGCTTCGAGCGGGAGCGGCTCGACGGGGCCGCGCTCGTTGCGCACGCGGACGAGCCCCTGCGCGGGCGCGGCCTGCTGCAAGGGGATGCCGAGGAGCTGGAGGAACTTCAGGCGGTTGCGCTCGGGGATGCGGTCGGCGCGGTAGAGCAGGTTCTCCGTCAGGAAGGCGAAGAGCTGGACGATGGTGATGCCGGGGTCGCTGTCGATCTCGAAGTTCGTCCACTCGGGCGTGTAGACGGGGATGCGGCGCTTCGCCTCGGTGAGGAGCTGCTCGAAGTTGCGGTTGTCGAGTACGGGCAGTTGCAGAGGCATCCCTTTAGCCCTCCAGTTGCAGCGTCACGCCGAGGCTCCCGACGGCCTGCGTGGCGACGAGGCGGAAGTGAATCTCGACGGCGACGAGTCGCGGGTCTTCCGCGTCCGGCTCGACCGTCACCGTCTCGACGCGGACGCGCGGCTCGCGCGCCTTGATGGCGTTCTGCACGGCCTCGCGGATGAGCGTGCGCGTCGTGACCGTGTTCGGCTCGAAGAGGAAGCGGCGGAGCCCGCAGCCGAACTCCTCGCGCATCAGCCGCTCGGCCGGCTCGGTGAGGAGGATGACGCGGATCGACTCGCGCACGTTCTCCTCGCCCTCCGACCACGCGAGCCGCCCGTCCGCGCCGACGCGCGGCGGGAAGCTCAAGCCCTGTCCGAAAATGTTCTGCCTTCGCATGGCTTTGTCGGGGCGGCGGCCGCCGCCGTCACTTCTTCGCGATGAGCGGGATGGGGAAGCAAATCTTCAGGAGCGGAATCCACCAGAAGACGAGGTTGAGCACGATGACGATGATCATCAGCAGGATGAAGGCGCAGAGCGTGATGATGGGCAGCGAGAACGAGCAAATCCAGCCGATGTCGATGCTCACGCCCTGCGGGTCGGCCTCGTTGTCGAGCGTGGCCTTCTCCTGCCCCTTGAGGCTTTCGAGCTTCGCGTTCAGCTCCTTCGACATGATGAAGCCGACGTTCTTCTTGAACTTCCTGAGCCCGGCGATGGAGACGTCCACGGGCAGGCCGACGCGGATGTTGCGCCCCGGCGCGTCGGGGTCGAAGAAGGGCGCCAGCTCGAACGCGCGGGTGGGCCGGCTCAGGTGGCGGTGCGGCGGGTCGCACTGCGCGCGCTCGTAGACGTAGCGCAGCACGTACTGGTCGCCGGGCTCGGTCAGGTCGTTGCCGCCCGCGGGCGCGAACTTCGGCAGCGGGGCCGCTTCGGGCTTGGTCTCGGGCACCTCCAGGAGCGCCGCCTCCACCCTGCCGCGCAGCCGCAGGGTGTCGCTCAGCCCCGTCAGCTTGTTCGCGTTGAGGTTGTAGTCGCTCGTGAAGTCGTTCGGGTCCGAGGGGTCGTCGGTGTAGCCGAGCGCGACGAGGTCGGAGTCGCCCGGCTGGTTGAGCGCGTCGCGGTCGTTCGAGACCTTGTGGAGCGCGTCGCCGAGCGTGAGCGAAGTGCCCCCGAACGTCGCGAGGTTCGATTCGAGGTAGTCGGTCAGGTCGCGCGCCGCGCCCGCGAGCTGCGCGGTCGTGCCGTCGCGCAGCGCCGCCGCCACCTCGGGCAGGTACTGGTCGAGGTACTCCCAGAGGTCGAGCAGCATGTAGACCGAGATGCGCAACTGCACGTCGGGGTCGGCGACGCGCCCCGGCGACTCGAAGGGCGTGCTGCCGTCCTCCGACGTCGTCATGGCGAGCGGCCCGATGAAGCGCGAGTCCAGCTCGTGCAGCCGCAGGTCGTCCTGGTGGCCGGTGGGCAGCAGGTCGGTCACGGCCGCCGCGTACGTGTCCTGGCTCGAAACGGGGATGTAGCCGAAGAACAGCTGGCGCCCCTGGCCGGTCTGCGCCTGGAAGAGCGGCAGGCGCTCCTCGCCTTCGGGGACGACGCGCGGGTCGGCGCCGAGCGAGTGCCAGCCGCGGTTCGTCTCGCCGGCGTCCCAGGCGTACTCGACGCCCTCTATCTTTTTGCGCAGGACGAAGAAGACGCTCTCGCCCTCGCCCGCCAGAACCTCGCGGTCGGGGAAGCCGGGGACGTGGCAGCAGAGCGAGGCCGAGGTGAGGTAGAAGTTACCGTGGACGGGTTGGAAGAACTTGAGCGTCGAGCGGCCGGCGGGCGCCCTGGCCAGCGTGTCGCTCAAAGGCTTCGGGGCGGCCGAAGCGGCGGCGGCGAGGAAGTCCTCCATGAACTTGTCGGTCGTGAACTCGTGGAGCGCGGGGCGGAAGAAGCCGCGGCGGAGCATGTCCGTCGCGCCGGGCTGCCACAGGAGGGAGGGCTTGAGCCAGTCGAAAGTCTCGGCCATGACGTTTACCAGATGTTGCCCGCGCCGGGCGTGTAGCTGGCGCTGATGACGGCGTTGCTGATGAGCGTGTCGCATTGGACGACGCCGCTGAACTTCGACATCCCGGCGTTGACCGTCACCATCCCGGCGCTCACTTCCATCGTCGCGCACTGCACCTTGACCTGTGCGGCGGCGGTGACGGTGATGCCCGAGGGTTCGAGCTTGACGGAGTTGCCCGAGGAGTCCTTGATCTCGATGGTGATGCCGCCGTCCTTCATCTCGATGGTCTGGCCGCCGGGCGTCTTCAGGGTCAGCGTCTCGCCGCCCTCCGTGTCGTCGAGCGTGATGCGTATGTCGCGGCGCGAGGTGATGGACTTCTTGTAGTTGTTGCCCGCGCCGTCCATCTGCTCGGGCGGCGCGTCCGAGCCGTTCCAGAGCGCGCCGACCACGTACGGGCGCCGCGCGTCGCCGCCCTCGAAGACGACGAGCACCTCGTCGCCCACGTCGGGGATGAACCACGTGCCGCGGCCGGCGCCCGCCATCAAAGTCGCGAGCCGCGCCCACACGTCGTAGCCGCCGCCCTCGTTGTCGGGCATCCACGGTAAACGCACCTTGACGCGCCCCTGCGAGTCCGGGTCCTTGATGTCTGTGACGGTCGCCGGGTACGCGCCGTAGAGCCGCGCGCGCTCCGTCGCCGTCACGAACTGTTCGAGCACGTCGAGCATGTCGCCCCTCTAGCCTCCCAGCCCCGGCCGCTCCACCTCGAAGGAGGTGCGGTAGCCGTTCTCCTTGTCGAACGCGTGGCGCGCGAGCCGCACGTAGTACTTGCCGTCGAAGAGGTCGCCCAGTCCCGTCAGGTCCAGCGTCGAGCCGACGCGGAGCGAGGGCGTGCCGTCGGCCGCGCCGCGACCCGTGACGAAGCGTCGCGCGCGCGCGCGGTAGCGCGCCTCGGCCAGAGCTTTCGCCTCGGGCTGCGAGAGCGGGACCGAGGAGGTGACGCGCTCGTTGCGCTCGGCCAGAGCCTGAGAGAGAACGCTCGCGCCCGAGCGCTTGCCGTCCAGCTCGGCCGAGACGGCCGACTCGCCGGCCTCCTCGTCGAGCGTGCTCTTGCCGGCCACGTCCCAGCCGCTCACGCGCACGGAGGTGCGCTGGTGCGAGAGGTCGGCGAGCGTCGAGAACTCGAGGAGCTTCTGGCCGTACTTGAGCTCGACGGTGCTCGTGTTGCGGCGCGTGCGCGACTGCGCGTGCAGCGTGCGGTCGTCCACCCAGACTTCGGCGTCGATGGCGGCGGCGCGCTCGCGCAGGAAGGCGAGGTCGCTCTGGTTGACCTGCGTCAGCACGCGGTAGGTCGGCCCGTCGACGTCCACCCGCGGCGTCAGCCCGTGCTGCGAGGCGATCTGGCTGAAGACGTCCGAGTCCGAAACGTCCGCGAACGAGCGCGTGCGCCGCTCCATCCGCAAGTCCTGGAAGCGGTCTTCGGCGAGGACGGTCAGGAGCGGCTCGCTGGCCTTCGGGTAGTGCGCCTCCAGACCCGTGATGCGCCCCTTGAAGACCGGCGACTGCGCGCCCGGCGCGCCGAACTCGACCGAGAACTCCTTGCCGAAGTCGATGGTCTGGCGGTCGAAGTAGAGGAAGTCGGCGTGGTCGTCCTTCGTCCCCCAGTTCGTGAAGGTCGCCTCGCAGCGGAAGAGGCCGAGCGTCGTCTCCTCGACGAAGAGCGAGGTGAGCTGGATGGACAGGTCGGGCTGCTCCGTCCCGTCCACCTTGAGCGTCGGGGTCGAAGCGTAGAATCCGGTGGTCTGTGTGCTGTCCGGCATCGTTTAAGGCTTCGGTCGTTGCGGCGCGCCGTCAGTCGGCGCGGACGCGCTCCATGCGGTCGCGGTTGACGCAGGCGACCGTGGTTATCTCCTCGGGCTTCATCTGCGGGGGCGGGGGCGCGGCCTGCGGCGCCACGTCGCCCGGGTTGCCGCGCGCCGGCCCCTCGGGCGGCTCGACGACGATCTGAAAGTCGTTGATGATGACCGGCATCTTTCAAGCTCCTTCGTCCGAACTCTTCAGCGGCCGGGCTTGAGGCTCGCGCTCGCGCCGGCCGAGCCGCCGAGCGCCGACGTGGTCGTCGTGCTCGCGCCCACGCTCGCGGTCGCGGCCGCGCGGGCGCTCACGCCGGCGCCCGCGCTCGCCTTCGCCAGCGCGCTCCCCGACACGCCCGCGCCGCCCGAGACGCTGACGCCCACGCTGCCCGAGACGCCGACGCTCCCGCCGAGGCTCGCGCCGGCGCTGAGGCCGACGCCCGCGTTGACGTTGATGAGCGCGCCGGCCGAGAGCCGGAGCGGGTCGTCGATGTTGTTGGCGGCCGCGATGCCTTTCCAGTCGCCGCTCTTGCCGTTGCGGCCGGCGAGCCCCTGTATGCTGTCGCGGAACTGCGCGGTCTCAAGCGGCACGCCGCCGCCGCCGCCCTCGCCCTGCTCGCCGGGCAGGAACTCGATCTCCTGCCGCGAGATGCTCAAAGAGATGTTGGCGCGCAGCGGCACGCCCTCCTCCGAGAAGTATTCGAGCGTCTCGTCCATCGACTCGACCGTGCCCCGGAAGATGAAGCTGCCCCACTCGAACTGGACGCCGGGCGGGACGCGGTTGCTCCCCGAGCCGGAGCCCGAGCCCGTGTCGGCCATGATGTAGAAGGCGACCTTCTCGGTGTGGGCGCGCACGTCGGTGCCGTCGGCCGTCGTGTCGAAGAGCAGCTCGACCGAGAGCTTCGTCGTCCCGGAGCCGACGAACTGCTTGGACGAGCCGCCGGGCTGGTCGCCGCCCGAGTTCTTGTTCGAGAACGAGACCTTGAGCGACTGCGGGTTGAACTGCACGTCCACCGTCTTACTCGGGTCGCCGTCCTTCGCGCTCTTCTGGTTGGCGTCCCACTTGATGTGCTTGAGCTTGGCTTTCTTCGGCGTCGTCAAAGTTCGTCACCCCCCTTTACGGCTTCTTGACCGTCAGCGAGCGGTAGGCTATCTGCGCCTCCTCGACCGCGACCTGCCCGTCCCTGGCGTTTAAGGCCGCGCCTTTGATCTTGACGGGCAGGCAGCCGTAGAGGCTGAAGCGCAGGACGGGGTCGCCCGCGTTGTTGAGCATCGTCACCTGCCCGAGCGCCGTCAGCCCGCGCTTGTTCGCGCTCTGCCCCTGGTTCAGGCCGCCGGCCGCCGCGTTGAACCACTTCCAGAGGTCGAGGTTCGAGGTCATCCCGCGCTTGAGGGTCAACTGGCCGTAGGTGACGGGCCCCGGCAGGTGAATCTGTTCGAGGTTGTTGCCGCCCTCGCGCACGGTCTTCGGCTCCATCGACATCTCGAGCCCGTCGCACTCGGCGAACTTCGCGTCGCACAGCGGGTTCGTCAGCTTGGCGCCGTCGGGGTCTTCGACCATGAACTGCACGTCGAAGCGGAAGGCTGTGAACGGGTAGTCGTCCCAGTCGGCCATCTCTCGTTAACCCTCCCTCGCCATGAGCAGGTCTTCGGCCACGCGCGTCAGCAGCACGGTGATGAACTCGGTGGGCTGCGAGGGCGCGACCTGTATCTGCGCGACGAAGCGCCCGGCGTCCACGCTCGGCGGCGGGTTGACGCTGGCGTCCGTCACGACGTTGAAGGACTGCTCGGGGCTGGCCCCGGCGAACGCGCCGAGCCCGTGCATGAAGAGCAGCGCGTCTTCGAGCACGAGCTGGACGCCGCGCCGGAACCGCTCGTGGTTCGACTCGAAGACGAAGTCCATCCCGCGCTCGACGACGAACCTGCGGATGAGGATGAGCAGGCGGCGCACCGAAATCTGGAGCCAGATGGCCTCGTCCGAGAGCGTGTGCGCGCTCATCGCGCGGAAGTCGCGCGCCTCGCGCCGGACGAAGTTGAACTGAAGCTCGAAGAGGTCGGCCCAGTCCCCGGTCGAGACTTCGGGCGCGAGCCCCAGCACGCCGGTCAGCGCGACGTTGGCGGGCGCGACCCACGCCTGCCGCTCGCGCTCGCGCGCGGCGATGAGCCCGCAGGCCGCGCCGTCGGGCGGGACCGCGCGCAGGCGGTCGGCCGACGCGTCGTCGCCGACGAGCAGCCACGGGTGATAGACGCCCGCGTAAGAGAGGTCGGCCACGTCGCGCGCGTCGGTGTAGACGCTACGGCGCTCGGGGAGGCCGAGGCGCGCGCGGAACTCCTCCTGCCAGCGGACGCAGTGGCGCTTCTCGTAGAAGGAGGGGAGCGCGAGCACGGCGAAGGCGTCGCGGCGCGCGTGGCAGAAGTTGAGCAGCGCGTGGTGGAGGCCGACGATGCGCGCCTGCTCGTCGAGGTACTGCTGGTCGGTCTCGTCGTTCGGGTTGAGCCGGGCGGTGTAGGGGAGCGCGAGCCGCCTCAGGTGACTCAGGTCGGGCGGCGCGGGGACGAATGACGGCGCGGCCTCGTGCGCGTGCGTCTCGGCCGGCTCGCAGCAGCAGAACTTCGAGAGGTCGGGCGGCTCCTCCGGCCCGGGCTCCTCCGGCCCGGGCTCCTCCGGCGGCGCCTCGCCCTTCGCGGGCCACGCGCGCTGCACGGCCTCGGGGCAGGAGACGAGCGCCACCTCGCCGACGAAGGTCAGGCTGTGCAGACCCCGCAGGCGCTTGTCCTGGATGTAGTAGCGGTCGAACGCCTGCGCCATCAGCGAGTCGCCGGTCGGCGGCTGGACGGAGAGGTTGGGCACGAGCGTCTCGTCCACGAAGAGCGCCGGGTCGAACTCGCCGAGGTCGTCCCCGCCCCCCCCGAGCGGGCCGACGATGTCCTGCTCGTCCAGGACCGAGAGCATCCCGAGCGGGATGAACGTCGCCCCGTCGCCTTCGACGGGCGAGAGCAGGCCGGCGAGCGCCGCGGAGTCGAAACGCGCGAGCCGCGACGGCTCGACGCGCTCGTCGCCCCGGATGGCGCGGAAGAGTGCGGCGGTCTCGGCGGCGGTCGCCGGCTGTGAGCCCTGCGCGCTGCCTTTGCGCGCGCCCGCCCCGGACTCGCCGCCCTCGACGCGGCGTCGCAGGCTGCTCGACTCGCTCAGGATGACGTCGCCCCAGAAGCGCGCGTGGCCCCGGTTGAAGGCCATCTCCTCGACGGTCGGCCGGCGGTCCGTGCCCTCGCGCAGCAGGAGGTCGAAGCGGAGGCGCTCGACCCCGATGAGCGAGGAGGGCGGCGTCTCGGGCACCTTCTGCGCTGGCAGGTAGAGCGCGTGCGGCGCGCGCGCCTGGTGCTGCGTCGCGCCGCCCGCAGACTTCGTGACGAACACGTCCGTGACGGGGAAGAGCACCGTGTTGCCGTCGATGCGCTTGAGCCGGAGCACGTCGCCTTCGGCGACCTTCGGCGCGTCGGGCCCCGTCATCTTGAAGAGGAAGTTTCTGTCGAGCGAGCCCTCCTCGCCCTCGGCCGAGAGCGCCCCCGTGACGAAGAGGCGTTCGAGCCCGTCGGGGCTTTCGACCGCGCCGTGCCTCTCGGGCGTGAGCCGGTCCACCCTCACGACGAACGGGAGCGTCTGCGGCGCGAGCAGCAGCCACGCGTTGCGCGTCAACAGCACGACGCGCTTCGCGGCCGCCGTGGCGGAAGACTCTTCGGGGCGGCGCACCTCTTCGACGGGGAAGAGGAACTGCCGGCCGCCGTTAAAGCTCAGCCGCAGGAGGTCGCCCGCCTGAACCGCTTCGGGCGCGCTCCCCGTCGCCCACAGGATGCGCTGCTTCTCGACCCCGCCCTCGAAGACGGGCGCGAGCACGCGGAAGACCTCCTCGGGCGGCGACGCCGAGCTGAGCCTTAAGGGGAGCGGCGTCGCGCGCAGCCGCGCGCCGAGCCGCAGGGCCTCCGACCAACTCCCTTCGGAGGAGGCGTAGGCGGTGGCGAGCGTCGGGTCCGCGTCGGGGAAGCCCGGCTCGTACCGGCCCTTGAGCGCGACCAGCCCGCCGAGCCGGAAGAGCGTCCGCGTCGAGCCGCGCCCGGCGACGCGCACGACGTGGCAGCGCCGGCCGCCCTGCGCGAAGAACGAGGCGACCGCCGACGGCAGGTTGGCGTAGACGGCGCGGCCGTCGCGCTCGCGCGCCAGCGCCAGGTCGCCGCCGAAGACGGCGCGGTAGGTGTCGAGGTCTTCGACCGCGACCGGCCAGTCGAGCGGCCCGCGCTCGGCGTAGCCGACGAAGCCGGCCACGTCGAGGCGCGGCAGCCCCGCCCCCGGCGGGCGCCGGGTCGGCAGGAAGTAGACTCCCGGCAGGCGTATGTTTGACGCTCTGATCATGGCCGCGTTCGGGTGTGTGGCTCGCGGGCCCGCCGCGCGCGCGGGCGGCGGCGGGCCTCGGGGTCGGCGGCGCGGGCCTCGGGCCTGACCCGCGCCGGGTCGTCAGGGGTGGGACGCGCGGAGGCGTTTACTCGACGCTCATGCTCTCGCAGGCGAGCACCATCTCCTCCATCGCCACGTCGGTGCCGCCCTTGGCGTTGAGGGTCGGGCCCGTGTACTTGATGATGCGCCCGTTCTTGAGCCGCCACGTCATCACCGGCCCCTCGTGGTTTTCGGCCATCAGCTCGATGGTCACCTGGTCGAGGACGTTCTCCTGCGCGCCCTCGCGCACGTCCTTGATCCAGTTGAAGAAGTCCAGGTCGCCGATCAGGCCGCGCTTGAAGGTCACGTCGGTGACCTTGTAGACGCCCATGACCTTGCGGACGTGGTTCTCCGGGTCGTTGCCGTTGCGGTACTCGGCGACCGTGGCCTCTATCCCGAGCCCCGAGACCTCCTGGAACCCCGCGCGGATGGTCTCGGCCCCGCCGAAGCGCGTGGCGGTCACGCGGAAGTTAAAAGCGCCGTACGGGTTGTCGCGGTGGACTGCCATGATGATGTAGCTCCCTTTCTAGTGGCCTTAGACCTTGCGGTCGGCCGTCCACTGGCCGATGCGGAAGATGACGAACTCGGCCGGCTTGACGACCGCGACGCCGACCAGGCAGATGAGACGGCCGTTGTCGAGGTCGTTCTGCGTCATCGTCGAGCGGTCGCAGCGGACGAAGTACGCCTCCTCGGGCTTCGAGCCCATCAGCGCGCCGCTCCGCCACTCGTTGAAGAGGAAGTCTTCGACCGTCCGGCGGATGTTGGCCCACAGCGGCTCGTTGTTGTTCTCGAAGACGGCCCACTGCGTCCCCTTGTCCACCGAGTGTTCGAGGTAGGCGAAGTAGCGCCTGACCGAGATGTACTTCCACTCGGGGTCGGAGCTGATGGTGCGCGCGCCCCAGAGGCGGTAGCCGCGCCCCTCGAAGAAGCGGAAGCAGTTGATGCCCTCGGGGTTCAGCACGTCCTGCTGCGCCTTGTTCAGGAGCAGCTCGAAGCCGATGGCGCCGCGCACGACCTCGTTGGCCGGCGCCTTGAAGACGCCGTGCTCGACGTCGTTGCGCGCGTAGATGCCGGCGACGAAGCCCGAGGGCGGCAGCTCTATCTCGCGCACGCCGTCCGGGTCGTTCGGGTCGAGCACCGTCACCCACGGGTAGTAGAGCGCCGCGTGCTTCGAGTCGAACTTGCCGCGGAAGTTCCGCACCTCGGAGAGGACGAACCCGTCGGGCGAGTCGAGCACCGCCACGCGGTAGCGCATCTTCTCGACGTGCGTCAGGAGGTGCGAGGTGATCTGGCTGGCGCGCGTGTCGTTGTTCTCCGAGAGCGCCGACTGGTAGGAGTAGCCGGGCGCCGCGACGATGGAGATTTCCTCCACGCCCTCGAAGGCGAACAGCCCGGTCATCGTGGTGCCGGTGTCGCTGCCGCGGTAGCTGTTGGCGGTCGGCAGCCGGCCGTCGGCCCCTTCCGCCAGCGTGACGGTGATGGTCAGCTCGGACGGCGAGGTGCGGCTGGGCGGGCTGAGGTTGGCCAGCTCGGATTCGGAGGCGACGTGCCGGCGCAGCACGTCGAGCATGTCGGCCCCGAGCAGCGCGTCGGCGAGCGCCGAGCCGGTCTGCTCGCCGAGGTCGTCGAGGCCGATGGCGAACGGGACGTGCAGGTAGCGGTTGCGCGACTCGGGCTCCTGCTGGAAGTAGTTCGAGAGCGAGTTGCGGCTCTCGGGGCCGAACGAGAACTCGCCGATCAGCTCGTCCGAGCTGAAGCGGCCGGGGCGGCGCACGCTGACGATGACCGTGACGAGATGCACCGTGTAGTTCTCGCGCTCGACGAAGCGTTCGACGCCGAAGCTCGTCACGTCGCCGTTGTCGAAGGTGACGACGCCGCCCTCGTCCTTCGACACGTCGTAAAGCCCCTCGCCGACGGGGTTCGTGGTCGGCCCCGCCGGGGGCGAGCCCGTCGGCACCTGGTTGATGAAGACGAGGTCGTGGTTGGTCAGCCCGGAGACGATCGTGTTGTCGTCGGCGTCGGCCGTCAGGACGTTCGGCCCCACCTTGACGGTGAAGGTGATGCGCATGTCGCCGCCCGTGCCGGGGAAGCGCGCGATGATGGGCGGGGCCGGCGAGCCGGTCGGCACCGAATGGCCGAGGCCGGGCTCGTCCGCGGGGTCGCCGTCGGTGTCGTACTCGTAGACGCGCGCGACGTAGAGCTTCGTCCCGCCGTTGTCGAAGAAGGCGCGGACGGCGTGCGCCATGTAGTTGTGCTGCTGCTCCTCCCCGCTGTCGCCGCTCAAGACGAGCGGGTCGATGCCGCCGTAGATGCGCTCGAAGTCGGCGAAGCTGGTCAGCAGCTCGGGCTCGCCGCCGACGGGGCCGTAGCGCGTCGGCCCGATGAAACCGGTGACGGTCGTGCTGACGCCCTCGATGGACTTGGCGCGGTAGCTGACCTCTTCCACGTACACACCTGGCGCAAGATACTCTGGCATGAGAAGACCTCTCTTTCGGTTTTTAAGGCGAGACGACGCTTGGCGGGACGAGCCACACGCCGGAGTCCGAGGCCCCGTCGGTGCGCGCCACCAGGTCTTTGCCGAATTCGATTTCCGCCTCCAGCGCCGCGCCGGGCGGCCCCGAAGCGCCCGCGACCGCGAAGACCTCGGCGGCGGACTGGTTCAGAAGCGACGGGAGGACGGGGAAGTAGCGCGCGGCGTCGGGCGGCTGGTCGGTCACGCCCTCGGTCTGCCCCGTCAGCACTTCGACCCTCCCGCGCTCGTCCGTGGTGATGAACTGCTGGCCCTGCGGCTCGTAGAAGAAGCGGAGCGTGACGGGCCAGCGCAGCTCCGAGATGGTCTGCCGCCCCGAGGTGTTGGGCGAGGTGGCCGTGACGCCGGCCGGCGGCCGCAAAGGGTTCGGCTCGGGCAGGAAGAGCGCGAACTCGCCGCGCCAGTCGGCCATCCCGACGTAGATGGTGGGCGGGCTCGTCACCTCGTACTGCGCCTCGACCCTCGCGAAGCGCGCCGGCGTCGCCGCGCCGTCGGGCGCGAGCCGCGTCGTGTCGCGCAGCCCCCCCCGGATGGTCGTCAGCCCGCTCGAACGCGGCCGCGAGGGGGCGGGGAAGAGGAACGTCGTCAGCAGCCGCGCGCGCGGCAGCGCCAGGCGCATCGCGTAGGGCAGGTAGCCGCCCCGCGCGTCCTCGACGAAGACGGCGAACTCGCGCCCGGCGGGCGACGCGGGCGGGCTCGTCTCCAGGGCGGCGTCGTTGCCGAACTCGAACTCGCGCAGACCGGGCAGGTCGCGCAGCGCGTAGACGCCCGAGCGCGTCAGGTAGGCCGGCGTCGGGCGCGCCAGACGGTCGGTCGGCAGCGCCGTCACCGACAGCCCCGAGGAGACCTGCGAGCGCGTCGCGATGTCCACGCACCGCAGGCCGAGCGGCACCGTCCGCGCGAGCGTCTCCAAAGGCTGGAACGTCAACCTCAAAGCCCTCAAGCCCCCTTCAGCGCGCCGTACTCGAACTGGCGCCTCGTGACCGGCCCGCCCTCCGACAGCTCGTAGAGCGACTCGATGCGGACGACCCGCGCGACGTATGGGACGGAGAGCTGGTACTCGGTGCCGAGGTCGTCCCAGATGCGCATCAGCTCCTCGTTGGTGAGCTGCCCCGAGACCACCTCGACCGTCTCGTCGGCGCGGAACGTGTCCTCGCGCACGCCGTTCAAAAGCGACGAGGAGATGACGGGATTGTCTTCCAGCAGCCGCATGGCCCAGCCGAGAATCGCGTGCTGGAGCGAGGCCCGCGGCGCCCAGGCCGTGACGAAGAAATGCAGGTCGAGCGGCAGGAGCTGTCGGCGCATGCTGCCCGCCGGGTCTTTGACGAGCGGCGAGCGCTGCGTCGCGTTGACGTGGACGCGGTAGAGGAAGAGGCTCACGCCCTGCACCATGTGGTCTTTGAAGTCGGGCGTCGCGTAGACCTCGAACTGGAGGCTCAGCGCCGGCTCGATGAGGTCCGGGCGGTAGGACTCCTGCAGGAGCCGCATGACGGCGTCGCAGGTCACCTGGATGGCGTGAAAGTCTGCCAAGTCGCTCCCCCAAAACCCTCTCTGGAATTCTCAGGACCCGCGTTCGCCCCGCGCCGCCGGGCGGGGCGGGACGAGCGGGCGGTAGACGAACTCGCGGCCCCCGCTCACGGAGACGGCGCGCTCTTCGCGGCGGATGAGCCGCAGGTGGTGCAGACGCCGCAGGCGGTTGCTCGCCGCGCTCGGCAGCAGCCCCAGGCGCTCGCGCAGCTCCCTCGAAGTCAGCCCGCCCGCGCGCTCGACCGCCTTGAGCGTGTCGCGCTCGGCGGCGGTCAGCTTGCCGAAGTTGTGCCGCGCGCCGCCCCTGTCGATCACCGGGATGACGTCGCGGCCGAGCCGCGCGACCATCTCGATGGCCTCGACGAGGTCGCGGTTCCGCGTGTCCACGCGGAAGACCAGGAACCGCTCCGCGAACTTCGCCGTGCGGAGCACGTCCACGACCGAGAGCGCCTCCTTGAGCGCCTGGTTGCTGGCCTGCCGGACGCCGCTGAGGTCAACGAGCAGCGCGCCCTCGCGCGGGAGCGCGCGCAGGCGCCGGAAGATGGCGCGGTAGATTCTGTGCCCGGCCTCGCCGCCGAAAAGCATCCCGCCCGTCGTCATCTGAGAGACATCGAGCCTGTCGGTGAAAGGGCCGGCGGGGCCGGCGGGTCTTTTCCGTTTGGGGGGCGTGCGGCTCAAATGAACACTCCGGCCGGCCTTGTGCCGCAGCCTTTCGAGCGGGCTTGAACACTGGGGTTGCGCCCGCGCCGCCGCCGGCGAGGGGCGGCGTGGGTCTTCGGGGCGGGGCGCGCCGTTTGGCGGGGACGACGGGCCCCGGTTGAGCGTCCCGGGCCTTCGCGTGTTCGGAACGGGGCTATGATGTCACGGCCGGCGCGGAAAAACTTGGCGTATATTTTTCGCCGTGCGACATTTTTTTCGATTCGCCGCGGTACTTCGACGGCGAGCGGCGGTAGGCCGTGCGGAAGACGCGCTCGAAGTGCGAGAGGTCGTTGAAGCCGACTTCGAGCGCGACGCGCGTGACCGGCATCTCGGTGCGCGCCAGCAGCTCGGCCGCGCGTCGCAGGCGCACGCGCCCAAGGTAGCTGACGAAGCAGACGCCGAGGCGCTCGCGAAAGACGTTAAACTCGCCGCCCGGCTCCTCGGGCGCGCGCTCGCCGGCGGCGACGCCGCCTCCGGGGAGCGACCCGCCGACGAGCGCGCTCACCAGCGCGTCCTGCCCCGGCCCCGCCCCGAGCGCGACGACGGGCGTGTCGCCGCAAATCTCCCACGCGCCGCGCGCGACGCGCTCCCAGCCGAGCCGCGTCGAGCAGCCCGAGAGCAGGATCAGGTCGACGCGCGTCACGCCGAGCGCCTCGGGGATGTCCTCGAAGAGCAGCGTGTAAAGCACGCTCCAGCGGTTCGCCATCGCGGAGGCGACGAGCTTCCCGCACTCGCGCCAGGGGCCTACGGCCAGAAGTGTCCTGGGCATCGGCTTGACCTCCGTCCGCGCCGCCGGCTGTCGAGGCGGGGGCGCGGGTCAGACACGTTTAGTGCGATTTAGTAAACACGGTTTCGTGCCGGTACCGGGCGCCCGGCGGCGACGGCGGCGCGCACGCCTTAAAGGCGTGTGGGCGGCGACGGCGTGCCGGCGTGCGGGGTCGGCCCTCTCAGGAGGAGCGGCGTCGAGGGTCGTGCGCGGTCGCCGCCGCGCGGCGCGGGGCCGCGTCGGCGGACTTTACAGGCAGGCGGGGGCGCGTGAGCGGCTCGCATCGCGCACGGGTGTCGGAATTTTCGGCGTGCGGGCGGCGAGGCGCGCGGCAAGGGGGCGTGTGGAGGTGTGTGGCGTGCATGACTCTCCTGTGATGGAATTTGAGCCGACGCCGCACTTTGCGCTAGGATACTTGCTGCGGGCGATGTATCTCCGGCGCAAGCGTGCGGCGGCAGTTACATTGTCTCGGGCCCCGCCGCTATTTGCCGATAGCGGCGGGGCTGCTTCGTTTGATTTCTCGGGGTTGTAAGTCTTCGAGTTTGAACCGGGATGGTCACACGCGGGGCTTGCCCGGGAACGTCGGGCGGCGGCCGGGAGGTGTGCATCGCGGTGAGGCAAACGCGAAGTCGTCTGCGTCAGTTAAAAGAGCTCGGCGGAACACTGAGATGCGAGAGGCATTAAGGCCAAGAGCGTTCGCGGGCAAAGCCAAAACGGCGAGGGCGGTTGTTTTGGTTTTCAGGGCAGGCGGGAGGATAAGCCCATCACGCGGATAAGTCAATGATAATTTTTTGCGGTTCGCGTGTTTTCTAAAACGCGCCATTTCCGTCGTCCCGACGCGTCGGCCGAGGGGCGACCCGGCTTCAACCTTTACTTCAACTCGGGGATGCGCGCGAGCGCTTTGAGGTCCGGGCGGCGGAGCGAGAGCCTTTGCGCGAGCCACTCGACGCGCTCGCGGCGCGCGGCCGAGTCGAGCGCGTGCCCCGCGTCGTAAAAGGCGATGCGCTTGGGCTCGCCGAACAGCTCGAAGGAGCGGCGCGCCATCTTCTCCGTGATGGGCTTATCAAGCCGCCCGTACTGTAGGAAGACTGCCGCCGGCGAGCTGCGGCCGATGAAGTGGACGGGGTCGTCCCAGGCGTAGTCGCGGAAGTAGGCGCGCACGGCCTCGTCGCCGACGCGCCCGCGCAGCGCCACCATGTCCTTGTTCTCCGGGTCGAAGACGAACTCCTCGTCGGCGTAGAGCCCGGCCATGAGGGCGAACGAGCCGATGCGCTTCTCGACGCCCGCGAGGATGGCGCCGACGTGCGCGTCGAAGCTGTGGCCGACGTAGGCGACGCGCCCGGGGTCCACGCCGCCGCGCGCCAGAAGGAGGTCGAGGCCGCGCCGGAAGTCTATGACCTGCTGCCGCGAGACCTCGGACGACTGGACGGCCTCGCGCATCTCGTCCTTCTCCATCACGAACCCGGGGCGGACGTACGGGGCGTCGATGAGGAGCGAGGCCGCGCCCGCGCGCGCCATCACCAGGGCCTCTTCGAGGAACTCGCGGCGGTTGCGCAGCGGCGAGCCCCGCATCATCCAGTGGCCGTAGAGGACGGCGGCGAACGGCCCGCGCCCGCTTCGAGGCACGACCAGGTACGCGGGGACGCGCCCGCCGCGCGCGCCGGCGTAGGTGAAGTCGATGACGGTCGCGCCGCCCCTGCGCTCCCGCCCGACCTCGCGCACGTCGAGCGGGACCTTCGCGTCGTAGTCGAACTGCCGCACAAGCTCCTCGAAGCGCGGCCGGTTGGCCGTCTGGCCGGACACGACCGGCGAGCACGCGAGCAGGAAAGTCAGCAGCAGAACAGTTCTCATCTCCATTCCCCGGTCTCAGTTGAGGCGGTAGGCGACGAGGCGCTCGCCCTTCGAGACATAGAGCAGCCCGGCGGCCTCGTCGCTGATGAAGCGCTCGTCCGGGTCGCCGAGCCGCACCTCGCGCGCGGCGCGCCCCGAGTCGATGTTGACGCCGACGAGCCCGCGCCCGCCGCGCAGGTTGGTGTAGAAGTACATCCAGCGTCCGCGCAGCGCCGCCAGCCGCCGCGTCCGCATCAGGAAGCTCGACAGCCGCGCGAGCTGGCTCGCCGGGTCGAGCCGGTCGAGCAGCCGCTCCGAAACGTCGCCGGCCGAAGGCATCGCCACGCGCGGCCTCGTCACCGCGACGTTGCCGACGCTGGAAACCCCGCGCCGCACGCGCGAGAGCGCGCCGAAGGTCGAGAGCCGCTCTGCCGCGTAAGAGCGCGCGTAGGAGCGCGCGCGGTCGGAGGCGAGGCTCGTCAGGTCGGCGAGCGTCACGTGCGCGGCCAGCCCCGACGAGCGCAGGCCGTTCAAAGCTCCCACCAGGCGCGCGCCGCGAAAGACGGTCGAGGCCGCGCCGCCGTAGCGGAAGTAGAGCGACGCGGCGCGCGCGGCGACAGCCCCGGCCGTGCGGAGCAGCCCCCTTCCGGGCGGCTCGTGCCGCTCGCGCCAGAGCGGGGTGCCCGTCGCGCCGTCGAAGGCGGCCAGCTCGTTCTTGCCGCCGAGCACCAGCTCGCCCCGCTCGTTCAAGAGCAGGAAGGCGGCGGCCTCGACGTTGTGCGAGACCTTCAGGCGCCGCTTGCCCGTCAGAGAGTCGAGCAGGATGAGGTCGTCGCGGTCGGCGACCGCCGCCGTCCCGGCGTCGGGCAGCGCCAGGTTGGTCAAACCCTTGTCGGCGCCCTTGTAGCGCCAGATGGTCTTGCCCGTCGCGGCGTCGATGGCGCTCACGCCGTAGGGGCCGCGCGCGGCCGTCTCGCCGCCTTCGAGCCGCGTGAACTGCCCGCCCGTCCTCACGTAGAGCACGCCGCCGGTGAGCACCATCTCGGGCGTGAGCCCCAGGTCTTTCGACTCCCACGCGACCTCGCCGTCGGCGCGCGAGACGGCGCGCACGCGCCCCCGGCCCGAGACGTATACGAAGCGCTCGTCCGCGAGCGGGTCGGCCTCGGTGAGCGCCAGCCCCTCCTCGTTGACGCGAAACTTCTCGCGCCGTCGCTCCTTGCCGGTGCGCGCGTCGAGCGAGGTCAGCCCCTCGTAGAAGAGGTAGAGCCTCCCGTCGAGGAAGGCGGGCGGGCGGTAGTTGTCGAGCGTGTAGGGAACCTCCCGGTCACGGTCTCCGCCCCACGCGACCGGCATCATCTCGACTTCGCCCTCAAGCTCGCGCTTCCAAAGCTCGTCCCCCGTGGCTATCTCGAAGACGTGCAGCTCGGGCTTGCGCTTGAAGCCGGCGCGCGGCTTCGACTTCGCGTCGCGCGCGAAGACGGCCGCGAGCAGACCCGAAGCCGGGTCGAAGGCCGTCTGCATCACCGCGCCGCGCACCTTGTCGCTGCGCCAGAGCGAGTCGCCCGTGACGATGTCGAGCGTCTCAAGCCGCGTCTTGCCGCCGCGCTCAAGCGTGACGAGCAGCAGGTCGGTGCCCGGCACGGAAGCCACGTCGGTCTCTTCGAGCCGCGTGTCCTTGCGCCGCCAGAGCACGTCGCCGGTCTCGGCTTCGAGCCCGTAGAGCGACTTCTCCGTGCCGACGACGAGCACGCCCACGTCTGTCGTCTGGTAGAAGCGCACGTCCGCGTCGAGCTTCGCCGACCAGGGCTCCGCCGCGCGCACGCCGAGCGCGGACAGGAGGGAGAGCGCCGCGCCGAGCGCGACGCGGCGGAGCGTGAACGTGTCGGGGAGTGACTCGGGAAGGCTTTTCAAAACTCGCATGGTTACTGCTCTCGGTAAACGTCCGCCGATTCGTCGCTCAGTCTACCAGCGAGAGGAACTCGGTCAGAATCCTCTCGGTGATGCCCCAGATCATCCCGTGCTCGGACGGGTAGGCCGGCCACTCGCGCTCGACGCCGGCGAAGGCCATGCGGAAGACGGCCGAGCGCCCGCCGCGCTTCAGCTCGTCGACGGGGACCCAGAAGGCCGCCGCGACCTCGCCGCTCAGCTCAAGCTGTTGCGGCGCGCCGGCCGCGCCGCCCGCGTGGTACTCGCCCGGCGCGACCGCCAGGAACGGCGTCACCGCGATGCGCGGCGCGTACGGGCTCTGCGGCTTCACGGCGCCGAGCCGGCCGAGCACCTCACCGCCCGCGCGCAGGTCGAGCCCGACCTCCTCTAAAGTCTCGCGCACGGCCGTCGCCTGTAGATTCTCGTCGTCCGGCTCCACGCGCCCGCCGGGCAGCGCGAGGTGGCCCGACCAGTGGTCGCGCTCCGCCTCGGAACGCTTGATGACGAGCATCTCCGGCCCTTCCGACCCGCCGCGCAGCACCAGCGCGACCGCCGCCTGCCGCAGCGCCTCGCCGGAATCGTCGCCTTCTTCGCGCGGCTCGAACCCCGCCCCGCCGGCGGGCGCCAGGACGCCCGCGCCGACGCGCGATTTAAGCCTCGTCACGAAATCGGAGAAATCGCTCATCCCTCGGCTCGAAGACACCACTTAGATTCGACCGGGCGCGTCTGCCGGCGCTCAGTTCCATGCGCGCCCGTAGCGTGAAAGGTTGTCGAGCCGCGCGACGCGGCCGCCCTCGCCCACCGCCCAGGCCGCGTCGCCCCGCGGCGTGACGCTCACGGCGTGAAAGCCCTCGTCGCCGAGCCTTCGCCAGAGGCGGCCGCCGTCGCCCGAGTAGTCCGTCCCCGAAGGCCCCACGGCGATGAGCGTCGGCCCGTACGAACCCGGCACGCGCGCGACGCAAGACCTGTAACCACGCGGGCGCGTCGCGGAGTGAACCGCCTGCCACGTGCGCCCGCCGTCCGGGGTCAAAGCGGCGTTGCCGTCGGCCTCCTGCTCCTTCGTGTAATCGCCCCCGACGGCCGCGCCCCGCCCCTCACCCCAGAAGGCGAGCGAGAAGACGCCCGCCGACTTGCCCTTCGCCAGCGGCGTCGTCGAGACTGCCCACGTCTTCCCGCCGTCCTTCGAGCGGAAAACGCGCGCGCCTTCGGGGCCGCCCGTGCCGAACCACGCGTCGGACGTGCCCGCGACGGCGACGCACGTCCCGCTCGCGGCGAAACCGCCCTCGCCCGCGAGCGCCGGAGGCATCCCCGCGGGGTCGATCTGCTTCCAAGTGCGCCCGCCGTCCTCGGTTCTGACGACAAGGAAGCGGCCGTCCGCCGGGTCGCTCATGGCGATGCCGCGCCTCCTGTCCCAGAAGGCCATGCAGTCGTAGAAGGCGCCGGCGCGCCGGTTCTGGAACTGTAGCGTCCAGCTCCGGCCGCCGTCGGTCGTCTTGTAAATCCTTGAGCGCTCGCCCTCGCCGATGGCGAGCAGGTAGGCCGTTTCGGCGTCGAAGGCGTCCACGTCGCGAAAGTCCAGCTCGGCCGCGCCGGGCACCTGTCCGGCCCGCCATGTGCGCCCGCCGTCGGTCGTGCGCGCGTAGGTGCCGGAGGCGCCGCCGGCCCAGGCGACGCGCTCGCTCGCGGCGCTCACGCCGCGCAGGCGGACGGTCGTCCCCGAACTCTGCGCGACCCACTGCGCGGGCGCCTCCACGGCGCAGAGGACAAGCAGGGCCGTGACGAAAATGGGCTTGAGCGAGTCGGGCATAGGACGTTTCGGGCCGCAGCCAACGGGTCTTGAGATGCCACTCGGGGCGGGGCGCGCTGCTACCTTACAACAGAAAAAGGGAGGCGGCGAACGCCT
>JAIVJI010000076.1:39253-78740 GCA_020200135.1 Acidobacteriota bacterium | reverse complement strand
GCTGCCAGCAGAGCATCAGGTCAACGTCGAGGCTGTCGGCCACGGCCGACAGGGCGCCGAGCGAGCCGAGCGAGACCTGGAACTGCAAGGCGTAGGCGGCGGCGAACTGGCTCGCGCTCTGGCCGTCGAACTTGACGGGCCAGCCCGAGGACGAAGGCTGCTGGACGAACGAGATGAGCTTCAGCGGAAGGGCGTGGACGAGGCTGCCGGGGCGCTCGACCGAGGTCGCGGGCGTGACGCGGAAAGCGCTCAAGTCCGGCGCTATCTGCGTCAGCTTTCCGACGTTGTTCATAATCTGCGTCGTCATGCCGATGTTGTAGGCCGAAAATCCCAGCCCGGTGACGGGCGAGGCTTTCGCGTCCCCGTACGAGAAGAGGTCGAGGCCGCTCCCCGTCTGCCCGCCCTGCGCCTTCGCGCTCACGTCGCCGGTGAAGACCAGCGCGCCCGTGAGGGCGAAGTTCGAGCGGACGGTGATGGTGCCCGAGTCGTTGACCGAGCTGACGGGGACGAGCGTCGCGTCCGTGACGTAGACCTCGCTCATCACGCGGAAGCCGGTGCCGCCGTCCGTCTTGAAGCTGAAGACCTGCGGCGTCTTGGTGTCGAAGACGACCGTGCCGCTGTCGCCGTGCTTCTGGTAGACGCCGTCGATCTCGACGACGTTATAACCGGCCGGGACGTTCGGGTCGCCCGAGGGCGTCGTGAGGAGGACGTTCGCGCCGAAGAGCTGCGGGACGGTGACGGCGATGCGCGAGTCGAAGTGCGCCAGCGTCGAGTTCTCGAACAGCACGTTGAGCCTCAGGACCTGGAAGCCGAAGTCGGTCGGCGCGGCCGGCTTCTGGTAGTCCTTCAGGTAGTGGACGAGCGCGAAGAGGGAGCTCTCGCCTATCTGCCACTTCGAGCTGTCGGCCCCGGCGATGCGGTTGACGGTGATGCCGAAGTGGTGCGCGCGCAGCTCGCCGTCGATGCCGCCGAGCAGGTCTTGCAGGTCGGCGGGCAGATCGGCGGCGTCGAGCCCGCAGTTGATGGCGAGGATGCCCGTCCAGTTCGGGTCGGTGACCTTGCTCCAGAAGTCCTCGAAGAGCGCGCCGCCGTAGGACGGGCTGTCCGGGTTCGCGGTGCAGAGGTACTGGTTGAGCTGGCTCTGGACGAGCTTGACCTTGGCGGGGTCCGGGTCGATGAAGGTCTGCCACTCCTGCCAGTAGGCCGCGTTGCCGACGAGGTCCACGACGCTGAAGCCGGTGGTGAACTTGAAGACGAGGGTGGTCTTCGGCGTCGTCCCCTGGTCGGTGGTGAAACCCACGTCGAGCCTGAACGTCCACTCGCCGACCTGTATCTCGTTGAGGAAGCCGCCGAGCGGCGTCGCAGGGTTGGTCGGGTCGTAGTTCGTCACGACCATGAACAGGTTGTCGTTCATCAGCGCGTTGGAGAGCGCCGGGCTGACGATCTGGCCCCCCTTGAAACCTTTGAAGGCCAGTTGCTCGGCCCCCGCGACGGGGCTCTTGTTGGGACTCTTGGCGAGGAACAGTGTGTTGATAGTGCCGGGTACGCCCGACGCGGTGCCGTTGAGCTGGACGAGCAGACCTTCGGGCGTCTTGGCGAACCCGCCGTTGACGCCGGCGTGTGTCACGGGGTCGAAGAAGGTCGGCCCGTTGGCCGTGTCCTTGGGCGCGGTGGCGTGGCGCGCCACGCCGATGACCTGACTCTCGAACGCCTTGAGCAGCGAGGGCGCAGGCGGGCTGGTCGTCCACCCGCCGGGCCACACGCCGCCGTAGGGCGCCAGCGGGACTGACACGGGCGGCGCGGCGCCCGTGCCCTCCTCCAACAAGGAGACCCTGCACCCGAGCGCGAGCGGGTAGGTGTAAGGGGTGCTCTGGAGTGAGTTCTGGGGCTTCTGGACGGTGCTGTAATAGACGGAGGCTTCGGGCTGAACCGCGTAACCGTAGTCGATTCCTCCGGCCGGGGACGAGGAGGGGTTGACGCGAATCCAGGCGGTCGTGAAATCCGCCGTGAGCTGGCTGCCGGGCACGACGGGCTGGCCCCCGTCGCCAGGGTTGCAAGGGTCCGTCTGCGTCGCGGCGACATTATTCGAGTCTGAGGGCGCGGTGAAGCTCGGCGTGTAAGCCTTGTTGCCAGTCACGAACTCGACGGTCGCGCCCGGCTCGACGAGCAGGTATTCGGTGCCGGTCAGACCGCACATCACGTGGCGTATGTCGCCGGGGCCCGCGCCGACGGCCCCGGCCGGCGCCTTCGTCGCCCGCTGCGCGTCGAAGATTCCGGCCGGCGTCAGGTAGGTGTATGAATCGGCCTGCGTCTCGCCCGTGGCCTGCGGCCGCGCGCCGAGGGCGTAGCCGGCCCCCTGCCGCGGGACGAGGCTGAGCACGTGGCCGTCGGTGGTGCGGAAATATTCCGAGGTGGGGAGCGAGAGCCCCTGCGACGAGAACCTCCCGACGTCGAGCGCGAACAAAGTGCGCCCGCTGTCCCAGACGTTGAGCGGGTCGAGGCTCACGTCGAGCGCCAGTTGCCCCGCGCCCTGCGACTCGGGCGGGAAGACGGGGTAGCGCAGAGTCTGGACGCCGCCCTCGGGGCCGTAAAAGAAGCGCGTCTCGGCTCCCCCCGGCGTGTCCCACGAACTCTGGTCGTCCGCGAAAAAGGTATAAAACTCCCCCCTATCCCACGTCGCCTCGAACAGGAGTGCCCCGGTCGCCGCCCCGCTCAAGGGGACAATCAAGAGCCCGTTGTCAGGGTTCAGATTGACGCCGGAACCGCTGCCGCGCACGAGCGCGATTGCGCTGCCGCTCCCGTTGGTGAACTGTAAGGAGGGTGTGCCCGGAGACAGGGAGGGGTTGGCCTCGTACGTCAGGTTGGTGCCCTGCGGAAGGCTGAGACTGAAGTTGGCCAGCGAGGGCGAGAACGGGTTAGTCACCTGCCCCTGCGGGGCGGTGACGATGTTTGCGCTGCCCCAACTGAGCGTGCCGGGGACGCCCGCGGGGTCTGTGACCCAGCACACCCAGCGCGCGTTGTCCTGCTGCGGGGTGAACGTCTGCTGGAGCGCCGCGACGAAGCCGCTCACGTCCGTGACGGGCTTGGCGGCCGGGATGAAGATGTGACAGCCCGAGTAAGTGTTCCAGGTGTCGTCGACGGTGATATTCCCCGAGGGTGGGCTGCCGCTCTGCAGCCACAGCCAGTAGACGAGAACCTTCTGCCCCGCCAGGGCGCCCGACGCCTGATAGAGCCCTTCCTCGACTGGTTGGAAAGTGAGAGTGCCCATCTTCGTTATCTCCGGCCTTTGAGGCATACCCGGCGACGGGGTTTGGAAAGTAGAATGCGGCGGCGCTCACTCTCGGACCGGCGCGCCCGCCGTCGTAGAGAGCAGCGCGCCGGCCCGAAAGAGAGAGGAGGGGGAAAACGCTTCGGTGACTAATTACTTCTTGCCTGAGCTTTTCTTAGCCGCGCCTTTCGCGCCGCCTTTCGCCCCACCTTTCGCCGCACCGCCCTTCGCTCCTCCGCCCTTAGTCGCCCCAACCGGGCTTGCGGCTTTTCTCAACATGGCGGACGGGCCGGCCGGCTGAGGCTGGAGCGCGCCGTTCGTGTCGAACAGGAACATCTGCCCGTAGGCGAGGTAGAGCCACAGGTCATTCTGGAGCGGGATTGTGGCCGGCCCGGGGATGGTGATCTTGCCACTCCAGGTGTACCCGTCGTAGTTGACCTTGACGGTGTTCGGGCCGTTGCAGAAAAGAGGGTTGTTGAGCTGGTCGGGGGTCAGGTTCGTCCTGGCGACGGCAAGTTGCTGCGGCGCGTAGTAAGGAGACTTGGCGCCCTTGGTCGGGGCCGCGATAGAGCCCGCGCTTCCCTGGTCGTTAATGTTAACTTGCGTCGCCGCGCTGCCGTACAGGTTGAAAACGTAGACGTTTCCGTAAGCCATTTTTTTACTTGTCCTTTCGTTCGAGAAGTTCGGTTTTCGTTGCCCGCGCGCGAGCACTGTCAGCCCCGCCGGGAGTTGATTTGCTGCCGAGACGCCGGCAAAAAGTTTACCCGCTCATCCACGACCTCCTTTCGCCGCTTGGCGGCGGCGACCGGCCCCGCCACTCTTTACTTTTTGCCGACCCCCGGTGATGAGCTTTTTCCGACGCGGGGTTTCAGAAGTGATGTTCTTATTGACGGGCCAATTAACGTACTGCAGGTCTACTTGTTTGCCCGCGGTGTCGAACAGAATCATGATGTTCGAGAAGACGTAGAGCCAGAGGTCGGCGGTGCTCCCGGAAGCGGCCGGAACGTCGAGGCTGACCGAGTCGGCTGAAAGCCCGCGCGCCTGCACCACGACCGAGTTGGCCCGCCCGTTGATGAAGGCGCCGGGCGTCGCGCTGTTTTCGCCGCGCACGACCTGCATGCTGAAGGGGGTGTAAGGGAACTGCGAGTTCGGCGTCGCGCCCTGCATCGGAGCGCTCGGCTGCGGAGGGTAGTTGATGGATAAACGCACCTGCTGAGGCGAGACGTTGAAGACGTAAACAAAACCCATCGGCCTTCCTTTCGCGTCGTGAAAGAGCCAGGAAAAGCACGGCCATTCGGGCAGCGGGCTTGCCGTGAGATGTGGCCGACATTCTTTAAGGGTTAGTTGATGACAGCACTTCCCGTCTGCCGTCGGGCATGACGGCGACAGGTCGGGCCCGCCATTGCGATTTCAAGCGTGCTGGTCAGGTAGTGCGAGAAGTCTCTGACGAGTGAGTCGCGGCTCGGGCGCGTCGAGGGCGAGAGCGCGCTTTCACCTGCGGTGAACCCCACCGGGAGGCGCGGACGAGGCCCAGTTGAGGTCTTGGCACGATAACTATACCGCTCAAAGGGTCCCTACATCGGCCCCCGGCCTCTGTAGAAAGTGATTGTACGGGTAGAACGTTAGGGCTCGGATTACGCCTGCAATTGACTGGGCGCGGACTGTACCACAAGGTACCTTTGACTACAAGCATTTCCTTAAGAGGGGGTTCTCTATACACGCGCCGATGACGGCTCTTCAACGCCACCGGCGAGCCGCCCCGTCCCGACTGAAGCCACGCCTTGACACAGCTCACCGCCGTGAATGATGGGCGTGTGGAGTTCGGCGACCTCTACACGGGCGAGGACGTGGTCTATTACCGGAGAGGGGGCGGTTGGAGTAAGACTTACGTGTGGCGCCGAAGGCCGACCCGCGGGTGATAAAACTTCGCTTCGCGGGGGCGCGGAAGGTGGAGGTAGACGCGCAGGGCGAACTGTTGCTGCACATCGCGGGCGAAATGGTGCGGCAGCGCAGGCCGTTCGTCTACCAGGAGTCAGACGGCGCGCGCACGCACGTCGAAGCTGGAGACACGTTCACGGACAAGAACCTCGTCGGCATCAAGGTTGGCGCTTATGACGCGTCCAAACCGCTTGTGTTCGACCCTGTGCTCGTCTACTCAATTTACCTCTCGGCGCGCGTGGCGGACGAGGGAACGGGCTTCGTCGCCACGCTCGACGCGGCGGGCTCGTCCCTCGACTACTCCACCTACTTCGGCGCTGTTACCCCCAAGCCGCGTGGGAAGGGCCGCGAGTCCCCCGGCTTGCCGCGCGCGCCCTTCGCTGGCTCACGGGCGGGCTTGTTACGGCAGGGCTTTTCGCCAAGACGTTCGGCGGCGGCCGGCGGTAAGGTGTCATCCTCGATCTCAAGGTGCTCAATGTCGGAGAAGACTATCTCCTCGCCGCGCTCGGCCTTGCCGACCAGGGTGTCGACGTACTTCCTCTCCAGTTCGGACAGGCAGCGCTCCTTTGACAACGCCTTGAGCTTGGGCAGGGCCGAGCCTTCCCCCAGCTTATGAAGGACGGCGAGGGTGAGGATGCGCCCCCGGTATGATTCGATGCGCTCCATGCCCCTTAGCGAGTCGAGGAGCACCGGCGTCGTCTGCCGCATCGGCCGCCGGAAGAGAAGCCCCGCCTCGCCGTTACCGAGCGACTCCGCCTTGAGGATGTCGGTGACGAACGGCGCCAGATCGCCCTCGTCGAGCGCCGGGTCGTAAAGCAGATCGTATTTGGCATCACCGAGCCCGTCTCCGGTAAACACCTCCGACCCACTCAGCGAGGGCCACAGCCGGCGCAGCACGGTGACGATCTCCTTCGAATGGCGCCTGGCGAGGGAAGTGCCCTCCGGCCCCCAGTACTCCTCCATGCGGCCCAGGGAATGGATGAGGTATTCGGATATCTCCCACCTGAGCCCGCAGTCCTCGACCAGGTCTTCGCGCAGGAGGAAGGCGCCCGAGACGCGGACGGCGCCGTCCTTCTGCAAGGCCGCCCTCTGCTTGTCGGTCAGGTTCGAGGAGGCCGCCCGCCAGCGTTCGCAGGCCGACTGCGGCGGCGGTGGGGGGACTCCGCTGGCGTCCCCGGCGTCGGGGCGGAAGGCGCGCAGCGAGGCGGCGAGCGTGAGCGCGCCCGCGAGCAGGGCAATCGACAGCTTTGTCATAGTCTTCACGGCCTCCTGTTCGGCTGTTGGGGTGAGCGCGGGGCGGGCACGACCATCAGCGTGCCGTTGGTGGTTTGTGGGACGTGGAAATTGTCGCCGGGGTTGTTCCTGTCCTCGACCTCGACGTGGATGGCCGTCCCCAGCTTGTTCTTACGGTCTTCCTCCTGGAGGGCGTCCATCTGTGTCTTAACCTCCTCCATGGTCGTCCCCCTCACCAGGGGACAACCCTGCGAGCATTTACCCTCGTGAATCTGTATGGCCGTCCGGTCGCCGTCCGGGCCTTTGATGGTGGCACCGTCCGTCGCGTCGGTATCGGAGATTCTCAGTGACAGACCCGTCGTGGGTGATTTCAACCACTTGCCGCTGTAGTTCCCCGGCGGGAGTTCGCCGTTGCGCCCGTAGTTGCCGCGCTCGGGGGAGTTCGCACTCCCGTCGGTGCTGGTGTAGTAGGTGTCGCGCGTCACGCCGAAGGTGAACTTGCTGCCACTGTCGTTGGTGACCTCAACTCTGTAGACGCTGACGCTCTTCTCCCTAACTATGGACTTGCCGGCCTTTGTGTCTCCCTTGATCTCCTGGCCCGTTCGGTTCCTGATGGTCGTCGTCCCCACGGTGGTGTTGGTGATCTTGACCCGGATGTCCTCGCCCGTGGGGTCGACGTACAGCAGAGGGTTGTTGCGGGCGTAGGTGTAAAGGTTGAGTCGCTGAGGGTCGGGGAGCCTGTCGCTCTTTAGAAAGATGGGGTCGACGGAGGCGAATCGGCCCTGACTACTAACATAGTAACGCGCGTTGAAATAATCAAGACCTGTTTCGGCGTCTCTCTCCTTCCCCGTAAATTTCTGCCGGACGCCGTCGCCCGCGTAGCCCCTCGCCAGGGTGCGCCAGGCGTCGTCGCCAGGCACCTCTTCGCCGAACGGCAGGTAGTCGTGTCTCGTCACGCCGGCGAGACTCCCCGACTGGTCGAGGACCATGCGCGGGGTGCCCAGGTGGTCCGCGACGAGCCACCGAAGGCCGGCCACCGGGCCCGCAGCGGCCCAGCCCCACGCCTCTATCTCGACGAGACGACTTCTGCCCGCCAGGGCGCCGTTGACGACCACGCGCACCTTCGAGGTAGTCAACGCCGGGAAGTTGAACTTGCGCCAGACCCTGTTATTCCCCGTCACGCTCCCGCCGGGCACCGTCACCCACTGCGACCCCGTCCAGTACTGCACTTCGAAGGCGGTCGTGCCGTACTGCGCGAACGTCAACGCCTCGGACGGCTCCGCGGGGCCGGCGAGGTTGTCCTGGACGGTGAAGACGTTCACCTCATCGATAGTCCTCTCCCCAGCGAAGTCCACCTGAGCCCAGTCCGGGTAGGCGTTGTTGGTGCCGTCCCTCCAGCCGCCGCCGTGCTCCCAGTTCAGCCCACGTCGGTCGCCGTCGACGACCGACGAGACGGGAAACGTCAGCCCGGGGAACTCCGTGTCGGGGGTTGTCGAGGACGCGCTCGCGGAGCCATCACGCGCCGCGTTGACGCGCGAGGCGGCCGTGCCCCACGCCTCGACCTCTGTCAAGCGCGCCACGCCGTCGGCCGCCCCGCCCACCAGCACGCGTACCCTGTTCGTCGTCAACGCCGGGAAGGTGAGCTTCTTCCAGACGCGATTGTTCCCGGACACGCTGCCCCCTGGGACGGCCGCCCAGGCCGCCCCGTTCCAGTACTGCACCTCGAAGGCCGTCACGCCGTAATGCGTAAAGGTCTGCGCGTCCGACGGGTCCGCCTGCGCGGTGAAGGCCGGGTAATCGGCGAGTGTGAAGACGTCCACCTCGTCGATTATTTTCTGCCCGCCGAAGTCGACCAGCACCCAGGTCGGCAGCCCGTGCTCGTCGCGCCAGTACCGGTCGCCCTGCGCCGAGGCGTAGCGCCGGCCGTCGTTGACGTATGTCGGCTGGAAGTGGAGCCCCGCGAAGACGCCGTCGGCCGTGTGGTTCTGCGCCGCCGCGGTCGCGCCGACGGAGGCCAGCGCCACGTTCGTGCGCTGAGCCGGCGCCTCGGCCGTCACCAGAAGTTCGCCCGCGCGGTAACCGTACTCCCTCAGCGGCTTCGAGGCGGCGGCGGCGGGCGCGTACTCGGCCAGTAGTTCGCCGGCTGCGCCGTAGACCTGCCACACTTCCCCTCCCGCACCCAGTCCCCTTTTCACGCGGCGCCCGTCGGCGTCGTAGGCGTGGGCGGCCGTCTGCGCCTGCCCCGAGACGAACTGCGCGCTCACCATGCGGTTCTCGGCGTCGTAGACGCGCGCCCCGCCGCCGGTGTAGTCGTCGCGCGTGAGGTTGCCAGCCTCGTCGTACTGAATCCGCCGCTCTCCCCGGTCGAGCGCGGCGTCGCCGGGCGCGTAGAGCCGGTTGGTGTTGACGAGGTCAGCCTTCTCGAACTGCGTTTCGTTGATGAGGGAGGACGGCGGGTCGGAAGGCTTGCCCTGCCACGTCCCCGCCGCGTCGACGGTGCGGTTGCCCCAGCGGTCGTACTCGTAGCGCTGGGACCACTGGTCTGCGCCGCCCCGCACCTCCTTTACACGCTCCAAGCGGTTTAGCGCGTCGTAGTCGTAGAAGAAGGTCGAGACGCCGTAGCCGCTGACCGCGTCGTCGTTCGGCACGTAGACGTCCTGCTTCCTGAGGTTGCCGTTGTTGTCGGTCCCCGAGCCGGCCCAAGACTGTTCGGAGTAGTGGTTGATGAGCGCCCCCCGGTTCCAGTTCGTCTTCAGGCTCGGGTCCGTGCTCGTGATGGGTTGTGTGCTCACGCGTATCTCGGAGAGATGGCCGCGCGAGTTGAAGAAGTGTTTGTTGTAGACGGGGGTGTCGGTGCCGAAACGCTCCTGGCCCCTCCCCCCCCGCTCGTCGTACAAGACCTGCGAGGCGTAGGTCTTCTCCGCCCCGTCGCCGAGCGTGCCGCGGAAGGCCGGCAGCACGCCGTTGTCGCCGAGCCGGCCCGCCGCGTCGTACTGGTAGTTGACCGCGTGGCCCGAAGGGTAGGTCATCGACGCGACGCCGCCCGCCAGGTTGTAACTGATCCGCGTGGCGTAAGTCTCCGCGCCCCACTGCCCGCCCGTCCAGAACTTCTGCGTCACGCGCCTCGGCCTGCCCGCCGAGTCGTATTGCTCCAGGGTCGTCTGCGCGGTCTGCGCCGCCTCGCTCCTCCACGGCCGCCCGAGGCCGTTCGCCCCCGCCGCGGCGTTGTCGTAGTAGCGGCTGACCGCCGGAGTCGCCGCCGTCGCGCCGCCGGGCGTGTAGCTGACCGTGATGTTCCGGTTCAGCGCGTCGTAACGGTAGGCGGCGGTCGTCCCACGCGCGTCCCTCTTCGTCAGCAGGTTCGCGTTCGCGTCATAGGTGTAGAAGGTCGTGCCGTTCTCGGGGTTGGTGACGGAGGTCAGGCGAGAGAGAGAGTCGTAGACGTAGGCGCGGGTCTGCGCCCCCTGCGTCACCTCCAGCAAATTCCCGAGCGCGTCGTACCGGTATGCGGTGCGGTAGCCATACGCCGGCCCCGCCAGCCCCTCCGGGAGCTGGGACGCGAGCGCGTCGATGCCGGGGTATTTGGCGGGGTCGTTGGGAGTGACCTCCCACACCTCGACGAGGCGGCCGAGCGCGTCGGTCTTGCCGACCCTCTGCCGGCCCGCCTGGTCCGTGACGAGCGTGCGCTGGCCGGCGTAGCTCGTCTTCACCACGGCGTCATCCGCCGTCGTCCTCACTTGTTTGACCCGGCCCAGCGCGTCGAAGGTCGTCTCCGTCCCCGGTCGCTGCTCGTCCACGGCGCTGCCCGGCCCGGCGGAGCGGTACGTGTCCGAAATTCGCCTCGCCCTCCCCAGCGCGTCGTAGAACGTGTCGGCCGTCACCCACGGTCTGCTCGTGTCCTGGTTCTCCCACGTGAAAGCGCGGGCGGGTCTGCCCAGTCCGTCGAAGTGCTGCTCGGACTTGAGCCGGCGCCCCCCGTCCAGATCGGCGAGCGTGCGTGTGTAGAGGTAAGGTTCGTCGGGCCGGCTGTAGTAGAGGTCTGTGCGCCCGCCGTCGGGCCGCACCTGCGCCGTCATACGGTCGAGCGGGTCTTCATACTCGAAGCGGATGGTGTTGCCGTTGGCCTCCGTGGTCGAGTAGGCCAGCCCCGTGTAGTAGTCGTAGACGGTCGAGGCGTTCAGCTCGGCCGCGGACCCGTACGCCCCGGACGGGTCGGGCTTCGGGGATTTGTTCAGTGTCGGGAAGCCGAAGGTGTGTGCCGTGAAGCCCGAGGGGCCGCACAGCGTCCCGTTGCAGAAGGCGTCTTTGTAAGTCACCTCGGACAGGTTGCCGTTGGCGTCCCAGCTCCTCCGCAGGTTGCCGAGCCGGTCGTAGCGCGCGTGCCCCTCCACCCAGGTGTTGTTTGAGTTGAGCCACCTCCTGGTGGTGGTCGCGTTGCCGCGCACGGCGCCGGGCTCCTCCCACTGCGGCACGGAGGCGCAGGCCACGACTCCTTCGGGGTCGCACGACATCAGCGCATAGGCCGCCTCGTCGTAGCGCGTCTCGCTTTTGGCGGCGAGCGTCTCGGCGCCCGTCGAGGGGTCTACCGTGTAGACCCGCCGCGCCGACGCGAGCCCGCGCAGGTGCGCGCCCGCGTGCGACGTGTAGTCCACTCCGTTGTCGACCGTCAGAAAATCGGTGCGCGTGTGGCGCACGGGGTAGGCCGCGCCGTAGTCGTACTCCCACACGTCGGTCTGGTTGTTGTAGCGGTCGTACCTGAACGTCTGCTTACTGACGAGGCTCGCGTCGGTGAGCGTCGTCAGCGTCTGGCTGACGTGCGGCCCTCCGACCGTGTCCGGGTTTGTCGCCCACTGGCTGAGCGGCGTCCCCGGCTGCCAGATGCTCTCGGTGCGCCTCAGCACGGACGCCGAGGCGTGGTCAGGAGGCGCGGTGTCGAGCGCCTCGGTCACGTCCTGCTTGCCGCTGTCCCACGGCGGGTAGAAGGCCGAGGGCGGCTGGTAAGCGACGGCCGAGCCGCGGAAGTGCTGGCGCGAGCGTTCGACGAGTTGGCCGCCTCCGCCCCGCTGTTCGACGACGACCACGGTCTCGGAGCTGGTCGGGTAGGAGGGCTGGTAGGTCTGCCTCAGCTCCGCCTGCCCGGCCGCGAGCGCGGCCGCGTCGCGGTAGACCCTGCGCTCGGTCACGCGGCGGCGTATCTCCAGCGTCTGCTCGTCAACGCCCGAGCCGGGAGTGTGGTCGTACTCGATGACGCCGCCCGTCGGCAGCACGATCCGCGAAAGCTCCGCGTAGGAGTTGTAGAAGAGCTGGTAGCTCCGCGCGCCGTCCGGCAGCCAGACCGAGTTCGCGACCTGCGTCGTGAAGTCCGTGCTGCTCGACCCCGAAAGCTGCGGGAAGAGCCCGGCGGGGCCGCCGTATTTTTTGATGTTGTGGTCAGGACGCAGGGCCACGCTGAGGTCGGACTTCGAGACGCGTATGACGCGCTGCACGCCGCCGAAGCCCGTGAAGGTGATGCGGTCGCAGAGCCCGTAGGGCGCCGCCTCCTGCACGTCGTAGGCGTAGTTGACCTCGCGCCCGAGCGAGTCGATGACCTTCGCGACGCGGCCGTTGGCGTCGTAGTCGAAGTTGACCCTGTTGCCGTTGCGGTCGCGCAGCCAGCGCACGAGCCCCTGCACGATGCGGTAGCGCGTCCCGTCGGCGAGCAGCAGGTGGCCGGTCGGGTAGGTGAGACTGAGCCCCTCGTCCATCCACGTGTTGTTCTGCTTCTCGAAGACCTCGGCGTCGGAGACGAAGGTGGCCGACACGCCGTCGGCGCTGACGAAGACCTTGCCGCGCGAGAGGTCCTGGCCGGCGAGCAGGTACCGAGGGTTCCCACTCTCCTTCACATCGCGCAGCTCGTACTCGGTGCCGTCCGAGGCGGTGAAGGTGAGCCGCGTCAGGAAGGTGTAGTTCTGCGTGTTGTTATTCACTCCCTTGTACTTCTGCTGACGCCCGTGCATCACGCCCGGCCCGTACCCGACCTTTAGCCCCTGCCACCAGTTCGGGTCCGGGTCGGCTGAAGTCCAGTCGTAGACGGCCGCGCCCGTGAGCGGGGGGTGCGTGCAAGCCAGCTCCTCGCTCCCGCACGGCGGCGTCTCGGGCGTCCCGTCGCCGCCCCCCGACTTGTTGACGGTCCAGCGGACGCTGTCGATGCTCAGGTACGAGCCCGCCTGCGCGCTCCCGCGCCCGCCTACGCGCACGAGCGGCAGGTGGAAGTTGAGGTTGCCGCTGTAGAGGTTGACATTCTCGAAGCCTGAGAGGCCGTATGAGCCGGCCGGCGCGCCCGTCGTCAGCCCCGGCGGGGTCGTCCCGTCGGTGCTGTTAGAGGTCTGAGCCCACGCGCCCGACGCCAACAGCAGGAGGGCGCAGGCGGCAAGGCCGAAATTACCTAAAGGAACGACGAAGCAGCGGCTTCGTCTAGGGACGTGAACCGTGAGAGAAGCGCGCATGGGGAGAGTCTCCGTGCGAGGGAGAGAGCGTTAAAGTAAGTTACGACCGGCTCTATTTGGGTGTTATCGTGAGGGTGCAGGCCCAGTCCGTGTGCCCCGCCTCCCTAATCACGTACCGCCCCGGGTGGAGGTCGAGCCGCGCCCTCCACTTGAACTGCTCCATTGTGATTCGCCTATCCCGCACGCGCTCGCCGCTCTCACGCTCGAGGAGTAAGGACACCTCGCGGAGGCCGCTCAAGTTGTCAACCGCCAGAATAAACTCACCCCGCGGGCGCGTGATCTGCGCCGGCTCGAAGCCCGTGGGACGTATCGTCACGCGCTCGGTCTCAAGCCTCTCCTGGGTGGAGTTACCCTGGGGCGTCGGGGTAGGCGGCGCTGCCGGCGCCCCAAGCCACGACCTGGCGGCGGCGGCAGAGACGGCCGCGCACGTGATAGCCGCGATTAAGACGAGCAGGCGTGTTCTCGAAATCGGCGAGTAAGTTTTCAGGGACATGAGGCTCCTGTGTCGGGACTGACAGAGTTGATGTGGTCCCGTGAGGTTATCGACAACAGCCGTGGCGGCGGCGGCGAGGTGTGTTGCCAATAACTCCCGTGAGTGGATGAATCGCCAAACAGCGCGGTGAATCTAATTTAACTGCTCACCCCTGTCAATATTTTTCTCCGCGAGCCGGCCATGCGGCGTGCCCCAAATAATGACTTTAGCGGCCTTGCAACAATTACGGCGTCCTTCCGGTCACAATTCGTTACCCGGCAGGCGCTTCATCTCAATGTCGGGACGGTCTTCAGGGGGATATTCAGCCGGAAGAACATCATATGTGGAACATCGCACAGACGGCCGGGATGCCAATCGTCTACAATGTCCACAGCTGTCTAGATTGTATGTGCCGGCACGGCCGGTTTGTAGAACAAAAAGGAACGTGCAAGGGCGTCGAGATTCTGACCGTCTTTCTGAAAGACGAGGAGACTCCCGGCGGCGGCCCCGCGCGGTTTCTCATCAAGTTCGACCCCATCAAATCGGTAATGCCCAGTGAGAAGGCCGTCCTGTCACATCGAACCTTGTTCGACGGCTTGCCGGCCGCCGCCGACCGCGACCAGTTGGAACGTCTGAAGGCGAGAGAGGGCACGGTCAAGCCCTACGTGCTTGATATTTCGTGGGAGGACGGGGAAGGCAAAACGCGTTACCAGCGGATTCCGGTCGGACATTGATCGTCCGCCTCGCTTCCGCACCGCTTCACGACCGTGTGTTTCCGAAGGGTGTGAACGTTGATAGTCTGTGATTTCTGTAAATACTTTAGGCAGGACGGCCAATGTCACCTCGGCCTGAAGATTCCCAAGTCGATGGGCTGCCGCGAGTTCGACCCGTCGCTGGAGCAGTTCTGCTCAGAGCCGGGGGATTTCGTCAGCCACGCCCAGATCGTCCAGATGGCGACCTTCTTCGGGATGAAAGGAAGTGAGCTGAAGAAGGTCAACCTCATGGCCTTACGGGAAGAAAGCGCGCGGTCGTCGATGTGAGATACGGTATCCGCGCCCGAGCCTTCTACAACCGTGCGGCGTAAAAGCGCATCTAAGTTTCCAGTTACTCCTTCTCTTGCGCGTTCACGGTGAAGCGCCCCACGCCTCGAAAGCGTTGATGGCGGTTCGGACGGTTCGAGAGCAGGCCGGTTCTAAACCACAGAAGCCGCTCCGACAGAGCACCCGGACACCAGCCTTCGCTGCCACCGTTACACCGAAGCTACTTGGATTCGAAAGCTTCTCTTGATACTCCGCAAAGGGAGAGGTACACACACATGTCTATGAAACTTTACGTCGGCAACCTCTCGTTCGAGACTTCGGGCGATAACCTCCGTCAGCACTTCGAGCAGGCCGGCACGGTCGAGACGGCCACGGTCGTCGAGGACCGCGACACTGGTCACTCGCGCGGCTTCGGCTTCGTCGAGATGTCCTCGAAGGAAGAGGGCGAGGCCGCCATCGCTCAGTTCAACGGCAACGACCTCAACGGCCGGAACCTGACCGTCAACGTCGCCAAGCCGCGCGAGAGCCGCAACGGCGGACGCAGCTACTAAGGGCGCGCGGGGCGCCACCCGCGCCGCCGGGTTAAGCCCAGAATAAACCGGCACCTCAAGCAACAGGGCGCCGCCGGAGACGAAGTCAGTTCGCCGGCGGCGCTTTTGTATGTTCAGCGTGAAACTATTTCAAGGGAGTAACTGAATGTATATTTATACGGTGCAGGCCATGCCGGGCAGCAAAGCAAAGTTCGACGGCGACGAGTCGGTCAAATACCAGATCAGAAGGGCGCATACAGCCACAGCGGCGAAAGACAAAAACCGCACCGCCGTTATTAGAACCGACATGTACCACGCGGCGGCGGCGGAACTCGCCTCAAGATTTAATGATAAGGAGCGGGAGTCGCGCGCCATCAAGAGGGAAGCAGACTCGCGCCTCACACGCTACGCCTGACACGCCGCCGGCCCTCCCGTCCCGGGGCGGCTGAAATAATACCCCCACCGCCATCCCCGCCACCCAGACTCTGAACAAACTCGCTCCCACCCGCCCCGGGTTCTTGCGAGTGTTCGCGTCCATAGAGAACTGCGCTGCCTCACACTCCGGACCGGAAGGAATTTAATCCGTAGTATGTTAACTTCGGTCGGCAGACGAGCCGGGCGGACTGTAGGGGTATCGCGTCCGCTCCGTGGTCAGCCGAAGCGGAGACGCTTGATGTCTCAAGCTTGAGCCGAATCCAAGACCTCTTGAGGATGTCATAGCCCTGCGCCTGAGTCACTTACTTCGACGCCCCGCCGCCCCAGAAGACGAGCCGGCCGTCCGCGAAGAGCTGTTCAGCGCCGAGCGTCTGGAGCAGTATGCCGCGACGCTCGCCGCCGAGCACGAGGCGTCGGAAGTGCCCCGGCGCGGCCGCCCACTCCTGCCCCGCCTCGAAGAGAACGCACGCCAGCTCCTCACCGCCTACCGCACGCTCGCCGAGGCGATACGCAGGGAGCGCGCCATCTCTCCCGCGGCCGAGTGGTTCGTCGATAACTTCCACATCGTCGAAGACCAGCTCCGCGAGATACGCGAAGACCTGCCCGTCGGCTACTACCGCGAGCTGCCGAAGCTGGAGCGCGGGGAGCTGGCCGGCTACCCCCGCGTCTACGCGCTGGCGCTGACCTACGTCGCGCACACCGACAGCCACCTCGACGCCGAAACGCTGCGGCGTTTCATCCGCACCTACCAGCAACACCGGCCCCTCACCATCGGCGAGCTGTGGGCCGTGGCCATCAGCCTGAGGCTGGCGCTGGTGGAGAACCTGCGCCGCCTCGCGACACGCATCGTGGCGGCGCGCGCGGCGCGCGAGGCCGCGGACGCACTCGCCGACCAACTGCTCGAACTCGCGGGCCGCCAGCCGGAAAAGTTGACCGCTTTACTTGAGGGGCGGCTCGGCGGCGTCGAGGAACTTGACCGCGCCTTCGTGGTGCAGTTGACGCAGCGTCTGCGCGACCAGGACCCGGCGGTCGCGCCGGTCTTCGACCTGCTCGAAAGGCACCTGCAAGAGCACGGGCAGACCATGGAGCAGATCGTCCACCTCGAACACCAGCGCCAGGCCGCGGCACAGTTCACGGTCGGCAACATCATCAACAGCATGCGCCTGCTCTCGACGCTCGACTGGCGCGTCTTCTTCGAGGGCGTGAGCCTCGTCGACCCCGTGCTCGGCGAGGACCCGGCGGGCGTCTACTCGCTGATGGACTTCGCCACGCGCGACCGCTACCGCCACGTCGTCGAGCGCATCAGTAAGCGCACGAGGAGGTCGGAGCGGGACGTGGCGAGCGCCGCCGTCCGGCTCGCCGCGGAGTCGGCCCGGTCGGGACGGTCGGGCGCGCCGGCCGAAGAGAGCGCGCACGTCGGCTACTACCTCGTGGGCGCGGGCGTGTCCGTGCTTGAGAGTGAGTTCGGCTACCGCGCGAGGATGCGCGAGCGCCGGCTCCGCGCGCTGCTCGCGCACCCGACCGCCTTCTACCTCGGCACGCTCGCCCTGCTGACCGCGCTCGTCGTGGCCGCCCTCGTCTGCGGCGCGAACCTCGCGGGCGCGGGCTGGCCCCTGCTCGCGGCCTTCGCGCTGCTCTCGCTCGTCCCCGCGAGCGAGATGGCCGTCGGCGTGCTCAACTGGGACGTGACGCACCTCCTCCCGCCGCGCGTGCTGCCGAAGATTGACACGTCCGAAGGCGTCCCCGCGGAAGCGCGCACGATGGTCGTCATCCCGGCCATCCTCTCGGGCGAGGCGGCCGTGGACGAGCTGCTCGGCAACCTTGAGATTCACCACCTCGCCAACCGCGACGAGCACATCTACTTCGCGCTGCTCACTGATTTCGCAGACGCCGAAACGGAGGAGACCGAGACGGACGCGGGAGTCCTCGAACGCGCGCTCGCGGGGGTCGCGCAACTGAACGGGCGTTACGGCGGACGGGGCCCGGCGCGTTTCCACCTGTTCATTCGTCGCAGGCTGTGGAACGAGGGCGAAGGCAAGTGGATGGGCTGGGAGCGCAAGCGCGGCAAGCTGCAAGAGTTCAACCGGCTGCTGCGCGGCGCGCAAGACACAAGCTACTCCGTGGCGACCGCCGACGCGGGGCTGCTGGCGGGCGTCCGCTACGTCATCACGCTCGACGCCGACACGCGTCTGCCGCGTGACGCGGCGCGCCGGCTCATCGGGACGGCGCTGCACCCCTTGAACCGCCCGCGCTACGACCGCGCGGCCGGGCGCGTCACACGCGGCTACGGGATACTCCAGCCGCGCGTCAGCATCTCGCTCGAAGCCGCCTCGCGCTCGCGTTTCGCGCGCGTCTTCGCGGGGCAGGCGGGGCTCGACCCGTACACGACCGCCGCGTCGGACGTGTACCAGGACCTCTTCGGCGAGGGCAGCTTCACCGGCAAGGGTCTCTACGACGTCGACGCCTTCGAGACCGCGCTCGAAGGCCGCATCCCCGACAACTCCATCCTGAGCCACGACCTCTTCGAGGGGCTCCACGCGCGCTGCGCGCTGGTGACGGACATCGAGCTGTTCGACGACTGCCCCGCGCAGTACGACAGCTACGCGCGGCGCGGGTACCGCTGGGTGCGCGGCGACTGGCAGATCGCGCGCTGGCTCTTCGCGCGCGTGCCCGGCGCCGACGGGCGCACCTTGCGCAACCCCCTGCCGCTCATCGCGCGCTGGAAGATTTTCGACAACACGCGGCGCAGTCTGGTCGCGCCGTCCGTGCTCGCGTGGCTCGCGGCCGTGTGGACGTTCGTGCCGGGCTCGCCCGCCCGGTGGACGCTCTTCGTCGTCGCCACGCTGGCCTTCCCCGTCTACGCGAACTTCGCCGCGGGGCTGTGGCCGCGCGCGCGCGGCATCCCGTGGGCGACACACCTCCGCGGCGTGTGGGGCGACGCGAGGAAGAACACGGCGCAGTTCCTCGTCGTCCTCACCGTCGTCGCGCATCAGGCTTACCTGAACGCCGACGCCGTCGTGCGGACGCTCTACCGGACGCTCGTCTCGCGCCGACGCCTGCTCGAATGGGTGACGGCGGCGCAGGCCGAACAGGGGAGGGCGCGCACCTTCGCCGACATGCTTCGCTTCATGTGGCCGGTGCTTTCGCTCACACTGGCGGTCGGCGCGCTCGCCTACACGCTGCGACCGTCGGCGCTCGGCGCGGCCGCGCCGTTCCTTTTGGCGTGGCTGTGCTCGCCATACGTGATGCACCTCCTGAGCCGCCGCGCGGGGGCGGGGCAACAGAAGCTTTCGGCGGCGGACGCGCACGAAGCGCGTCTGCTGGCGCGGCGGACGTGGCGCTTCTTCGAGGAGTTCGTCGGCGCCGAGGACAACTGGCTCCCGCCCGACAACTTTCAGGAAGACCCGCAGCCCGTCGTCGCGCACCGCACTTCGCCGACCAACACGGGGCTGTTCCTGCTCAGCACCGTCGCCGCGCACGACCTCGGTTACGTGGGGACGCTCGAACTCGTCGAGCGGCTTGAGCTGACGCTCGGGCGGGGCTGTCCGACACGGTCGCGCTGCTCGGGCAGGAGTTGGAGCGTGCGGGCACCGCGCGGAAGCGCACGGAAGTCGTCTCCATCAGACACCTGAGCGAGGAGGTCGCGGCCTGCGCCGGCCTCGTGGCGAACCACCCGCCCGAAAATTTTAGCGGCTGGGAAGCGCTGCTCAAATCTCTGAACCGGCACGCGGCTGCCGCCGAAGACATGCTCGCCGCCCTCAAGCAGGAGCACGGGACAGACGACTTCGCCGAGGTCAACTTCTGGACGAGCGCGCTGCTGCGGCAGTTGAAAGAGTTCGCGCGCGACCTGCGAACCTTCGCGCCGTCGGTGCAACTCCCCGACGCCGTGCTGCCGCGCCTGAGCCGGCTGGCGCAGGGGTGCGAGAAACTTTTCGAGGAGACGGACTTCGAGTTCCTCTTCGACGACGAGCGCGAGGTCTTTCGCATCGGCTTCAACGTCACGGCGGGCAGCGCCGACAACTCATTCTTCGACCTGCTGGCCTCCGAGGCGCGACTGGCCAGCTTCGTCGCCATCGCGAAGGGCGACGTGGAGCAGGAGCACTGGTTCCGCCTCGGCCGGCAGTTGACGCCGGTGGACGGCGGGCGGGCGCTCATCTCGTGGACGGCTTCGATGTTCGAGTACCTGATGCCGCTGCTCGTCATGCGCGATTACGAGGGGACGCTGCTCGACGAGACGTACCGCGCGATAGTCCGCAGGCAGATAGAGTACGGCGCCGAGCGCCACGTCCCGTGGGGCATCTCGGAGTCGGCCTACAACGCGCGCGACCTGCACCTCAACTACCAGTACGGCCCGTTCGGCGTCCCCGGCCTGGGTCTGAAGCGCGGACTCTCGGAAGACCTCGTCGTCGCGCCTTACGCGACGATGCTCGCCGCGCTCGTCGCGCCCCAGGCCGCCTTCGAGAACCTGCGCCGGCTGGGGCGCGAGGGCGCGCTGGCGCGCTTCGGCTACTACGAATCGATCGACTACACGCCCGAGCGCCTGCCGCAGGGCCAGCGGCGCGTCCTGATTCGCGCTTTCATGGCGCACCACCAGGGCATGAGTCTGGTCGCGCTCGACAACCTGATCAACGACGACGTGATGCGGCGGCGCTTCCACGCCGAGCCGCTGGTGCAGGCGACGGAGCTGCTGCTCCAGGAGCGCGTCCCGCGTGACGCGCCCGCCGCACACCCGCGCGCCGAGGAGGTGCGGTCGAGTCGCGTCACGCGCACGCCGAAGGGCGTCGAGACGCGCGTCTACGACACGTCAGACCTCCCGACGCCGCGCACGCAGCTGCTCTCCGCCGGCACCTACTCGGTGATGTTGACGACCGCCGGGTCGGGCTTCTCCGCGCGCGGCCCGCTCGCGGTCACGCGCTGGCGCGAGGACGCGACGCGCGACAACTACGGCTCGTTCATCTACCTGCGCGACGTGCGCGGCGGCGAAATCTGGTCGGCGGGGCGCCAGCCCGTCGGGCGCAGGCCGCAGGCATACGAGGTGACGCTGGCGGAGGACAAGGTCGACATACGCCGCAGCGACGCCGGCATCCTGACGCGCACCGAGATCATCGTCACGCCCGAGGACGACGCCGAGCTGCGCCGCGTCTCTCTGACCAACCGCTCGGCGCGCGTGCGCGACATCGAGGTCACGAGCTACGCGGAGGTGGTGCTCGCCCCCGCGGCGGCCGACGCCGCGCACCCGGCCTTCAGCAACCTCTTCGTCGAGACCGAGTTCGTCGCGGGCACGAACGCGCTCGTCGCGCGCCGCCGCCCGCGTTCGAGTAAGGACGAGCCGGTCTTCGGCGTACACGTCCTCGTGACCGAGGGCGAAGTTGTCGGCGCGACCCAGTACGAGACCGACCGCGGCCGCTTCCTCGGGCGCGGCCACACGACGGCCCACCCCGTCGCGGTGTTCGATGACCGCCCGCTCTCGGACACCGTCGGCGCGGTGCTCGACCCGGTCTTCTCCCTGCGCCGGCGCGTGCGCCTCCAGCCCGGCGAGACCGCGCGCCTGACCTTCACCACGGCCGTCGTGCAGAGCCGCGAAGAGGCGCTCGCGCTGGCCGGAAAGTACCACGACCCGGCCATCTTCGACCGCGCGGCACAGCTCGCTTGGACGCAGTCGCAGGTCGAGATGCGCCACCACAACATCGACGCCGAGGAGGCGCACCTCTTCCAGCGACTCGCCGGACGCGTGCTCTACGCGGACCCTTCTCTGCGCCCGCGCCCGCACACCCTCGCCCTCAACAGCAAGACGCAGGCGGGGCTGTGGCAGTACGGCATCAGCGGCGACCTGCCCATCGTGCTGGCGCGCATCGGCAGTCAGGGGGAGCTGGACGTGGCGCGACAACTGCTGCGCGCGCACGGCTACCTGCGCCTGAAGGGGCTGGCCATCGACCTCGTCATCCTCAACGACAACCCGCCGAGTTACCTCCAGACTTTGCAGGAGGAGTTGCAGGCGCTCGTCCGTTCGAGCGGCGCGCAGGGTCTGGAGGACAAGCCGGGCGGCGTCTACCTGCGCCGCTCCGACCTGATGCCCGACGCCGACAGGATTCTGCTGCACGCGGTCGCGCGGGTCGTCATCGTCGCCGAGCGCGGCACGCTCGAAGAGCAACTCGTGCGCAGGGAGACCGAGCACGAGCTGCCGGCGGCCCTGACGCCGCGCGCGCCCGCGCGCGCCTACCCGCCCCCGCCGCTGCCCACACCCGAGCTCTCGTTCTTCAACGGCCTCGGCGGCTTCAGCGAAGGCGGGCGCGAGTACGTCATCGTCCTCGGCGAGGGGCAGTGGACGCCCGCGCCGTGGACGAACGTCGTCGCCAACGAGCACGACTTCGGCTTTCAGGTGACGGAGACGGGCGCGGGCTACACGTGGTCTGTCAACAGCCGCGAGAACCGCCTGACGCCCTGGTCGAACGACGCCGTCAGCGACCCGCCGGGCGAGGTCGTCTACCTGCGCGACGAGGAGACGGGTGAAGTCTGGACGCCGACGCCGCTGCCCGTCCGCGGGGCGGAGCCTTACGTCGTGCGGCACGGGCAGGGCTACACGGTCTTCGAGCACACGAGCCACGGCGTCGAGCAGGAGTTGCTGCTCTTCGTCCCCGTGGACGCGACCGTAAAAATCTCGCGACTGCGCCTGCGCAACACGACCGAACGACGACGACGCCTCTCGGTCACGAACTACAACGAGCTGACGCTCGGCGTCCAGCGCGGCGCGTCCGCGCCCTACGTCATCACCGAGATCGACGACGCGAGCGGCGCCATCTTCGCGCGCAACCCTTACAACAACGAGTTCGCCGGGCGCGTCGCGTTCGCCGACGTGAGCCAGTCGGAGCGGAGCGCGACCTGCTGCCGCAAGGAGTTCGTCGGGCGCAACGGGAGCCTCGCGCGACCGGCCGCGCTCATCCGCACGCGGCTCGCGGGGCGAGACGGCGCGGGCCTCGACCCCTGCGCCGCGTTGCAGACGACGATAGACCTCGCGCCGGGCGAGTACCGCGAAATCTTCTTCCTCTTCGGCGAGGGCGAAAACCGCGAGGAGTCGGAGTCGATACTCGCGCGCTTCCGACGCCCGCGCGCGGTTGACGACGCCTTCGAGCAGACGCTCGCGCGCTGGGACGAGACGCTGGAGACGCTCCGCGTGCGGACGCCCGACCCCGCGCTCGACACGCTGCTCAACCGCTGGCTGCTCTGCCAGACCTTAGCCTGCCGCGTGTGGGCGCGCTCGGCCTTCTACCAGTCGGGCGGGGCCTACGGCTTCCGCGACCAGTTGCAGGACGTGATGGCGGTCGTCTACTCCAGACCCGACGTGGCGCGCGCGCAAATCCTGCGCGCCGCCGCGCACCAGTTCCCCGAGGGCGACGTGCAACACTGGTGGCACCCGCCGACGGGGCGGGGCGTGCGCACGCGCTTCTCAGACGACCTGCTGTGGCTCCCTTACGTGACCGCCTTCTACGTGGGCGTGACCGGCGACCTCGGCGTGCTCGACGAGGTGGTCCCGTTCGTCGAAGCGCCGCCGCTGGAGGAGGGCGAGGACGAGTCGTACAGGCAGCCCACGGTCTCCGCCGAGGCGGCCACGGTGTTCGAGCACTGCGCGCGCGCGCTCGACCGGAGCCTGAAGACGGGCGCGCACGGACTGCCGCTGATGGGCTCGGGCGACTGGAACGACGGCATGAACCGCGTCGGGAATCAGGGGCGCGGCGAGAGCGTGTGGGTCGGCTGGTTCCTGCACACGACGCTCTCGCAGTTCGCGCCGCTCTGCGAAGCGCGCGGCGAGTCGGGACGCGCGCGCGCCTACCTCGACCATGTGACGAAGTTGAAGGAGGCGCTTGAGGCCGAAGCCTGGGACGGCGACTGGTACCGGCGCGCGTACTTCGACGACGGCACCCCGCTCGGCTCGGCGCGGAACGAGGAGTGCCGCATCGACTCCATCGCGCAGAGCTGGGGCGTCATTTCGGGCGCGGCCAACCCGCCGCGCGCGCAGCGCGCCATGGCCGCCGTCGAGGAGCACCTCATCCGGCGCGGCGACGGCCTCGTCATGCTCTTCACGCCGCCCTTCGACCACGGCACGCTCGACCCCGGCTACATCAAGGGCTACGTGCCGGGCGTGCGCGAGAACGGCGGGCAGTACACGCACGCCGCCCTGTGGGTGCTGATCGCTTACGCGCTCGCGGGCGACGGCGACCGCGCGGGCGAGCTGTTCGCGCTGCTGAACCCGATCAACCACGCCTCGACACGCGCCGGGCTGCACCGGTACAAGGTCGAGCCTTACGTCGCCGCCGCCGACGTCTACGCGGTCCACCCGCACACGGGGCGCGGCGGGTGGACGTGGTACACGGGCTCGGCCAGTTGGATGTACCGCGCCGGGCTGGAATTCATCCTCGGCTTCCAGTTACGCGGCGCGAAGCTCAGGCTCGCACCCTGCATCCCGCGCGGCTGGCGCGAGTACGAGATAGACTATCGCCACGGTTCGTCGCACTACCGCATCAAGGTCGAAAACCCGTCCGGCACGGGCCGCGGTGTACACTCCGTCGAAGTGGACGGCGTAGCGCAGGCGGCCGCCGAGGTGGCGCTCGTGGACGACGGCGCGACCCACCAGGTGCGTGTCCTGCTCCGGTGAGCGCGTGCCGTCGGCAAACATTCGGCAATTGAGTTGGGAAGCAAGCCTAACGTAACTAACACCTCCGACGAGGACAAGATGTCAGTTCCCTTTCCTTTCGACAACACGTATGCGCGGCTGCCCGGGCGGTTCTACGCGCGCGTCCCGCCCACTCCGGTCAGGGCCCCGCGACTCATTCGGTTGAACGAGTCCCTGGCCGCCCAGCTCGGCCTCGACCCAGAGCTGCTCGCCGGCGAGGAAGGCGTGGAGGTGCTGGCGGGCAATCGCGTCGCCGACAGCGCAGAGCCGATAGCCGCCGCGTATGCGGGGCACCAGTTCGGCACGTTCGTGCCGCAACTCGGGGACGGCCGCGCGATTCTCCTCGGCGAGCTGATAGACCGCGCCGGGGTGCGGCGCGACGTACAGCTCAAAGGCTCGGGCCGGACGCCGTACTCGCGCGGCGGCGACGGGAGGGCCGCGCTGGGCCCGGTCCTGCGCGAGTACGTGGTCAGCGAGGCGATGGCGGCGTTGGGCATCCCCACGACCCGCGCGCTCGCCGCGGTGACGACAGGGGAGACGGTGATTCGGGAGACGGTGCTTCCGGGCGGGGTCCTGACCCGTGTCGCCTCCAGTCACATACGTGTGGGCACCTTTCAGTTCTTCGCCAGTCGCGGGGACGTTGAAGGCGTGCGGCTGCTGGCCGACTACGTCGTCGCCAGACACTACCCCGAAGCGGCGCGCTCTGAGCGGCCGTACCGCGCGCTTCTCGACGCCGTCGTTCGGGCGCAGGCGGAGCTGATCGCCCGGTGGATGCTCGTCGGGTTTATCCACGGCGTGATGAACACCGACAACACGTCGGTCGCCGGGGAGACAATTGACTACGGGCCCTGCGCCTTCATGGATGCGTACGACCCAGGCGCCGTCTTCAGCGCGATAGACCGACAGGGGCGGTATGCGTATTCGATGCAGCCGGCCATCGGCGAGTGGAACCTGGCGCGTTTCGCGGAGTGCCTGCTGCCCCTGCTCTCCGACGACACGGACGCGGCAGTCGCCGAGGCGGAGCAGTCCCTCGACGCGTACCGTCCGGTCTTTGAAGGAGCTTTTCTGGGGGGACTGAGGCGGAAGCTCGGCCTGCTCACCGAACGCGAGGGCGACGCCGAGCTGGGGCGTGATTTGCTTCAGGCGATGGGTGCGAACGGCGCCGACTTCACCCTCACGTTCCGCCGTTTGAGCGACGCGGCGTCCGTTCGGGAGGACGGCGCGGGCGTGCGCAGCCTGTTCGCGAACTCTTCTGCCTACGACGAATGGGAGCCGCGTTGGCGACGGCGGCTTGCTCAGGAGCCGGCCGATGAGGCTACGCGGCGCGCCGCCATGCTGGCGGTGAACCCGGCTTTCATCCCGCGTAACCATCTCGTCGAAGCGGTCATCCGGGCGGGCGTCGACGAAGGTGATTTCGCCCCGTTCCACGAGCTGGTGACGGTGTTGTCGAATCCCTTCGAGGCTCAGCCCGCCTTCACACGTTACGCTGAGCCGCCGGCGGAACACGAACGGGTGCTCCAGACCTTCTGTGGAACATAGTTCAGCGGCACACGAGGGTGCGCTTTCCACATGACACCGTGGGGCAAGCCGTCGGCGAGCCGCTACTCGGGCAGGCGGCCGGCGAGGTTAGCCACCACCGCCACCAATTCGTTGGGCTCAAGCGGCTTCGGGACGTGTAGCTGATAACCCGAGCTGAGCACCCTCACGCGGTCTTCCGCACGCACGTACGCGGTCAGCGCCGCGGCCGGTATCTGTCCGCCGCGCTCCAGGGGAAGCGCCCTCACTTTGGCGATCAGGACGTAGCCGTCCTCGCCGGGCATCCCCAGGTCGCTGAGTAGAACGTCGGGCCGCGACTTGGCGATGGCATCCAGCGCCTCGGGCACCGAAGCCGCCGTGATGACTTCCATCTTGCAATGTTCGAGCACGGCGCGAATCATCTCGCGCGTGTCCTCCTCGTCGTCGACGGCCAGCACACGCAAGCCCTGAAGTGAGGGTGGGCAGTCGAGCTCAGGGTGGCCGACGGCGTTGGGGGGCAGGCGCTCCGCACGCTCCGGCCCCCCCCTGAAATCGACGAAGGGCAGGCTGACGGTGAAAGTCGCCCCCTTCCCTTCACCCCCGCTCTCGGCCCTCACCGTGCCGCCGTGCAGTTCGACCAGTTGGCGGACGATGGAGAGGCCGAGGCCCATCCCGCCGTGCATACGGTTGGTGGCTGGGTCGGCCTGGCGGAAGCGGTCGAAGATGTGGGGCAGGAACTCAGGGTCGATGCCTATCCCCGAGTCCCGCACCGTGATCTCCACGCGCGAGTTGACGCTCCCCAGCCTGACTTCTATCTCCCCGCCCGCGTCGGTGAACTTGATGGCGTTCGAGAGCAGGTTCCAGACCACCTGCTGGAGCCGGTCTGCGTCGCCGCTGATCGGCCCGGAGCGCGGGTCGAGCGTCGTCGTCAGGCGGACGCCTTTCGCCTCGGCCGCGGGGCGGGTCGCCTCGACGGCGGCCTCGATGACGGTCGGAAGCTCGACCGTGCGCAGGTCGAGCCGGAGCTTGCCGCTGATGATGCGCGAAACGTCGAGCAGGTCGCTGATGAGTTGGTTCTGCGACTGGGCGTTGCGGTGGATGATGTCGAGCGCGCGGTCGTGTGCCGCCCCTTCGAGGCGGCCCGCGAGCAGCATGTTCGACCAGCCGAGGATGGAGGTCAGCGGCGTCCGCAGCTCGTGCGAGACCGTGGCGAGAAACTCGTCCTTCAGGCGGTTGGCCTCCTCCGCCTCCTCGCGCGCGGCCTTCTCGCGGGCGAGCGCCTGCGTGCGCGCGTCCACCTGCGCCTGCAGCTCCGCCTCGCGCGTCACGCGCTCGGTCACGTCATCGATGACGGTCAGCGTCCCGATGACGCGGCCGTCGTCGGCGATGAGCGGCGAGATGCGCGCCGTCTGCTGCATCTCCGTAAAGCCGCTCATGCCCGCCTTCGTGGGGAGCGGCAGCAGGTGGCCGTGCAGGCGCTGCGACAGAATCCTCGTCTGCCCTTCGAGCACCCACTTGTAGTGACGATCCAGCCGCCTCGTCTCCAACACGGTGTAGACATCGAGCAGGTTCCGCCCGAGCACTTCTGCCGCGGTCAGCTCGCTGTGCTCCTCCAGCCAGCGGTTCCACGCGCGTATCTTCAAATCGGCGTCGGTGATGAGGATGCCCTGCCCCGCGAGGTCGTTCATCCAACGCAGCAGCGCCGCGTTGAGCAACGTCTCTTCGTCCTGACGGGTTTTTGTCATGGTGATAATGTTCCCGCGTCGCGGTCAGCCTTCAGGACTGCCCCTGCCGCTCTTCCCAGGCTTCGACCTCATGTATCAGGCGGTCGAGTGAGGTGACGCTCAAGACCATCACGAGGAACCCTTTGACCGAACTGTCGCGGACGTGAAAGGCCGTGTAGATCACCAGCGCGTACTGCGGCTCGCTGCCGCCCGCGGTGAGCGAGTCGAGCAGCTCTTCGAGCGTCTCCAGGTGCAGCCGCGGGACGGAGAAAGAGACGCGCACGTCCAGCAGGTTGCCGAACATCCCCAGGCAGGCGTTCAGCAGAATGTTCCCCACCTCGGTCAGCACTTCGCGCGCCGACTCGTCGAGGCGGCTCGACGGTGCCCCGCCCCCGTCCGTCAGCAAGTCCGTCAGGTGCACCGCGCCGTCGTGGTTCAGGAGCAGGAGCGCGTCGCCGGCGACCGGCCCGCCGAAGACCTGATGGATGGAGGCGATCTCGCCGGGGATGAACTTGGCGAGCGCCGCCGGCAGCTCCGTCGTCGGGTGGACGGAGACCTCCGGCGCGCTGAGCATGACGCGGTGCCCGGTCAACTCGGAGAGGGCGGCCCCGGTTCGCGCGAACGCGATGTTGATCAACTCAGATATGGCGTCGCCCTGCCGTTCGGTCAGTTCCATTAAATTACACCCCCCCTATCGCGGACTCGACCGCGCCGAGCACGTTCTCAGTCGCGAACGGCTTGTTGATGAAGGCGCGCGCGCCCGCCTCTTCGACCATGGCCCGCGTCGAGCTTTGGATGTCGGCGCTGGCGACGACGACGCGCGCCCCGGCGTCCATCTCGCGCAGCTTGGTCAAAACCTCGAGCCCGTACATCCCTTTCATCACGAGGTCGAGGAAGACCAGGTCTGGCTTCTCGATGAAGTAGAGTTCGAGCGCCGCCATGCCCTCGTCCGCCTCGACGACGCTGTAGCCGGCGGTCTCAAGTATGCGCCGCAGTGTCCTGCGCGACAGCGCCGAGTCGTCCACCACCATGATTTTTTTACTCACACCGCCTCCCGAATCGCCTGCGCCATCTTGTCGAGCGGCACGCTCAGGTCGCTCAAGCCGGCCTCGACCACCGACGAGGGCATGCCGTACACCACGCACGTCTCCTCGCTCTCGGTGTAGACCAGCCCGCCCTGCGCCTTGATCCACGCCGCGCCCGCACGGCCGTCGGAGCCCATCCCCGTCATCACCACCCCGAGAACTCTCTGCTTGTAGACCTCCGCCGCCGACTGGAAGAGCACGTCAACCGACGGCCGGTGCGGCAGCTCGAAAGGTCTCGAATCGAGGTGCGCGACCACCTCCCCGCCCGCGCGGCGGCGCAAGGTCAGGTGCCGACCCGCCGGCGCGAGCAGCACGAGACCTGCGCGCAGCACGTCGCCCTCGTGCGCCTCGCGCACTTCGAGGGGCGATTGCTCGTCCAATTTTCGCGCGTACATCTCAGTGTAACCGACCGGCATGTGCATGACCATCGCCACGGGCGCCGGAAAGTCCGCGGGCAGCTGGGGAATCAACTGTTTCAAAGCCTGCGGGCCGCCGGTGGAAATCCCGATGACGACCACGTCCGCCAGCTCCTTGCGCGTGACCGGGGCCGGGGACTGCTGCGTCGCCGCCTCCGCCTCCGCGGGCGGCGCGGAGATTTTGACGCGCGCCATCGGGATGCCGGCGGCGGCCTTGACCTTCTCGATCAGCTCGTCGCTCACCTCGAAAATCTTCTCGGTCGCCAGCGCCGTCGGCTTCTGCACGAAGTCCACCGCGCCCGCGTCGAGAGCGGTCAGCGCGGCCTCGCCCGTCTCGCTCGCGATGCTCATGATGATGATGGGCAGGGGGCGCCGACGCATCTGCTCGCGCACGAACCCGACCCCGTCCAGCTCGGGCATGATGAGGTCGCAGGTGACGACGTCCGGGTCGAGCTGCTCGGCCAGCTCGAGCGCCTCGCGCCCGTCGCGCGCCGTCCCGACGACTTCGAGGAACGGGCTGCGCGAGAGCATCTGCTTCACGACCTTGCGCACGTAAGCCGAGTCGTCAACCACCAGAACTTTTAGAACTCGATCCATGAATAATCCTCGGGGCGGGCTTCAAGCCGTGTGCGGCCGCCTCACGTAGACGAACGCGTTCCCGATCTCCTGCAACTCGAAATCCTCCGCAATCCTCAACAGCGATTCCGAGGCGGCGACGAACAGGTGCCCCGGCGGCCGGATGTGCGCGGCGAAGGTGCGCACCGTTCTGCCGATGGACTGGTTGGAGAAGTAGATGAAGACGTTGCGGCAGAAGATGACGTTCGCCGCCGCGCGCGGCGCGACCTCCGCCTCGTCCATCAAATTAACGACGCCCCACTCGACGCACGCGTGCAGCTTAGGGTCAACGCGCCACGTTTTTGTTTCGCCCTCCTGCGTAAAGTATCTGGCGCGCAGCTCGGGCGGCAGGTTGCGGAACGAGCGCTCGCGGTAGACGCCGCGCCGCGCCTTCTCGATTGCGGCCGGGCTGGCGTCGCTGGCGCGAATCTCTACGGGCGCGCGCCCGAGCCACCCCGCCTGGTCGAGCGCCATCGCGATCGTCAAAGGCTCCTCGCCCGTCGCGCACGCCGCGCTCCAAATCCTGAGCGGCCCGGCGCCCGGCGCGGCGAACCAGCGCGGGACGACAGTTTCGACCAGCGCGCGCACCTGATCCATCTCGCGCCAGAAGTAAGTCTCCGGGACGGAGAGCGCGTTCATCACGCTCAGCCACTCGTCCTGCGCCGCCTCGTCGTACTTCAGCAGGTAGTAATAGTCCAGCAGCGACGTGAAACCGCGCTCGATGACCAGCGGCGACAGCTTGTCGGTCAGGATGTCGCCCTTCCCGTTATCAAAAAACAGCCCCGTGCGCTCGTGTATCAGGTCGCGCAACAACCTGTCCGCCCCGCCCGTGACACCTAAGCTCCCCGTGTTGACGCCCATTGTTCTTCGGCCCGCGGCGAACTGCCGGAGGCTCTTCCGCCTTCAGCTAACGTCCGCCGGCTTACCGCTTTTCATCATCCCGAGCGCCCCGGCCGCCACGCGCGCGAGGTCCGGGTCGTCCGACTTGAGCAGCGGCGCGACCGCCCCGAACGCCGTCTCACCGCCGACGGCTCCCAGCGCCTCGACGGCCGCGATGCGTACGTGACTCGCCTTGTCGTCCCGCGCCAGCGCGGCCAGCGCGTCAGCGCTTTCGGCAACCTTCAACCGCCCGAGCGAACGCGCGGCGAAATAGCGCACCCACGAATCGTCGTCCCCGAGCGCGTCAATCAAAGAGGCCGAGACCTCCGGGCCTTCGGCGAGTGCCATCGCGCCGGCCGCCGCGGCCCTCACTCTCGGCGTCTCGTGTCTGAGCGCGAAGACGAGAGCGGGCTTCGCGCGCTCGTCTTCGAGAAAGGGGAGGTGCTCGACCGCAGCGCGGCGCACGCGCTCGTCGCGGTCGCGGCAACGCTCCAACAGAAGCCCGGCGCATTCCGTGTAGCCGAAGTACCCCGCCACCTTCACCGCCGATTCGCGCACGTTCGGGTCGTCGTCTTCTAAAAGAGGCAACACACGCGCGGCCATCTGCGGCGAGCCGAGAGAGTTGAGCGCGCCGACGACCGACTGCCTCACCGCCGCGTTCGCGTCGCCGACCAGGGCGAGCAGCGCCTCGAACGCGCGCGGGTCGCCTATCTTCGCCAGCGCGTCCGCCGCCGGGATCACCAGCTCCGGGTCTTCGTCGAGCACTTCGACGAGCGCGGGCGCGGCGCGCGCGTCGCCGATGCGCCCGAGCGCGACCACCGCCGCCTTTCTGATTTCGAGGTCTTCCGACCCGAGCTGTTCGACCAGCAGCTCCGTCACGCGCGACCCGTGCCTGACTAACGCTTCGATCACCTCGCCGCGCGCGTCCGCGCGCCCGAGCAGCCGTGTCAGTGCGCGCTCGACCGCCGAGCCCTCCAGCCAACCGACGACCAGCGCGAGCGGGCGCAGCTCTTCGTTGCCCGCATCGTCCAGCGCGTCGAGCAGATTCCGCGCGCCCGTCGGGTTGACGGCCGCGCGGCTCAGGTCTGCGATGTACGCGCCCTCGCCGTACCGCTTCTCGTAGCGGTCGTGCAGCGCGGCGAGAGCGCGCGCGACCACGCGCGTGGGCGCTTCGGGTGCGTTCAGCAGCGCGGCGAGCGGCGCCACCGCCCCTTCGTCGCCGAGTTGTCCGAGCACGTCGGCCGCGGCCTCGCGCAGCAGCTCGTCTTCGAGCAGGGGCACGACGCGCGGGGCGACCCGCGCGTCGCCGATGCGTGTCAACGCGTCGAGCGCCGGGAAGGCGAGAAAGAAGTCGCGCGTCTCCGCGACGGCCGCGAGCGCGTCCGCCGCCTCGGGCGCGCGGAGCTTACCCAACGCCTCGATGGCGTGGTAGCGCACGTTCGGGTCCGCGTCATCGAGCGCGACGAGGAGCGCGGGCGCGGCGCGCGTGTCGCGCTGCTCGCCGAGCGCGAGCGCCGCCTGCATGCGCAGGTCTGCGTCCTCCTCGTTGAGGAACTCGACGAGCGGCGTGAGCGTGTCCACGTCGCTCATCGCGAGCACCTGAAGCGCGCTGTTGAGGAGGCCGAGGTGATGATGATTCTCGCGCACCGACGCCAGGAGCGCGGCGATGGCGTCCGGCGCGGCGCGGCGCGACAGCCCCTCGACGGCCACGCGGCGCACGCGCCAGCTCTCATCTTTCAGCGCGCCCAGGAGTGGCTGCGCCGTTTCGAGCGACTCGTCTTCCGCGAGTGTCCGCGCGGCGCCGAGCCGGCCGTCCTCGTCGCCTTGGGCGAGCTGTTCGGAGAGGGCGCGCTCGCGCTCCAAACGCGCCGTGACGTCTTCGACCGTGACGAGCGCGCCGACTATCCGCCCGTCCTCGTGCAACGGCGCGATGGTCACGCGCTGCCGCATCCTGTCGAAGTGCGCCGAGGCGTTCGCGGGCGGGCACGGAATCAGGTAACGGTGGAAGGCCGGCGCGAGGACTTCGACGACCCCCTCGTCCAGCACCCGCCGGAAACGCGCGAGCAGCCGGCGCTCTTCAAGGTCGGGGAGCAGTTCGACGAGCGGACTCCCGCAGGCCGCGCCCGCGGGGATGCCGGTCAGGCGTGCGAGGGCCGCGTCCCAGATTTGAATAACGAGACTCGCGTCGGTGGTGAAGACGCCGATCGAATTGTCCGAAGGAGTCAGATCATCCATCCCCATGCACGTCAACTTACACGTCGTACTCGTACCTACCGGGAGCGACAACTTTCTTCCGTCACCCAGAGTCGTCGTGACGCTGCGGCACGCCCGTCTCGGCGTCGCCGGCCGGGGCCTGATTTTTTTTCGAGCGGCGTGGTCTCCCGTTCGAGCGCGGCTTGGCGCTTGAGCGTTGCGCCCCATTTTCGCCCCCCGGCCCCGCGCCCGAGTCGTTCACCATCTCGGCGAGTTGCCGCGCACGCTCGATCAAGTCTGCGGCGCCGCTCAAGGTGCTCTTGACCCCGCTCGCGTTGCGCTCGGTGATGTGCCGGATGTCGTTGAGCGTGCCCAGGACCTGCTCGGCTGAGGTCAGGTGCTGCCGGTTCGAGCGCGTGATGAGGCCGACCTCTTTGGAGATGCTAGTGGTGGCAGCGGTCATGTCGCGGGCGGCGCGCGCCTGCTCGGCTATCGCCCTGGCGAGCTGGTCGCCCTGCTGGCGCATACTGTTCGCGGCGGTGGTGATTTGCGTCGCGGCGACCGCCTGTTCCCCCATCGCGCGGCTCACCCCCGCGATCATGCGCGCGAGGCGCTCGGACTCTTTCGAGACTTGTTCGCTCGCCGTGGCCTGCTCTTCGAGCGCGCGCGAGGTGGTGGCCGCGCCGCGCCGCATGGACTCGACCGCCTGCGCGACCTGTTTGGCCGCCGCCGCCTGCTCGCCCGAGGCTTTGCGCACCTGCGTGGCCACCGCGGTCGTGCTCTGCGCGGCCTTGATGATCTCGCGCGCGGCGCGCCCCTGCTCGCCCATCGCCTGACTGACCTCCTTCGCGGTCTTGCGCATGTGCGCCGCCGCCCTGACGATCTCCTGCGCGGCCTTGGACTGCTCGGCCGTGGCGACCGTCGTCTGCCTGGCCTGCGTCGCGGTCATCTCGATCGCGGTCACGACGTGCGCGCCGGCGCTCAACTGCTCCTCGGTGGCGCGCGCTATCTGGCCGACTATCTGCGTCGTCTCGCCGATGCCGGACATGATTCTTTGCAGCCCCGCCGACCCCTCCTCTGCGAGGCGGCCGCTCTCGTCCGCGACGCGCACCCCCTCGTTCGACGCCGCGACGGCCTCCTGCACCACGTCCTGCAACGCCTTGATGATGGCGGCGATGTCCGCGGTCGCCTGCGCCGAGCGGTCTGCGAGGTTGCGAATCTCTTCGGCGACGACGGCGAAGCCGCGCCCGGCCTCGCCGGCGCGCGCCGCCTCGATCGAGGCGTTCAGCGAGAGCATGTTGGTGCGCTCGGCGATGACGTTGATGGTATTGACGATGCCGCCGATCTCGTTCGAGCGCTTCCCCATCTCGCGGATGACGGCCGCCGACTGCTCCATCGAGGCGCGGACGCGCCCCAGGCCTTGAATGGACTTCTGAGCCGCCGCGCCGCCCTGCTCCGCCTCGCGCGAGACGCGGCCCGAGACCTCCTCCGCGTGCTTGGTCATCGCCGCGACCGAGCGCAGCGAGCGATCCATCTCGGCGGCGCTCGTCGCCGCGCCCGTCGCCGCCTCGGTGATCTTCTCGGTGTTCTGCGTCACGCCCTGGATGGAGCGCGCCATCTCCTCCATCGAGGTCGAAACTTCCTCGACGGTCGAGGCCAGGTTCTCGGACATCGCCGAGACCTCCTCGACGGAGGCGGCCATCTCGTTGATTGACGAGGCCGTCTCTTCCGCCGAGACGGTCAGGTCGTCGGCGCCCGCGGCGAGGCTGTCGATGGAGCGCGAGACCTGCTCCATGCTGACGGCGGTCTGGTTGACGGCGGCCGAGAGGGCTTCGGTGTCGTCGCGACTCGGCCTGCGTGGTCGTCTCGCCGAGCGACGCCGCCATCTCGTTGGCGAGACTGGTGGCGGAGTCGAGCGAGCGCAACTGCGCCTCCGCCCCCTCCGTCGTTTGGTCCGCGACCCGCGCGATCCCCTGCGCCGCTTCCGACACCTGCGCCGCCTGTTCACGCAAGGCGTTCGCGTTAAGTGCCGTCCGCCCGTCGATAATCTGTGCTGCCATGACCGTCTCCTCTTAACCGCCAACTTCAGACAACCGGCTGCTGGTCGCCGAGGTCAATCACTTCACCCAGGTCGAGGACGAGTATCATTCGCCCGTCTATCGTCGCGATTCCTTCCAGATACTTCCCGCTCAGGCCCGTGATGGCTTCCGGCGGCGGCTCGATGGCCGCGGCGGGGATGCGCACGAACTCGCGTGCCGTGTCGGCGATCAACCCGATGGTGCGTCCCCCGCTGTTGACGACCAGCAGCCGCGCGCGCAGGTCGTAGGGAATCTTCTCGAAGCCGAAGCGCGCCCGCAGGCTCAGCGCCGGGATGACCTGTCCGCGCGCGAGCACGACGCCCTCGACCGCCGGGGGCGCGTTCGGCACCGGCGTGATGTGCTCGACCATCTCCATCTGCTGGACGAAGCGGCTGCGCACGCCGTAAGTAGTCCCCGCCAGCTCGAAGAGGACGAAAGGTTCGGTGTCGTTTGTAATATTCGACATGATTATATTGCCGTCCCGATCCCGGCGGCGAGCCGGCCGCCGAGCGCAGAGTGTTTGAGGGCGGCCACGTCGAGGATGAGCACGACGCGCCCGTCGCCGAGGTCGGTGGCGCCCGCGACCCCGGCGACTTTCACCAGCGGGTCGTTCAGGCCGCGCACCACGACCTCCCTCTGCCCGACGGCGCGGTCGACGACCAGCCCCACGGCGTTCGCGCCGCCGCCGATGACGAAGACGTGAAAGGAGTCCCCCGTCGTCTCTTCAAGGTCGAACAGACGCGCGAGGCGCACCAGCGGCAGCACCTCTCCGCGGTAGGAGACGATTTCGTTGTTCTCCAGGACCCTCACCGACGAGGCTTCGACTTCGATGACTTCGCGCACCACCGTCTGCGGGAAGGCGAACCGCTGGCCGCCCACGCTGGCGATGAGGGCTTCGGCGATGGCGAGCGTCAGGGGCAGCCCGACCGTGAAGCGCGTCCCGCGACCCTTCTCGGTCGCAAGCCGAAGCGTGCCGCCGAGTTCCTCGACCGTGCTACAGACCACGTCCATCCCGACGCCGCGCCCGCTGGCGCGGTCGGCCTCGTCGCGCGTCGAGAAGCCCGGCGCGCAGATCAACTCCAGCAACTGCGCCTCGTCGAGACGCTCGTCCCCGGAAATCAGGCCCCGCTCGCGCGCACGCGCGGCGACGCGCTCCGCGTCGATGCCGCGCCCGTCGTCGGCTATCTCGATCAGCACGTTGTCGCCCGAGGTCGCGGCGCGCAGCGTGATTTTGCCTTCGGGCGGCTTCCCCAGCGCGGCGCGCTCCTCAACAGTTTCCAGCCCGTGACTGACGGCGTTACGCACGAGATGCAGCAGCGGGTCGGTCATCCGCTCGACGAGGAACTTGTCGATCTCCGTCTCCTGCCCCAGCAGTTCGAGCCGAATCTCCTTGCCGCTCTCCCGCGTCAGGTCGCGGACGACGAACCTCATTCGCTCGAAGATTTCGCCGACCTGCACCATCCGCACGCGCATGACGCCTTCGCGCAGGTCGCGCAACTGGCGCGACATCGCCAGGCTCGTCTCCTGCAACGCGCGCCACTCGGCGGGGGCGACCGTTCGCTTCAAATGCTTCAGGCTCTCGTCCAGCCGCGCGCGGCTCGTGACCAGTGCGCCGATGAGGCGCATCAACTCGTCCAGACGCGCGAGGTCTACACGCACGACGTTCGAGGGCGAGAGCATCGACGCGGCGGGCGTCGCCTGCGTCGGGTGAGAGTCTTCGTCCGTGTCGGAAGACAGTGCAGCCCGCCCGTTCGTCGTCGCCGCCTCGGTCGTGTCCGCGGTCGCTTCTTCGACCGGCGTGTACGTCAGGTTGTCTTCGTGCCAGCCCGCGAACGTCGATTCTTCGAAGCCGGTGGCGACGACGAACTCGAAGACGATGCCGCCGTCACCCCTGACGTGCGGCGTGGCTTGCAGAATCTCTCCCAACTCCTGCAGGCGCGCGCGGATGCTGTTGACGTTGACGCCGCGTTCGGAGAGCGCGGGGGTCGGGACGAATTCAAAACGCCAGACGCGCGCGTGCTCTGAACCACCCGCAGCGCCGGACGGCCGGGCCGGACTCCGCACGTGCTCCGCATCCGTGTCGCTCGCGTCGGCGGTTTGTAATGGCGCGGGCTGTTCGGCCGTCGCGGCGGACTCCGAGTGTAACGCACGGAGCCGCGCGACCGTCGTGTCGATGGCCGGGGGCGCCTCGCCCGTGCGGCGCGCGGTGATGACGCGCTCAAGCACCGTCGTCGCCGCCATGAGGGTCTCGACGCCCTCCACGCCGGGCCGCGCCTCCTTCTGGCGCAAAGCCCGCAGGTAGCTCTCCATGTGGTGTGCGAGCCGTTCGGCCTCGCTCAAGTCGACCATGGCCGAGATGCCCTTGAGCGTGTGGAAGCTGCGGAAAAGCTCGTCGAGTAAAGCCGGGTCAACGTCAGGCCGCCCGACCTGCTCTTCGAGCGCGAGCAGGTGACGGCGCACGAGCGTCAGGTGCTCGTCGCACTCGGCGAAATAGTCGTCGAGGAACTGCGCAAAAAAATCGCCGCCGTTGTCGGGGTGCGGGTCGGACACTAGGCCCTTTCTGGATGTGCTTTCAGCAAGGCTTCCGCCTGCGCGGCCAGCGACTGGGGCGCGAACGGCTTGGTTAAATACAGGGCCGCGCCGGCGGCCAGCGCTTCGGCGCGGCGCGGCTCGTCGCCCCTGGTCGTCAGCACGATGACGGGGATGCGGCTGTACGCCCGGTGGCGGCGCAGGAAGTCCAGAACCTCCAGGCCGTGCATGTCCGGCATGTTCAGGTCGAGAATCATCAAGTCTACGGGGGCGAGCGCCAGCCGCTCGATGGCTTCGAGCCCGCTGCTCGCCTCGCCGAAGCTGGCGCCCGGCAGGGCGCGGAGCGAGGCCGTGACCATCCTCCTCATGGTCGGCGAATCGTCAACGATTAAAATATGGCTCATAGGGGCCGTGTCATAACGGTGCCTGTACGGGATTACCTGCATTGCTGGTAGCTAAGACGAATAATAACAGGCGTTCCTTCGGCAAGCTATATCGACTTCACGCGCGCGGAACTTTATGGCTTTACACGAACGAGAGTCGTTCGGTAAAGTCTTGGCGCCGGGAGAGCATCAGCAGTAGGCGTGCTGCCCGAGTCCGCACCGGTTACAAATCTTACTCCAACACAAATGTTATTTCGCCAACGCGCTTTGGCCGTCGCGCCGCGTCGTTTGAAGGCGCGTCTCCTGCTCGCCGTCCTCCTTCCGGGGTTCTGTTTCGGGGCCGTTTCCCCCGGACGGCGGCCCGCGCCGACACACCCACAGACGCCGCCGGCGCGGTCACGGCCAGCGCCGTCTCCGCAGCAGGGCGAAGAAGAGGTCGTGCGTATCACGACCAACCTGGTGCAGGTTGACGCGGTCGTCCTGGACAGTGACGGCAAGCCGGTCACGGACCTCCGGCCGGATGAAGTTCAGATCTTCGAGGACGGCAGGCCGCGAAAGATCACAAACTTCTCGTACATCGCCGACACCGGCGGACGCGGCGGACTCGCTGGCCGACTCTTCCAATTTATCGGGGGCCAGGGACGCCGTGCAGATGGGGGAGCTGAGTTCCGGCCGCGCCGCCGCCATCTCCGCGAGACAGGCGGGGTTGAGCCTGCTGGCGGAGAAGACCGGCGGCACCGCCGTCCACAACTCCAACGACCTGAGCGCGGGCATCCGCCGCGTGACGGACGACGCGGCGGGCTATTACCTCATCGGCTATCAGCCCGACGAAGCGACCTTCGACGCCAAAACCGGCCGCCGCCTGTTTCACAAACTGAGCCTGAAGGTGTCGCGGCCGGGCCGGTACAGGGTGCGGATGCGGGACGGGTTTTTCGGCGTGCCGGAAGAGGAGGCGGGGACGCCGCCGGGCACGCCGCGCGACCAGATCGCCGGCGCGCTGCTCTCGCCTTTCGGCGCCTCCGGCGTCCGCGTGCAGCTGACTTCGCTCTTCGCCAACGACGCGAAGGCGGGTTCGTACACGCGCTCGATTTCAAGACGTGGATGGTGATGCGTTACGGCTTCGTCATCTATAACGCGCGTCTGGACAATGACACGCGCTCCCCCCGGCTACAGGTGCAGGCGCGCCTGTTCCGCGACGGCCGCCCCGTCTTCACGGGCAAAGTCCAGCCCTTCGCCCTGAACAACCCGCCCGACCTCAGCCGTCTGGCTGCGGGAGGCTCCATCACGCTCGGCGCCGACATGCCCCCGGGCGAGTACCTCCTCCAGGTGACCGTCAACGACCTCCTCGCCGGGGAGAAGCACCGCGCCGCGACTCAGTGGATCGACTTCGAGATTGCGAACTAGCTGTCGGCTAGGATGACGGGTTTGGACAAAGAAAGCCTTTAAAGGGTGAATCATTGTGTGGGCGACGATTCTCCACAATAAGTAGTCTCAATCCCAAGCTCATCGATGAACGTAGTTCTTTATGACTATAGCTGAGGCGCCGAAAGTCAGCGGGCACGGCCGGGGCCGCGTTGAATAATTCCTCTACCCTGCGCCAGTTCTCTGAGGTCATTTTTTTATATCGGCGACGGCCTACCGCTAGCGACGCCAATCAGTAACGCGATGATTCACGCCGAAACTTATCAGGGTGTCACGCCGGATAAGGGGGGCGGACGAATCCCCCCTCCCCTGACCGATGCAGGGCGTAACCACTCGCTTGTGTATCGGGAGTTAAATTTTGCCCCTGCCGCGGGTGCTTTCCGCAAGAACTCCTGCATAGGGACGCGGGCGTCGATGTACTACTCTTCGTCTTCGCCCTCCTAGTCCGGGTCGGCGCGCTCGACCGAGTAATATTTTAGATACGTCGGGTCGGCGCCGATGGCTTTGGTGACGAAGCCGGGCCGGCCGGCGCGCGCGGGAGTCTCCAGCGTATAGGTGCGGGTCGCCTGCGTGCTCTCC
>JAIVJI010000076.1:0-39205 GCA_020200135.1 Acidobacteriota bacterium | reverse complement strand
GCCCTGCTCTTTCGCCACCGCCGTGACGTAGCGCACCGCCGTGTACTCCTTGTTATAGGCGACCATGAGGTGCGAGTAGCTGGGCTCGTCCGTGAGTTGCCACACCTCCTGCTGTCTCCTCTCCTCCTTCTGGAACTTGCCGATCTGTCGGAGGCGCGCGTGCGCCTCCTCCCGACTCATCCCGAGTCGGACGCCGAGTATTTCGGGCCTCGGATCGACCGCCGCGGCGCACGCCGCGGCGAGCAGAAGCAGACAGCAAAGCGCGACCGTTCTTTTCGTCATATAAAACCCGCCCGCGGCTTTCAGGCCGAGTCTATCAAACTTCAACGCGCCGAGACAGCCGGGCTTCGCGCCCGCGCCCGATGCGAGCCGACGAGCCGGCGGGCGACCCTGTCGGAGTCGCCCGCCGGCTCGTCGTAAAGTCGGCAGCCTTGTGGCGCCGCGCCCCCTTAGCGGGGCGTCACCTCGTACGCACGCTGGCGACGTTCGAGTAGCCGGACTTGCCACCCGAGCTGTTGACGGCGCGCACGCGGTAGTAGTAGGTCGTCTTCCTGAAGACCGTCCTGTCGGTATAGGCCGTCACGCCGGCCCCGACCGTGGAGACCTGAATGTAGCCTCCCTCGACCGAGGTCGAGCGCTCGACGAGGAAGCTCTCCTCGTTGTCCGAGCGGTCAACCCAGCTGAGTTCCACCACCCCCTTGCCTTGGCCGTTGGCGGCGGTGAGCGACGACGGGGCCGCCGGCTTCGCCTGGCACGAGGCGTTGCCGACGAGCGTGTAGGCGACGGCCGCGCTCGGGCTGGCGTAGTTGGCGTTGTCGGGGACGACGGCCACGACCGGAATCCTCACGAAGATTCTCGACAGCTTATCGCCCGCCTTCGGCGAGCCGATCTTGCTGTTCGAGACGACGAGAGTGATCGCGCCGGTCTGCGCATCGTACTTGCTTCCCGCGTCGGCGTTGCCGACGGTGGTCGCGGTGCCCTGCGTGTTGTCCGCGTTGTGGATGTAGGTGCCGTGCCTGAAGCTGGCGGCCCCGAGCGAGTCCGTCCTCATGTCAACGAAGTAGCCCTTGGCGTCCGCCCCCGTGAAGTAGACGCGCCACGTCGTGCTGGGCGTGAGCGGGCCGCTCATGTCGCGCATCTTCAGGGTGAAGACGACCTTCTCCGAGCCGTCGGCCTGGTAGGGCTCGGCGGCGTGGAGCGACAGCACGTCGTGCTGCCCCGACCCGTCGAGCGAGTCGCCGCTCGCGTCGGTCAGGACGGTGACGCCCGCGCCCTCGCAGGGGCTTTCGGGGGTCGTCGGGGTAACGCGCGTGGACGAGGCGCCCTCGCCGTTGGCGTTCGAGGCCGTCACGCGGTAGTAGAACGTCCCGCCTTCGGCCGTGTTGTCCGTGTAGGAGTTCACGTCCGCGCCGAGGCTAGCGAGCCGGGTTTCGGCGCCGCCCTCGACGCCGCGGTAGAGGCTGTAGCCGGTGATCGGCGAGCCGCCGTCGTCGGGCACAGACCACGCGGGTCGTAGGCGGCGAACAGCGGCTTGCCGCCCGCCTGGCGGATGATCGTCGCGTGCTCCGCCCCGTCGTTGTCGAGGCTGTTGACCCGGCCGTCGCCGTTCTTGTCCACGCCGCGGATACACTCGGCCGTCACGCAGCCGTCGGCGTAGGCCGCCAGCGCGCGCCCCTCCTTGTCCACGGTCAGGTCGTTGAAGTCGAGCAGGTTGCGCGTCCCCGACGGGCAGGTCGTGCCGTTGGTGCAGACCACCCCGCGCTGCACGGGGTCGTTCGGCGTGGCGTTGACCGTCACCCACGTCTTGCCGCCGTCGTAGGTCGTGGCGATGTAGCCGAACCAGGTGCCGGGGAAGGTCGTGTCGGTCGCGCGGCCGTTCGCGCCCGGCGTCGTCGAGCCGAGGAAGAAGACTGCGGCGCGGTCGGAGTCTCCGCCGACCGCCGCCGGGAAGACCGAGTTCTGGATGCCGTGGGCGGCGCCGATGTCGTAGACGTTCTCCCAGGTAAGGCCCCGGTCGTGTGAGACGGCGACCCTCTGGTGGCCGTCGCCGTCGGCGTAGGCGAAGTAGACGGTGCCGTCCGCGCCGATGCCGACCGAGGGGTCTGTGTCGCCCTCGGCGCTGCCCGGCACGGTGCGGATGCTCCACGTCAGGCCGTTGTCCTCGGAGACCGCGACGCCCTGCCCGCCGTCGCAACCCTTGTTCGGCACGTAGACGGTGCCGTCGGGCGCGACCTTAATGTGGCCGTGCAGGCCGCCGCACTGTGCGAGCGTCCACATGGGCACGGCCACGCCGTAGGTCAGGCCGCCGTCGTCGCTGCGGGCGATCTGCGCGAGGCCGATGTCCTGCGAGGCGTAGTAGGTGGCGTTCGGGTAAATCTTCCCGTCGAGGCCAGGCTTCTGCACGGCCCCGCCCTTGAGGCCGCCGTCGGCCTCGCGCGCGTAGGGCCCGCCGCCGATGGTCTGGTGGTCAACGCCCGAGTTGATGCCGGAGCCCTGGCTCGGCGTCCAGGTCTGGCCGTCGTCGTCGGTGAATGACATCGCGCTGGCCTTGCCCAGGAGCTGCGAGACGATGGTGCGGTTGGTGCGGTGCGGGCCGGCGTCGGAGTCGGTGAAGAGCAGCGGGTCGGCCGTCACCACCGAAGTGTTCGGCGCGCTCACGTCCTCCCAGGTCGTCCTCGCCGGCGACGAGGAGTCGTCGAAGCGGATGCGCAACGTGTCGAGGCCGGCGATGAACATGACGGCGCCCGTCGCCCAGTTGACGCCGAGCGTCGGCTCGCCGGCGTTCCCGCCCATGCCGGCCGGTGCGGGGTAGTTGAAGTAGCGCGGCGCGGGCTCGGTCGAGGGCGTCGGCGTCGGCGTCGGCGGCGCGACCGGCTTCTCCTCGATGGCGGCGCTGCCGCGGTACTGGTCGGCGGCCGTGGCCGCGTAGTAGACCGTGCGGACGGTGTAGACGCCCGTCCCCATCACGGACGGGTCAATCGTCGTGTCCTCCATCGTCAAAGGCTCGGTCGGCGAGGTCGCGCCGCGGCCCGAGCTGGCGACGACGGGGCCGTCGTTCGAGTCCTTGTGGATGTAGAGGTCGAAGTCGGTCGAGGGGCTGAGCCACTCGATCTTGACGCGCACGGCCTTGCCCGCCCAGTCCGCGGGCGCGCCGCCGACGTTCAGGGTGAAGGTGTCGCAGGTCAGACCCTCCTCGCACAAATCCTCGCCGCCGAGGACGAGCGGGGCGTTCAAAACCCCGCCGCCCACCGCCGTCCCCGTCCAGGTGACGGGCGCGGTGTCCGTCGGGCTGAGCGTGTTGGAAGCGGGGTCGGCGGCGCTCGCCGTCCACATCGGCAGCGGAGTGAAAACCATTGTCAAAACGAAGAGCGCGCCGAGTGCCGCGCTGAGCGATTTCAGGGACTTTGAAGCACCCTCTGATTTCCAGACTCTCAATTTTCTCATCTGACCTATTTCCTTTGACGGCGGGGTGGGGTTACTGACAGGGTTGCGCCGGACAACATTGCCAGTTCTCAAAGGTTCAATACAGTGGATGAATATACCGGCGGTCACTTGGCTCATTCTTGACTGACGCTTGAATCGTCACGAGGGGCGCCCCGAGACGGCTCGCAAACGCCCGCCATGCGGCACGCCCGTGCGGCCGGAAGCCCTGGGCCAAAACACCATGTTGCTGACCACGCAGGGCTTACGGGAGCCGGGGGCCGTGCCGCCGAGCGTGTGTGCGGGCCGGTGGGCGCCTAAAAAAATGCGCCCGACGCCTTGCAAGGCGTCGGGCGCTGTATCGTTGTTGGAAAGGCCGGGCCCTTATTCCGCCGCCAAATTGGCGATGACGACCATCGCGTGGGCAAGCTCGGCCCTCGTGAGCGCGCCCTGCGGTCGAAATGCGCCGCCTTCGGCGGTGAGAAGGCCACGTTCGAGGGCCACGGCCACGTAGCCGCGGAGTTCCGCAGGGATCGCGCCGGCGTCGGAGACAGTCAAAATCGTCCCGGCTTTCGCCTCGGCCTCACCTCGCAGACCAGCCGCGCGTACAAGGACGACGGCCGCCGCGAGGCGCTCAACCGCCTCGTCCGGGCGGAAATGTCCGCCCGAAGTCGCGTCCGCGAAGAGCGCGCCGCCCGGCGCCGCCTGCACGCTTTCAACGAAAAGCCGGGTCGTCCGGTCCCGCACGTCCAGGTAGGTGGGCTGGCCCGGGGCGTACTGCGGGACGCGCGCGCCGAGCACGAGGGCGGCCGCCAGGTCGGCCCTCGTCACGCCGAAGTTCGGGCGGAACCTCCTGCCGAGCGGCCACATGACAAAGGAGCGTAGATTCTGATAGATCTCCTCGCGCGCCGACGGGCTCAGGCCGTCAACGTCCGCCAGGGGCGCGTACACGGCGCGCGTCACCTCGAGCACGCCGGAGAACTGCTGCGGCGTGCCCGCCGGGGCGAGGGTGTTCGTGACGCCGACCCGCCAGCTGCCGGGCTCGGGCGAAACGACAGCGACATGCTCGCGCCGCCCGGTCAGCCCCGGCAGGTTGAGTTTATTCGCCGACGCGCGACGCGCGCCGCCGCCGTCGTAGAGCGCGAGCGCGAGGTCGTTCGTGCTGTGGAGGGGCCCCCAGGCGATCTGGACGGAGGCGAGGAGCGCCCCCTCGGGGACACTCAGAGAGGTTTCATAACCCGGCGGCAAGGGCTGCACCGTTCCGCCGAACTGCTGCAAGGGGTCGCCCACGAAGCGCACCTGCCCGCGGTCGAGCGTGGCCCGCCAAGCCCCTATGCGCCGCTCGGGGAAGGCCGCCGCGAGCACGGCCGCGTGCGCGTTGAGCATCCCGGCCCCGACCTCATGCCGGTAGTGTGGCGGGAGCGGCGTCGCCGTCCGCTGGAGGATGTCACTCACCTCGGCCGGCGTCAGGCCGGGGTCGGCTTCGAGCATCAGCGCGATGGTGCCGGCCGCCTGCGGGGCGCTGAAACTCGTCCCCGTCCCCGTCGTGTAATACAGGCTTTCGGCGGCCGAAAGGGGGCGGGAAGAGGCGGTGCCGGAAGCGCCCGTGAGGCTCGTCCCCGAACTGCGCAGGCCGACGACGTCCACTCCGGGCGCGACCAGCGTCGGGTGTGAGGCGGGGCCGCCGAACGCGCCGCGCGCCGAGAAAGGGGCGAGGCGCCCCTTGTGGTCGGTGGCGCCGACCGAGACGACCCACGGCGCGGAGGCGTAAGGGTTCAGTGTGCGGGGCCCCGGCCCCGAGTTCCCCGCCGAGAAGACGACGTTGACGCCGCGCTCGGCGAGCATGCGGGTGGCGACGTTGACGGGGTCGTTCTCGTCGTAGACCGTGTTGGCCGAGAAGCTGCAGTTGACGACGCGCACGCCCAGCTCCGTGTGCGTCAGCAGGTAGTCGAACCCCGCGAGCACGTGGAAGAGACTCAGGTCTCCCGCGCTCAGGCCCACGAGCCTCGCGCCCGGGGCCACGCCCGCGTAAGTGCTGCCCGAGCGGGCGCCGGAGCCCGCGATCATCCCCGCGACGAAAGTGCCGTGGCCGTGGACCTGATCGGAGTTCGGCACGTCCTCCACGGCGACCGGAGGCGTAAAGCCAACGCTCAGGCTCTGCGAGTCGGCCAGCTTGACGTTCTGCGCGACGCGGCCGGCCAGATCGGCGTGCGTGGCGTCGAGACCCGTGTCGATGACGGCGACCGTGACGCCGCGTCCGGTCACGGGCAGACCCGCGTTAAAGCTCGTCAGCTCCGAATCGCGAGCGACGCGCTCCGCGCCCGCCGGGGCGAGGTAGGGGTCGGAGGCCGTCTGGAGTGTGCGGTTGCCGTAGATGGAGCGCACCGCTGGGAGGCGTGAGACGGCGGCGAGTTGCCACCGCGTCGCCGTCACGGTGATGACCGGCAGCGCGCGGTAGAGCGTGCCGCCCGTGATGCCGTTGAGCCGCAGGTCCGCGAGGTCCGCCTCGCCCGGCTGTCGGTGGTAGACGACCGCCGCGTTGACGTTGCTGTCGTCGGCGGCGCGGTCGAGCAGGATGGCGAGTTCGGGGTCAACACTCTGGAGGCCGGTACGAGGCTCAGAGTCGGAGCCGGTCGCGGTCACTCCGTCCGAGCCGGTCGCGGTCACTCCGTCAATCCCTTGCAGCGTCACCCCGTCCGCGCCGGTCGCCGCGAAGAAGTCCGCGCCCTCGATGCGGAGGCCGCTCGGCGCGATGTTGAAGACGCGGCCGTCGCTGCCGGTCGCGGTGATGCCCTGCGCGTGGGACACGGTCACGCCGTCCGAGCCGGTCGCGGTGACGCCGTGGACGCGGGCCAGGTACAAGGCGTCGCTCCCGGTCGCGGTCACTCCGTCCGAGCCGGTCGCGGTCACTCCGTCCGAGCCGGTCGCGGTGACGCCTTCGGCCTTCCTGAGCAGAAGCGAATCAACTCGTGAACTGGAGCCGTCGGAGCCAGTCACGGTGATGCCGTCAGAACCCGTGACGGTGATGCCGTCGGCCGCGGCCACGGTCATGGAGTCCACGCCCCGAGCCGTGAGCATGTCGGCCCCGGTGTAAGGAAGGCCGTCCGAACCCGTGGCGGTGACGCCGTCCGAGCCTGTGGCGGTGACGCCGTCCGAGCCTGTGGCGGTGACGCCGTTGACTTTGAAGGCAAGCAGGTCGTCGCTGCCCGTGGCCGTGACGCCGGAGGTGTCAATGAAGGTAATGCCCTCCGCGCCGGTGAGGGTGATGCCTTCCCCACGCCTGACGCTCACGCCGGCCGACGCCGCGCCCGCGCAGAGCGCGTAGGCGAGGAGCACGGCGACGACTTTTCGCGACTTTTTATATGTGTGCTTAGTCACAGTAGGGCCGAAACGGTGTTACCTCTAAAGTCTTAAAGGTGAAGCCGTGAGGTTGGCCACAAAGCCGGCGGCGCGGGGGACGCCCATCCGACTCAAATGGGGCTCGGCTCAAAGCGCCCTCATGTATCTGCCATCGGCGCTCGGAGGCTTACGGATAATACAGCAAGGCCCCCGGCCGGGTAAATCCTTCAAGGACGAACGCGCGCCGGCTCACTTGAGCGACTCGCGGTAGGTACGCTGTGTCTCGTGAGCGGGGGCGACGCCGAGTTCCCTATGCAGGAGGCCGCGCAGTGTCTCGTACTGCTCTTTGACGGCGACGCGATTCCCCAGCGCCGCGTGCGCGCGCATGACGTGGCAGTGAACCTCCTCGCGGAATGGGTCGTCGCGCAGTATTTGATGCGCGAGCGTGAGCGAACGTTCCCACTCGCCCGCCTCCTGCGCGGCGGCCGCGAGCTTTTCGAGCATGCGGAGGTATTGGTCGCGGTAGTAGGAGCGCTGCTCCTCGACCCACTCGTCGCGCGTGCCCTGCATGAACTCGCCGCGGTAGAGCGAGACGGCCTCCTCGTAAGCCTCGTGGCAGCGCTCGGCCTGACCCCGCCTGCGCGCCGCCGCGGCCTCGGCCACGAGCGCGTCGAACTCCTCCACGTCCGAGCGGTATGAGAGGTCTGGGTTTAGCAGGTAGTCACCGTCTTTGTAAAGCAGGAAGTTCTGCCGGAGGAGCTGGTTGCTGTTGAGCGCCTTGCGGACGTAGGAGATGGTCGGGTGGAACTTTTTCTCGACGCTCTCGGGGTCGTCGTCGCGCCAGAAGGTGTCAACCAGCGTGTCCTTCGAGGCGCGGCGGTGTTGGCGCGAGGCGAGGAAGCAGAGGACGTCGCGGGCACGCTTGCTCGTCCAGGCGTCGGGGGCGAGCGGGCGCGAAGGGTCGCGGTAGATTTCCACCGGGCCCAGCATGTTGATGGTCAGGTCGCTGGCCGGCTGAGACGCCGGCGGCGTCGGCTCGCGCGCCTGAGGAGGTCGGGACTGAACGGCCGAGAGTCGCCGCCGCAGGTCTCCGGGGAGCAGCTCGCGTGCCTGTTCGGGGGAGAATAACCGAGGGTTCCGCTCCACCTCACGCCGGAGCCAGTACTCGTAGTCGTAGCGCACGGCCAGTTCCACCGCGCGCCGCAGGTGTTCCAGACACTCCCCTTCCCTCCCCGCGGCCATGGCGCAGGAGGCGAGCGCCATCGAAGCCTGCGCCTCGTAGTAGTGAAAGTTGCGCTCGCGGAAGTAAGCGAGGACTGGGCCGAGTTCGGCGCGCGCGGCCGTGTGCTCGCCCTGCGCGAGCATGACGTGGGTGCGGGCCAGCATGGCCGACTTCAGGGCCGCCTCGTTCCGCAGGGCGGCGCGCGCTTCGACGAGGCGGTCGAGGGCGGCGCGCGCCGCGGCCAGGTCGCCCTCCTGCGCGGAGAGCACCGCCTGCTCCTCCGGCAGCTCACACCGCGCGAGGTCGAGCCCGGCCTCTTTGTACGTGCGCGCCGCGCGCGCGTAGAACTCCAGGGCGCGCGCTACGTCCCGCTGCTCGCGGTAGAGGTTGCCGTAGGTCTCGAAGACCTCGGCTTGCAGCACGCTCAGGTTGAAGAGCTGTGACAGTTCGAGCGAGCGGTTCAGGTGGTTCTCGCACTCGGCGAACTCACCCCGGTAAAGGTGGCAGCGCGCCATGTTGAGATGCACGCCAGCCTCCTGCGGAATCGGCGGCGCATTACCGCGGTACTGGAGCGTGCGCCGCAGCCAGCGCAGAGACTCCTCGAAATCGCCCCGAGTCAGCGCCGGCAGCCCCAGGTTGTGCGACATCAAACGGGCGTAGTGCTCGTCCCCGTGGTCTTCCGCGCTCTGCAACGCGGCGCGGAATTCGCGCTCGGCGGCGGCCCAGTCGCCCTTCGCCATCAGACACAGCCCGCGCGTGCCGGCGCACTTGGCGCGCACGACCGAATCCTCGTCCGCCAGCTCGACGGCGCGGTCGAGGTAAGCGAGCGCCTTTTCGAGGTCGCCGTACCGGCGCTCGACGGTCGAGAGCGAACGCAGCGTTTCGGCCTCGCCCTCGCGGTCGTTCTGTTCGCGCAGGAGCGCCGCGGCGCGCCTGTAGAGCAGGCGCGCGGAGTCCAACTCTTCGCGCAGCCGCGCGACCTCGCCGCGGTAGAAGAGCGCGCGCGGGTGCGCCCTGACCGCTTCGGCCGGCAGCACCTCGATGAGGGAGACGAGTGAGGCCAGCGCGCCCGCGGCGATCCAGTGGCCGCCCCGCTCTGCGACCACCGCGGCGGCCCGCTCGAAATCTTCCGAGGCGATGAGGTGCCGCGCGGCCTGCTCCCACTCCCCGCGTTCGAGATAACAGTCGGCGTACCGCGCGTGCGCGTCTGCCAGCCCATCCCGCCCCGCCTCGTGACTAAACCTCCGCTGTAAAAAACTCCGGAAGAGCGGGTGGAGGCGGTACTCTTCGCCGCGGCTGTCGCTCGCCACCGTCATGAAGACGTTGCGGCGCACCAGCTCCGGCAGGACGTGGCTGCTGTTCGCCTCCGGGTAGAGGCGGGCGCACACGTCCAGTTCGATCCGGTCGAGGAGTGAGATGCGCAGCAGGAAGCGCCGCACGTCTTCGGGCTCGTCGGCGAAGACCTCTTCGGCGAAGTAGTCGAAGATGTCGTGCTCCGACCGCCGTAGGATTTCCTTGAGGTCGGCCGCGCCCGTCTGACCCGCCGCCGAAGTTAACGCCTCGCGCTGCGCGAACTGCCTGACCAGTTGCAGCGCGGTAATCCACCCTTGCGTGCGCTCGCGGTACTCGGTCAGTTGCTCGGGAGACAGTTCGAGGTCGAACACCTGCCGGAACAGCTCGCGCGTCTCCTCGTCGGTGAAGAGGAGTTCCTGGCGGTCTATGATGGCGAGCGAGTCCTGCGAGCGCAGCCGCGAGAGGGCCAGCGGCGGCACGTCGCGCGAGACGACGATGATGTGCATCACGTCCGGCAGGTAAGAGATCAGGCGGTCGAGGACGGCGTGCACCGCCGTCTCGCGGCCGAGGTGGTGGTAGTCGTCGAGCACGACGACGAGTTGGCGGCTGACCTCCTGGAGCACCTCGTTCAAGAGCACGTCCACGGCGCGCGCGGGCAGTCGGGCGACCTCGTCGCCCGACTGCCGCAAGTAGGAGAGCGTCACCTCGCCGAAGCCCGGCACGGCCTGCTTGACCCCGTGCGTGAGGTATTCGAGGAAGACGAGCGGGTCGGCGTCAGCGCGGTCGAGCTGGTACCAGACGAACTGGCGGGCGTGCGCCCTGACGAAGTCCGCGACGAGCGTAGTCTTACCCGAGCCGGCGGGGGCGGCGACGAGAGTGACCGGGTGCGAGAGGTTGGCCTGCAGTCGTTCGGTCAGGCGCGGGCGAGATAGTAAGACGGAGGCGGGGCGCGGCGGGAGCAGTTTCGTCCGTAAGAAGAAGGTGGGACGCTTCGGCGCGTCCTCCGGCGTCGGCCGCGTCGGCGCCGGTTCGGGAGTGCTGTCGCTTCGATTCCTCCGTGCCATCGGGCGAAGTCCCTGCCGCTCTCGTTAAAATTTCGGCCGAGCTTAACACGGCGGCAAGCTAGTCTCCACGGGGTTGTGCAGGCGACCGCCCGTATGTCCGCCGACGCCGCTCATCCGCCGCACCATCCCGTCGAGCGCGGCGGCGCGGCCTTGCGTCTGTTCGAGGGCAGCCCGCGCGTCGCAGCCCGCGAGGCCGTAGCTGGCGAACAAGTCCGCCGCTTCCTGCGGGGTGAAAGCCAGCGCGGCCTCTTCGACGAGGCAGAGCGTCTGCTTCGAGCGCATGCGCCACACTGGCGTCGGCGGCAGACTGCGCCCGATGACGAGCATGTGCGCCTCTTGGGGCAGCAGCGGGAGGAGCCGGCGGAAGAACGGCACGACCCAGTCGGCGTCGTAGATCAGGTGCAGGTCGTCAACCACCATCAACAGCGGCTCGCCGCGGCACTCCTGCAATTCATAGAGGAACGCCTCGGCGAGGGTCGGGATGTCTTCTATACCCGGCGACCCCGCGAAGTGCGCGAGAACCCCGCGGCCGAAGCCTGGGCGCTGTCGGCCGACGCTTTCAATCAGGTAGCGGACGAATATAGGCAGTTCGCCGTCGGGAGTCTCGACTGTGTACCAGGCCGTGCGCCGCCCGCAGTTGCGCACGAAGTCTTTCGCCACCAGTGTCTTGCCCGCGCCCGCGCGGCCCGTAATGATGGTCGCGGTGCAAGAGTTGAGCCCCTCTCCAAGCATCCTGAGAAGGCGCAAACGCGAGACGCGTGGGTTCTGTCGTGGGACGGTGACCTTGTCAAGAATGACTTGCATTACCACCAAAACCGCTCCTGCACGGAACATGGCCCGCGCCGCCGCCTTTGTCGGCCACGCCAATTCGGCCGTGCCTTCATCTCAGATGTTACGCGTCGGGCTTGGCTGATTCTTGAGTGGCGCTGCGAGGGGCGTAGGGGCCGCGCCGCAGTCTGAAGGACGGCTGGAGTCGCCGGCTGACCTGAGAGGTCGCGGTCGTTGGTAAGCAAAATCTGGGCGAATCATCCCCTATCCTGTTCACACAATCAAGGACCTTATTCGTAAAATTTCCATTATCGGAATTAATATGCTGAAGGCAACTATAGTTACCCTCCACCTCTTCACGGGTCGTTCATATTCTTTTATTTAAGCCGCGTGAAACGTCGTGAAACTTCGTCTAGGGTTGCGAGGCTGAAGCTTTAGCTTTGCGATTATGAGGGACAATGTTCGGCAATCAGTCCGGTCTCTAAATCCTCGTTGAGGTCATATAGGAGGCAATTTACCTACACGAAAAGCCGGTGTTTTGTAGCCTTGTTCCCGCCACCGAGCCGATCTCTCGCTTCATGAAAGTCTTCAGCCTCGTGCGAACTACCTCGATGTGGCTTGTGCCGACGCCAGACTCGGATGAAACTGAGCCGTGGACGCAACCGGCCGCAAAACTGTCCTTACCCTTCTGAAGAAATCTGTTGACATTTTTTAGGCGTCTCGCCTAGTCTTTCGGCTTATGAAACCGGAAGAGATGAAAAGGCGCCGTGAAGCGCTGGGGCTGACTCAGGCGCAGCTCGCGCGCGAGCTGGGGCTCGATTCAATCACCGTCTCGCGTTACGAGCGCGGGGTACGCCCCATTCCCAGGACCGTCGAACTGGCTTTCGAGCTGGTCGAGATGAGGACGAGGAAGGAGGCGGCTTGAGCAAGGTCATCGCCATCGCGAATCAAAAAGGGGGTGTCGGGAAGACCACCACGACTCGTGAACTTAGCGCATGCTGCGCCCTCCGGGGCTATCAGGTACTCACCATCGATTGTGACCCGCAGGGGAATTTAACCTCATCCTGGGTCGATTCTGATGTGTATGAGGCCACGCTCTCACACGTCTTAATCGAGCCGGAGTCGCGTGCGGGTGTCAAAGTTGAACCCCTGCCGTTGGGGGATGCCATCGTCGAGAGCCCCGTTACAGGACTCGATCTCGTGCCGGCCGACATCCGCTTGGCACGCTTCGAGATGCAGCCCGACTACATGACGCACCGACTCAGGAATCAACTCCAGGAGTTCGGAAGGGACTACGACCTGGTCTTTATCGACTGCCCGCCGCAACTCGGAAAGCTATTAACCGCAGCACTTTACGCCTCCGACTACGTCCTCGTCCCCTGCGCGGCCGACGCGATGGGTTTACAAGGCCTCTCTGACCTCGCCTTCACCATCGAACAGGTCCGGAAGAACGTAAATGCCGACCTCCAAATGCTGGGGGCGGTTATCAATCTCTACAAGCCTTCCCGCAACCTCTCGGCTGAATCCAGAGGGGCCGTTGAGGCCGCCGTTGGGCTCGTGGGACACGTCTTCGACACGAATCTGCACGACTATTCCAAAGTCGCCGAGGCGCCTTCACAGAAGCTTCCCGCCGTACTCTACGCCAAGTCTCATCGGGCGGCCGACCAGCTCTGGAGCCTGACCGATGAGGTGCTGGATCGTTTGAACATTTCCCGGCAAAAAATCGCGGCCGTGAAATGAGGTGAATTGTGGCAGAGACAAAACCCAAGGAATCGAGTTCCCTGCGCCAGCCCAAAGCTAAAAAGACGCTCGGCCTTTCTGTCCCGCCGGCCTTGCGTTTGCCGCACGAGGATTTGATTCATCCGGAAATTACCGAAGTACCGAAGTACCGAAGTACCGAAGTACCGAAGTCGGAAGATGTCATTATTACAGAACAAGTTAATAATGAATTACCGAAGCACCGGAGTACTTCGGTACCGGAGTACTCCGGTACCGAAGTACCAAAGTCGCAGTTTTACCGAAAGCCTAATGAAGCCTCTGACGCCCTCGACCGTCAGCTCTCGGCGGCCGAGAGCAAGGTCTTCGATCAGCTCTACCGTCTCATCCACGGCTTCAACATGGAGGAGCGCCAAATCAGGATCGAAGTGTTGCGGCAACGCACCGGGTACAACTCCGACAAGACCGTGCGCGCGGCGCTGGTGGGTCTCGAAGCCAAAGGTATCATCGCCCGCTCCGGGCATCGCAACAGCCCGGGCGGAGAGGTCTACCGCATCCTCTCTTACTCCGGTACTCCGGTACTCCGGTACCGGAGTACTCCGGTAGATTTTGACTCCAGTACTCCGGTAAAAATTACCGGAGAATTAAATACAATTCTTAAAGACAAAATTAATGATGATGAGGCTTACGCCCCGCTGCTCGCGCGCCTCAGACAGGCCACGCGCGAAATCACCGGCAGGGAGGCGACACCGGCCGAGGCCGAGCGCTGGGGCGAGCTGGGCGAGTTGCTGGTGACGGAACTGAAAATTGCGGCCGCGCGCACGGACGGCGTGTCGAGTGTGCCGGCGTTCCTGACCGAACACCTTCGCCGGCGCCTCTGGAAGAAAGAGAGGCGCGAGTTGGAAGGGGAGGCCGAAGCGGGAAAGGGAAGCGCCCCCCAGAAATCCGTCGACGCGATGAAGTGTCCCGACTGCGGGGGCAGTAATTACTACTACCCGCAAGGGTACGAGAACGGGGTCGCCAGATGCAGGCACGAAAAGCTTACGCCGACCGAATAAGGCGCGACGGCACGCGGCCGCGTCGCAACGGGGAAGGGGTTATGTTTGAGTAGGGTACGAGTATTGGTCGGCACACGCAAGGGTGCTTTCGTCCTGACATCGGACGCGAAGCGCCGGCGGTGGGGCGTTAGCGGCCCCCACTTCGCGGGCTGGGAGGTCTATCACCTGAAGGGCTCGCCGGCCGACCCGAACCGAATCTACGCTTCGCAGACCAGTGGGTGGTTCGGGCAGATTATTCAACGCTCCGACGACGGCGGGAAGACCTGGCACCAACCCGGAACGCCCGCGGGCGAGCCGACCACCACTCCCGAAGGAATGCCGAAGGGGGAGAGCAACAAGTTCGCCTACGATGTCTCCACGGAGACCGGCAGACCTCTCACCACACATCAGTGGTATGACGGCACGCAGCGCCCCTGGGAGTTCAAGCGCGTCTGGCACCTGGAGCCGTCTCCCGACGACCCTGAGACCATCTACGCGGGGGCGGAGGACGCCGCACTCTTCCGCACGACCGACGGCGGGCAGACGTGGCACGAGCTCTCCGGCCTGCGCGGTCACGGCACGGGGCCGCAGTGGCAGCCCGGCGCGGGCGGGATGTGTCTTCACACCATCATCCTCGACCCGCAGAACCCCGGGCGCATGTACGTCGCCATCTCCGCCGCGGGTGCGTTCCGCACCGACGACGGTGGGCAGGCGTGGCGACCCATCAACCGCGGCCTCCACTCGCTCTACATCCCCGACCCGACCGCGGAGGTTGGCCACTGCGTGCATCACGTCGCGGTGCACCCTTCGCGCCCCGAAGTGCTCTTCATGCAGAAGCACTGGGACGTCATGCGCAGCGACGACGCCGGAGACTCCTGGTACGAAGTGAGCGGGAATCTGCCCTCGGACTTCGGGTTCGTCATAGACGTCCACGCGCACGAGCCGGAGACAGTCTACGTCGTCCCCATCGAGAGCGACGCCGAGCACTACCCGCCCGAGGGGAAACTGCGCGTGTACCGCAGCCGCACGGGAGGGAACGAGTGGGAGGCGCTCACGTCGGGGCTGCCGCAGAGTGACTGCTACGTCAACGTGCTGCGCGACGCGATGGCCGTCGACACACTCGACCCGTGCGGCGTCTACTTCGGCACGACCGGCGGGCAGGTCTACGCGTCTCCGGACGCCGGGGACGACTGGTCGCCCATCGTCCGCGACCTCCCGGCGGTGCTCTCCGTAGAGGTGCAGACGCTGTCGTGATACGAGTCCTGCTCCCCCTGCCGCTGCGGACTCTCGCGCGCGTGGACGGCGAGGTCGAGTTGCACGTAGAGCGCCCGGTCACGCAGCGTTCGGTGCTCGACGCGCTCGAGGCCCGCTACCCGGCCCTGCGCGGCACGATTCGCACACACGAGACGCTGGAGCGCCGGGCCTTCGTGAGGTTCTTCGCCTGCGAACAGGACATCACACACGAGTCACCAGACGCCCCGCTGCCGGACGCGGTCGCGACGGGTGAAGAGCCGTTTCTGGTCGTCGGGGCCATCGCCGGCGGCTGGAGCCCGGAGCCAACAGTGGATCAAGACGTTAAAGGACCGGCCCCGGGTGACGCGCCCGAGCCCGTTGCGGCGGTCGAAGAACCTTTCGTGTCAGTGGCGCCTGCCGCCGCGCCCCCTGTAGCTGCCGCACGCGTTTTATGGCCCGGGAAGGCAATTTCCTCTGGAGGTCCCCAATCGGAGACTGTCACGCTCGTCTGCGCGGTCATGCTTGCGGTCGCCCTCGGCATTACCTGCGGAGCCTGGATCAACACCCGTCTCGCATCGGCCGCTTCCAGCACCCACCCCGCGGCCGCACGGTTACTGCATGTCACGGCTGCGACCGGGCAAACAACACCTGCGCCCGCGGCCGCGGCAGAACCTCGGCCCGACGAGATTAGCGACGCCTCTCCGGCGGCTGATGAAATCGCAACCACACCCGACTTCGATGAGCCGCCAAACGCAGAGGCTCCGAGAACGAACCCTGCCGGGTTGATGGATAGAGAGGGCGTGAACAAGCGCGAGACCGGCGCCAACGCGCCGGCCGCGAGTGGGACGAGTCCGCCGGCAAGAATTGCCGGGCGCCCGGGCGGGACGCCGGAGGTTGAGAAGAAAGCAGCGGCGCGACAGGGCAGGACTGTGCCTTGCGCGCTTTATGCCAGCGAGGGCTCCCTCAACATCCGCAACGGGGGTGCGGCCACCCTCGTCGTTGGCGGGCCCGGCGGGGCGGGGCGCGTCACTGTCACCACGCCCGACTGGTCGCACATCTCTGTATTCTCCGAAGGCCGAGCCGGCGGTAACGAGTGGCTTAGATATTCGGTGAGGTCGGTCAGTAGAAAGCCCGGCGTGTACACGGTGCGCGTTACGTCGCCCTGCGGCTCACAGAACATCCCCGTGACGGTCGGCCGGCCGTAGAGCCCGCAAAGACTCATGCCGGACATCAAGCCTCTCAAAAAGCTGGTGAGCAGGGCGCGCGAGCTGCGCGAAGGCCACCGCGCGCGCCACCGCCCGACGGGCTTCGGCTTCGCGCTCGCCGACAGCGTCGAGTACCTGGACGCGGCGCGCTGGGACGACCTGACCGCCGGCCATTCGCTCTTCCTCTCGCGCCGCTACCTGCGCGTCATCGAAGAGGCGGGGCCGGAGAACCTTCGCCAGCGATACGCCATGGTCTTCCGCGGCCGCGAGGCGGTGGCGGCCGTCTCGGCGCAGTGCGTGACGGTCTCGGCCGCGCGCGTGCGTAAGACCGGGCGACACGAGCGTCTGGCCGCCGCGCTCGAGCGCGTGCGGGAGAGGGTGCTCGTCTGCGGGAACCTGCTGTCGTGGGGACTGCACGGCGTCGCGTTCGCGCCGGGCGAAGACCCGACGGCGCTCTGGCCCGCGGTCGCCGAGGCGCTCTACCGGCTGCGGCGTGCCGACAAGCTCTCGGGCGACGCGGACCTCGTCATGGTCAAAGACATCACCGGCGAGCACGCCGCGGGCGCCGAGGCGCTGTCACAGTTTTCTTACCGCCCGCTCGAAACCGACCCCGACATGGTGCTGGAACTGTCGCCGCGCTGGGGCGGGTATGAAGACTATCTGGCGAGCCTCACAGCCAAGTACCGCAAGGCTGCGAGGCAGATCGAAAAGGACGTGGCGGCGGCCGGCTGCTCCGTCGAAGAGCTGACGGACATCGAGCCGCACGCCGACGCGCTGCACGCGCTCTACATGCAGACTCACAACAACGCCCGGCTGAGGCTGGTGACGCTCCCCGCCGCGTACCTCCCGGTGCTCGCCGGACGGCTCGGCGAAGGGATGCGCTGCACGGTCGTCCGGCGCGACGGAGAGCTGCTGGGATTCGTGACGACGGTGCGCGACGGGGAGACGGCCGTCGGCTACTACATCGGCTTCGACCGCGAGGCCAACGCGAAGTTCCCGGTCTACCTCCGCCTGTTGCAGGCGGTGGTGGGCGACGCCATCGGGCTCGGCTGCCGGCGGCTCTCGCTGGGGCGCACCGCGCTCGAACCGAAGGCGCGGCTCGGCGCGCGCCCCGCGCCGATGCGTGTCTGGATTCGGCACCGCGTCCCGGCGCTCAACGTGGCCGTTCGCGGTCTCCTCCGCGCCGTCCCACACGACGAAGCGCCCGACCGGAATCCCTTTAAATGAACTCTGCCGGAACGTCCTGGAAAACTTCGACGGCGTCTCGCGCCTGTCGGGCGTGTAGGCCATCGGGCAGACCACGTCGAGGACTCCCATCGCGAGCCAGCGCCGCCAGTCCTGAAACCTGCGCGTGTACGCGTTCTCGTCGTTGGCGAAGACGGCCGCCGAGACGACCGCCGAGGGGCGGCGCTTCTTCACGCCGTGATAGATGCGCTCGACGAGCGCCGTGACCTGTTCGCGTTGGAAGTCGGCGAACAGCTCGCGGTAGGCGTCGGCGGCGGCGAGCGGGTCGGCCTTGAGCGCGCCGTCGAGCAGGCGGCGCTCGGCCGCCGAGAGGCGCGGGTCAATCCATGCGCGGAAGCGTTCGAGCGACGCGCGACTGTAGTCGAAGTCGGGGCTGGCGAAACGCACGTAGTCGAAGTGTAGGCCGTCGAGGTCGTAGCGTTCGAGCAAGTCCATCCAGATGGAATAGACGTGCTCGCGCACGGCCGGGTGCGCGGGAGCGGTGTAAACGCCTTCCAGCTCCCCGCGGTTGGCCTTCGACCACTCCACGATGCGCGCGCGGTAGCGCGGGTCGGACGGAGCCGTCGCGTAGAGTTCGGCGGCGACCGCGCGCGGCACGGCCAGCCATTCGGGGCGCGCGTTGTAGACGTGCTCGGGCTCGGCCGGCAGCTCGTCGAGGTTCGCGAGCAGGTTCGTGTTGACCCACGCGTGAACTTTGAGTCCCTCGCGGTGCGCCTCACGGATGGTCAGGGCGAGCGGGTCGAAGTCCGCGGGCTGGTCTTTCAGCGCGGCGGCGCGCGGCTCCCAGCGCGCGCGGTAGTAAGCGTCGCCGCGCCCGCGAACCTGCACGATGAGGTTGTTGAAGCCGTTCCGCTTCGCGGCCTCGACCATCGCGCGAATCTTCTCGCGCGAGGTGAGCGTCGTCCTCACGACCCACAGCGCGCGCACCTCGCCCGCGGGCGGCGCGACGCGAGCGGGCGCCGGCGCCGGCGCCGGCGTGGGCGTCTGAGTCGGCGTCTGCGGGCGTGACGCGACGGCGCAGGTCAGCGTCAGTAAAAAGGCGGCGGTCAGGTGTCCGACGATTCGGGTCAGCTTATCGCTCATCATCATTCTTTCGTCTGAACCGGCAGGGGAAAGGGCGGGGGCGTAGTTAAAACCCCCGCCCTTCGGTCATGTGCGCGCGCTCTCAATACTGGTAGCGCAGCGAGAGCTGCACGACGCGCGGGCTGTAGAGGTTCGCCGTCGAGATGATGCGGCCGAACGTCGCGCTCGCGAGGTCCGGGTTCGGGAAGGAGTACTGCACGTGGTTGAAGGCGTTGAAGAGGTCTGCGCGGAACAGCAGCCGGTGCGACTCCCACGGCATCGCGAACGTGCGGTAGATGCCGAGGTCGACGTTCTTCACGCCGTCGCCGAAGAAGGTGTTGCGCCCGAGGACGCAGCAGCCGAAGTCACGCACCGTCGGCGCGCGGAAGGCCGACGCGGGGATGAGCGGGGTCGTCCCCCTCGGCAAATCGAAGTTCCCGCCGAGGAGCCCGAGGTTGAGCAGCACCGGGCGCGTCTCGGTGAAGCCGTCGAAGTTCAGGTCGCCGAAGCCGCCGCTGTTGATGACCGAGAAGGGCGTGCCCGCGGCGAGCTTGACCACGGTCGAGACCGTCCAGCCGCCGAGGAAGGCGCCGGGCTTCAGCCCGTTCTCGTCGAACAGGCCGCGCGACCCTTTGAAGAAGGGGAGCTGGTAGGTGGCGAAGGTGGTCAGGCGGTGGCGCGTGTCGAAGTGCGAGAGGCCGCGCGAGACGCGCGAGCTGTTGCCGAGGATGTTCGAGTCGCCGCCGGAGCTGGCCGCCCCGCCGAGGTTGGTCGCCTCCGATGTCGTATCGATGGACTTCGACCAGGTGTAAGACGCCTGGAAGCTGAGGCCGTGGCTGTACTTCTTCTCCCAGGTCGCCTGGAGGCCGTTGTAGTAGGTCCAGGCGTCGTTGCTGACGAAGGTGTTGGTGGTGAAGCGCGGGTCGGGCCGCCGCTCGTTGACGCGCGGGAGCCGGACGCTGTATTCGAGCGGGCCGATGGGGACGGCGACGGGGCAGACCGCGGTCGTCGGGATGAGCGGCAGCCCCGTACCCGCGCACTGCGGGTCGGACGCGAGCCGTAACGTCTGCCCGCGCGTGTCCACGCGGCGCGGGTCGCCGGCCGCGAGCCCCGTGAAGCTGTAGAGCACGTTGGGCGCGTTGTTCGGCGCGTTGACGACCGTCACGTCGCCCGTGAGCGGCAGGTTCTTAAGCGAGTACTTGATGAGACCGATGCCGCGGTTGCCCGTGTAGCTCAGCCGCAGCGAGGAGCGCCAGGGGAGCTGGCGCTCGTAGCTCAAACTCCACTGCTGCGTGTAGGGCATCTCCAGGCCGGGGTCGATGTGCGCCTCGGCGTGGCGGAGTGATTGCGGGCCGGGCACGAAGACGAAGCCGCCCGTCGGGTCGGCGAGGTTGTTCGGGCTGAAGGTGGCGGTGGCCACGCCCGACTGGTTGTAGAAGAGCGCGTTGGGCGGGTTGAAGCGCACGGTCGCGCCCGACTGCGAGAAGACCGACTGGAAGAGGCGGCCGTGGAAGATGCCGTAGCCGGCGCGGATCGAGGAGTTGCCCGCCCGCCCGAAGAGGCGGCCGAGGAAGCCGCCCTCGAAATCCGGGCTCCACGCGAAGCCGACGCGCGGCTCGATGTTGTCCTTGTCGTCCTCGAAGCCGTAGTTGATGCGCCCCGCGGCCTCCTCGGGCGCCGAGACGTACTCGTAGCGCACGCCGATGTTCAAGGTCAGGTTCGGCCGCAGCCTCCAGTTGTCCTCGGCGTAGAAGTTCGACTCGCGGAGGCGGTTCTCAAGGAAGAAGGGGCCGAAGCCCTTCTGGTAGTTGGCGGCGCAGCCGTTGAGGAGTGCGTTGTAGGAGGTGCCGTAGTTGACGCCGTTGCAGGTGGCCGCGAGGTTGTAGAAGCCGCGCGAGAAGTTGTCGGCCACGTCGTCGAGGCTCTGGCGGCGGATGTCGGTGCCGGCCCTGAAGAAGTGGCTGCCGGCGAACAGCGTCGAGATGTTGTAGACGAACTGGTGGTCTGTCTGCCAGCGGTTGATGGGGAAGGCGCCGGCGTTGCCGATGATGGAGCCGGCGACGGGCGTCCCGCCGAAGCGGATGATGGGCGTGTCGTTGCCGGCCTTGATGCCGACGAGCGTGGTGCGCAGCCCCAGCCCGTAGCGGAACTCGCCGACGGTCGAGTTCGAGAACAGGTGCGTCCACGTCAGCCCGACATTCTGCTGCTTGTTGTTCTGCTTGGTGGCCTCGCCGATGATGATGTCCTCGTTGTCGAAGACCTGCCGGGTGTACTGCCAGCGGACGAAGACGTTGTCGGACTCGCGCGCGTTCCAGTCGAGGCGGCCCGAGTAGTCCTTGAGCGGGCGGTCGAAGCCGACCTGCCCCGTGAACGTGCGTGCGCTGCGCGGGTCGTTCGGCGTCAGCGAAGAAGGGAAGCGGTCGAGCACCGACTGGATGAAGGCTCGGTTGGCCGGCGTGTCGTTCGGGTGGGTGGTGGCGCCCGCCGGCTTCGTGTTGAACCAGTTGGCGGGGTTGCGCTCGGAGGCCAGGAAGAGGTCGCGCGTGTAGCCGCCGGCGCCGCTGTTCCGCACCTCGTCGAAACTGACGAAGCCGAGGAGGCGGTTTTTGATGAACGGGAAGCCGGCGGTCGCGCCGTACTGGTTGCGTCGGTTGACGGGCTTGCGCGCGCCGGGCGTGAAGGCGTTGTTGGTGGCGTTGAGCGCGCTGTTGTTGTGGTAGATGTAGACGTCGCCGTGCAGGCCGTTGGTGCCCGACTTGGTCTGGACGAGCACGACGGCGCCGTAGCCGCGCCCGAACTCGGCGGTGAAGTTGTTGGTGATGACCTGGAACTCTTTGATGGTCGAGAGCGACGCGCCCTGCCGGTTCTGGTTCTCGGAGGCGTCGTCGTTATTCACGCCGTTGATCTGGAAGGTCGCGCCGCGCGTGCCCGTCCCGTTGAAGTTGATCGAGGAGCCGGAGGAGGCGGTCGGGTTGTTCTGCCCCGAAGTCGGGTTCTCCTGAAACCCGGTGAAGGTCTCGGCGAGCGTCAGGAAGTTGCTCTGGTTGAAGGTGGGCTTGTCGAGAATCTCCTGCTCGTTCAGCCGGCCCTTGATCTCGGCGTTGGTCGTGTTGATGGGCTCTTCCGAGGTCGTGACGGTGACGGTCTCGCCGACCGTCGGGCTGAGCGTGAAGTCGGCGACGACGGTCTGGTTGAGCGGCACCTCGAGCCCCTCGCGCCTGACCGAGCCGAAGCCCTGACCCGAGGCGGTCGCGTGGTAGTTGCCGACGGGCAGGAAGTTGGCGACGTAGTAACCCTCCCCGTTGGTCGTCAGCGTGCGCTCGTTCCCGGTCTGGACGTTGCGGATCGCGACGGTCGCGCCGGGCACGACCGCGCCGTTGGGGTCTCTGACCGTCCCCTGCAAAGTGCCGGTGACGGTCTGCGCACAGACCGCCGCGCCCAGGCAGAGAATGCAGGCGGTGAGAGCGACTAAGCGTTTGATCATGGTTCTCCTCCAAATGCGTCTGCGGGGGTTTAAAGACCGTCGCCGCTCCCCCGCCGTGCATCCCGAGAGAGCCGACACAAACCGCCATCCTGGCCCGAGGTTACGCCTTGTTTTTTGATAACCTTTGAAGGAATGAAAGGAACTGCCGGGACTACTCGTCACTCGACGGGCGTACATTTTATAGAGATTGCGCAATAATAAAAACTAAAAGATTTTATGTAAGCTATAAGCATTTATCGCCGGCGCGAAGTGTTGCTCCCACGCGCCTGACCGGAGGCTCACGGCTCATTATTTAAATTTAAGGACTACCCCGAAAAGTTTCGGCGACTGATCTCGGAGCTGAAGTCGCTGAGCACCTCTTTACCCGCCGCCAGCAACACGAAGGCCGTCATCTACTCGCGGCCGGTGGACGCGCGGCGGGCGCAATCCATTAGAGAGGACGCCAGGCGGTTCTACGACTTCGTCGCCGTCGGTGAGAGTCAAATGTCGTCCCTGCCGGGTCTCGCCCGGTCGCTCCGAATCGCCAACAGGAGAATCCCCGTCGAAAATTCGTCCGAGCTGGAGACGCTCAAGGCGTTTCTCAAAGAGTCGAATTTGAGATCGACGGGCACCGACTTCTTCGTCGAGCACGGCGGGCGAATTTACCAGATAGAGTTGAGGATGAGGGCCGCGCCGCGTCTGACAAAGGCCGTCCGGGGATAATGCTGGCCTTCGCGTATGACTTCAGGTAAGCTGTCGCAAAGATCCACATCACAATGGAAAGTTGTTCACCCTTAGGAGAACGGGGGAAGTCTTACATGCACGACGACTTCGACGAGACATCGGGGCCCGAGCTGTCGGCCGACGAGGAGGCGCTTTTAAAAGAACTGCCGGCGTTGACCGACGTGGGTCAGGCGCGGCGCACCTTCCTGGGGCAGACGGTCGCGGGCGGCCTCGGCGTCTTCGCGCTGATGCTGCTTGAGCAGGAGCGGGCCGTCGGCGCGCTGGCCGCCTCGCCGGAGGCGTTGTACGCGCCGGGGGCCGCGCTGGAGAACCCGGTCAGGGTCTCGCTCAAGGTCAACGGCGCGGCGAAGAGTCTGGAAGTCGATTCGCGCATGGTGCTCTTAGACGCGCTGCGCGAGCGGCTTGAGCTGACGGGGACGAAGAAGGGCTGCGACCAGGGGCAGTGCGGCGCCTGCACGGTGCTCGTCGACGGCCGCCGCGTGCTGTCGTGCCTGACGCTGGCCGCCACCTGCGAGGGCAAGGAGGTCACGACCGTCGAGGGGTTGGCGCGCGGCGACGAGCTGCACCCGGTGCAGGCGGCCTTCATCAAGTACGACGGCTTCCAGTGCGGCTACTGCACGCCGGGGCAGCTCTGCTCGGCCGTCGGGCTGCTGGAGGAGGCCAAGCGCGGCGACGTGAGCCACGTCACGGAGGACGTGACGGCCTCAACCACGCGGCTGACGGACGACGAGATACGCGAGCGGATGAGCGGCAACATCTGCCGCTGCGGCGCCTACCCCGGCATCGTCGCCGCCATACAGGAGGCGCACTCGGGCCGTGAGAGGGCGCGGACGTGGCGCTTCGTCGAAGGGGAAGAGCTGGCGCGCGTCAGGGAGGAGGTGGGAGCCGATGAGACCGTTTAAGTACGTGCGTGCCGCGGACGCCGTCGGTGCGGTGCGCGCGGTAGCAATGAACCCGCGGGCGAAGTTCCTCGCCGGGGGGACCAACATCCTCGACCTGATGAAGGAGGATGTGGAGCGGCCGAACGAGCTGGTTGACCTGTCGCGTCTGGGGCTGAATGAGATAAGGGCCGCCGGCGGCGGCGTCTCCATCGGCGCGCTGGCGAAGAACACGGACACCGCCAACCACCCGCTGATACGGCGGAACTACCCGCTGCTGACGCAGGCCATCGTCGCCGGTGCCTCGGGGCAGCTCCGGAACATGGCGACGAACGGCGGGAACCTGATGCAGCGGACGCGCTGCCAGTACTTCTACGACACCGCGATGCCCTGCAACAAGAGGGAGCCCGGCTCGGGCTGCGGCGCGCTCGGGGGCCTGAACCGCATCCACGCCATCCTCGGCTGGAGCGAGAAGTGCGTGGCCACCTACCCGGGCGACATGGCGAACGCGCTCTACGCACTCGACGCGGTCGTGCGCGTGAGGGGCGCGAACGGGAGAGTGCGCACCATCCCCGTCGGAGAGTTTCACCGCCTGCCCGGCGACACTCCGGAGAAGGATAACAACCTCGCCCACGGCGAGCTCATCACGGCCATCGAGCTGCCGAAGTCGAGCTTCGCGAAGCACTCCTACTACCTGAAGGTGAGAGACCGCGCGTCCTACGCCTTCGCGCTCGTCGCGGTCGCCGCCGCGCTGCAAGTCGAGCGCGGGGCCGTCCGGCAGGCGCGCGTCGTGCTCGGCGGCGTCGCACACAAGCCCTGGCGGAGCGCCGAGGCGGAGGCCGCGCTCGTCGGGCAGCCCGCCTCCGAGGAGAACTTCCGCCGCGCCGCCGAAGCGGCGCTCAAAGGCGCCAAGCCGCTGGCGCACAACGCCTACAAGGTCGAGCTGGGTAAACGCGCCGTCGTCCGCGCCCTGATGCGCGCGAGCGGGCTGGCCTGAAGCCGGAGAACAGGGGAAGGGGACCGAGATGCCGAGGTACATCGGAAAAGAGATGAGCCGCGTGGACGGCGTGGCGAAGGTGACGGGGAATGCTAAGTACGCGGCGGAGTTCAAGGTGCCGAACCTCGCCTACGGCTTCATCGTGCTCGGCACGGTGGCGAAGGGCGCCATCAAGACAATCGACACGGGCGACGCCGAGCGCTCGCCCGGCGTGATACGCGTCTTCACGCACCTCAACGCGCCGAAGCTCGGGCCGAAGACTGCGACCGAGGACGCGCCGCCGCGCGCGCAGGAGGAGCGCGACAAGTCCTTCCGCGCGCTCCAGTCGAACCGAATCTTCTTCAACGGCCAGCCCGTCGCGCTCGTCGTCGCCGAGACCTACGAGCAGGCTCGCCACGCCGCGCGCCTCGTCAAAGTCACCTACGACCCCGAGCCGCACGCGACCGACACCGAGGCCGTGCGCGAACGCGCGCGCGTGCCCGCGCAGGGGCCGCCGCCCAAACCCCGCGGCAACCCCGAGGCGGCGATGAAGGCCGCGCCCGTGCGTGTCGAGGCCGAGTACCGCATCCCCGTCGAGCACCACAACCCGATGGAGCCGCACGCGGCCATCGCCGTCTGGCAGGGCGACAGGCTCACCGTCTTCGACAAGACGCAGGAAGTCTACGGCGTCCGCGCGCACCTGGCCTCCGCCTTCGGCGTGCCCGAGGCGCACGTCTCGGTCGTCTCGCCCTACGTCGGCGGCGCCTTCGGCTCAAGCCTCAGGCCCAACTACTACCCGGCGCTGACGGCGCTGGCGGCGCGAGAGATAAAGCGGCCCGTCAAGGTCGTCTACACGCGGACGCAGATGTTCACGGGCCACGGCTACCGCCCGTACACCATTCAGAAGATAGCGCTCGGCGCCGAGCGCACGGGCAAGCTCACGGCGATGATTCACGAGGCCGTCCACAACACCTCGACCTTCGAGGAGTTCTCCGACGGCACGACCGGCTTCACGCGACAGGTCTACGCCTGCCCGAACCTTTACGCGTTGCTGAAGATCACGAACACCGACCTGCCGACGCCGACGTGGATGCGCGCGCCGGGCGCGGTGAGCGGCATGTTCGCGCTGGAGTGCGCGATGGACGAGCTGGCCTACGCGCTCAAGATCGACCCGCTGGAGCTGCGCCTCATCAACTACGCCGAAGTGGACCCCGAGAGCGGCCGTCCGTTTTCGAGCAAGGCGCTGCGCGAGTGCTACCGGCTCGGCGCCGAGAAGTTCGGCTGGAAGGCGCGCAAGATGGAGCCGCGCTCGATGCGCGACGGGCGGCTGCTGGTCGGCTGGGGGACGGCGACCGGAATCTGGGGCGCGTTCCAGATGCCCGCGAGCGCGAAGGTCGCGCTCCGCGCAGACGGGACGGCCTACGTCGCCAGCGCCGCGAGTGACATCGGGCCGGGGACTTACACGGTCGTCACGATGATCGCCGCCGAGTACCTCGGTGTTGACCCACGGCGCGTGGAGTTCGAGCTGGGAGACACGAAGCTGCCGCGCGCGCCCGCGCAGGGCGGCTCTTGGACGACGGCGAGCGTCGGCTCGGCCGTACACGGCGCGGCGCTGGCAGTCGCCGGCAGGCTGCTCGCGCTCGCGAACAAGGATGCGTCGTCGCCTCTGAGGGGGGCGGCCGCCGCCGACGTGGAGCTGCTCGACGGGAGGCTCCGTCTCAAGAAAGACACGTCGAAGTCGGTCGACGCCTTTGAGGTCATGCGGCGCAACAACCTGACCGAGGTCGCCGAGACTTTCGAGTCGAAGCCCTCGCCCGAGCGTCGGAAGTACGCGACGATGGCGCACGGCGCGCAGTTCGTCGAGGTCAAGGTGGACCCCGACCTCGGCACCGTCCGCGTCACGCGCGCCATCGAGGCGACGGCCTCCGGCAAGATCATCAACCCGAAGGCTTCGCACAGCCAGGAGATCGGCGGCGTCGTGTGGGGCATCGGGATGGCGCTTCACGAGGCGACCGAGATCGACCACCGGTACGGACGCATCATGAACCCGAACCTCCAGCACTACCACGTGCCCGTCAACGCGGACGTGCACGAGGTGGAGACGATGTTCGTCGAGGAGGACGACACCGTCGTCAACCCGCTCGGCGTCAAGGGCATGGGCGAGCTGGGGATGGTCGGCATCCCTGCGGCCATCGCCAACGCCGTCTTCCACGCCACGGGCAGGCGCGTCCGCGAGCTGCCCATCACCCCGGACAAGCTGCTCTGAAGGGCCGCGTGATCTATGAATGAGGTGCGGGCGTTAATCGAAGCGTTCGACGAGGCGTGCGCCTCCGGCGTGCGCTGCGCGCTGGCGACGTTGGTGAGCGTCGAGGGCTCTTCGTACAGGCGGCCGGGGGCGCGGATGCTCGTCGGCGAAGGCGGCGCGTGTACGGGCAGCATCAGCGCCGGCTGCCTCGAAGGCGACGTGGTCGAGCACGCGCGGGGCGTCATCAGGGCGGGCGCGGCGAAACTCGTCGAGTACGACACGGCCTCGACCGGCGAGGAGATGGCGTGGGGGCTGGGGCTGGGCTGCAACGGCATCGTGCGCGTGCTGGTGGAGCCGCTCGCGCCGCGGTCGTCTTACGTCGCCGCGCTGCGACGCTCGTGCGCTTCCGGCGGGGACGCCGCGCCCACGGCGGTCGCGACCGTCTATCACCTCACGCCTTCAACTTCAACGCACGAAGCGGGGCGAGTCGAGATCGGCTCGCGCCTGTTCGTGGGCGTAGACGGCGAGGTTGTGTGTGAGAGTTTGGGCGGCGAGCTGGCGCGTTTGATCGAAGGCGACCTGCGCGCGTCGGCGCGCGAAGGCTCGTCGGGCGTCCGCGTCTACGAGCATGAGGGCGGCGCCGTCAAGGTCTTCTGCGAGACGCTGACGCCGCCAGTCCCGCTCGTCGTCTTCGGCGCGGGGCATGACGCGCTGCCGGTCGTCGAGTTGGCGCGCGGACTCGGCTGGCACACGGAGGTCGTTGATCCGCAGGCGCGCCCCGCCAGCCGCGCGCGGTTCGCGTCGTCCGACCGGGTCACGCTCGCGCGCCCCGAGGAGGTCGGCGCGCACGTCAAAATCACTCCGCGCACGCTGACGCTCCTGATGACGCACAACTACTCGCACGACCTCGCGCTGCTCAAGTTCCTGCTCGCGTCGCCCGCGCGTTACGTCGGCGTCATGGGGCCCCGCAAGCGCACCGAGCGGATGTTATCTGAGCTGGCGGAAGGCGACGCCGCCATACGGCTCGAAGAGGCCGACAGGTCGCGCCTCTACGCGCCGGCCGGTCTGGACATCGGCGCGAACGCTCCCGCCGAGATTGCCCTTTCGATCACCGCCGAGATGCGCGCGGTGCTCGACGGACGGCGCGGCGGGATTCTGCGCGAGCGCAGGGGCTCGATTCACGGCCGTTTGAGCGACGGCGAAGGCGTGCCGGTGCTTGAGGCGGACGCGGGGTCCGTGGCGTCTGCCTGATGAATCGGTGTCCGGCCGGGAGGACGGTTGAGGGGTGTTTGAAAGCGGCTCGGGCGTCGTCGGCGCGGTGATACTGGCGGCGGGCTCTTCTTCGCGCATGGGACGGCCGAAGCAGTTGCTTCGATTCGACGGCGAGACCCTGCTCAGACGCGCCGCGCTAGCCGCGAAGGGGGCCGGGTGCGACCCCGTTGTCGTGGTGACGGGCGCGCACGCCGAGCGCATGAGGGGCGAGCTGCGCGGGCTCGACGTGTTTGAGGTCGAGAATCAGCGATGGGAGACGGGGATGGGCTCCTCCGTCGGCGCGGGGGTCGAGAAGCTTTTGGAGGCTCAACCCGGTGCGGACGCGGTCGTCCTGTTGTTGTGCGACCAGCCGTTCGTCACGCGCGAAGTAATCGCCGGTCTCGTCGCTGCGCGCCGCGCCACGGGGCGCGACCTCGTCGCCTCACGGTACGGCGAGAGCTACGGCGTGCCGGCGCTGTTCGGCAGAGCACTCTTCGACGAGCTGAAACGTCTCGAAGGTCACACCGGCGCAAAGCAGGTCATCAAGAGTCACGCCGCGAGTGCTCACTTCGTGCCTTTCCCCGGCGGCGAGATAGACGTGGACACCCCGGACGATCTCTCTCGCCTGCTCTCGACGCAACCCGGACAGTGAACCAACAATCAATCGCCGGCGGCGTCCGGCCCGGACGTGACGCAGGGCCGCCTCGTCAACTCTCTTCCCCTGTGATTCGCCCGAGCTTTAGTCTCCCCGCGACCTTCGCGCCGTGCCGGTCGGCCTTGACGGTGATTCGCTGGACGTAGACGCGTGTGGTCGCCGGGTTCTCGTGGTCTAACGCCTCCTGCGCTTCGAGGAAGCTGCCGGTCTCCTCCGCGACGATGCGGGCGTAGGTGTGCCGTGTCTGGTGAAGGTGTATGTGCGCGAGCCCAGCCTCTCTGGCGTAAGACTTCAAATTCTCGACGAAGGCCCTCGCGGTGAGCGGCGCGCCGGGCTTACCCGCGCGGTCGTGCCTCGTCCACAGAGGCCGCTCCGACCCTAAGACGTTCGGCCTCCCCGAAGCCTCAAGGTACTCGTCGAGCGCCTCGCCCGCCGAAGGGTCCGCGACCTCCCTGGCGACAAACTTCCCGCCTTTGCGCCTGTACTTGATGACGAGAGAGCCCTCTTTCGTCTCAAGGTCCTTGCCCCTGAGGCCGATGACCTCGCTCCTCCTGAGTCCCGTCAGGAAGTAGAAGAGCAGCAGCGCGTAGTCGCGTTTGCCCACGACCGAGCCGCCCTCGGCCAGACGCCTGACGACCGCGAGCAGCGCGTTCATCTCCTCGTCCGAGAGCGCCTTGGTCGACTCCGACTGGTAGGGGCGCGGGAAGCGCGGTCGCGCCAGCGCCGCGGGGTTGCCCGCGATGAGACGGGAGAGCCGCGGGTCGCTCAACAGCCAGCGGTAGAAGGCCGAGACGCGCGAGACCCTCGCGTAGACGGTCGCCGGCTTGAGCCCGCGCCCCTCCATCTCGGCGCGCCAACGCGAGACGTCGCCGGGCGTGACCTCGCCGAGGTGGCGGCCCGCGAACTCGAAGAAAGAGGTGACGGCCGAGACCTTGTCGCGGAGCTTCTCGGCGCGGGCTAACGTCTCGGGGCGCGTGTTCTGCTCGGCCCAGTGTGTGACGGCTTCGCGCAGCGTCGCGGCCGTATCAGGGGCCGCGAGCGCACGCGAGTGCCCCGCGCCGCCGTCCGGGCCCTGACGCGAATCGTCTCCGGGGGTCATGTGCTTAGTCTATCATCTTCGTCTTCCCGAAATGCTTCAAACGCTTTTCCGACATCGGCGCGGCCCCGCGCGTGGCTCGAAAGAAGAGACGCGGAAAGAAAATCTGTTAGCATCCACGTGCGTGAGCACGGCATGAAGAAGAGAGGCGGGAGAGATGCGAGGTCGGGACAGCCTCACAGCGAGAGGGCCGGCGAAGCCCTGCTCGATACGGGCGCGCGGGCCGAGCTGTATCGCGCCCTGTTGGATTTGACTTGCTCGCGCTGCGGCACCCTGATTCGCGAGGGCGACCTCTTCACAAGGGAGGCCGAGCCGGCGAGCAGGCTGCCGCTCGTCCGCTGCTGTCGCGCCTGTGTGCCTTTCAGTCCCCGCGGCGGTCTGCTCGACGCGCTGTTTACGACCGGAGACGAGGCGCAGCCCGCGCACGAGGCGGAGGGGGGGCGTGCGAAGGTGATGTCGCGGCTCGGGCCGGCGCTGGCGGCTCGCGGGAAGCGAGGCGGAGAAGAGGGCGGCGGAGGGGCCGGCGCTTAGTCCGTAGGCGGAAGGTTTCGCGGAGTCGGGCTGTCAACTACAATGTAGCGGTGATGACGGCACTGTATCTGCTGCTCGTGCTCTTTCTCGTCCTGGCCAACGGTTTCTTCGTCGCGTCTGAGTTTGCTTTGGTCGGGGTGCGCCGCTCGCGCGTCGAGACGCTTGCGGCCTCGGGCAGCCGCAACGCGCGGAGGCTGCTCGGGCTGCTCGACCACCTCAACGCCTACATCTCGGCCACGCAGCTCGGCATCACGATGGCCTCGCTCGCGCTGGGATGGATAGGCGAGCCGGTGGTGGCGCACATGCTGGAGGAGCCGCTCAAAGGACGCGTCTCCGAGACCGCGCTCCACACCATCAGCTTCGCCGTCGCCTTCGTCGTCATCACCTTTCTCCACATCGTGCTCGGCGAGCTGGCGCCGAAGACGCTCGCCCTGGAGCGCGCGGAGAGGACGGCGCTCGCCATCGCCCTGCCGATGGAGCTTTTCTATAAACTCTTCCGCTGGCCCATCCGCCTGCTCGACTGGGCGGGTACGCGCACCGTCCGCCTCTTCGGCCTGCACCCCTCGGGCGAGCACGGCTCGATCTACACCGAGGAAGAGCTGCGCGGACTCATCGACGTCTCGCGCCGGAGCGGGCAGCTCAAGGAGGAGGAGCAGCGGCTCCTCGAGGGCGTCTTCGAGTTCTCCGACGCCGAGGTGCGCGAGGCGCTGGTGCCGCGCACGGAGATGGTGGCCGTCCCGGCGTCGGCGTCGCTCGAAGAGGCGCGCGAGCTGTTCCGCACGACCGGTTATTCGCGCATCCCCGTCTACCGCGAGCGGCTCGACGACGTGGTCGGCGTCCTCTTCCGCAAGGATGTGGACATGGGGCAGGCGCGCGGCGGGAGCCTTGAGTCTCTGGCGCGTCCGCCGGCGTTCATCCCGGCCTCGGCCAGCCTGGGCGACGCCCTCAAGCAGATGCAGTCGTCGCGCGTCCACCTCGTCTTCGTCGTCGACGAGCACGGCGGGCTCGAAGGCATCCTCACGCTCGAAGATTTGCTCGAAGAGATAGTCGGCGAGATAGACGACGAATACGACGAGGAGGTGCGCAAGCAGATAGCGGAGCAGCCCGACGGCTCGTTCGTGTTGGAAGGGAAGCTCGCGGTGCGCGACGCCAACCGACGCTTCGGCCTCGACCTGCCGGAGGATGCGGGTTACACGACGGTCGCCGGGTTCCTGCTGGCCGAGGCCGGGAGGATTTTGACCGAGGGAGAAGAGGTCAAACGCGGCGGGGCGACGTTTCGCGTCGAGCGCGTCGAGCGGCGCCGCATCCGCCTCGTGCGCTTCACGCCCGAGCCCGGCGCGACCGACGGACGCGAAGCCGAAACGTCAAACGCCGCGCTCTCGGCGTTCTTGCTGGCCTCGTCCGCGGCCGCGCGCGCAGGACTCGACGCGGGCGCGTGGGCCGAGACCGTCCCCATGCTCCTGTGAAGTCGGACGGATTGCGGGCCGACTAAATAACACTCACGACTATGCAGTACGCGACGTTTCTCCTTCATCCGCCTCTCCCAAAGAAGCTGATGACGGAGAGGCCCTGCACGGCGAGACCCGTCCGATAACGACCGGACAAGCAAGTGAGCTCGTAAACGGTCGGAGCCGTGGGGATGTGTTTTGCTTATCGGACGTGGTGGCGGGTAGATGTTTACGTCTCGGGTTCTTCGACGTCTTCCCCGAGCGAGCGCAGTGCGCGCTCGAGCATGGCGCGGTGCGCCGGGCTGGTCGCGCTTTCGAGCTGCGCCTCCAGACGTGCCCTCGAAAGCCTCACTGACTCATCCCGCGCCCTGCGCTCGCGCTCCTCGGGCGTCGAGGTCACTTTGCGTTCGCGGCGCGCATCCTCGGCCTCCTGCCGCCGCTCAAGCGCCTGCTCCATGCTCTCGGCCAGCGCGTCACCGTCCCATCCGGCCATACCGCACCTCCCACTTCGACAGACTGTGCCGCAATCTACTCCTGCGCGGCGTGTTCACACAAGCCAGGAACGAGGGAAGCTCGACGCTGCCGCCCTCGGCCCGGCACAGGTTTCGGCCACGCTAACTCCACCAGTCCGGGCCGCTGATCGGCGCTTCGATGTCGAACAAACGTGCGAGAGGCTGCTGGCTGTTGGCCGCGAAGACGGTGAGCGCGAAGGCCAGGCTGGCGCCTTCGTCCGACGGGTGGAAGTCGCCATACCATGACTTGAGCGCCCCCTGAAGCGCGCCGACCAGTTGTTGCGGCGTCTCGACGCCAGCCGCCGGAGTCTCCGCCGTCGACACGTCCGTCCTCGCCAGGAACACGGGCAGCTTGGTCTGAAGCTGCCCGCTCTGACCCGTGACCAGAAGGAAGGCGTATTCGACCTGGAGGCCCCAGCCCACCTGCGAGGCGGGGCTGGCGGGCGTCATGACCTGCGTGACGAGCTGGTTGACGGCGTCGTCCACCGAGTTGGCTTGAATCGGCAACGTGCCGCCGACCTCAAGCAGCGGTATGACCGGGCTCGCGAAAGTGACCGTCCCCGTGCTGTAAACGAAAGCGGGATTCGTCTCTTGCGGCCGCGTCTGGCCTCCGCAGCCGGCCAGCGTCTCGTTGCGCACGATCCACGCCGACGCCGAAACGCTCTGGACGGTGATGACCGAGAGTCCCGCCCAGGTGAGCGTCGGCTCGTCGACATTGGCGCCCGCCGGCAGTGTGTACTTCATGACGTTAGGCTGCTGTGTCGCCTGCCCGGTGGCCGTCTCTATCGTAGGCCACGCGTCTGCCGGCGGCGCGCCGTCACCCGCCCATGTCAGCAACATCACACTCGGGTTTGACTCGTCCGGGACCTGGAGCATGAAGTCCCATGTATAAGGTGCGGGGATTGGCGGCGCGTCCATTTCACTTGCCAACGCCGACGGAGACGCGGGTGCGGCCTCCCACGCGTCGGCCACGGCTTGCACCAACTGGACGATGTCGGTCAGCCACTGCCCGGCCGCCGCGCCGTTCTGGGTGATGGCGGCGGTGGCGGTTTGGAGGTGCTGAGCCTGGAAGGCCTGGAAGTTTGCGAGCGCGGCGAACAACTGCCCGCCCGAATCGGTCGCGCCCTTCAGGCTGGTGGTGGCGCGGTTGAACTCAACCGAGAGATGCAGGTCGTCCTGCGCTACGAGCGGCCGCGCCAGCCCCAGATGGTAATCCGCGAGCAGCGCGTCGGTGATGGTCGTCGGGCTGCTGACGGACGCGACGGCCGCCTGCCGCACGAGGCGCGGGGGCGAGGGGTAAGCGCGGAGCGGAATCGGGATGTCGAGCTGCCCCATCGCAACGTCGAGCACCGGCGACGAGCCCGTCGGGTCGGTGTCGGGCACGACGAACCTCAGCCACGACGAGGGCGTGTAGCCGAACTGCTCCTCGCTGGTCTGGAACTGGTGGTCGAGGAACCCCACGTCGTAAGCGAACTGGAGGCAGAGGTCGGACTGCGTGGTCGGGTTGACGGCCCCGACCAGGAAGTTGAGATAGCCCGTGCCCGGCTTCACCGGCAGCGCCGCGGTCGAGATTGTGTACTGGTTGAGCGTCTTATTCGAAGTGCTCAGGGACGGGGAAGGATTGCCGAACAGCTCTGGGGCCTTGGAGGACGGGCTGGCCTCGAACTGATTTTTGACGGCGACGGTCGCGGGCATCTGGACGATGACCGAGGTCGCGAAGTCGCTCCCGAGCGACGCCAGCAGGTTCTCGCGGAAGCGCACCTGAGCCGAAGTAATGTCCCCCGCCCCCGTCTGCCCTCCCGGCACCGGCATCTGGTCCTTGAAGACCCACGAGATTTTCGACGAGATGGCGTAGGCGAGCTCCTCCTTGGCCTCCATCAACTGGTTGTACTTTTGGGGGTCGAGACTCGCGATGGCGGTCGCGAGCGATGGCGTCAGCAGCCCGTCGACAGACTGGAGGAAGGAACGGCCCAGGCCGTCGAGGTCGACGCCGCTAAAGGTCGTCGGCGCCGAGCCGGTCGGGGCGCCGCTGGCAGCGTCGTAGGTGTTGATCTTGACGGGGCCCGCGACCAGCTCCGTCGAGAGCGGCAGCGGGGCGAAGTAGACGGGCTGCTGCGCGGGCTGCGGCTCGGTGGCGGTGTTGCCGAAGGAGACTTCGACGCCGCTCGCCGCGCCCCACTTGAGGGCCCAGAGGTCGCCGGGCGTCGAGGTGACCGACGAGGCGGCCGAGAGTCCGACCTTCGAGGCGGTGGCGAGAACCTTCGAGGGCGGCGCGCCGGCCAGCACCTTGAGCAGCCCGTTGCTCGCGTCGAAGTTGGCGAACGCCTTCTCGAAGCCGAGGGCCCATTGCCTCAGTGCGGCCGGGTCCGTGCTGCCGGCGGACAGGAGGGGAGGGATTTGCGACGTGACGTCGAGGAAGCCCGGCGGGTACGTGTACGGGGTGCCCTCCTGCGGCGCGGTGCGCGTGGTCGTGGCGGACACCCAGAGCGGGAACAGGTCTTCGCCAATCTGCGAGACGTACCCGGCCGGCACGCTGCCCGTTAGCTCGACCGCCGCCGGCGCGGCCCCCTGCGCCCCGGCCGTCAGGTATTCGACGATGGCGGCGGCGAACTTCGCCAGCGCGGTTCGCGTGTCGTCGCCCGCCGCCGACTTGAGCGCGACCTCGCCGGCCGCCAGCGAGGTGGTCACGGACACGCTGGTGCGCGGGTCGGTCAGTTGGTCGTAAACGTTCTGATAGTACGGGAGCGCGGTCTTCGGCTGCGTCACCTGGGTCGGGTCGAACGACGCGGTCAGCGTGAGCGTGGCGTTGCCGCCCGTCCCGGCGGCGAAGGCGAAGACGGTGGACGCGCCCGGCCACTCGTCGAGTCCGATCAACAGGTCGTTGTAGACGGCGGCCATTTGCAGCGGGGAGAGTGCGGCCGCGTTGCCGAAGACGTCTTCGAGCGCGAGGTTGAGTGTGGCCGGAATGCCGACGGCGCCGTAACGGTTCGGCGGGTCGGTCGCCCCCTCGACGAACCTGTAGACGGGGATGGCGCGCTTGTAGACCCATGTGTTCGCGTCCCCGTCCGGGCCGAGCGGCTTACTCCAGCCGGAATCCTCGATGCCGTTGCCGCCCGCGAGCTGGAACTGGAGTAACTGGTAGAGCGTGGCGGCGAAGTCCGGAGTGTTGGCGGCCTCCGCGTCGGAGGGCGCGCCGTTCCAGACGGCGCCGAAGGCGAGCGTGCCGGCCGGGTAATTCGGCTGCGGCTGCGTCACGGGAGTCTTCCCGTCGGCCTGGTAGACGTCGGCCTGCACGCGCGTCGCCTCCGTCATGCCCGCGGCATTCAAAAGAATCACGTTGTCAAAGTTCGTGACGGCGACCGAGCCGGACGGGGCCGCCGACTTCGACTTTATTAGGACGGCCACGCTCAACTGCTGCTGCGCGCCGAAGTCCGACGCCTTGAGGTCGGGCACGTAGAGGTAGAAGCCCCCGCTGTGGACGATGCTGCATTCCCAGAGCAGCCGCAGGAAGTCGGTCGCGTCGGTGATGGAGGCCACCGTCGGGCCGAGCGGCGGCAGGGGCGTCGCGCGCGGCGGCGCCGTGTCCTTGAAGAGGAGCGAGAGGTTCGGCTGGTTGTACGTCGAAAGGTTGGTCTTGAGGAGCAGCGTGTTGGCGTTGTCGGCGGCGCTCGTCTTGAAGCCGGCCCCGCTGCCCGCCGCCCCGGCCGGCAGCAGAAGCTCGACCACCATGTCGCCCATCGCGCCGCCGCTGAAGAGAAGCTCCAGCAGGTCGCGCGTCTCGTCGTCGGTGCCCGCGACCTGGAAGATGTTGTCGAGCGCGGCGCCCGGCGGAGTCAGTTGCGGAATCAGCGACAACGAGAAACGAACCATCAGACCCGTCAGACCCGAGGCGGGCTGCGGCTGCGCGCTGCCGTCGGTCGTGCTGACGGCGAGTGTCAGATTCGTCAGGAGGCGGAGCTGCGACTGGAGCGTGTCGGGGAAGCCGTACATCAGCCACTGGTTGGTCTTCGAGGCGCTGACCTGCTCGGCCCACGCGACGCCCTGCCGCAGCAGAAAACTGAGCTGCACGTTGCTGATGCGTTCGAGCGGCTGCGGGCTCCACAGCGCGCCCTGCCTGGGCGGCGCGGTCAAAGCGAATTGAAGCTGCGAGGAGACGGAGGTCGGCGTCGGCGTACCCGTGCCGAAGCTCAACTGTACTTTCGCCTGGCCCCCGAGGACGGCTTCCAGGTTGTCGTCGGCAACGTCGAACTGCTGTCCGCTCAGATCGTAGATGCCGCGCAGGGGCATCGTTTCGAGCGACCCGCCCACGTCCGCCGGGTCGGGCACGCGCAGGCCGTGCTGTAAGAATCTGGTGGCCGTGCCGGCCAGATTCCCGACGTCCACCTGCGCCAGGTCGTTGGCGAGAGTGCCCGGGGCCGTCAGGTCCGCCAAACTTTGATAGAGCTGCTTGGCGATGATGCCGAAGTAGTCCGCGAAGATGACGCCGGGGAACCAGGACGCGGGCGGCGGCTGCACCGCGGCGGAGAGAAGCGCGTGGGCGCTCGCGTCGATCTTACCGTCGCCGACGAGGCTGAGTTTAGCGAAGTAGTTGGCGAGCGCGGTCAGGTAGTCCGGCGGCGGGGCGGCGTCGCCGAAGGTCGTGGTCTGGTCGTTGTAGGTGAGCGTCAGCCCCGGAATCATCGGGAAGACCGCGGCGTCGGTGTTACCCGTCCCGGTCGTGGCGCCCGAGACGGTGAACGACACGTTGCTCCCGCCGAGCCAGTTGTAGACCGCCTGGAGGTTGAACTGCCCTGCGTTCAGCGCCGCCGAGAGGGCGTCGAGGTTCGCCCTGGTGACGTTCTGCGTGGGGTCCGTGTAGTTGCCGTAGGTCGCGAGCAGGAAGGAGGCGAGGCTGCCGACGAGCAGACTGAAGCTGTCGCCCCCGAGTCCGGCGGACGCGGCGTTTCCGGCGGGGGGCGCCGTCCGGTCGATGACCAGCGAGGCGACGCCGACCGGCACCCATGTTTTGCCCGCCGCGTCGAAACGAATCGACGGCTGAAGCAGGAAATGCAACGAGACGGGGACGGGCGCGGGCGGCGCGGAGACCGCGAGCGCGTACTGCGTCTGGACGGTGAGCTGCCCCGCCGTCGAGGATTCTTCGAGCAGCGCGGCGTTCGCCATGAAAGCCTCGAAGGCCGGCGAAGACGGCGGGGTCGGCCCAGTTATCAGCGCGGGCGGCCCCGACCCGAACGAGACGTCCACCTTCACGTCGAGGCTGAAGCTGAAATGAATCCTGAAGAAGAGGATTTTGATGCTGGCCGTGACGCTGGCACGAAACTCCGCGAGCGCGTAGGTCTTGTGCCCGGTCTCAAGCGCCAGCGTGACGCTCGCGCTGATGTCGAGCGTGACCGACACGCTGATGATGACGAAATCGACGGAGCCTTCGAGGTGGCCGGCGATGCCGACCGAGGCGCAGAACCAGTAGTAATCGATGCCGTCCGAGAAGCTGTGCCCCTCGCGCCAGGCGAGGAAGCCCTGGAAGCTCCCGGAGAGGTAGAGCGAGGCCGCGTAGCTGACGACGGAGAAGTTCCCGGAGGTCTCGGCCCCTATCTTGAGCGCGATGCCGAACTCGATGATGGGGTTGAAGCCCTGCGGCAGCGAGGGGTCGTCCTCACTGCGGAGCTTGGCGAAGTAGAGCCCGCCGCCGCCGGCCCAGGGGACGGGGTCGGGCGGGAAGGTGATGTTGAAGGAGCGGTCGCCGAGCGGCCAGCCGATGTTGACCTTGAAGTCGCCGTTGGTCCAGACGCTGAGGCTGATGATGGGCAGCGTCACCGAGGCCGCGCCGAGCTTGAACTTCCTGAACTTGTCCGGCAGCGTCAACTCGGCGGAGAACTCGCCGAGGTGGTCGTTGATCTTCCGGTAGAGGATTTCCAGTTGGAGGCCGGCGAACGGGCTGCCGCCGCCCTCGCCCGCCACGACGAGAGCCTCGCCCGACGCGACGAGTGCCTCCGCCGACTTGTCGCCCTTATCGCTGCCGACCTTTATCAGCAGGCCGTAGAACTCGCCGTCGACGAGCAGGACTTGCAGGGTCAGCGTGCCGTAGGTCATGGCGAAGCCCGCGAGCCACTTGACCGTCGGGTCGTAGCCGAACGACGTGCCGTCGCCGCCGCCCTCCGCGAGCAACGCCTCCGAGGGTTTAAGCTGCTTGAAGAGGCCGTCGAGCACGGAGTTGAGGTCGTCGGTCTTGACCACGTCCGTGAGCTTCTTCAGCGCCGCCTCAAGCACGCTCGTCTCCATCGAGTCGGTCTTCAACCCGACTCTCTGGCCGAAGGCCAGTTGCTGAAGCTGGAAGCCGCTCTTCTTGTCGTCGCCCTCTGCTTGCAGGCTCTGTTCGTCGTTCATTTTGTTCGCTCTCGCTTCGGGTAGGTGATGCGTGACGGGAGTGTGTGCGTGAGGGGCGTGTCGGTCTCAGCCCCCGCCGCCTTCCTTCTCGGTCGCCTTGACGGTCATCAGCCAGCCCATGTTGCTGGCGTTGCCCTGCGAGGGGTCGGCGAACAGGACGAACTTCGAGGCGTACTCGTCGGGTATCAGGGACATCCCGAGGAGCTGAATCTGGACGTTGTTGAAGTAGACGCCGTAGGCATGAACCGGCTCGGGCGGCGCCTCCGCCGGCCAGGTCGCCGAGACCAGCTCGACCGACTTGAACGTCGTGTCGAGGACGCCTTCGATGCCGAAGCCGAGCTGCCCGAGCATCGTCAGCGGGGGCACCATCAGCAGCCACACCTGGTCGCCCTGCGCGTCCGTCGTGGTCGGCTGCCAGCAG
>JAIVJI010000075.1 GCA_020200135.1 Acidobacteriota bacterium | reverse complement strand
GGGTAGGTGCGCCAGGGCTCGACGCGCGTCACCGGGTCGGTCGTGCCCCCGTAGCGTTCGAGAAAGTCGGCCCCCGTCAGTCTCTCCGGCAGGCGCGCGGCGAACTGCTGCTCGAACTCGGAGGGGGAGAGGTTCGCCAGGTAGCCCCCCCAGAGCGCGTCCTCGATTGAAACGGTCACGCCGTCCTGCTCGGCCTTCAGGCCGGCGAGTTCGGAGATGATGCGGTAGCCCATGAAGGCGCCCACGCGGACCGAGCCGTAATCGCCCCTGCCGACGGAGTGGCGCACGCCGGAGTCGAGCCCCCACACGCCCAGGTCACGGGGCAGCGCGACCGTGCCCAGCGTCTCCGCCGGCTGGCACAGCAGCGCGAGCAGTCGCCCCTCTTCGGCGCAGGCGGAGGTCATCTGGTCCATCACGCCGCAGGGCGCCCCGACGACGAGGTTCTCGACGCGCTGGCAGAGCAGCGCCAGCTCGCGCGGTTCGAGGTCGAGCCCGAAGCCGGCGGCCACCGCGCTCATGGACGCGACTTCGAGCGCCGCCGACGAACTCACCCCCTTGCCGAGCGGCACGCGCGACGAGACGAGCATGCGCGCGCCGGAGTCGAAACGCACCCCGCGCTCGCGCATCAGCACGAGGAAGACGCCGGCGACGTAGGCCGCCCAGTGCCGGGCCGGGTCGTGCTCGAAGTAGCCAGTCGGCGATGCCGCCCATCACGTCGAGGCGGCCCGGCGCGCGCGCGACAAAGACTTCCGCGCGCGGGTCGAAGAGCGTGCGCAACTCCGCGGCCGGGTGCCCTCCGAGCGCGTTCAGCGTCTCGACGAAGGCGCGGACGTCGGGCAGGTCGCGCGGGTCGCCGTGGTCGATCTGGTAGGCGGCCTGCCGCCCCTCTTCCTGCATCTCGTCAGCCCGCCGAAAACTTCACGCGGCCAGGAGCCCGCGCCGCGCGAGCGCCTCGCGGAGCCGCGGCTCTATCTCGCGGCGGATGGATTCGTTGGCGTAGCCGACCCACGCCACGTCAGGCTCGACACCGAGGGGCGCGCTCAGGGGCTCGCCGCGCTCGTCCGTCACGATGACGCCCGCCTCGCGCGCGATCAGCTCCGTGCACAGGTCGTAGGGGTGGCAGCAGATGCCGAGCGTCTCGCCCCGCGCGTTGATGACCGCCTCGACGAGCGGTCGCAGGTCGGCGACGAAGCGGTCATGCCCCACCATCAACTCGTAGAGCTGCCCGCCCGACGAGAGATACTGGTCCTCGAAGCAGTGCGCCTTGCCCGCTTCGACGGGGCCGAGCGCGCCGCGCACGACCTCCTCGTCGATGGCCGCCAGCTCGTCGCGCGCGCCGGGGAAGAAGCGCGCCAGCATGGCGAAGCCGTGGCGGATGGACGCCGCGCGCGAGGGGCGCGGGCTGAGGGGCGTGCGCTCGCCCGTCAGGCGGTTGAGGCGTTCGCCGCGCGCGCCCCCGCCCCGCACGGCCCAGAGCGTGTCCGAGAGGTGCTGCTTGACGAGCGGTATCTCGGTCTGCACCGCCACCTCGATGTCTCGCAGCGTGGTCTCGTCGCCTCGGTTACGCGCCGCGCCCGTCAGGACCCAGGCGCTCCGCTTCTGGTACATGATGCCGCGGGTGCCGTCGATGGGGTCAACGACGACGCGCCAGACCGCGTCCGACTCCGGCGTGCCGCGCGGCAGCGTCACGCGACCGCCCTCTATCCCTTCGGCGACGAGGACGAGCGGCGTGCGGGCGGCCGCCTCACTCTCGAACAGCTCGACGACGACCTCTTCGCTGACGCGGTCGACGGCGTAGATGGTGTCGCCCTCGGACTCGTCGTCGGCGACTTCGGCCAGCTCCTCGACGCGCGCCCTCTCCGACTCCGCGACCACGGCGTCGCGCACGCGCTCGTGGATGCGGCGGATCGCGGCCAGCAGCTCGTGCGCGTCCCCGCCGCCGCTCATCGGGCGTCCCCCCGCGCCGCGTGCTTGTAGTGGACTTCCGGAGCGGCGCGCAGCTCGGCGGCCTTCTCCTCGGGCGAGGTGTCGGAGAGAAAGTTCCCGCCGCCGATCTCGGGGCCCGCCAGATACTTCAAGAGGTTCGGCCGCCGCAGGGGGGGGTGGAACTCGATGTGAAAATGAAACCCGCTGTAGTCGCCGCCGTCGGTCGGCGCCTGGTGCAGGGGCATCACGTAGGGGAAGGGGATGCGCCAGAGGTTGTCGAACTTGACGAGCACGCGGCGGAGCGCTTCGGCGAAGTCGCGCCGCTCCTCGTCGGCGAGCGAGGCGATGTCGGGACGTGTCGCCTTGGGCGCGACGAAGACCTCGTAGGCGTAGCGCGCGAAGTAGGGGAGGAAGGCGACCGCCCGCTCGTTCTCGTAGATTATTCGCCGCCCGTCTTCGCGCTCGGCTTCGAGGATGTCCTGGAAGAGCACCCGCCCGGTCTCTGCGAGGTGCTTCTGTGAGGCGCGGGCCTCGGTCTCGATGTGCTTGAAGACGAAGTTGGTGGCGTAGATCTGGCAGTGCGGGTGCGGGTTCGAGACGCCGACGGCCTCGCCCTTGTTCTCGAAGATGAGGACGTGTCTGACCTCGGGGCGGCCCCCCAGCTCGCGGTGCTGCCGCTGCCAGACGGCCAACAGCTCGTCGACCTGATGAGTCTCCAACTCGGCGAGCGTGAGCGAGTGGTTCGGGCTGTAGCAGACGACGCGCGCCAGCCCCTCGGCCGGCTGGTTGCGGTAGATGCCCGGCGGGCGCTCCAGGTCTCGCGGGGCGTCAGGGCTGGCGCAGGGCATGTCGTTGTCGAAGACGAACGTGCTCTTGTACGAAGCATTCCGCAGGCCGCTCACGCGCAGGTTGCCGGGGCAGAGGTAGCAGTCCTCGACGTAGGCCGGCTCCTCGTCCCCGTCGTGCTCGACCGTGCCGCCGCTCCACGGGCGGTTCTGCCTGTGCGCCGCGACCATGACCCATTCCTCGCGCAGAGGGTGCCAACGCTCTTCCCAGACCATAGCCCTCACTCACGTTAAGGCTGCTAGCTCCTTCGCCTGAGGCCGGAAGCCAAGAGCCGACAAACAGCCGGTCTTACGCCACCGTGATCGACAGGCGCGTCACGGACGCGGGCGCGAAGCGGTATACGAAGGGGCCGGCGCCCGGCGTCCTGACCTCCTCGTCGCGCGGCTCCACCTCGCGCGGGCTCACGAAACTGTTGTGCGCGTGCACGTCCCGTTCGGAGAGCACGCGCGCGCGCGCCGAGGCGACGCGGGCGCCCCGGACGGCCACCTCCGCCTCGCGCGCCTCGGTCATGTGCGGGTTGGTCACCGTCAGCGTCAACTGCCCGCCGTTGACCGAGGCCGAACCCGAGAGGCCCCAGAACTCGGCCGGCTTGTCCACGCGCGCGTAGCGCACCTCGGGCGCGCTGAAGAGAGCCCGCACCGCCTTCGCGCCCATGTGCGGCACGAACATCTCGAAGACGTGGTAGGTCGGCGTCAGGACGAACTTGTCCTCGTGCGCGAGGAAGAGCGAGTGGAGGCAGTTGATGAGCTGCGCGACGTTCGCCATCGCCACCTTGTCGGCGTGGCGGTTGAAGGTGTCGAGCGTGAGGCCGGCGAGCACGGCGTCGCGCATCGTGTTCTGCTGGCCGAGCAGGTGCGTCGGGTGAACCTCCGACCCCTTCTTGTACCAGGCGCCCCACTCGTCCACCACCAGCTTGACGCGGTGCTGGCGGTCGTACTGCCCCATGATCGCCCAGTGCTGGTTGATGAGCGACTCCATGCGGTCGCCCTCGCGCAGCAGCTCGTAATACTCGGCCTCGTTGAACTTGAGCGCGTCGCCCTTGGCGGCGAACCAGTCGTTGGTGCGCCCGAGCCCGAGGTTCCAGGCGTAGTGGTGCAGCCCCCAGCCGTAGATGCCGCCGAAGAGGAACGCCCCCTTCTCGGCCGTCTTCGAGAAGAAGCCGCGCGTCCAGTTGAAGTCGTCCACGTTCGCGCCCGAGGCGATGAACTTCAGGTCCACCCCGTAGCGCGGGACGGCCGCCGTGAACCGCCGGTACTCGGCGGCATACTCCTCCGGCGTGAAGTTGCCGCCGCAGCCCCACGACTCGTTGCCGACGCCCCAGAAGCGCACCTTGTAAGGGTCGCGGCTCCCCAGCGGCCCCGCCGCGCGCCGTTCGGCGCCGGTCGTCGTCCCCGGAGGCGAGTTGACGTACTCGACCCACTCGTAGAACTCCTGCGCGCCGAGGCCCCGCAGGTTGGCGGCCAGGTACGCCTCGGCCCCCGAGAGCTGGCAGAAACGCATGAACTCGTTAATGCCGAAGTGGTTGGGGTCGTACCGCCAGGGGCCGTCCTTCGGCGCGCCCTCCGGCCACTCGGGCGCGTCCACCCAGAAGTTGGTGCGGCGCGGGCGCCGCTCGCGCGGCCCCGTGCCGTCGCGCCAGTCGTAGCTGTCGGCGAAGCAGCCGCCGGGCCAGCGGATGACCGGCGCCCGGATGCGCTTCATGGCCTCGACGAGCGCGGTGCGGATGCCGCCCGTGTTCGGGACTTTGGAGTCCTCGCCGACCCAGATGCCGTCGTAGACGACGCCGCCCAGGTGCTCCGCGAAATGGCCGTAGATGTCGCGGCTGATGGTGCCTATCTCCTCGCCGACGAGCACCTCGACGCGCGAGTCAGCGGCGCGCGCCGACTGCGCCAGCCCGCGCGTGCCCGCCGTAATCAGCGCCGCCCCGGCCGCGGCCGCGCCCCCGATGAACTCCCGCCTCCCCGTCTTCGCCATGTACCCCTCCGCCCCCGTGTCGAGTGGCCGCCTTCACTGCTTCCGCGTCTGCACGCTGATGGAGTCCCAACTGTTCTCCGTGGTGCCGAACCCGTAGAGCATCACCTTGAAGTTCGACGCGAGGCCGCGCACGTTGCGTTCCCGCCGAACAGCACCGTGAGGACGCCCGTCCCCGCCTGCATCCCCTGCTCCCCGGGCCCCGGGGCGCGCTCTCCGACCTTCGTCAACTGCGCCTGGACGAAGAAGCGTTCGCCGCCGAACGACTGTCTGCTCCGCACGCCGGAGCGCGAGCCCTCTCCCCCGCGCATCCGCAACTGCTTCTCCTTCAACTCGACCTTGCCGCCCCCCCCGCCCTCGAACGTGTAACGCTCCCACTTCGTCTCGTCGAGCCGTTCGCCGTCGAAGTCGTCCTTCCACTCCTCGATGGCGGGCTGCGCCCCCTGCGTCGGTGCCGCGGGGGCACCCTGCGCCGGCTGCGGCTGCTGCGCGGCTGCGTTGAGGCATGCCGCGAGGAGCGTCGCGGCCGCCGCGAGCGCACGCACGTCAAACGTCAGTATTCTTCCCATAGCCTCGTGTCACCCCCTGCTCAGAAGCGGACGCTGCCGAGACGGCGGACCACCTCCCTCAACTCGTCCTCGTCCTGCTTCTTTTTGCTCTCGCTCAGTCGCTTGAAAGTCGCGACCGCCGCCTGCGCCTCCGCCGTGCGCTTGAGCCGCACGTAGGCCCGGCTGAGCTGATAATAAGCGTCAGCCGAGTCCGGTTCGAGCGCCTTCACCTTCTCCAGTTCCGCGACCGCGTCCGCCCAGCGCTCACCCCGTATGAAGAGCTTGGCGAGCGAAAGCCGGGGCGGCACAAAGGTCGGGTCCGCCTGGGCGGCCCGCTTCAGGTGAGACTCGACGCGGGCCGCGTCCGCGTCCGGCTGCTGGAGAAGCGCCTCGGCCAACAGGTAGTGAAGGACGGCCAGCTGCGGGTCGGCCCCGAGCGCCTTCTCGTAGAGCGCCACCGCCTCGGCGACCTCACCCTTCCGCACGCTCAGCAGGCCGAGGTAGGCGTAGGCGGGCGCGAACTTCGGGTCAAGCGCCGCGGCACGGCCGAACGCACGCGCCGCCTCCAGGTCCTTGGCCTGCTTGAAGTGTGCGAGCCCGAGGGCGAACCACAGCCGGGGCGAGTCTGGGAAAGTTTTCAGCGCCTCTTCGAGCCTGATGACGGCCGCGGCCGGGGCGTAGGCGCTCGTCAGCAGCAGGCCGTAGGCGAAGCGGTACTTCTCGGACTGCGGGTCGCGCTGGATGGCGAGGCGCATCGACGGGATGGCGTTCTCGGGATGGCCGGCCTGCTCGTACACCTCCGCGAGGAGCGCGTAGAGCGGCGCCGACTCCACCCCGCGCGCCACGGCCCCTTCGAGGGTGCGCCCGGCGCCGCGTATGTCTTTACGCGCGAGCTGGACGCGCGCCAGCCGCACCGCCGCGTCGGCGTTGGAAGGGTCGAGTTTGGCTGCGGCCTCGGCCTCGGCCTCCGCCTCCTTCAGCAGTCCCGCCTCAAAGAGCGCGGCACCCAGTTCGGAGCGGGCACGGGCGTCGCCGGCCGGGGCGACGCCGCCCGCCGCGACGCGGGCGGCGTAGGTCTGGTAGTAAGTGGCCGCGGCCGCGGCGTCGCCTCGTCGCAGCGCGATGACGGCCAGGGCGCGCGCGACCTCCGCGTCGGGCTCGATTCGGTCGGCGCGCGCGAAGAGGTCGGCGGCCGCGCGCAGGTCTTCGGCCGTGCCGGAGTTGAAGCGTATCTGCGCGAGGTTGACGAGCGCGTTCGGCTGCCGCGGGTCTGCGCGCAGCGACGCCTCGAACTCGGCGGCGGCCTCGCGCGTCCGCCCCAGTCGTAGCAGGATCACGCCGTAGTTGTTGCGCGCCGGGGCCGAGGCGGGCGCCAGGCGCGCGGCCTCGCCGAAGTGTCGGGCGGCCCCCTCCAGGTCGCCCGCGCGGTCGGCCAGAAGCCCCAGATACTTGTGCGCCTCCGCCTCCCTCGGGTTCAGGCCGAGCGCCTTGCGGAATGAGGCGCGCGCCGCGTCCACGTCGCCGCGTTCGAGTGCGGCGACGCCCTCGGCGACCGCGGCCGACGACGTGCCGCGCGCGGCCCGAGTCGTGGGGCGGGCGGGCGTCTGCGCGCGGCACATCGCCCACCCGTCCGCCCCCGCCGGGGCGGAGAGCGCCGCCAGGAGCAGGGCGGTGCGGAGGACTTTGGGTGAGCGCGCGAAAGACATGTCCCGTGCGAGGCGGCCTCGGTTAACGCCGGAAATGTGAGTGGGGCGCAGGAGTCGCCTCCGGCCACTCGCTGCGCCCCACTCCGTTCCGGGTTGGTTTAGAACACGAACCTCCCGCCGACCTGCACGCGGCGCGGCTGGAAGATGTCGGCGTTGCGCGTGACCCTGCCGAAGTTGGTGTCGTTGAGGTTCAGGTTCGGTATCCCGTAGCGCCCGCGGTTGAGCAGGTTGAAGAACTCGAAGCGCAGCTCGAAGAAGGTCGTCTCGGTGAGCTTCGTCTTCTTGATGACGCTCATGTCCTCGGTCATGAAGGGCTGCGCGCGCAGCCCGCCGTAGCTGGGCGCGGCGTTGCCGAAGAACCGGTTCGGGTCGTTGTAGAAGGCGACGTAGGCCGGGTTGATCGTCGCGCCGTTGTCGAGCGAGATGGCCGGCGCGCTGCGGTAGTCTACCGGGCGCGAGAAGGCCCCCGCGTTCAGGTAGCGCACGTCCACGCCGCCGCCGGGATTGCCGGTGTAGAAGTCCGCGCCCGTGACGTTGGGCCGCAGGTTGCCGAGGTAGCCGACGCGCTGGAGGAACTCCCTCTGCCCGCCCGCGATGAACGGCACGAGGGCCGGCCCGCTGCGGTAGCGGTGGATGGCCGTCACCTGGAACCCGCCGACCAAGCGGTCGACGAACCCGCCCCGGTTAAGGAAGCGCTTGCCCTTACCGAAGGGCATCTCCAGGATGTAGTTGAAGACGAGCGAGTGCGGCGGGATGCTCGGCGAGATCGAGCGCAAGCTGCGCCGGTCGAAGGGGTTCTGCACCACGCCGTTCAAAGGCGAGTTGCCGAACACGTCCTCGGCCGCGTCCGTGATCAGCTTGGCGTGGGTGTAGGAGAGCCCGAACTGGACGCCCTGCGAGAAGCGGCGCTGGAGGTCGATCTTCCCGGCGTGGTAGATGCTCTGCCCCTGGCTCTCCAGGCGGTTGGTGATGTTCCCGTACTGCGGGAAGGGCCGGAGGGCCTGGCCGACCGACCCGGCGAAGTCGCCGAACTGGTTGTTGAAGCCGGGGTAGATGGCGTCCGGGTTCGCCGGCAGGTTGAAGCCGAGGCCCGCCGCGAAGGCGCGCTCGGCGGGCGTCACGTCCACGAGCCGCTTCGAGAGCAGCGGCAGCCCGAGCCTGAGCGCGTTGAAGGGCAGCTTGTTGATCTGGTCGAACGAGGAGCGCAGCCGCGTCCCCTTGCTGCCGATGTAGCTGGCCTGGACGGCGAAGTTCCAGGGCAGGTGGCGCTGGAGGTCGAGGCTCCACTGCGCCGTCCGCCCGGGCTTGAAGTCCTTGGTGAAGTAGTCAACGTCCGTCCGGTTCAGGTCGCCGACGGCCTGCGAGGTCGGGTTGGCGGCCGGGATGTTCGGGTAGTTCTCCAGCGTGATGCCGGCGTCGAGGCCGCCGTTGATGTTGACGGCGCCGGGGCTGTAGCCGATCGCCCCGCCGTTGCCGAAGTCGTTGTAGATGACCGGCGCGTAGTAGATGCCGTAGCCGCCGCGCACGACCGTCCTGTCGTTGAGGGCGTAGGCGAACCCGACGCGCGGCCCGAAGTTGGACTTGTCCGGCTCGACCAAGCCGAAGTTCTCGGCCTGGATGCCGCCCTGCGAGGCGTCGGCGCTGACGATGGCGCCGCGCCGCCCGCCGGCCGCCGGGTTAGCCACGTCCGGATCGAAGCCGCGGTAGAGGCCGCGCGCCTCCTCGCGGGGGCGCCCGAAGTCGTAGCGCAGGCCCAGGTTCAGGGTCAGCTTCGGCGTGACCTTGTAGTCGTCCTGGAAGAAGTAGGCGGTCGAGAAGTAGCGGTGGGCCGGGTCGATGGTCTGGTTCGAGTTGAACGAGAACTCGGGCCGCCCCGTGATGAGGCTGGCGATGGGCCAGCCCTGGTTGAAGTCGTTTGTGTTGGCGGTCTGGTTGCTGCGGAAGTTGAAGTTGCCGCCGATGTCGAAGTGCGCCGCGTTGTTCAGCTGCTGGATGCGCACCTCGCCGCCGAACTTCATCGTGTGGCGGCCGCGGATGTGTGTGGCGACGTCGCTCAGGTGGACCGAGTTGTCGCGCACCTGGTTGTCGAAGAAGGTCGAGCCGCCGGGCTGGTAGGCGCGCGGGTCGAGCGAGCCGACGGGGTCGCCGTAGCCGGGGAAGCCGATGAGCGGCAGTCCCCGGTTCTGCGTCGCCGTCGGCCGCAGCCCGAGCGTGCTCGCGGGGATGCCGCGCGTAAAGTTGCCGTTCGTCACGTCGGAGCGCGAGAAGCCGGCGTTAAAGTGGTTGATGAACGTCGAGGTTAGCGTCCAGTCATGCTGGAGGCGCGCGTAGTAGGATTTGAAGAGCTGGTCCCAGACCCCCTGGGCGACGAACGGCTCGGGGAAGCGCGGGAACCCGCCCTTAACGCTCGGCAGCTTGCGGAAGGTGTAGCTGAAGTTGAGCGCCTGCCGGTCGGTCAGGTTCTGCGTGAGCTTCGTCACGTAGTAGTCGGTCCGCGAAGTCGACTGCGTCGAGGCGCGGTAGTTGCGGAAGACCGTCGAGCCGTTCGGGCCGGTCTGGTTCGGCGCGGGGAAGAGGTTGACGAAGTTGCGCCCGATGGCGGAGATGCGCGCGCCGCCGAGGTACTGGTCGAGGCGGTTGCCGGGGATGGCCGTGCGCTGCCCCGGGGTCTGGCTGGGGTCGAAGATCTGGACGGGGCCGCCGAAGGCCCGCAGCACCTCCGGGTCGGTCAGCAGCTCGGAGAAGTCGCCCTGGCGCATCCGCAGCGTCGGCACCGTGACGTCAACCGACTCGGACTGGAACGTGCGGTAGCCGCCGTAGTTGAAGAAGAAGAAGGTCTTGTTGCGGCCGCTCCACCAGTGGGGGCCGCCCTCGCCGAAGCGGGGCAGGGTGAGGGGGCCGCCGACCGAGAAGCCGTAGTCGAACTGCCGGTCGAGCGGCTTCTCCAAACAGCCGACGCCGCGGTTCACGCAGTTAGGGTTGTTGGCGTTCAGGATGCGGTTGCGGTCGATGTTGGCGTTCAGGGCGTCGTTTATGTGGAAGAGGTACGCCTCGCCGTGGAAGTCGTTGCTCCCGGTCTTAATGGTGAAGTTGATGACGCCGCCCGTCGAGTTGCCGAACTCGGCCGAGTAGCTCGAAGTCGAGACGGTGAACTCCTGGAAGGCGTTCGGCCCCGGCGCGACCTCCGAGAAGAAGGTGCCGTTCTCGCCGCGGCGCGTCTGGGCGCCGTCGATCAGGATGTCGGCGCCGAGCCCCTGGCCGCCGTTGATGCGGAAGTTGGTGGCGTTCGTGCCCGTCGAGCCGGAGGTGCCGCCCGTGCCCGTCTGGTCGTTCGAGACGATGCTGCTGTCGAGGAAGATAAACGAGAGGGGCGAGCGCCCGCCGCTCTCGGCCGCGACCAGCAGCGGCAGCTCCCTGACCTGGCGCTCGGTGACGTTGAGCTGCGAGGCGGGCGTGTCGGTCTGGATCACGGCCGTGGCGTCGGCCGTGACGTTGACCACGTCGCCGACCGCGCCCACCTCAAGCGGCACCTCGACCGTCCGCGTGATCTGCACGCCGACCTGGATGCCATCGACCGTCGCGGTCTTGAAGCCCGCGGCCTCGACCGTCAGGCGGTACGGGGCGGCCGGGAGTTGCGGGAAGGTGAAGTTGCCTTCGCCGCTGGTCTTCGTCTCGGCGGCGGTGTTGGTTTCGGTGTTGATGACCGTCACCTTCGCGTCGGGGACGACCGCGCCGCTCGGGTCGACCACCCGGCCGGTGATCGCGCCGCGGTCGCTCTGGGCGTGGGCGGACACGCCCAGCCCGAAAATCAGAATCAGCAGTGTGGCTAAAGTCAGCCTGTGGAATTTCATGCACGCCTCCCGGTGGCTTGTTGAGCACGCAATGGGTCGGTCGAACCGAAAGTGTCGAAGACGGCGGCTGCCATCTCAGGGGGCGCGGGGAGCCCCCACGCCCCGCACGATTCCGTTAAGATTCACCCGAGCCGAAATGACGAAGTTTATCCGCGATCAGGGGAGAACGGACGCTGAGAAGCAGTCCCCCGCGCCCCGGAAAATCAGTCCCGGGCGCGCCGGCATCCGCTTACGAGTAACTTAAACTGAGCTAAAGAGTCGGGAAGGAACGAAGTGCGACCGGCGGCCGAGCCGGGCGTACAGCCCGAGCCCGCGATTAGTCGGGCCGCCGAAGGGTCACAAATTCAAATTCCTCAGAGCTGTTGCGTTTGTTCATTTACACTACAAATGAGCATAAAGTCAAGTTTTTTTAATCAATCAAGTCCGCACTTTTCCTATTTGGTATTTCTCACGTAACATCGGTCAGAGGCATTTAGTTCCGCGGCCAAACAATCGGGCGTGGCCGGCCGCGGCGCTTACTTGGCAGCCGCTCCTCGTTCGCGTAGAGTAGCCCCGGGCGAACACTATTCACCTGAAGCGAAGTCCCGGCGTCCCGCGCCTTAAGACCGCCCGTATGAAGATGACCTCGGCCCTCCGCATGTCCACGACCCGACCGTCAGCGAAGAGGCCGGGCGCTTCTACCTCTTCTCGACGAGGGCGGGCATCAGCGTCCGCTGCTCCGAAGACCTCGTCCGCTGGAGTCTGTGCGGCGACGTGTTCGGTCACCTGCCGCAGTGGGCCGTCGAGGAGGTGCCGGGGCTGCGGGGGCTCTGGGCGCCGGACATCTTGTACTTCAACGGCAGATACCACCTCTACTACTCGGCCTCCACCTTCGGCAGCAACCGCTCGGCCATCGGGCTCGCGACGAACCAGACGCTCGACCCGTCGAGCGTAAATTACGCGTGGAAGGATCAGGGGAAGGTGATCGGCTCGTCGCGCGCCGACGACTGGAACGCCATCGACCCCAACGTCGTCCTGGACGAGGCGGGGCAGCCCTGGCTCTCTTTCGGCAGCTTCTGGGGCGGCATCAAGCTCCGCAAGCTCGACCCGGCCACGGGCAAGCTCTCGACGCAGGACGAGACGCTCTACGCGCTGGCGAGCCGCCCCCGGTCGAAGGAGCTGCCCGGGGCCGTCGAGGCCCCGGCCATCGTCCGCCGTGAAGGCTACTACTACCTCTTCGTCTCCTTCGACTTCTGCTGCCGCGGCGCGAAGAGCACATACAACATCCGCGTCGGGCGGTCGCGGCGCGTCACGGGGCCGTACGCGGATCGGGGCGGCAGACCGATGACCGAGGGGGGCGGGACGCTCGTCATAGAAGGTGGCGGCCGGTGGGCCGGGCCCGGCCACTGCGCCGTCTTGCGGACGAAGTGGGGCGACAAGCTCGTCTACCACGCGTACGACGCCGAGTGGCGTGGCACGCCGACTCTGCGCATCACCGACCTTCTCTGGGATAAGGAAGGGTGGCCTACGGTCTCGCCCCCGCCGCCGGCGCTCAGGTGAAGGTCACGCCCTCCGCACCTCGATGCCCATCGCAATGAAGGGCGCAACCGCCTCGTCCGTCGCGCCCTTATCGGTGATGAGGATGTCCACCCCCTTCAGCGGGCAGATCAGCGCCGAGCCGATAGCCCCGAGTTTCCGGTGGTCGGCGACGATGATCTTCCGGCGCGCATGGCGCATCATGGCGCGGTGGATGGTGGCCTGGTCCGGGTAATTCGTCGTCAGCCCGCGCTCGGCGTGGATGCCATCCACGCCGATGAATACCTTGTCCACGAAGAGCTCGCCGACGCTCTGGATGGCCCCCGGCCCGACCAGCGCGAACCAGTCGCCGCTCAGGAAGCCGCCCGTGACGATGACCTTCAAGTCCTCACGGTGGCTCAGTTCCATCGCGACGTTGATGGCGTTCGTCAGCACGGTGAGTCCCTGGTGGAGGGATATGCTGCGGGCCACCTGAGTGGCCGTCGTCCCCGCCCCGATGGCGAGGAACTCCCCGTCGCCGACGAGTTCGGCCGCGACGAGGCCGATGCGGCGCTTCTCCGCACTGCGCTGGCGCTCCTGCTCCTGGTAGTTGGAGGTGTGGCGGAAAGGCTCGTAGAGCAGCGGCTGGATGGGGAGTGCGCCGCCGTGACTGCGGCGCAGCAGCCCGCGCCCCTCCAACTCGCTCAGGTCGCGTCGGATGGTAGCCGTCGAGACCTTCAAACGCCTGGCCAGCGGGCCTACGGAGACCTTACCCGCCCGCAGCAACTCCTGCAAAATCACCTGCGCGCGTCGCTTGGTGGCGGAAATTACTTCGGCCATTTAGTTTCAGGTGCGCGTTAACTAACCGTTTTTAAAGGTGCGAGTGGTGACAAGTCTGCCGTAAGGCCGCGCCGTCAGACGAGGAAAGGCGCGCGTCCATGCCGATGCCCTGGGGCGTCGGCATATTATGACCTCACTGCGTGCCGGTCAAACGATTCTTGCGGCGCCGGGAGTGAAGCGCCGCAGACGCGCTGTGTCACGTTCATTGCTGCGGCGGGTCGATCAGTTTGAGGATGACGCTCTCGCGCCGGCGCTCCCGGCCCCGCAGTCCGTCCGCGCGCGCGAACATCTTCTTCGCCCCCTCCTTGTCCCCGAGTCTGGCGTAGACGAGACCGAGCTGGTAGCTGGCGCGCAGGTCATCGGGGTCTAGCTCGACCGCACGCTCCAACTCCGCTTTGGCCGCCGCGAAGTCGCCCTGTTCGCGGTAGGCCGTGCCGAGCGCCGCGCGCGCCGCGGCGTGTTCGGGGCGGGCGCGCAAGACGCGCCGGAACAGTTCGACGGCGGCCGCGCGGTCTCCTTCGTTAGCCAGCGTCTCGCCGAGCAGGTACTCGGCGTCGGCGTCCGGTCTGAGGCTGAGGCTTTGTTCGAGCGCGGCGCGCGCCTCGGCCGACTGCTCCAGGCTGTGCAGCGCGGCGCCGAGCAGGTAGAAGCCCGAGGCGTCTGCGGGGCGGAGCGCGACGTACTCCTTCAGCAGGCGCACCGCCTCGGCCCTCCCCCCCCTCTTGAGCCGAGCCGCCGCCAGCCCGTAGAGGTAGGCCGGCTCGCGCGGGTGCGCACGGTGCAACTGCTCGAAGGCGGGCAGCGCGTCGAGCAGCAGCCCCATTTGCAGCGCCGTCACCCCGAAGTCGTAAAGCACGCGGGGCGACTCGGGCGCGACGCGGCGCGCTCTGACGAGGTGCGCGAGCGACTTCTCGAAGTCCCCCCGCGCGCGCGCCACGCTCGCCAGAGCGCGCAGCGCCTCCACGTCGTCGGGCTTCGCGTCGAGCGCCTCGGTGAGGTACGTCTCGGCCTTCTCGTGCCTCCCCGTGGCGGCACTGATGAATCCGAGCGCGAAAAGGAGGTGGAACGACCGCGGCTCGCGCACGCGCGCCGCCTCCAGCAGCCCGAGCGCCTCTTCGACGAGTCCGCCGCGGGCGAGCAGGACCGCGAACTCCGCCCGCGCGCGCGCGTCCGCCGCGGGGTACGCCGCGAACTCGCGCGCGAGGCCGCGCGCCTCTTCGTGGCGCTTGAGTGCCAGGAGCGGCTTGAGCAGCAGCGGGAAGTAGTCACCGCCCGCGGCCGATGCCGGGACGCGGCGCAGGTGTTCGAGCGAGCGCTCGTGCTCGCCCCGCCCGCCGTAGAGCGACCCCAGCTTGACGTTAACGTCGGGGCGGTCGGGCGCGAGCCGTTGGGCGGCGAGCAGAACCTGAATCGCCTCTTCCTCCCGGCCCGTCGTGATGAGCAGTTCGCCGAGGTTGACGTGCGCGCCGAGGTGAGACGGCTCGGCGTCGAGCGCGCGGCGGAACAGGCGCTCGGCCTCCGCGCCCCTCTGCTGCCGCGCCCTCACGACGCCGAGCAAATTGAGCGCGTCGGCGTCGCGCGGCGCGGCCGCCAGCACCGCGCCCAGTAAGGACTCCGCCCTCTGTAACTCTCCGGCGGCGAGTGCCGAGGCGGCCTGCTCCAGACGGCGGAGGTTGAGCCGCTCGCCCCGGGTCTGCGCCTGCGGGGCCGGCGCCGAAGAGAGCAGGATAAGGAGCACTAATGCGGGGCGTAGTCTGGTCATCAATCGAACGTCAGGACGAAGCCGCCCCGCGGCGGCAGCACGACTTCGAACTTCATGTCGGGGCCGACCCGGACGGTTTCGCGGCGGAACGAGGGGTTGCCTCCCTCCCCGTCGGCGATGAGCGTGCCCGGGCCGCGCGCGCGCAGTTCGCGTAAGTCGAGCGCCAGTCTCTTCTCCGCACCCTCGCCGTTGATGCCGGCGACGTACCAGCGGCCCCCGCCCCTGCGCGCGAGTGCCACGAAGCCGCCCGGACGGCCGTCCAAAAACTTCGTGTCGTCCCACACGCTCGGCACGCCCTTCAGGAAATCGCGGACGTACGGGGGCGCCTTCGCCATGCCCTCCGGTATCTCGGCGTAGTGCTGGATGCCTGACGTGAAGAGCACCGAGAGCGCCAGCTCGAAGGCGCTCGACGTGCGCCGCTCGGTGCGCGGGAGGCGGTCGAGCACCACGGGCGTGAAGTCCATCGGGTCGAAGACGTTTCGCGTGAAGGGCAGCATGGCCGCGTGAGTGGGCTCCTCGTCCGCGTCCTTCTGGGTGAAGGTGGCGAACTCGAGGCCGCGGACGGCCTCGGTCGTCATCAGGTGCGGGTACGTGCGCTGCCACCCGCGCGGGAGCGTCGCGCCGTGGAAATTGAGCAGGAAGCCGTACGGCGCGGCGTCCTCGATGATCTCCAGATAATAATTGATGACCGACTGCCCGTCGCCACCGAAGAAGTCAACCTTGAGGCCGGCGACGCCCATCGCCTTCAGCCGCCCGAACTCGCGTATGCGGCTCTCATGCGTGAGCATGAGGCCGCGCGGCGTCTGCGGCGAGGTGTTCCAATCGCCCGCCGAGTTGTACCAGAGCAGGATGCGGACGCCCTTGCCCCGCGCGTAGTCGATCAACACCTTCACCTTCTCGTAGCCGATCTGCTTGTCCCAGAGCGCGTCGATCAAACAGTAGCGCCAGCCCATCTCCGCGGCGTAGTCGATGAAGCGCTTCTGCACGTCGAACTCCGTCTGCTCGTCCCCGAGCAGCGGCCAGCTCCACGAAGCCTTGCCCGGTTCGGGCGACGGGCTCACGGCGCGCCGAGGTTTGTCGGCCAGGTCTATCCCGAGCGTAGACTCCGCGACGGTCTTCAAGCTGCCCACCACGATGACGCGCCAGGGCGTGAGCCACGGCAGCCTCGACTCTGGATTGACGGGGCCGCCTTTGATCGTCTCGCGCGGGTCGGGGAAGCCCACGCGGTACTCGCCGCCGGGCGACTCGTGCCGCAGCCGCGTGGCGCAGTAGTTGCGCCCGAGCCCCGTCTCGCTCAAAAGCAGCCAAGCGTCGCCGGAGCGGAAGAGCGCAGGGTAGACCCAGCCCGCGCCCGTGGGCGAAGGCGTGCCGGCGGGGATGTCCTTCTCGTAGAACTCCTCGTAGGCGGGGTTCACCTTCTCCCACCCGCTCTTGGCCACCGACATCGGCTGCAACCACGCGCGCGTGCCCGGCAGGAAGTGGAACGAAGAGACTTCCTCGGTAAGCCGTCGCACCCCGCCGCCCGCGCCGGGGAAGAAGTAGCGGAACGCCGCGCCGTCGTCCGAGACCTGGAAGACGATGTTCATCCTCTGACCCGAAGCTACCGCCAGACGGAAGATCCGCCGGCTCGCGCGGTAGAGGTTCACGCGCCGCTTGGCCGTGAGAATCTCGTACCTGTCCCGCACGGCCTCGCTCCGCGACGCAGACACCAGCCGCAGCCCCTTTGAAAAGTCGGCGTCGTCACGCACCAGCCCGAGGCGCGACTCGCGGAGCACGGGCTTGCCGTCGAGCCGTATCGCGTAAAGCGGGACCCCGCCGGCGTCGAGACGGAAGTCAACTGTAACCCTGCCGTTCGGGCTGGCGACGGTCGTCACCGTCTGCCCGAACGTCCCGCCGCTGGCGCACAGGCAGAGGACGAGCGCGAGGGCGGCCGTCAAACGTGTGACGTGTTCGGAGTTCATGTCGGTGGTGTCGTCCGAGCCGGCTCGCGCGCGCCGTGTGGACGCTCAGGCAGGCGAACCCGGCACGTCGCCCGCGTTAAGGGCGCGCAATTGCTCGACGGACGAGTGGAAAGCTTACTGTATAATAGACCTCTTGCGAAAGTGATTAGCCGAGGCCGAGTTCATAGTTGTACAGCCCGGCGGCACCGCTACAGGGGGCCGCCGGGCAACCCTAACGCCTGCCCGGCGCGAACCATCCAGGTCGGCGCCAGATTGATCTTCTAGCCCGAACTACGTCACACGTATGCGGCGCGGGGGGAGTGACGAAATCTCTTCTTCCGCGCCGCACGCGCTTAGTGGTAATGTGACGACGGATTCTCCCACCGCGGCATGACGCACACGAACTTGACCCACAGTCTTAAACTTCCGGGGTGGCTGGCCCGCGTCTGCGCGGCGCTGTGGGCCGCGGCGGCTTTGACGTGGCCGCCCGCCGCCCAGGCGTCGCCCGCGTTGCGGCGGCTGGCCGCCAAAGAGCAGGCCGAGAGACTGGCGGAGGAGGGGGCCGCGGCGCTGGGCCGAGATGGCCGGGCCGCGGCGCGCCGACTCTTCCGGCGTGCCCCGGAGGCGGACGCGGCGAACGTCGCGGCTCACACATACCTCGGCGTGACGGCGGATCCGGAGGGCGACCTCACGACGGCGGAGAAGCACTTCGCCGCCGCGGCCATCGAAGCGCCTCCGCCCCCTCCGGCACGCAATAACCACGGCGCGCTCCTCCTGCGCCTGGGGCGGACCCGCGAGGCGGCAAAACAGTTCGAGGTTTCTTTGAAGCCCGACGAGAATCAGCCGAGCGCGCTCTTTAACCTCGCCCAAATCCATTTTCAGACGGGGACGCCCGAGGGGCTGCGCGAGGCTTTCCGCCTGTTCGAGCGCGCCGAGCGGCTCGCTCCCGACGCCGAGGCGGCGCGGGCCCTCGTCGTGACGGCCCCCCGCCTCGGCGACCGCGCCGGGGCCGCGCGTTACTTCCGCGAGTACCTCTCGGCCCTGCCGCGCTCCTACGCGAACCCCGTCTTCGACGAAGACTTCCCCGACCCCACGGTCATCGACGCCGGCGGCGGGTGGTTCTACACCTACGCCACGCAGGGGGACGTCGCCGGGCGCGTGCAGAACATACAGGTCGCGCGCTCACGTGACCTCGTGCGCTGGGAGCGCGCGGGCGACGCGCTGCCCGTCAAGCCGTTCTGGGCCTCACGGACGCAGCTCTTCTGGGCGCCCGACGTGCACCGCCGCGGCCGAACCTTCTACATGTACTTCTCCGCGGCGCTCGACCCCGAGCGGGCGGCGCTGTTCAAGAAGAAGCAGGGGGCCGCCGAGAGCAAGGAGGGCGTCTTCTGCCTCGGCGTCGCGACCTCCGCCAGGCCGGAAGGGCCTTTCCGCGACAGCGGGTGGCCCATGAAGTGCGGCCTCTCCTTCGTCAACATCGACCCGATGGCGTTCGACGACCCGCGGACGGGGAGGAAGCTCCTCTACTGGGGGTCGGGCTTCCAGCCCATACGCGTGCAGGAGTTGTCGGCCGACCGCCTGAGCTTCAGGCCGGGCAGCGCGCCCGTCGAGCTCGTCAGGGCGGACAGGAACGTCCCCTTCCACACCCTGATCGAGGGCGCCTGGGTCGTCTACCGCGGGGGCTTCTACTACCTCTTTTACTCGGGCGAGAACTGCTGCCACGGCCCGCTCCAGGAGATCAAGTACGCCGCGCTGGTCGCGCGCTCGCGCAGCGCCACCGGCCCTTTCGAAACGCTGGCGCAGGCGACGGGCGCGCCCGACAGCGCCATCCTGCGCCGCAGCGACGCCTTCATCGCGCCGGGCCACAACTCGGTCCTCACCGACGCCTCGGGGCAGGACTGGATCGTCTACCACGCCATCGACGTCAGACGCCCTTACGTGGAGGCCCGTATCGGCGATGACCGCGCGGTGCGCCGCCCGATGCTCATCGACCGGCTGACCTGGCGCGACGGCTGGCCGAACGTCGCGGGCGGTAAGCCGTCGGCCGGGAGCACGCCCGCGCCGTCCGCGGCCGGGGCGCGGGGCAGGCGAAGGGGGACGCGATGACCGAAGGGCCGGGGCAAGGGGAGGGCGGGGGCCGCATGCGCGAACGGCGGACGACGCTGGAGGACGGGCGCTACCTGATTTATTACACTTTCGACGGCGAGGACGGTGGCGGGGAGGGCGCGGCGTCCGAGCGGCCCGAGCCGTCAGAGGAGGCGGAGGCGGAGCGTAATGTCTGAGCTGCGTTGGAACCCCCTGCTCGGCGAGTGGGTGGCGACGGCCACACACAGGCAGGGGCGCACGTTCCTGCCGCCCGCGGACTTCTGCCCGCTGTGCCCGACCAAGCCCGGCGGCTTCCCGACCGAGGTGCCCGAAGAGACTTATGACATCGTCGTCTTCGAGAACCGCTTTCCCTCCCTGCGCCCCGCGCCGCCCCCGCCCGCCGTCGAGGGCTCGGGGCTCTACCCCGTCAGCCCCGGCGCGGGGCAGTGCGAGGTCATCGTCTACACGCCGCACCACACCTCGACGCTCGCCGACGAGCCCGTCGAGCAGGTCTACAAGCTGGTGCGGGTCTGGGCCGACCGATTCGCGGAACTGGGGGCAGAGCCCTACGCCGACTACGTCTTCATCTTCGAGAACAAGGGCGAGGCCATCGGCGTGACGCTCCATCACCCCCACGGGCAAATCTACGCCTACCCCTTCACCCCGCCCGTCGTCGCGCGCGAGCTCGAACAGTCCCGCTCGCACATGGAGCGGACCGGCCGCTGCCTCGTCTGCGACATCACGGGCGAGGAGCGACGCGACGGCCGGAGGGTGGTCGCCGAGAACGACTCTTTCGTGGCCGTCATCCCCTTCTTCGCGCGCTACCCCTACGAGGTACACGTCTACTCCGTGCGACACCTCCAGGCGCTCACCGACATGAGCGAAGCCGAGCTGCGCGACCTGGCCTCCGTGCTCAAGGCGATGACCTCGGCCTTCGACCGCCTCTTCGGCCTCTCCTTCCCCTACATGATGGTGCTGCACCAGCGTCCGACCGACGGCGGTTCTTACGAGCATTACCACTTCCACGTCGAGTTCTACCCGCCACTGCGCACGGCGGTCAAGCTGAAGTACCTGGCGGGGAGCGAGGCCGGCGCGGGCGTGTTCATCAACGACACGCTGGCCGAGGAGAAGGCCGCCGAGCTGCGCTCGAAGGTCGAGCCCGTCGTCTGGGGCGAAGGGGGGCGCGCGGCTTGATCGAGCGCGGGGCACTGCGGCGTGCGTTCGAGGAGCGCTACGGGCGCCCGGCGCGGCTCTTCCGCGCGCCGGGGCGCGTCAACCTCATCGGCGAGCATACCGACTACAATGGGGGCTTCGTCCTGCCGATGGCCATCGACCGCGAGACGGTCGTCGCCGCCGCGCCGCGCGCTGACCGGACGGTGCGCGTCCGCTCGCTCAACCGCGGGGAGGAGCTGGCCTTCGACCTTGACCGGCCGGGCGAGCCGCGCCGCGGCCTCTGGCTCGACTACGTCGAGGGGGTGGCGCGCGCGCTCGAAAGTCGCGGGGTTCGCCTCGGCGGCGCCGACCTGCTGCTCCTCTCGGACGTGCCGGCCGGCGCGGGACTCTCCTCCTCGGCAGCGCTCGAAGTGTCGGCCGGGCTCGCGCTCGCGTCCGTCTCGGGCCGAAGGGTCGACCCCGTCGAGCTGGCGCTCGCCGGCCAGCAGGCCGAGCACGCCTACGTCGGCACTTTGAGCGGCGTCATGGATCAGTTCGTGGCGGCGCTCGGGCGCGAAGGGCACGCGCTTCTGATAGACTGCCGGGCGCTCGCGGCCGAGGCCATCCCGCTCGACACCACGAACTTCGTCGTCGCCATCGCGGACACGCACGTCCGCCACGAGCTTTCGGCCTCCGAGTACAACCGGCGACGCGCCGAGTGTGAGGAGGGCGTCCGTCTCCTCTCGGAGCACCTGCCCGGCGTGCGCGAACTGCGCGACGTGAGCGTCGAGGAGTTCGAGCGGTTCGCCGCATGTCTGCCCGGGACGGTGCGCCGCCGTTGCCGCCACGTCGTGGGCGAGAACGCGCGCACGCTCGCCGCCGCCGCCGCCCTGCGTCGCGGCGACCTCGAAGAGGTGGGCCGCCTGATGCGACGCTCGCACGAGTCGCTGCGCGACGACTACGAGGTGAGCTGCGCGGAGCTCGACCTCCTGGCCGAGACCGCGTGGGGCGTCAGGGGCGTGCTCGGCTCGCGGATGACGGGCGGCGGGTTCGGCGGCTCGACCGTCAGTCTCGTCCCGCGCGACCGGCTAACAGAGTTCGAGCGCGCGCTTACCGAGGAGTACCAACAGCGCAAGGGCTTCACCCCGACCGTCTACGTCTCGGAGGCCGGCGGCGGGGCAGAGGAAGTGATAAGTGATGAGTGATGGGAAATAACGATAGCGGCTCTTTCTTGTCACTCATCGCCAAAAAATATGAGTAGCATCAAGGATGCGGCGCTTCATCAAGCGCAAGGTCGCGGGCGTCGTCCTCATGACGTCGGAGCCGGACGCGGCGCTCGCCGGCGAGCTGGCCAGCCGCGACGTGTCGGTCGTCTTCCTCGACCTCGGCCAGCCGGCGTGCACATGTCGAACCTGTCGGTCAACTACGAGGCGGGCATCGAGGAGGCCATCGGCCACCTCGGCTCGCTCGGTCACAGCGAGATCGCCTACGTCGGCGGGCGCGCGCGGCCGCGCTCGGCCGCGCGCCGGCCCGACGCCTTCCGCGGCTCGATGCGCCGTCACCTGCACGGCGCGCGCGTCCGCTTTCACCACGGCGACTTCAAGCTCGAAGGCGGCCGGCGCGCGCCCGCGACAGAGGCAGGGCGCGCTGAGGACTGAGATGACAAAGAAAGCGTCAGAGCAACGCCAGACTCCCGGCGGGCGCGCCGCGCGCCCGCGCGCCGGACTGACTTCGACACTCCGCCGGGCCGCCCTCGGCGCCCTGTGCGTCCTGGCCGCGGCGGTGCCGTCGGGGGCGCAGCGTCGCGCGGGGTACACGAACCCCGTCGCGGCGGGCGACTTCCCCGACCCCACAGTCATACGTGTAGGACGCGACTACTGGGCGACGGCCACGACCTCCGAGTGGGGCCCCGAGTACCCGATACTCCACTCGCGCGACCTCGTAAACTGGGAGGCGGTCGGGGTCGTCTTCAGGAAGCGCCCCGACTGGGCGGGCGGGAGCTTCTGGGCGCCGGAGCTTGCGCACGACCGCGGCCGCTTCTTCCTCTACTACACCGCGCGGAAGAAGGGCGGGCCGCTCTGCGTCGCCGTCGCCACCGCCCCGCGCCCGCAGGGGCCTTACACCGACCGCGGGCCGATGGTCTGCCAGGAAGTCGGCTCCATCGACCCCTTCGTCGCGGCGGACGAGCGCGGCCGGCGCTTCCTCTTCTGGAAGGAGGACGGGAACAGCGTCAGCAAGCCGACGGTCATCTGGGCGCAGCGGCTCTCGGCCGACGGCACGCGGCTCGTCGGCGAGCGGCGCGAGGTGCTGCGCAACGACCAGGCGTGGGAGAAGCACCCGACGCTCCCCTACGGAGACCTCGTCGAGGGGCCGGCCGTCGTGCGGCGCGGCGGCTGGTACTACATGTTCTACTCGGGCAACTTCTGCTGCGCGCGTGAGTGCAACTACGCGATGGGCGTGGCGCGCTCGCGCAGCCTGCTCGGCCCCTGGGAGAAGAACCCGGCCAACCCCATCCTCGCGGGCAACGACGCGTGGCGCTGCCCCGGCCACGGCACCGTCGTCGAGGACGGGCGCGGCCGCCACTGGCTGCTCTACCACGCTTACCAGCAGAAAGACTTCGTCTACGTCGGGCGGCAGGCTTTGCTCGACGAGGTGACGTGGGGCGCGGACGGCTGGCCCGCCATTAACGGCGGGCGCGGGCCCAGCGCGGGCGCCGCGGCGCCGTCGGCCGCGCGCGCGCGGGGTGACGCGCGCGGCTTCTTCGACGAGTTCACGAGCGCCACGCTCCACCCGCTCTGGCAGTGGCCGGGCGCGAATGTCCCCGGCCTCCGCGTCGAGCCCGCGCGCGGCGGCCGCCTCGTGCTCTCGCCTTCGAACGAAGCCGACGGCGACCCGGCGGCGGCGGTCATCGCGCGCCCGACCACCTCGGGCGACTACGTGGCGACGGCGGTCGTAGACCTGCGCGGGATGAGGGGCTCCGAGACTGCCGGGCTCTCGGCCTACGGCGACGCGGAGAATGCGCTCGGCGTCTCGGTCGACCGCGGCGGCGGGACTGTCATGTGGCGGCGCGAAAAGGGCGCGCTCATTTTCAACGCGGTTTCCGGGCCTGCCAACATGCAGCGGCGGCCACTCGCCGTTATCCACCTGCGCATGACCGCGCGCGAAGGCCACCTGTATCGCTTCGCGGCGAGCGCCGACGGGCGGGCGTGGCAAGACCTCGGAGGCGAGGTGGAAGGCGCGTACCTCCCGCCGTGGGACAGGGGCGTGCGCGTGGCGCTCGTCGCGGGCGGGGCGCGCGGGGCTGCGGGGCGCTTCGACTCGCTGCGCATCGAGCCGTCGCGCTGAATATAATGCCGGGGCTCGCGAAAATTCACTGACACTATTGACGGAGAGGAAAACATGAAATCGCTCAACGAAGGACGGCGGGCGGCGCTCGCCCTCTTGTTCGCGTTCGCGCTCCTCGCCACGGGGCTCGCCGGTTGCCGCAAGGAAGGCGGCGGCGGCGACGCCGCGGGCGGCGGCGGGCAGGGCGGCAAGAAGATGCGCGTCGGCTTCTCGCAGACCGAGACGGACGGGCCCTGGCGCATCGCCGAGACCAAGAGCATGCAGGACGAGGCGGCCCGGCGCGGCTACGAGCTGGTCTTCACCAACGCGCGCGGCGACACCGCCACCCAGGTCTCTAACCTCGAAGACCTGATCGCGCAGCGCGTCGACGCCATCTTCCTCGCGCCGCGCGAGTCGAAGGGCTTCGAGGGGCCTTTGCAGGCGGCGAAGGAGGCCGGCATCCCCGTCATCCTCATCGACCGCGAGCTGGAGGGGCCGCGAGCCGGCGAGGACTACGTCACCTTCATCGGCTCGAACTTCGTCGAGGAGGGCCAGCGTGCGGGCGAGTGGCTGGCGAAGCAGACTTCGGGGAAGGCCGGCATCGTCGAGTTGCTCGGCACCGCCGGCTCCTCGGTCGCCAACGACCGCCACCAGGGCTTCGCGGACGCCATCAAGGCGTTCCCCGACATGAAGATCATCGCCGCGCAGGACGGCAACTTCACCCGCGCGCAGGGGCAGAAGGTGATGGAGAGCCTCATCCAGGCGCACGGGCGCAGCATCACGGCCGTCTACGCGCACAACGACGAGATGGCCCTCGGCGCCGCGCAGGCGCTCAGGTCGGCGAACATGAACCCCGGCAAGGACGTGCTCGTCATCTCGGTGGACGGCCAGAAGTCGGCGCTCGAAGCCATCGTCAAAGGGGAGATGAACGCGACGGTCGAGTGCAACCCGCGCTTCGGCCCCATCGCCTTCGACACGCTGGAGCGCTTCAAGCGCGGCGAGAAGATAAAGCCCAAGATCATCAACGAAGACCGCTTCTTCGACTCGACCAACGCCGCGCAGTTCGTCGGCGAAGCATTCTGAAGAAAAGTCCTGAGTCCGGAGTCTGAAGTCAAGACGGCGCGCCTCTCGTGCCCCTTGCCCTCAGACTCCGGACTCAGGACTCCGGACTTTTTATGAACGACGAGCCGCTCCTCCGGATGGAGGGAATACGCAAGGTCTTTTCGGGCGTGGTGGCGCTCGACGGGGTGGATTTCCGCCTGGAGCGCGGCGAGGTGCACGCGCTCGTCGGCGAGAACGGCGCGGGCAAGTCCACCCTCATCAAGATCATGACGGGCGCGTACCGGCGCGACGGGGGGCGCGTGCTGCTGGAAGGGCGCGAGGTCAACTTCCGCTCGCCCGAGGAGGCGCAGGGCGAGGGCGTCGTCGCCGTCTACCAGGAGGTCAACCTCCTCGCGTTCCGCACCGTGGCGGAGAACATCTTCCTCGGCCGCGAGCCGCGCCGCTTGGGGTTTATTGACTGGGGGCGGATGAACGCCGCTGCGGGCGCCATCCTCGACCGCCTCGGCCTCGACATCGACCCGCGCGCGCCGCTGGGGAGTCTGAACATCGCTCTCCGCCAGATGGTCGCCATCGCGCGCGGCGTCTCATCCGGCGCGAAGGTCGTCGTCTTAGACGAGCCGACCAGCTCACTCACCGAGCACGAGGTCTCCATCCTCTACGACGTGATCCGGCGGCTGAAGGCGGAGGGCGTCGGCGTCGTCTACATCAGCCACCGCTTCGACGAGCTCTACACGGTCTGCGACCGCGTGACCATCCTGCGCGACGGCCGCTTCGTCGCCGCGCGCCCGCTCGCGGGGCTGGAGAAGATTGACCTCGTCTGCCTCATGCTCGGCAAGCAGCGCGACGAGTTGCAGCGCGGCGGCGCGACCGCCTTCGGCGAGCGTCAGGGTGCCGGGACGGAGGGGGCCACGCCGCTCCTGCGCGCCGAGAACCTGACGCGCGGGCGCCGGCTCGACCACGTGACGGTCGAGGCCGGGCGCGGCGAGATCGTCGGGATGGCGGGCCTCCTCGGCTCGGGGCGGACGGAGACGGCGCGCGCCATCTTCGGCGCCGACCCCGTCGAAGAGGGGCGCGTCCTCCTCGAAGGCAAGCCGCTCGCGGTCAACTCGCCGAACGACGCGATAGACGCGGGGCTCGCCTTCCTGACCGAAGACCGGAAGGCCGAGGGCATCATCCCCGAGCTCTCGGTGCGAGAGAACCTGACGCTCGCGGCGCTCCCGGAGATGAGCAGGTTCGGCGTCGTCTCGCGCGCCAGGCAGGACGAGGTGGTCGAGCGCTTCATGAAGAGGCTCGGCATCAAGGCTTCGAGCGCCGACCAGAAGATCAGGGAGCTTTCGGGCGGCAACCAGCAGAAGGTGCTGCTCGCCCGCTGGCTCTGCAAGAACCCCCGCTTCCTCATCCTCGACGAGCCGACGCGCGGCATCGACGTGGGCGCGAAGGGCGAGATTCAGTCGCTCATCAACGAGCAGGCCGCCTCCGGCCTCGGCGTCCTGATGATCTCTTCCGAGCTTGAGGAGCTGGTCGAGGGCTGCTGCCGGGTCGTCGTCATGCGCGACGGCCGCTGCGCGGCCGAGCTGCGCGGCGCCGACATCTCGCAGGAGAACATCATCCACGCGATGGCCGAGGGCAGCGCGGGGGAAGTGATGAGTGATGAGTGATAAGACAGCACAGAAGCCGGTCGTCCTTTTCTTATCACCTGCGAACGGGGTGAGCACAGATGTCTAACGCGGCACAGGCGGGGACGGGCATCGGGCTGAGGGGCGCGGCGCGCATCGCGGTTTACGCGCCGACCTACGGGGCGCTGGCGGCGCTCGTGCTCCTGCTCGTCGTCAACTCGGTCTTCACGCCGAACTTTTTCGACCTGAACAACTTCCGCAACATCCTCCTCCAGGTCGCGCCGACCGTGCTCGTCGCGACGGGGATGACGCTGGTCATCTCGACGGGCGGCATCGACCTCTCGGTCGGCTCCGTGATGGCCATCGCCTCGGCCGTCGCCGCCACGTCGCTCGACGCGGGCGCCCTCCCGGCCGTGCTCCTCGCGCTCGGCGCGGCCACGCTGGTCGGCGCCTTCAACGGGGCGCTCATCTCCGGCTTCCGCATCCAGCCGATCATCGTCACGCTCGCCATGCTCATCTCTGGGCGCGGGGTGGCGCAGGTCTTGAGCAACGGCGGGCAGCTCGTCCCTTTCAGCAACGCCTCGTTCGAGTACTTGGGCCAGGGCGTCGTGGCGGGCGTGCCCACGCAGGTGTTGGTGATGGCGCTGGCCGTGGGCCTCGCCATCTTCGCGATGAGGGCGACGGCGTTCGGCCGCTACGTCGTCGCCGTCGGCGGCAACGAGGCGGCCGCGAGGCTGGCGGGCATCCGCGTCCACCGGGCGAAGATTACGGTCTACGCGCTGAGCGGGCTGCTGGCGGGGCTCGCCGGCCTCATCGAGACGGCGCGTCTGGGCGCGAGTGACGCGCAGAAGGTGGGCTTGAACATCGAGCTCGACGCCATCGCCGCCACGGTCGTCGGCGGGACGCCCCTGACGGGCGGGCGCGCCACCGTCGTCGGCACGCTCGTCGGCGCTCTCATCATGCAGGTCATCACGACGGGCTTCGTGATGAACGGCATCTCCTACGCCTGGTCGCTCGTCATCAAGGCCGCCATCATCATCATCGCCGTCTACATCCAGCGGCCGAAGGTGGCCTGAGTCGCCCCGGCGCTGAGGGCGACCCTCTGACTCGGAAATGTTTTATCGAGCCTTAACATTTCGGGGGCGCGTGCCGGGGCCCGCCGTCCTGCTCGCCTTCGCGCTCTGCGCCTGTCTGTCTCCGGCCGCGGGGCGCCAGGCGACTTACCGCAACCCGGTCATCGCCGGCGACTACCCCGACCCGACAATCGTGCGCGTCGGCCCGGACTACTGGGCGGCGGCGACGACCGGCGGGTGGGCGCCTCACTTCGCGCTGCTGCGCTCGCGCGACCTCGTCAACTGGGAGCACGTCGGCTACCTCCTCGCGCGAAAGCCCGCCTGGGCGAAGGGCGACTTCTGGGCGCCGGAGATGGTCTCGGACGGCGGGCGCATACTCGTCTACTACACGGCGCGGCGCGACGAGGGGCCGGGGAAGAGGGGCACGCTGTGCGTCGCGGTCGCGACGGCGCCGGCGCCGGCCGGGCCCTACACAGACCGCGGCCCGCTCGTCTGCGAGATACCCGAGCGCGCGGGCGTCGGCTCCATCGACGCCTTCTTCGTGCGCGACGAGCGCGGCCGCCCCTTCCTCGTCTGGAAGGCCGACGGCAACGACGCCGAGCCGGACGCGCCGACCTCGATCTATGCGCAGCGACTTTCGGGCGACGGCGCGCGGCTCCTCGGCAGGCGCAGGGAGATTCTGCGCAACACCTCGCCGTGGGAGCGGCACGTCACCGAGGGCTCTTTCATCCTGCGGCGCGGCGGTTGGTTCTATCACTTCTACTCGGGCAACGCCTGCTGCGGCCGCGGGTGCGAGTACGCGTTGGGCGTGGCGCGCGCGCGCAAGCTCCTCGGGCCCTGGGAGAAGTACCCGGAGAACCCGCTCGTCGCGGCCAACCGCGACTGGCGGTGCCCGGGGCACGGCAGCATCGTCAGGACGCCGGACGGCCGCGACTTCCTGCTCTACCACTCCTACCGCCAACGCCGCGACACCTTCGGCGTCGGGCGCGAGGCGGTTTTAGATGAGGTGACGTGGAACGCCGACGGCTGGCCCTCGATCAACGGCGGCAAGGGGCCGAGCAGTACCGCGCCCGCGCCGCTCGGACGCGGGACGTTGGCCGCGGCCGAGTTCTTCGACGACTTCAACAACGCGGCGCTCGGCCCCGAGTGGCAGTGGCCCATGAACAACCCGCCGACCGCGCGCGTCGAGGCCGGAGGCGGCAGCTTCCTCTTGCTCGCGCCGGGCCGGGCCGCGGGCGCGGACGAGTACACGGGCGCGGTCGTCGCGCGCCGCACGACGTCGGGCGACTACACGGCGACGGCGCTCGTGGATGTGCGCGGGCTGGCGGCGGGCGCACGCGCGGGGCTCTCGGCCTACGGCTGGCGCGACGGCGCTCTCGGCGTCGCGGCCGGCGGCGGCGAGGTCGTCGTGTGGCGACGCGAGGGGCGTGAAGAGACGCGCGCCGCCGCCGTAAGAGCGCCTGGGTCCGGCGCGCTCTACCTGCGCATGACGGCCGAGGGCGGCGCGCGCTACCGCTTCGCCTTCGGCACGAACGGGCGCGACTGGACGGAGGTGGGCGGCACCATCGACGGCGGCCACGTCGAGGCCGCGCGCGTCGCGCTCACGACCGGGGGCGGGCCCGCACGCTTCGACTGGGTGAGGATAACGCCGAGTCCGGAGGGTTCGAGATGAGTCAGGCTGAGATGACGGCAGGTTCGGTGCGCGGGCGAACCGTGCGGGCGAAGGCGGCGTCGTTTCTGCAGCGGCAGGGCGCGCTGGTGGCGCTCGTCGCGGTCGCCGTCTTCGCGTTCGCGCGCTACGAGCGCTTCCTGACGGAGGAGAACCTGACGAACGTGCTCAGGCAGAACAGCATGCTCGGGCTCGTCGCGCTCGGCATGACGTTCGTCATCCTGACGGGGGGCATCGACCTCTCGGTCGGCTCACTCGTCGCCGTGGCGGGCGTCGTCGCGGCGGGGCTGGCCGACCGCGGAATCCTCGCGGCGGTGGCCGCGGGCGTCGGTGTCGCCACCGCGCTCGGGCTCGTCAACGGGCTGGTCATCGCGAAGGCGCGCATCCAGCCCTTCATCGTGACGCTGGCGATGATGATCGCGGCGCGCGGGGTGGCGCTCGTCTACACGGGCGAGAAGACGCTGAGCGTGCCGGCCGGCGCGCAGGCGTTCCGCGAGCTGGGGCGCGGGCGCGTAGACCTCGGCGCGTTCTCCGCCCCTTACCCCGTGCTCATCCTCCTGGCGGCCTACGCGCTCGGGTGGTTCGTGCTCAACTACACGCGCTTCGGGCGGCACACCTACGCGCTCGGCGACAGCGAGGAGGCGGCGCGGCTGATGGGGCTCAACGTCGGGCGCGTGACCGTCGGCGTCTACACGCTGAGCGGGGCGCTCGCGGGGCTGGCCGGGGTGCTGCTGGCGTCCCGCCTGGGGACGGGGCAGCCCGTCGCGGCCGTCGGGTGGGAGCTGGACGCCATCGCGGCGGTCGTCGTCGGCGGGACGCTCCTGACGGGCGGGCAGGGGGGCGTCGGCTCGACGCTCGTCGGCATGCTCCTGCTCGCGCTCATCTTCAACATCTTCAACCTGGAGGGCTGGATCAGCCCGTGGTGGCAACTCGTTCTGCGCGGCGTCATCCTGCTCGCCGTCGTCGTCGTGCAGAACCGCCTGAGTAGGAGGAAGTGATGAGGACTGAGGACTGAGGACTGAGTGAAGAACAAGCCGGCTGCCTTTCACTCAGTCCTCAGTCCTCAGTCCTCAGTCCTTAAGCAGATGGGTCGTTACAGTCAGTCAGAGGTCGGGGGCTTCGTGCGGCGGGTGCTGGAGGACGGGTTCTGCGTGCTGCCGGGCCACTTCGCGCGCGAGAAGGTGGGGGCGTGGCGCGCGGCCTTCGCGCCGCTGCTGGAGAGGCACATCGAGCGCGAGGGGCACAGGCTGAACCGCGGGCCCGGCCGCTACTACGTGACGCTGCCGTTCGCCGCGCCGTTCGCCGACCCGGAGGTCTTCGAGGACGACGACGTGCTCGGCGTCGTGCGCGGGCTCGTGGGCGAAGACGCGTCGCTGGTGCAGCTCGCCACCGACACGCCGCTCTTAGGCTCGGAGTACCAGGACGTACACCGCGACGCGCCGCCGCTCTTCCCCGAGTGGGGGCGCGAGACGCCGCCGTTCCAGCTCGCCGTCAACTTCCCGCTCGTCGACGTGACCGAAGAGAACGGCCCGTTCGAGGTGGCGCGCGCCACCCACATGCTGTCCAGGGAGGAGGGCTTGCGCCGGATCGAGTCCGGCGAGGCGAGGCTCGAACCGTTGCTGATGAGCGCGGGCGACGTGATGATTCGCGACGTGCGCGGGCTGCACCGCGGCACGCCGAACCGCGCGCGCGAGCCGCGCCCGATGGTCGTCCTCGGCTACAGCCGCCGCTGGCTGTTCCGCCCCGAAGTCTCGATCCGCGTGCCGCGCGAAACTTACGATACGCTCTCCGAGCGAGCGCGCTTCCTGCTCCGCTTCAACCCCGTCGTCGAGCGGCCCGACGACGGCGGCGAAGAGGTCTACCAGTCTTTCGCCTATTGAGCGCCGTGGAGAAGGTCTCCTACCTGAACCTGCCGGACTGCCGCCGGCTGTCGAACGGCAACGTCGAGGTCGTCGTGACGGCCGGCGTCGGCCCGCGCGTCCTGCGCTACGCGTTCGTGCGCGGCGCGAACGTCTTCGGCGAGTACCCCGAGGCGTCCGTCGAGACCGAGTGGGGCGTGTGGAAGCCCTGGGGGGGGCACAGGCTGTGGGCCGCGCCCGAGGCTTCGCCGCGCAGCTACGCGCCCGACGACGTCCCGCTCGAGGTGTCGGAGGAGGGACCGCGCTCGGCCCGCTTCGCGCAGCGCGCCGACCCGCGCACGGGGCTCGGTAAGGAGATGTTGATCGAGCTGGACGAGGAGGGGAGCGGGGTGCGCGTCCTCCACCGCGTCGTCAACCGCGGCGCGTGGGCGGTGGAGCTGGCGCCGTGGGCGCTGACGATCATGCGGCCGGGCGGCGAGGTCCTCATCCCGCAGGAGCCGTTCGGGCCGCACCCGGAGTTCCTCCTCCCCGCGCGCCCGCTCGTCCTCTGGCACTACACGGATTTGACGGACGCGCGGCTCTCGCTCGGGCGCCTCCTCATCCGCGTCAGGCCGGACGGCGGGAACGAAGCGCCGCAGAAGATCGGGCTGCTCAACAAGCAGGGCTGGGCCGCGTACCACGTCGGGGGCGGGTTGTTCGTCAAGACCTACGCGTACGCGGAGGGCGCCGCCTACCCCGACTACAACTGCAACACGCAGGTCTTCACGGCCGGCCCGTTCGTCGAGGTCGAGTCCCTCGCCCCACTCACGCGGCTCGAGCCGGGCGGCGTCGCCGAGCACGAGGAGCGTTGGGCACTCTTCGGCGGGGTCGAGGTCGGCGAGGACGAAGAGGCGGCCGCCTCCGTCATCACGCCCCTCGCGCTCGGCGTGCGCCGCCCGTCTTGAAGCCCGTCGCAAGTCAGTCAATAAACTCCAACCCCGCCCTACGAAGGAGGAACATGAGGTTCGACGCGAAGACCCTTTTTCTTTTCGCGCTGGCGCTCGCGGCCGGCTGCGCCGGTGAAGCGAGCGCGCAGGCGCTCTACGAAATGCAGGATGTCGAGACGCGCTGGGCGAGCCCGGAGAACCCGACCGGCGAGAAGGGGCGCGGCGGGCAGGCCGCGGGCGGGCGCAAAGGCTCGCCCACCATCCCCATCAGGGCCGGGGAGAGCGTCGTGCTGGCCGAGGCGAGGAACACTTCCGGCATGGTGCGCCGCATCTGGATGACCATGCCCGACCGCAGCCCGCGGATGCTGCGGGGGCTCCGCCTGGAGATGTTCTGGGACGGCGCCGCCACCCCCGCGGTAAGTGCGCCCGTCGGCGACTTCTTCGGCATCGGCCTCGGCGTGATGGCCGCCTTCGACTCGGCGCTCTTCTCGAACCCCGAGGGACGCAGTCTCAACTGCTTCGTGCCGATGCCCTTCCGCACAGGCATGCGGATCGTGATGACGAACGAGAGCGGGCGCGACCTGCCCGAACTCTTCTACGACGTGGACTATACGCTCGGCGACCGCCACCCCCCGAACGTGCTCTACTTTCACGCGCACTGGCGGCGCGAGAACCCGACGACGCTCCGGCGCGACTACGAAATCCTGCCGAAGGTCTCGGGGCGCGGCCGTTACCTCGGCGCAAACATCGGCGTCATCGTCAACCAGGCCGAGTACTTCAACACCTGGTGGGGCGAAGGCGAAGTGAAAATCTTCCTCGACGGGGACGCGGGGCTCCCGACGCTGGCAGGCACGGGGGCCGAAGACTACGTCGGCACGGCCTGGGGGCAGGGGCGCTACTCGACGCTCTACCAGGGGAGCCCCGTGGCCGACGAGGTGAGCATGCGCTGGTGCTTCTACCGCTACCACGTCGTCGACCCGGTCTTCTTCCGCAGGGACGCGCGCGTCACCATTCAGCAGATCGGCTACCTCGCTGACCACAGCCGCGGCGGTTTCTTCCGTGAGGGGCGGCGGCTCTACCGCGCGGGCCCGGGCGCGGCCGAGATGGACCTGACGAAGGACGGGAAGTTCGAGCGCTCCGACGACTGGTCGAGCTGCGCCTACTTCTACCTCGACAGACCCGAGAACGGCCTGCCGAAACTCGACGCCGCCGAGAAGAGGCTGGCCGGCCTGTAGAAGCGACGGCGGGAGGCGGCGCTCCCGTAGAACCGGAGGGGGGCCGTGGGCGCGCCCCGCACTTCTCGAGTACGGACGCGCGCGAGGCGTCGACGCCGGCATCCCACGCTTCAGGTCGCGGGCGTGAAGCTCCCCCTACTTAAACGCACCACACCCCTTCGGCCCCCGGCTTCTAACCCGGCCATCAACACGAGGGGGTTTTTAACCGTTTTCATGCGCGCGCTTTCCCTCCCGCTCCAGCCGGGTGGGGTTCTGCCGCCGGCTCGACCGCCGCCGCGCAGGAGTCTAAGATCGGGCCCCTTACGCGCGGTGACGGTCGGCGAAGTGTCAGACACATATCAGGTCTTCGTCCCCGCTCGGCTCGCGGGCAGGCGACGAGAATGTGCCGCGGTCGGCCCCGTCCCGGAACCTGTCGAATGAGAGGCCGAACGGGGCTTGTCGTCGCGCGCCGGGCAGGGGCCAACCGTCGGCTCCGGCCCGAACAAGGGTCATGCGTACCAGGTCCCGATCGGCCATGACGGCGCTCCTGGCCGGCGCGCCCCCGGTCGTCACGTCGCTTCAATTATTTGAAACGGAATTTCGCGAGGCGCTCGGCGCCGTCGTTGAATCTGACGACGAGCATCCGACACGTTCCTCTCCAGGATCGGTCGGTCTTCCAGACGAAGTTGTATTGGTCCGTTGCGGCGCTGTAGCTCAAGCCACTGCTGCCCGCGGTGACAGTTTCTTCTATGACCGTGCCGGGCTCGGTCGCGTCGCAAGGAATCGGGCTCGACGCGGGATAACCCGCAGCGAAGATCGCCAGTCCCTGGTTTCCGCCTAAAGAAAATTTGACCGGGCCGCCCGCCTCGTCCTGGCAGGAGTAGCCGGCCGCGACCGCCCGGCCTTTGATGAACGTCGCGCCGTCGAACGGAGTCGAAATCGTCACGGCCGGTGCCGTCGTGTCCCCGGCCGGCGTTGGAGTCGGCTCGGGCGTGGGTTCGGGAGTCGGCGTCGGCGTGGGATTTGGCGTCAGCAATTGCGCCACGACGAACGGCGAGAGCGAGCCCACGCGGGCGCAGAGCGTGCGCGTCGCGAAGTCGGGCGCGGGCGCGTCGGGCGCGAGGATGGTGCGGTTAACTAACTGTCCGCCCTCGCCGTGAAGGATTCGCAAGTCTGCAAACTGCGCCGGGTCGTTGACGGAAGAGACTACGAAGCAGACGACGACCGGCGGGGTGTAATTAGCCGTGGTTGTAATGTCGTAGGCCAGCCCCGCGTCGGGGATGGTGTAGCCGGGGGGCGTCGCGCCGGCGAAGGAGAGCGGGTTGATGGCCGTGAAGGTCGTGTCGCCCGCCGCCAAGACCTGCGTGATGGTGACGCTCGCGTCGCCTGCGGGCGACTGGACGGTGACGCCTATGCCCGTCGGCGTGTTCGGCGTCGGGGTCGGAGTCGGAGTGGTCGCTTGGGCTTCAACCGCACCGATGTCCACCTCGTTATCGTGTACTCGGGGAAAACCGTTCCCGCGCTGGTCGGTCTGTAAGGGCCAGCCGTCAAGGTCAAAGGCATAGTTGTGGTTGCCGGCGTCGATCAACGGGGAACCTGGCATGACGGCATGAGTCGGCATCGGCCCGCCATAATCGTCTAAAGGAAAGAGCATCGGGGGGGTATCGAGAATGTCCGTCTGTTGATACGTGATCGGCAGATTGGTACTGGTTGCGTCACCCGGCGAGTCGCCGATCAGATTGAATCCGGCGGAAGTCAGTGTTCCGCTCTGAAGGTATATCTCGGGAGAAGCGACGTCGGCCGTGTTTCCTGCCACAATGGTGTTCACCAGACCGACCGTGCCATCCCCTTGAAAGATCCCGCCGCCGCGACTGGCATGATTTCCCACAATGGTTACATTCCTGAAAATGGCGGACGCGCCGGTGCAAACAGCGCCCCCAACACCTTCCGAGAATGATGTGTTGCTCGAAAAGGTAGAATTGACGACTCGTAAGGTGGAGTCGGGGCCGCCGACGTTAATGCCGGTGCAGCTCGGCGCGAAATTGGCAGAAAAGGTCGAGTTTTGAATGCGCAGGTGCCCCTGCTGGATATTGACGCCGGCGACCCCGGCAATCGCCCAATTGTTGGTGATGTGGACACGGTCGAGCAGCAGGGTGCAGGCATATCCCGCGATGACGCCACCGGTATTTTCGACCACCGGCCCGTAGAACGTGCCGCCGCCTTCACCCCCCGTGAGCGTCACGTCGGTAATCGTCACATTTGCGACGTTGAGAAAGAATATGCGATTGATACCCGGTCCGCCGTCTATGGTGAATATTTTCGCCCCGTTGCCGTTGATGGTGAGCGCGCCGCCGCCGCCACCATTGATGAGGATTTCGCCCTCGAGCGTGATGGTCGTCAGGGCCGGGGCAAAGTTGATGACATCAGCGGCCGGCGTCGCATTTGCGGCGAGAACCGCGTCACGCAACGTACAGGTCGCATCACAGACGCCGTCGCCCGCGTCGTCAGGTTGGTTAACAGTCAGCGGGGGGGCGGGAGCCTGGGCCTTCGCCCACTGACCATCCCACGTCAGCGCAAACAGCGAGGCCATCAACAACGCGCCGGCCAAAAGCCAGACGGCGGGGCGGCGCCTCGGACGGCGCAAACCGCCCGGCCCGTCTCTGCGGATCGGCGAGCCTTGATGAGCCTGGCGACTCTTCAACTTCTTCGTAATGATTTCACCCATCGTTTGCTCGATTGCCTGTCTCGTTTTCATTTTCCTACTCCTTCCCCGTTGGGGGGCGCGCCCGCGATCACCGCGCCGACGAGTTGTTTCAGCCCGTCAAACCGTTCCACCTGACTCGAACGAGTTCACGCAATCGCCAGTTTCTTTCCATTGGTCGACACCGGGGCGGTTGGTGACCTGATTGTTCGTTATCAGCTTCACCTGGGTTCAATCTCCGGTTCCCCCGTTAGACGAGTGCGCCGGGACACCCAAATATCCTGAAGGCCGAAGGTGCCCGGGCGATTTGACATGAAGTAAAGCTCCGTCCCATCGAAGGAGAGTCTGGCTCCGCCATCAATAGCGCCGCTGTTCAAGACCGCAAGATTTACAGGGTCCTCCCATGGACATAAGGTACATGCGCGCTGCGACGTGTAAATGTCTGCCATCATTGAACCCGGTCGGAGCGAATCGAAGAATATCTCAAGGCCGTCCCGCCTTCGGATGTCCGGGCGTATCTCATTGAACGGCGTATTAAACTCCGAAACGGGACTGACCGGTCCCCAGGAACCGTCCGGCTGAAGTGTGGTGAAGTAAATATCCCCGAAGCCCATCCCGCCGGGACGGAGTCCACTGCTGAAATAGAGGTAGACCATGCCGTCTTCATCTTCGAATATCGATGGCGAGAACTCGGGCCCCGCGCTGTTTACCTGGCATCCCAGGTTCTCGGGTTCGCTCCACTTATCGAAGCGCTTCTTATCGAGTCTTCGAGCGACGTAGATGTCGAAGTTGCCGCATCCCCCCGGTCGGGTACTCACGAAGAATAGGTGGCGCCCGCTGATGGTCAAGAACGGGAAAGAGTCGTCGAACCCGGGCATGTTTATAGTCGGCCCCAGCGAGACGGGATCGCCCCAGGGCGAACCGGTCGTTTCGCGATGCGAGACATAAATGTCCACTCCAGAGGGGGAACCCGTAGCGCGGTTCGACGCGAAAAGCAGGTCGAGACCGTCCTTTGAAATAAAAGGGGCTCCTTCAAAAGCCGACGTATTGATCGGGGGGCCGAGGTTCTCGGGCGCAGACCACTCTGAAAAACGCTGGGCACGGGTGGGGACTGCGAACAGGAGCAGGATGCAACCCCCCAAGGTGAGAATGCTTCTCCTGATTCGGTTACTGTGGTTCGATGTCATTAGCATTGTCTTTGCTCCTTTCAGGTCAGGCTTCTTCGAGGGCGAGCAACTTGCTCTCACCCGTTACTGCGGAAAGGGGTGCCGGAACGGCTCACGGGAGCCGAAAATTTTTATGGGGATCGTCCCGCCCGGGGTGGCCGCCGCGAAAAGGTGGTAGACGTGAGACGCGAGCGCCGCGGCCACACGCCGGGGACTCAGCGCGAGGCGGCAGGACCCGGCGCGCCGCGTAGAAAAGAGAAAGGCCCTAGCATTTCTACCAGAGCCTTTCCGAGCACCCACACCCCGTCACTGCGAGGGCAAACTCTAGCGCGCGAGCCGCGCTTGATACTCGGCCGAGATGATGAAGGCGCGGATCATCTCGGTGTAGTCGGCGTCCGTGCTGGGGAGCCGGCTGTTGAGCTTGCCGACCCAGAAGTTGAACCCTTCCGAGTCCGGCTCCCGCTGAAGGTACGTGCGGTAGCACCATTCGACGAACGCCTCGTTGTAGGTGCGTGTGCCCCTCAGGTCGGCGGCCAGCCGCGCGTCTCTGGCGATGAACTCGCCGGAGTAGAAGAACGCCCGCGAGACGTCAAGCCGCTTACGGTCAACGCACTGCGCGTCCCCGTCACATTGCAGAATCTGGGCCGACCAGAAGGCCCACCCGCCTTCATCCGGCTCGCGGTTGAGGAAGTCCAGATAATGCAGGCGCACAAAGTGTGAAACGGCTTCGATGAGACTACGCAGCCTCCTGCGCCTGGTCTCGTAGAGATCGTTCCCTCCAGACCCACCGGGGCGGTTCGAATGGAAGATCATGTATGTGCCGTCGAAGGAGATGGCCGGGCGACCCTCAGCCGCCGTGCTGTTGATGGTAGGCCCCAAGTTCACGGGAGTTGACCAGGGGGCCGAAGTACTCGCGCGCGTCGAAACCCACACATCAAGACCGCCGACCGTGCCTGCCGTCGTGCGGTTTGAGATGAGGAACATCTCCAGCCCGTCCCGGCGCACGACCGGGAACGTGTCGTTGGCGCTGCTGTTGAGTTCCTGGACTAGGGCCGGCGTGCTGAATGTTCCGTCCGCAAGCAGGATGCTGGAGTAGATGTCGAAGCCGCCCAGGCCGCCCGGGCGGTTTGAATTGAAAAAGAAGGTGAGTTTATCTGTCCCCTCCTCCTCGAAACCCCAGGGGCCGAACTCGTCCGCCGAGGAGTTGAGTGAGTTGATGGGCTGCGGAGCCTCCCACGCGAAGTCGTCCAGCTTGTTGCGGCGAAACGAGATGTAGAGGTCACCCATCCCTAAGCCGCCGGATCTGGTACTGACGAAGATCAGGCTGTGCCCCCCGGGAGTGATGAAGGCGCAGTGGTCGCTGGCAACGGAGTTGATCGTCGGCCCGAGGCTCCTCGGCTCGCCCCACGGGTCGTTGACGCTGGCGCGCTGTGAGACGTATATGTCGAGGGAGCCTAAGCTGCCTGGCCGGTCAGAAGCGAAGTAAAGACTGAGACCAGTCTTTGAGATGAATGTTCAACCCTCGAATGCCGCCGTATTGACCGGCGGGCCAAGATTGACGGGCGCCGACCAGTCCGAAAATCGCGGCGGCTGCTGCGCTTGAGCCGATGGCGCAAGCGTTACGATGAGCATCAACACGCCGCTGAGCGTGGTCAGACAGGACTTGATTCGGTTCATCTCTAAACTCCTTTCATTTTGTGAGAGACTTGCCGTCCATACCCTTTAAAGCGAGAATTTGAGGCGAAACTGCGCGCCTCTTTCCAAAGCCTGACGGAAGGCTCAAAGAAAACTTGCCATCAGGCCGCCAACAACCGCGAACAACCAGGCGGCGGCGGCGACCGACCCGGCCACTTTCCAGTTCGTCGACCGCCCGATGGTGAGCAGTGAAGGAAGATTGATGGCCGGGCCTGCGATCAGCATCGCCACGGCGGCGCCCGTGGGCGCCCCCGCCGCAAACAGCATCATGGCGAGAGGTATTTCAAAGAACGTCGGCAACGCCAGCAGAACCGCGACGAGAGCGACCAGCATGATCGCGGTTACCGAAGGAGCCAGACCATTTGTCGGAAGCCGCTCGGCGATGAGCATCGAGATCATCACCCCGACGGCTATTAACGGAACGGTGCGGAGCGCCACTTTCAGGCATGAGCGCGCGAAAGTGCTCATCATGGATTCTTGATCGGCTTCGGGTGTCGAAACCGCCTCAGCCGTTCGCGGCGACGGCTTCAACCCGAGCACCCGTTCGGCAAGCAGTCCGGTCGTGAGGACGCCTAGCGCGCCCATCGCCAGGCGGATTGTTCCGACGCGGGCACCGAGAAGCATAAAAGTAAGTACCAAAGCGGCGGGGTTCAGAGACGGAGCGGCGAGCATGAAAGCGAGAGACGGGCCGAGGCGCGATGATCGTTCATAGATGCTCGAAAAGATCGGGGCTACACAGCAGGAGCAGAGCATCAACGGCGCGCCCGCGAGTCCGGCGATCAGCTGTGGCCGAACCGTCCCGCCGCCGAATAAGCCCGCCAGCCAGCGCGGGGAGATAAAGGCACGCACCGCTCCGCTAATCAGAACGCCGAAGAGCAACGCTACCCAGACGGTGGAGAAATAGTTGAGGGTTCTCACGAAGATGTTGAGCTGCGATGAGCCCCCGACAAATGGCATGACGTCCGGGCGCGGCTTCAGAGTACCCGTCACGAAAACGTTTTCGAGCACGGCGAGCGAGGCCGTCGTTTTGTAGGTGACAAGCCCTCCGACGACGGTCAGGAGTAGAAGGGCCGCGTAAATCACCTGTCGGTCAGGGATTTCCGCCGGAAGCGACCGGCCGGTATTTGTGCTAACCACAGCGCGCATAAACCTTCGCCTCTGACGTTGACGGATTGTGTATAACTGACCCTCACCCCTTACTGCGGAAAGGGGGGCCGGAACGGCTCACGGAAGCCGAAAATTCTTATGAGGATCGTCCGGCCGGGGTGGCCACCGCGAAGAGGTGGTGGAATTTGCCAAACCAGCTCCCAAAGAAAACTCATTTCAGAAGCGAATTGAGGCGTGCGAGCCCCGAGTTCGCGGTCTCTCTGGCCCTACTTGCAGACCTCCGCTGCCGCGTGATCCCGGCAGACCAGTCTCCGCAACCCTTCGATCTGTCGCCGTTGCTGCTCGATCTCTGTCTGCTGCCGCTCGAGCTGTTCCTGCTGCCGCTCGACCTGCGCCTGCTGCTCGCGGACGGCCTCGACGACGACCGGCACGAGGTGCGAGTAGGCGACCGAGCGGAATCCCTCGGCGTCGCGCACGACGGCCTCAGGCACCACGCGCTCGACCTCCTGCGCGACGAAGCCGACTTGGCGGCCCGCTGAGAAGTTGAGGGCGGGGAACTGCTCGCGCCGCCAGTCGTAGGTCACGCCGCGCAGGGAGAGCACCTTCGAGAGTGCGCCGGGGATTGTGCGGATGTCGCGCTTGTAGCGGAGGTCGGAGGCGTTGACGTAGGGGCCGACGCCGGCGACCGTGCCGTTGACGTGCAGCCTGTGTGCCGGCTCGGTCGTGCCGACGCCGACGTTGCCGCCGCCAGACTGGAGGACCAAATTTCGCCAGAGCACATTCGGGCTCAGCGAGCTGATATATCCGACATTGTTGGTCTGGTCGTAAGACAAGCCGATGCCACCGCTGCTTGCCGGCCCTCCGATCACGAAATGTCTGTTATCCCAGGCCGAAACAAATAAAGGATTGGTGTCTGCGGCGGTCACCACATGCAGCCTCCCCAGCGGCGCGTTGGTGCCGATGCCGACGCCGCCCGTGGCGTTGATGAGGAACTGATTGTCGCCCGTCGAGGAGAAAAAGTTCGGGTAGGCGGTGGTGGAGTCGGACCAGACGAACGATCCTTGATGGAGGGCTCGGGCGCGCTGGCCCGCAGCGAAGCTGTAGTCGCCCAGCGCGGCGTTGTAAAATCCACCGGGCACGGGCCGCTGGCGGTGTTGAAGCCACCCCCGCCGACGGTGGACCACACCCCGCTGGCGGTGTTGCTTAGGCCCCCGCCGACGGTGGCGTATGTTCGGTCTGTTGTCGTGCCGGCATTGTCGCCCGCCGTGTTGCCGAAGCCCCCACCCACCGTGCCGTAGTTATCCGTGACGCGGTTGGGGAAGCCCATCGAGACGTCGCCGCCGATGATTTGTTCGCCTCCGCCGCCGCCGATGGTGGCGCCCACGACGTTCGACGTCACCTCGTTGATGCTGTGCCCGCCGATGACGTTCGGGCTCTCGGCGTTGGCCTCCGTCCGCAGACCCGTGAAGTTGACCGTGGCTGCCTGCTGCGAAGCCGGGTTGTTCTGGATGTAATTAGTGCTGCCCGCCGGGATGTCCGAACTCTGAAGCGCCGAACTCGTCCAGCCCGCGCCGTTGCTCCGCAGGAAGCTGCCCGCCGCGCCCGCCGTACTTAAACCCGTCCCGCCGTTGGCCGCCGGGACGACGCCGAGCCGCGCGCTGTTGAGGGTGCCCGTTGTGACGTTGCCCGCGTTGAGATTGGTCAAGGCCGACCCGCTCGCGTTGAGCGCTCCCGCGACGGTGAGGTTGCCGCTGAAGAGGCCGTTGCCGATGACGTGCAGCCTCTCCGTGGGCGCGGTGAGGCCGACGCCGACGTTGCCGTTGCGCAGGATGGAGAGCCGCGCGCTTGATTCGAGCTGCGCCTCGCTGTTGGTCGTCCCCGGCGCCCGCACCCGGAACTGGAGCCCGATCTGGTTGTTGCCCGCGATCGCGGAGAGCCACTCCACCCCGTCGGTGAGCTGAATCTGCGAGGTCGCGCCCGTCCCGGCCACGTAGCGCAGTTTCGCCCCGCCCGCCCCCGTGTTCCAGAACCTCTGCAGGATGTCGCCCGCCACGTCGAGCGTGGCTTCGGGCTTGTCGGTGCCGATGCCGACGCGGCCGTCCGGATGTCGCCCGCCACGTCGAGCGTGGCTTCGGGCTTGTCGGTGCCGATGCCGACGCGGCCGTCCGCGGTGATGCGCACGCGCTCCGTGTCCTTCCCGGAGAGGAGGTCGCCTGTGCGCAGGGTCAAGTCGCCGGAGGTCGAGGTCACAGAGCCCGCCTCGCCGTCGTGCGTCGTCAAGGTCACGGCCGCCGGCTCATCTCCCCGGACCACGCTCGCCGCCTCGCCCTCTAGGGGGCCGACCTCGCGCGCCTGCCCCTCGGTGAGGTCAGACGGCGCGGCCGGGCGCGCCTGCGCATTGCCGCCCGCGACCTCCACCACGGCGAGGCGCTGGCTGAGGCGGCCCGCGAGGTCTTTGACCGTCACGACGCACAGGTACGTGCCGTCCGTCAGGCGCGCCCCCCCGGCGTCGGCGAGCGCCCAGTCGAAGACGCTGCCGCGCGAGTCGGCCTCGAAGAGCACCTCGCCCCCGGCGGACAGGACTTGCAGCCGCAGCCGCGCGGCGCGGTCGGGCGCGGCGAAGCGCACGCGCTCCGACGAGGCCGAGACGGTCACGGTCGCGCGCTGCGTCTGCACGGCCGTCGTCCCTTGCGCGAGGGCGAAGGCGAAGTTGAGGCAGACCGTAAGCAGGGCGAAGATCGTAGTGCGGCGTGTCAGCATGGTTAGAACTCCTCACAGCGCGACCGGGCGCGGCGCCTTTCTTCGGGGGCGGCCGACTTGCCGCCTTCACCCCTTACTGCGGAAAAGGGGGCCGGAACGGCTCACGGAATCCGAGAATTTTTTTGGGTCGTCCGGCTTGAGTGGCCGGCGCGGAATGGTGGTAGAATTCGCCGAACCAGCCGTCGTTCCCCAGGGGAGGGCGTATGAGTGTTCCCACGTCTCCAACGCATGAAGTGACCCGACTCCTCGTCGCCTGGGGCAGCGGCGACCGGGCGGCGCTCGACCGGCTGATGCCGCTGGTCCACGAGGAGCTGCGCCGCCTGGCCCGCCATTACATGAGCCGCGAGCGCCCCGGCCACACACTGCAATCGACGGCTTTAGTCAACGAGGCCTACCTGCGGCTCGTCGAGCAGGAGGGCATGCGCTGGGAGAACCGCGCGCACTTCTTCGGCATCGCCGCGCGGCTGATGCGACAGGTCCTGGTCGATCACGCCAGGGGCCGGCAGGCCGCCAAGCGCGGCGGGGAGCAATACAGGCTGTCGCTCAGTGAGGTTGACCTTATCTCATCCCGGCCCGACGTGAACCTGCTCGCACTAGACGAAGCCCTCGGCAGGTTGGAAGCCGTCGACCCGCAGAAGAGCCGGATCATCGAACTCAGATACTTCGGCGGGCTGGGCATCGAAGAGACGGCTGAAGTTATCGGGGTCTCGCCGGCGAAGGTCAAACGTGACTGGAGCATGGCGCGTGCGTGGCTGCGGTGCGAAATCGGCGAGGAGTAGAGCGAGACGATGACCCCCGAACGCTGGCGACGGGTCGAAGAACTGTTTCACTCCGCCCTGGGGCGCGACGGGGCGGAGCGCGCCGCCTACCTCGCGGAAGCCTGCGCCGGTGACGAGGCGCTGCGCAGAGAGGTCGAGAGGCTGGTCGCCGCGCACGAAAAGGACGGCAGCTTCATCGACTCGCCGGCGTACGCCGACACGGAATTACTCATTAACGATAAGGCCGTCCTGACCGCGGGTCAGAGCCTAGGCCCTTACAAGGTCATCGGCCACATCGGCAGCGGCGGGATGGGCGAAGTGCACCTGGCCGAGGACACGCGGCTGGGCCGCAAGGTGGCGCTCAAACTCCTGCGCGCCGAGTTCACCGGGAACGCAGACCGCCTGCTCCGCTTCCGGCAGGAGGCCCACGCCGCCTCGGCGCTGAATCATCCAAACATACTCACCGTTTATGAGATCGGGCAGGCAGATTCGCTCCACTTCATAGCGACAGAGTACGTAGAAGGCCAGACCCTGCGCGAACGCATGTCGGGCACAAGAATGAAGCTGCGCGAAGTGCTTGACGTTGCTATACAAGGGGCGAGCGCGCTGGCGGCGGCTCATCAGGCAGGCATCGTCCACCGAGACATAAAACCCGAAAACATAATGGTGCGCACCGACGGGTATGTTAAAGCCCTGGACTTTGGCCTGGCCAAGCTGACCGAGCAGCGCGCGACTGACGACCCCGAAGCGCCGACTGCCGCTCTAGTAAAGACGGGGTCGGGCATCGTGATGGGGACCGTCAATTACATGTCACCCGAACAAGCTGAAGCCCGCCCGGTCGATCACCGCACCGATATCTTCTCTCTGGGCGTAGTGCTCTACGAGATGCTGACAGGCGAACGGCCATTCGGGGGCAAATCGGCAATCGATACGCTTCACGCGGTCATCAACGAAGAGCCCCGCCCGGCCGTCGAGTTGAATTCACAAGTGCCGCCCGAAGCGATGGATATCCTGGCCAAAGCGATGGCTAAAGCGCCCGGCGAACGCTACCGACATGCGGGGGATTTCGAGCTCGATTTGCGCAGGCTCAAGCGGGCCATTGAAACAAACTCTCTCCCGAGCGCTCAGGCAAAAGCCGGGGCGATTATTAAGCCGCTCGGCCGGCGGGCCACGTTGATGCGGGCGGCCTTCGGCGCGCTGCTCGTACTGGGCGTAGCCGCCGCCGCGTGGACGCTTAGCCGTCCGAGAACGCAGCCCGTATCAGAGGCGGCCTCTGCCCCGCTCGGGCGGGTCACGCTCGCGCCGACCACCGTGGACCAGGGCTACGAAGGGGAGCCGACCTTTTCGCCGGACGGGCAAACCATCGCCTACGTCTCGGATCGCACGGGCAACTTTGAGATATTTCTAAAACAGGTGACGGGCGGCCCCGACATCAATCTCACAAACAACCCGGCGGATGATATGCAGCCGTCTTTTTCGCCCGACGGCAAGCAGATAGCGTTCGTCTCGTCGCGTTCGGGCGAATACAACTGCCTATGCTTTTTCCTGTACGGCACAGAGCAGCCGCTGATGGGCGGGGCCATCTGGGTGATGCCTGCGCTCGGGGGCAGCCCGCGGCGCATAGTTGAATCGGGGACCTTCCCGTCGTGGTCGCCCGACGGGTCATCAATCATTTATTCGAGCGGCCCGTGGCACGGCCAAAAAATCTACAGGGCCCCCTCCATCGGCGGCACCCCGCAGGAGATTCCGATCGAAGTTCAAGACGCCCCGTATCTAGCTTACCCCAGCTACTCGCCCGACGGACGTTGGATAGCGTTTGAGGCGAACAACAGTGTCTTCATCGCCAGCAGCGAGGGCGGCGAGCCACAGAAGATGGTTAAAGGCAAGCACCCGGTGTGGGGCGCCGGCTCCGGAGTGGTCTTCTATTCGAATGTAGAAGCGGGCAAGAACTACTCTCTCTGGCAAGTACCTTTTTCGACTGCGGAAGGAAAGGCGTCGGGCGATCCCTCCCCGCTGACGGTCGGCCGCGGGTATGACGCACAAGCGACGGTGTCGCGCGACGGGAAGTTGATCGCCTACGCGGCGCTTGACGTCTCGCTCAACATCGAGTCGCTCCCCTTTGACGCCGAAGCCCCGCGCAACGCCGGCGCGCCACAGCCGGTGACCAGCGGGAGTGACAGGATATACTTTCACAGCATTTCGCCTGACGGAATGTCGTCGGTCTACGACTCCCATCGCGGCGCAAGCTCTTACATCTGGCGGGTTGATAGAGGCTCGGCCCCCGTTCAACTGACCTCGGACCCGAACTTTGATGATAGCGACCCGGATTGGTCGCCCGACGGCCGCAACATCACTTTCCTCAGGGCTTCGTCCAGAGGCGAGCAGAGCCCGACCGGCATATGGGTGATGGCAGCCGACGGGGCAAATCCGCAGCCGTTGGTTGAGAAAGCCGCTGTGCCAAGATGGATGCCCGGCGGGGGCGCGTTCGTTTATCAATCTTTCGCCGACGGCCAGATACACATCTATGATCTGGCAAGTAAGAGTTCGCGCCGCATTACCGATGAGGAAGGTATATACGGTATTGGCGTGCCAAGCCCCGACGGCAAGTGGCTGGTTTATCACTCCATCGCCGCCGGCAATGTTGACGTGCGGGCGATCCCGGTAGAAGGGGGCGAGTCCCGGATAGTTGTCGATACGCGCCGGCAGGAGTTTCATCCTTTCGTTTCGCCATCGGGCAAGTGGGTCTACTACACGCTCGACCACGGGAACATCTATCGTGTGCCCGGGCCGGCTCAGAACTGGCGAAAGGCCCAGCCCGAAAAGGTGACTAACTTTCCGGAGACCGGCCTCTTTCTGGAAGACGCTCACATCTCGCGCGATGGCCGCCAGTTGGTCTACTCGCGCCGGCGCACCACGAGTGACATATGGGTGATGAACCTCGGCAAGTGACTGTTGCGCGCCGGGGATGTAGATCAAATTGTCGACCGCCGCGCCGCAGGTGGCACGGCGGGTCGCATCGCTTGGCGATAGTCGGTCTGCTCGAATGAACCCGCGCCCCCTCGAACCCTAGAGGGCGCTGCACGCCTGGTAGGCGCCCGTCGGGTCGATGGCCGACCTGCCCTGCTCGACGTGGCGGATGATTCCTTCCTTGTCCACGGTGAAGGTGGCGCGCGTGCCGTAGCCGCCCTCCTCGTCGAAGATGCCGTAATCCCTCACGGTCTTGCGCTTGAAGTCGCTCAGGAGCGGGAAGAAGCTGTCCACACTGATTCCCAGGACCTGCGTGTTGCTCTGCTCGAATTTGGCGATATCAGCCTGATACGCCTTCATCTCCTTCGTTCAACCGCCGGTGAAGGCCAGCACGTAGAAGGCGAGCACCACGTTCTTCTTCCCGCGGTAGTCGCCGAGCCGAACCTTCTGGCCTTCGGTGTCCGTCAGCTCGAAGTCGGGCGCGCGGTCGCCGACCTTCAGGTGCGTCTGCGGCGCGGACGGCTGCTGCTGTTGGGGGGAGGCGCCGGCCTGCGCCCCCGCCGAAGAGTTGTCGGCGGCCCTGTCGCCGGGAGCCTGTCCGGACTTCTGACATGCCGGGCCGCACAGCGACAGCCCGACGACCAGCAGTGATATCAGGTGGCTTCTACTCATTCACATACCTCCGGTGTGACGGTGACGTGGCGTCCGGCGCCGCCGCGCACAGGACGCCGAACGATTTCGGCGCGAGCCCGTGGACGAGTTCGGGCGACGCGGTTTCAGTCCCCGCCCGCGAGCGAGGCGCGCGGGAGAACCGTGTGCGGGACCCCGTCCAGGAAGCGCGAGACGGCGGGCAGCGGGTCGGCGTCCGCGCCGCGCGTGGCGTTGAGCGGGTAGACGAAGTACAGGTGCCGCCGCGCCCGCGTCGCGGCGACGTAGAGCAGGCGCCTCTCCTCCTCCACGTCCTCGAACTCGTCGTAAGAGCGCGACGAGGGGAACCAGCCGTCCGCCATCCAGATCACGAAGACCGCGTCCCACTCCAGACCCTTGGCCGAATGCACGGTCGAGAGCGTCACCGCGCCGCCGCTGCGCGCGCGCCCCTCCGAGCGCGCCGCGTCCGAAGGGTCGAGCGCCACGTCGGCCAGAAGCTCGGCCGCAGATTTGTAACGCCTGGCGATGGCCTGCAGGTGTTCGAGGTCGCGCCCGCGCCGCGGGTGGTCGTCGTACCTCGCCTTAAGGATGGGACGGTAGAAGCGGAGCACGGCCGAGAGCTGCGCGGTCGGCGACTTGTCCCCGACGATGCCGAGGAGCACGCGCGTCAGTCGGCTCAACTGTTCCTTGTAGGCGGCGCGCGCCGGGAAGCGGTGCAGCTTTCGGAAGAGCACTTCCTTCGAGCGCGCCGCGCGGAACTCCTTCCGCTCGACGCCGAGGTGGTCGAGTATCTGGTTGACCGTCGCGTCGCCGACGTGGTCGAGCAGCTTCAGCGCGCGGAACCACGAGAGCGTGTCCGAAGGGTTCGAGACCACGCGCAGGAACGCCAGCGCGTCCTTGACGTGGGCGGATTCGGCGAACTTGATGCCGCCGTACTTGCGGAACGGGATGCCGCGCTTCGACAGCTCTATCTCAAGGTCGAACGAGTGCGAGCCGGCGCGGAAGAGGACGGCGACCTCGCCGTGCGGCACGCCCGCCTCGCGCAGCTCCTCGACGCGCTCGGCGACGAAGCGCGACTGCTCGTTCTCGTCGCGCGCCGCGACCAGCACGGGCGACTCGCCCACGTCGTCGACGCGCGAGAAGAGGTGCTTGGCGTAGCCCTCCTCGGCGTCGGAGATGATGGCGTTCGCCACGTCGAGGACGGGCTGCGTGCTGCGGAAGTTCTCCTCCAGCTTGACGACCTGCGCGCCGGGGAACAGCTCGGGGAACTCGAGCATGTTCCGGTGGCTCGCCCCGCGGAACGAGTAGATGGACTGGCACTCGTCGCCGACCACCGCCACGTTGTCGTGCGTGGCCGTCAGGAGGCGGACGATCTGCGCCTGGAGCCGGTTGGTGTCCTGGTACTCGTCCACCATGATGTAGCGGTACTGCTCGGAGAGCTGCCGGCACAGCTCCGGGCCGGCTTCGAGCGCCTCGCGGAAACGCACCAGCAGGTCGTCGTAGGTCAGGAGGTGGCGCGCGCGCTTGAACTCCTCGAAGGCGCGGTACAGCCCTTCGAGCGCCGCGCGCTCGTCGAGGAAGTGCGGGTAGGAGGCCTTGAGTACGTCTTCGAGCGAGACGGCCTTGTTGACCATCACGCTGAAGATCGAGCAGGCGGTGCGCTTGCGCGGGAAGTGCCGGTCGCGCGTGAGGCGCATCTGGCGGCGCAGCAGGTCTATCAAATCTTCGGTGTCGCCGGGGTCGAGCACGGTGAAGTTGCGCGAGACGCCGGCCGCCTCGGGGAAGCGCCGCAGGACGCCGTGCCCGAGGCTGTGGAAGGTGCCGCCCGAGACGCGCTGACAGCGCGCGTCGGCGAGCCCCGCCGCGCGCGCCAGCATCCCCGAGGCCGCGCGCCGCGTGAAGGTGAGCAGCATGACGGACTCAGGTGCCGCCCCCGACTCGATGAGGCGCGCCACGCGGTAGACGAGGGTGCGCGTCTTCCCCGTCCCCGCCCCCGCGACGACCAGCAGCGGCCCTTCGGTCGTCGTCACGGCTTTGAGCTGCGCCTCGTTCAGCTCCTTCTCGTAGTCGATGCCGCGCGAGCGCGGCATCGTCGTGACGCGCCTCAGGACGAGCCTCTGCTTGACGGCCTGCGTCGTCGCCGCCTGCCCCAGCTCGAGGTCGCGCTTGAAGGCTTTGAGCTCGGCCGCCAGCTCCGTCATCGTCCGGTGGCGGTTCTTCGGCGCGCGGTCGAGCGCCTTCGCGAGGACGGCCGCGAGGCCGGGCGCGAGCTTGGACCGGAGCGCGTCGCGCAGCCGCGGCTCCTCGTGCAGGATGGCGTGCATCGTGTCGATGTGGTTGTCGGCCGCGAAGGGGCACGCGCCCGTCAGCAGCTCGCAGAGGACGACGCCGAAGGAGAAGACGTCGCAGCGCAAATCCACGCGCTGGCCGAGCAGTTGTTCGGGCGACATGTAGTTGACCGTCCCCATGACCGTGCCGGGGTCGGTCTTGACGCGGACGAGCGTCTTCTGCGCGCTGTCGGCCGCCGCCCCGCGCGAACGGCGCGGGAGGAGCTTGGCGATGCCGAAGTCGAGAATCTTGACGTAGCCGTCGCGGCTGACCATCAGGTTCTCGGGCTTGAGGTCGCGGTGGACGATGCCGGCCTCGTGCGCCTTGGCGAGCCCCTCGGCCATCTGTATCGCCACGCCGAGCGCGTCGGCGAGCTGGAGCGAGCGCGCCGCGATCTTTTGCCGCAGCGTCTCGCCCTCGACGTACTCGGTCGCCATGTAGGGGCGCCCCGCGTCCTCGCCGAACTCGTAGACGGTGAGGATGTGCGGGTGGTTGAGCGCCGAGGCGGCGCGCGCCTCCTGGAGGAAGCGGCGGCGGCGGTCCTCGTGCGAGGTGAACTCGGGCGGCAGGAGCTTGAGCGCGACGACGCGGTGGAGCTTTTCGTCGTAAGCCTTGTAGACCGCGCCCATGCCGCCCGCGCCGAGCGCCTCCATGATGCGGTAGTGTGCGACCGTTCCGGTCTCGGGGATGACACGCATAAACGGGGTCGCGTCGGGAGCGCGCCTCAGGCAGTTTAATCGAACTTGAGTAATGTACGAAGAACCGGGCGCCGTGGGTGCGTCGAACTGTGCGACCGTCTTATTCTATCAGGGCGGGCGCGGTCAAGCCCGGCGCGCGCCGCGCGTGACAGGAATCGGCGGGATGCGGTATGCTTTGGCGCAATCGGCGGTCAGCGCTCAGCCAAACTAAAAGCTGAAGGCTGACCGCCGATTGCTGAGAGTGTTCGCGGAGAGGTGCAGGAGTGGTTGAACTGGCAGCACTGGAAATGCTGTGTACGGGGAACCGTACCGTGGGTTCGAATCCCACCCTCTCCGCCAGATAACATCCGCGACAAAGCGCGACGGCCGGCGGGCCGAACTCCTGTCGGCCGTCGCGCTTTCGTCTTCAGAGCCTTCCCCGGACGGAGTCCGAAATCCCCATGCGTAAAACACAGGTCCTTTTCGTCGTCATCCTCGGGCTGGTCGTCGCGGGCGGCGCGGCAGCGCAGAGGAGGCGCGCGGCCCCGCGCGCGGCGGCCGTCTGCGGAGACCCGGCCGCGCGCTGCCGCACGAGCGTCGAGTTCCAGCCGCACCAGCTGCCGTTCGTGGTGCCGACCGACGGCGCCATCTGGGAGACCGAGCAGTTCTACGCCGTCATCCTCAAGAGCGTGCGCGACGCGTCGAAGGGCGCGGACTGCGACCTCTTCATCCCCGAGGCGGAGCGGCTGGCGGCGCAGGCGCTCTTCCCGCGCCACAAGGTCTTCGCCTCGCGCTGCTTCGAGCCGGGCGACCTCTTCTACACCGGCGTCGCCGAGGACACACAGTTCATGGCCGTCTACGCCGGCCGCACGCGCGCCGAGGCGCAGGCGACGCTCGCGAAGGCGAAGGCCACGGGGCAGTTCCCCGGCGCGAACCTGCGCCGCCTGCGGACGGGCTTCAACGGCACCTGACGCGCGGAAACCGGGGCGCCGCGCCCCCGTCACCCGACCCGCGCCGCGCGCGTTTGCCAACCCGCGCGGCGCGGGTTAAAGTCTACGTCGGAAGCTCAAGCTCAAGGCTCACGGCCGACAGCTATTTTCCAACTTATCAGGCTTCGGGCTCCGCACAACGCTTGCCCCGCGAACCCCGCCAGGCCGGGAACGGAGCAACGGTAGTGGCGGCGGCGTGTGTTGCGGGTCGGTCCGGAGCCTGGCCACATTGAGAAGAGTCGCCGCGGGTCGAGGCTTGCCGAACCGCGCCGCGTTGGAGCACAATCCGGCGCGTGCGCGAGTCCGCAAGGCGAGCGCCTCGCGGCGACTCTTTTTCTCTTTCGGTCCCCGCCCCACGCGCGAGATGAAGAACCCTTCCCGCACCCTGAAGCTGCTTCTGCCGGCGCTCTCGGCCGCCGCCGCGCTCGCCGCGGTCGCGCCGGCCCCGCGCGCGCCCGCACAGTCCGCGCCCGCACGGTCGCGGTCACAGGCCGACCCCGCGGAGGCGCCGCGGGTCGCAGACCTCAAGGTCGGCGACCCGCTCGGCGTGCTACTCTACGCGTACCGGAAGCGCGACTGACGGGGCGCGCGCGAACGATGAGGGTGATTTTTAAGAGGCTCGACCACGTACAGGTCTGCATCCCGCGCGGGGGCGAGGCGCGTGCGCGCGAGTTCTACGGCCGCCTGCTCGGGCTCGAAGAGGTCGAGAAGCCCGACGCGCTGAAGGCGAACGGCGGCATGTGGTACAACGTCGCCGACGTGCAGCTCCACGTCGGGGTCGAGGAGGCGGTCGCGCCGTCGAAGCGCCACCCGGCCTTCGAGGTCGAGGACGCGCGGGGCGTCAGAACCTATCTCGAACGGAGCGGCGTGCCGACGAAGGACGAGCCCGACATCCGCGGCGTCGTCCACCGCTTCTCCTGCTTCGACCCCTTCGGCAACCGCATCGAGCTTTTAGAGAAGACCAACGGCTGACGGCGAACCAACTTCCCCATGTCCTACCAAGTCATCGCACGCAAGTGGCGCCCGCAGACCTTCGAGGAGGTCACGGGGCAGGAGCACATCACGCGGACGCTCAGGAACGCCGTCGAGCACGAGCGCCTGCACCACGCCTACCTCTTCTCCGGCGCGCGCGGCGTGGGGAAGACGACGACGGCGCGCCTGCTCGCCAAGGCCGTCAACTGCCACCGCTCCGAGCGGCCGACGCCGGCGCCCTGCCGCGCCACAGACCCCGACGCCTGCCCCTCCTGCCGCGAGATAGCCGAGTCGCGCTCCATCGACGTGCTCGAGATCGACGCCGCCTCGAACACGGGCATCGACAACGTGCGCGACGTCATCTTCAGCATCATCGACAGAAACCCCGCGCGTGACCGCTACCAGGTCTTCATCATCGACGAAGTCCACATGCTCTCGAACCCGGCCTTCAACGCGCTGCTGAAGACGCTGGAGGAGCCGCCGCCGCGCGTGCTCTTCATCATGGCGACCACGCACGCGCACAAGATACCCGAGACCATCCTCTCGCGCTGCCAGCAGTTCGAGTTCCGCACCATCGCGGCGCCGAAGATAGCCGAGCGGCTGCGCCTCATCGCCGACGCCGAGAAGATAAAGGTCACGGACGAGGCGCTGCGCGAGGTGGCGCGCGCCGGCGAGGGCTCGATGCGCGACGCGCAGTCGGCCTTCGACCAGGTCATCTCTTTCAGCGGCGGCAAGATCGAGGCCGCGGACGTGGAGGCCGCGCTCGGGATCGCGGGGAGGGAACTGCTCGCGCGCGTGATGCGCGCCGTGGCCGAAGCTGCGCCGGCCGAGGCGCTCGCGGTCGTGGACGAGCTGACGACGCGCGGCCACGAGCTGCGCAACTTCTGCCGCGACCTGCTGGCGCACCTGCGCGACCTGCTCGTCGCCCCCACGGCCCCGCCTTCATCATCATCGCCGCGCCGTGGGGCGGCCGGCGGAGGCGGCGGGCCTTCTTTCTCCGCGCCGGAGACTCCGGCGGCCGCGCCCGAGCGACCCGCGCCGAGACAAGCCGAAACGAGCGCGGCCGCGTCGCACGCACACACGCCGGCAGCCGCGCCAACGCGCACGCCCGCCGAGTCGCCGGTACGCAAGCCGGCCGCCGCCGCGCCGCCGCCGAGCCTGAAGCTCGTCCCGCCTCCCGTCCAGTCGGGCGGCACCGCCTCTTTCGCGTCGGGCGCGGCCTCGCGCGTGACCGAAGCGCCGTTCCCCGTCTCGGACGGCGCGCCGTCGAGCGGGCTCTTTGAACAGCCGCGCGCCTTCGTCGAGGGCGCGCGCGCGGGCGAGGACCGCGTCGGCGCGCCCGTCTCGCTCGTCACGACGCCCCAGCCGGACGCGGCCACCGCGCAGGCTCCGGCCCCGGACTTACGCGGCATGGAAGTCGGCGGCATGGGCTTCGGGCCGGACGACGACGCGTCGCGCTTCAAGCGCGGGCTCGAAGGGCGCGGCAAGCCCCTGCTCGCCGTGGCGCTCGACGGCGCGCGGCGCGTGTGGGTCGAGGGCGAAGAGGTGCGCGTCGAGTTCGCGCCCGAGGGCAAGCACCTGCGCGAGACGTTGATGAAGCCCGAGAACATGAGGCTGCTGCGCGAGGTCTGCTGCGAGTCTCTGGGGCGCGAGGTCGGCATCAGCGTCCGCGTCCGCGCGCCGGGCGAGGAGGAGGACGAGCAGCTCACGGCCGAGGACGAGGCGCGGCGCGAGCAGCGCGCCCTGCGCGAACGCGCCGAGGGGCACCCCGTCGTCCAGCAGGTGCTCAAAACCTTCCGCGCCGAGATAGTGGACGTGCGCCGCACCGACGCCGCGCCGCCGCCACAGCCGCCGCAGTAAGTCGTGCGCCTCCGGCCGAACAAACGCCCGGAGCCGTTCGTATAGGAGCGCGGAGGTGAACGAAACGATGCGCGACCCTTTGATCGCAGGCGCCCTCAGTCTTCTCGTCCCCGGCCTCGGCCAGATTTACAACGGCCAGGTCCTGTGGGGCATCCTCTGGCTCATCCTGACCGGCTTCTCATGGATCGGCACCGCCGGACTGCTCGGCTGGGTCGCGCACCTGCTCGCGGCCTACTTCGCCTACACCTACGCCAAAGAACACCCGGTGCGCTACTAAAGCCGGCGCGCCGCCGGTCAGAACGGCGGAGCCCCGGAGGGGCGGCGGACGTTCGAGCGGCACGACTCTCGTGCCCGAACACGCCGCCCCTCCGGGGCTCCTTCCGTTTTTGCCGCCCGCCTAACGCCTGCGCCCGCGCCGCGCACGCGGCTTCGGCGGCTCCTGGTTCGCCGCGTCGTCGTCGTACTCGTTCTCGAAGTTGAAGACGGCCGAGGGGAAGCGCGCGCGCAGACTCTTCTGCGCCGCCAGCTTGAGCCTGTTGTTCCCCATGAAGACCTTCAGCCCCTTCAGCCCGGCGAGCGACTGGGGCAGACGCGTCCCGCCGTTCGCGTTGATCGACAGCTCCCGAAGATTCTTCAGCTCGCCGACGAACGACGGCACCTCGCGTATATCGTTGTAGTCGAGCGACAGCTTTTTTAGGCCGCGCAGCGAGGCGACCTGCGGCGGCACCGTACGGATGCCGTTCCGGCCCAAATCAAGCTCCTCCAGATTGCGCAGGTCTGCGAGCGTGTCCGGCAGTGGCTTGGGCCGGCCCGCGCGCGCCGAGTCCTCCGCGCCGACATCGCGGCCGTCGAGCGCGCCGTAGAGTCTGAGCACACGCAGGTTCTCCAACCGACCTATCGAGCGCGGCAGCGAGACGTTCATCGAGCACCCGTTGCCGTTGTCGATGACCAGCTCTCGCAGCCGTCGCAGCCTCCCCATCTCTTCCGGCAGGGCTTCGAGATTCTCCAGGCAGGCCAGCTCCAGCGTCTCAAGGTTGACGAGCGTCCCCAGTTCGGCGGGCAGATGCTTCATCGCCGGGTCTTCCTGCTGGAGTGTGAGCCGCCTCACCTTCTCGGGCGAGCGGAGCGCCTGCTCCAGATTGTCGAACGCCCCGTCCTCCTGAAGAACTTCGGCGGTCGCGCCGCGCGGCGCGGCGGCGTGCGGCGCCCGCCGGGCGTTGACTTCGCCAAAGAGTGTCGCGAAGACGCAAAGCGTTAGGAGTCCGGTGGTAAAACGGGACAGGGGGCTGCTTCTCAAAATGTTCTCCTCAGTTAGTTTTTAGAAAGGCGCCCCGTCTCAGGGCTTGGGCGCGGGCTTGAGCCGTGGCGGCGTGGCGCGCGGGATGTCGTCTTCGACGGCGGGCGTGGCCGCGTCGGCCTCCTCGCCCGGCTTGAGCCTGGGCGGCGCGGGGCGCAGAGCGGGCGGGAGCCTGGGGCGCGGGATTTTGACGGTCGCGACCGAGTCGGTGCGCTTGAGGATGGTGCCGCCCCGGCCCGCGACCCACGCGGCGGTGCCGCCGTGGTAGGCCGCGCCGAAGAGCGTCGCGCTCGTCACGGTCGGCATCATCTCCCACTCCTCGCCGCCGTTGCGCGTCTGGAGCACGCGCCCCTGGTCGCCCACCACCAGCACGTCGTCGCGCGAGGCCGCCGCCACCGAAAAGAGATTTATCTTGAGCCCCGCCTCCTGGTCTTTCCACGACTTCCCGCCGTCGTCGGTGCGCAGTATCAGCCCGCGCTCGCCGACGACGTAGCCGCGCGAGGCGTCGGCGAACGCGAGCCCGTAGAGCCACTCCCGCGCGTTCAGCTCGACGCGCTCCCAACTCGCGCCGCCGTCGGCCGAGCGCAGGAGCGTCCCCTGCGAGCCGACCGCGACGACCGACTTCTCGTCGGCGTAGGCCACGGCCTCCAGCCAGCTCTGCGTCCCCGAGCGCACGGCGTCCCACGTCTCGCCGCCGTCCTCGGTCTTCAGAATCCGCCCGCGCGCCCCGACCGCGAGCCCCCGCTTCGCGTCGAAGAGCCGCACGCCGAACAGGTCTTCGTCCACGTCGGTCGGCACCGCCGACCACGTCAGCCCGCCGTTGACGGTGCGCAGCAGCGTCCCCTTCTCGCCGACGGCGAAGCCCAGCGCCTCGTCGGCGAAGAAGACGCCGAAGAGCCGCGCCGTCGTCCCCGAGAGTCTGAGCGTCCAGCGCTTGCCGCCCGAGGCGGTGTAGAGGATGCGGCCGCGCGAGCCGACCGCCCAGCCGCGCTCGGCGTCGAGAAAGTAGATGTCGGCGAGGTCGTCGCGCCCGCCCTCCGTCAAGCGGCGCCAGTCGATGCCGCCGTCGTCGGTGCGCAAGATAAGACCGTCGCGCCCGGCGGCCCAGCCCGTCGTCTCGTCCGCGAAGTGGACGGCCGTCAGGCGCGGGCGCGTCTTGACGCTGACGGGGAACCAAGTCTCGCCGCCGTTGCCCGTGCTCAAAATCTGCCCCTCGTCGCCCGTGATCCAGCCGTGGCGCTCGTCCGAGAAGAAGACCGAGAGCAGGTCTGTGCGCTGAAGGTTCTCGACCGTCGCCCACGTGTCGCCGGCGTCCGCGGTGCGGTAGATGGCGCCCCCCCGACCGCCACGCCGTTCGAGGCGTCTGCGAAGGCGACCGAGAAGAGGTGCGCGCGCACGCCCGACGCCTGCGGCGCCCACGTGCGCCCGCCGTCCGAAGTCCTGACCGCCTCGCCGTAGCTGCCCACGGCCCAGCCGTGCAGACCGTCCGGCGCGAAGGCCACGCTGAAGAGGTGGTTCGAGCCCTCCTTCGGCGCGGGCGCGCCCTTCGCGCCGCCCCCCTTCGGGTTCGTCGGGCGCAGGGTCCAGCGCCGCCCTCCGTCGTCGGTCGTCAGGGCGAGGCCGCGCGAGCCGACCGCGACCGCGCGCCGCGCGTCGCGCACGTAGAGCCCGTAGAGCGGGACGGGCGCGGGCGCGTGCTGCTCCTCCCAGCGGAAGCCGCCGTCCTCGGTGTGGAGGATGACGCCGTCGGCCCCGACCGCCCAGCCCGTCCGCTTGTCCGAGGCGAAGCGCACGGCGTAGATGGCGTTGCCCTGCGGCAGGGGGTTCTGCCAGACCCACGCGCGCTCGGCCTGCGCCGCCACGCAGCCCACGCCCCAGGCGCACGCCAGTCCCCCCGCGAGGCACAGGAGCCACGCGAGCCTTCGCGCCGTCTTTTTACGTCTGGCACACATCGGAAAACTTTTGGAGCGGCCGGGAGGGAGATTCTAGCCTTTGGGCGTTCACTTGGCTAACGGGCGGAGAGAATCTGGCGCCACGCTCAAGGTTACGTCGCTACGCGGCCGAGGCTTCGGCTCAATCCTCCGTCTCGACGGCGGCGGCGGCGGCGGCCTCGCTGAGGGCGTCGGCGTCGGCGTGGCCGGCGGCGGCGATGGCGCGGGCGGCGCGGTCGACGGCCTCCTGCGCGACGTGGCCGGCGTGGCCCTTGAGCCACTGCCATTTTATCTGGTGCGGGCCGGCGGCCTTGTCGAGCCGCGCCCACCAGTCGTGGTTCGCCTTGCGGCGGAAGCGCCCCGACATCGTCTCGACGACGTAGCGCGAGTCCGACAGCACGGTCACGCGGCACGGCTCGCGCAACTGTTCGAGCCCGAGCGCGGCGGCCGCGACCTCGGCCTGCTGGTTGGTCGCCGCGCCCAGGTACTCGCCGAACGCGCGCCACACGCCGCGGAAGCCCAACAGCGCCACGGCCGCCGCGCGCGGGTCGCCGCGCCCGTTACCCAAACTCGACCCGTCGCAGTAGATGATGACCTCCTTCGGCGCCGTGCTCATGCGGCCTCACCGACCGTCTCGCGCGTGACGGCGACGACGTGGTCGACAGACTGCTCGAAGGTGTCGTCGTGCGAGATGACGAAGAGCTGGTCGAAGTCCCGGACCTGTCCGATCTGCTGCGCGAGCCGCTCGCGCCGCTCGGCGTCCATGTTGACCGTCGGCTCGTCGAAGAAGGCGACGCGGATGTCGGAGAGCTGCTTCAGGAGCGCGAGGCGGACGGAGAGCGCCGCCACCATCTGCTCGCCGCCCGAGAGGTTGATGAAGGAGCGCTCGTGCCCCTCCTCTTCGAGCAGGATGTCGTAGTCCTTCGACCAGCGCAGCGCGCGGCCGCCCTCGCCCGTGATCTCGCGGAAGAGCTGGTTGGCCTCGATGGAGATGTTGTAGAGGTAGCTCTCGGTGACGAGCGGCCCGGCCTTGCGCAGCGTGTCGCGGATGAAGTCGGTCGCGGCGTGCAGCTCTTCGAGCCGCTCGCGCGCGCGGAACTCCTCGCGCATCGACTCCCTGACCCCGTCGAGCCGCGCGACCTCCGAGGCGAGCGACGCTTCGCGCTCGCGCGCCGCTTCGAGCTGGGCGGAGGTGGCCGCCGCGTGCTCGCGCGCGAGTGCGAGCGCGCCGCGCTCGGTCGCGTGGCGCTCGCGGTCGTAAGAGGCGAGCGCGGCCGCGTGCTCGGCGCGCGCGACTTCCGACTGCCGCGCGGCTTCGGCCGCGCGCGCCCCGGCCTCGGCCGCCTCGCGCTCGCGCTCGGGGAGCGTCGAGGCGAGCGAGGCCGACTCGAGGTGCTCGCGGTGCGCCTGCGCCGTCCGCTCGCGCAGCGCGGCGGCCTCCGCCCACGCGGCGTCGAGCTTCTCGAACTTCTTCAGCTTCCCGTCGAGCGCGCGCGCCTGCTTCTGTAACGTTTCGAGCGCGTCCTGCGCGAGTCGCGACTCGCGCAGAAGCTCCGGCTCACGCCCGGCTTCGAGCCGGAGCGCGGCGGCGCGCGAGCGCGGGTCGCCGAGCCCCTGCAGGGAGCGCTCGACGCCGGCGGCGTCCTCGGCGAGCGCGGCCTCGGCCCCGGCGGCGGCCGCGACCAGCTCGCGCTCGTCGCGCCGCGCCTTGCCCTCCTCCTCTATCTCGCCGAGGCGCGCGCGCAGCGGCTCAAGCTCGGCGTAGCGCAGCGCCTCCTCGCGCGCCGTGCGCCAGACCATGTCGATGCCCGACATCTCCGCCTGCAACTCGTCGCGCAGCGTCTCGCTCGCGCCCGTGAGCTTCTCCAGCTCGGCGTCGAGCGCGGCGAGCGCCGACTCGCGCTCCCGTAGAAGCTCGCGCTCGTGCGCGAGGCGTGCGCGCGTCGTCTCGGAGCGCGCGGCGGCGCGCTCGGCGTCGCGCGCCGCGCGGACTTCCGCCGCCAGCGCGCCGGCCTCACGCTCGAACGTGGAGAGGCGCGCGCGGTTACTCTTGAGGTTGTCGTCGAAGTAGCCCTCGAAGGTGCGCCCGGTCTCGGCGAGGTTCTGACACTGCTCGTGCAGGATGGGGCAGAGCAGGCCGCCGCCGATGCGCTCGCTCGAACGCTCGTCGCGCTTGATGGCGTCGCGCAGGACGGCGACCTCGCTCGTCAGCTCGCGCTCCCGCGCTTCGAGCGCGCCGAGCCGCGCGGCGGCCGCGCCGGCCTGCTCGAACTCGCGCGCCTCGCTTTCGAGCGCGGTGACGCTGCGGCGCAGGCGCTCGGCCTCGCGCGCCGCCTCGCGCCGCTGTCTGGTCAGGTGTCCGCGCGAATTGAGGTCCTGTTCGAGGCGGCTGAGCCGCGTCTCGACGCCCAGCCTCTCGCTTTCGAGCTTGTCGGCGCGCTCCTGCGCCCCGGCGAACCCCTCGGCCGCGCGCACGCGCTTCGAGAGTTCGGAGTGTGACTTGCGCAGCGCCGCCAGCTCGGTGTCGAGCCGCGCGAGTCGCTCGGCGGCCGAGCGAGCCTGCGAGAGCAGGTCGCGCAGCCGCTCGCGCTCGCGCTCGAGCTCGCCCTGCGTCGCCACGTCCTTCTCCATCTCGGCGAGCGAGCGGGCGGACTCGCGCGCGCGGCGGAGGGCGTCTTCGAGACCGCGCACGCCGGCCTCGGCCGTGGCGGTCTGGCGCGCCGCGTCCGACGCCTCGGCGCGCAGGCGGTCGCGCTCCCCGCGCTCGGCTTCGAGCCCGCGCAAAGTTTCGAGCGCCGCGAGGTGCGCGCGCGAGTCCTCAAGCGTCGCTCGCTGTCGCGCGGCTGCGCGGCGCGCGGCTTCGAGCCCGCCCTGCAAATCGCGCAGGCGGCGCGCGGCCGCCTCGCGCTCGACTTCGAGCCGGTCGGCGACGGCGCGCGACTCCGTGACGCGGCGCTCGGCCTCGTCGAGCGCGGCGACCGACGCGGCGCGCTCCTCGGCGTCGCGCTGGAAGGCGGCGAGCGACGCGGCCAGCTCTCCGGCGCGCGCGCCGGCCGCCCTCTGCTCCTCGACCGCCGCTTCGTAGCGCGCGAGCTGCGTCTCGGCCGCGCCGATGCGGACGCGCGCCTCGGTGATGCGCTCGTTGATGAGGTTCGTCGTGTCCCGCAGCCGGTCCGAGCTTTCGCGGTACTCCTCGACTTTGAGCAGGCGGTCGAAGGCGGCCTTGCGCTCGGCGGCCGAGCGGAGGAAGTCCGTGGTGAAGAGCCCCTGGGGGACGCCGATGGCCGAGCGGAAGAGAGCGCGCAGGTCCGTCCCCGGCTCGACGCCGAGGTGCTGGTCGAGCCACTTGCGCACGTCGGCCTTGCCCTGCTGGAGCTTCATCTTCAGCTCCACGTCGTAGACGTAGTAGCCCGAGCCCGTGTCGCGGTAGACGGTGTAGGGGCGTTCGTCGAGGTCGCTGCGGAAGGTGACGCGCACCGAGCCGCGCTTGGCGCCGCGGCGGAGGAAGTCGTCCTTGCTGTAGTCGAGCACGTCGAAGAGCGCCCAGGCGATGGCTTCGAGGATGGTGGTCTTGCCCGCGCCGTTGGGGCCGACGATGGCGGTCGTCCCGCGCTCGAACGCGAACCCGCCGCGCTCGAACGACTTGATGTTCTCCAGCTCGACCCTCGTGACGTGCATAAAAAAAGTAGTCAGTGGACAGTAGTCGGTAGCCAGTAGGAAAACCTTCGCCGGCGAGTCGTCCGAGCGTCGCCGCCAACGTCCGTGAAGCGGAGCCTACTGACTGCCGACTACTGTCTACTGACTACCGTCATCCTGTCAAAGGGCGTCTATGGTCAGCCCCGTGTCGGCCGACTTCCACGCGCGCTCGAACTCGCGCCCCACCAGCTCGGCCTCGCGCGTCTTGCCCTGCGCGCGCAACGCCTGCGCGAGGCCGTAGAGCGAGCGGCCGTTGCGGCGGTTGCGGCGGAGGTCTTCGCGGAAGACCGCCTCGGCCTCGGCCGGGCGCCCGTCGAGCAGGAGCGCGCCGCCCAGGCTCTCGCGCGAGAGCGGGTGATACCAGCCGGGCGGCTCGTCGTAGGCGAGCGCGTCCTCGGCGGCGACGGCCTGCCGGAGGAAGCCCACGGCGCCCCCGCGGTCGCCGCGCGCGGCGGCCAGACGCGCGTTGAGAAAGTGTTCGGCGATCTTGAAGACCGCGCCGGTCGTGTTCTGGCCGTAGCCCGTGTCGGGCGGAATCGCGGCCGTCTTCGCGAGGAAGGTCTTGAGCGCGGCCTCGGCCTCCGAAGCCTTACCCGTCGCGGCCAGCGCCATCGCGCGCCCCCAGTGCCAGAAGGCGTTCGAGATGGGCGCGGAGGCCGGCGGCTCGGGGGCTTTCAGCACGTCGTCCCACTTGCCGAAGCGGACGGAGATGAGCACGCCCGTCGGCATGAAGCTCTCGAAGAAGGGCATCTCCGTGAGGTACGGCGAGACGTTGGCCTCGAGGCGGCGCGCGGACGCCACGGCGCGCGCGTAGTCGCCCTGCATCGAGTAGGCGGCGGCGAGGAAGTGGAGGTTGTGGCTGTAGTAGCCGGCCGTGTAGATGCCGCGCCGGCCGCCGCGCTCGATGTACTCCTGGTCGGCCCTGGCCGCCCACTCGTTCGACTGCGCGGCGCGCGCGTAGTCGCCCGTGCGCATGTAGATGTGCGCGGGCATGTGGACGAGGTGGCCGGCCGCGGGCGAGAGCGCGGCGAGCCGGTCGGCGCTCAGCAGCGCGCGCTCGGGCGCGTGCGAGGCTTCGACGGCGTGGATGTAGAGGTGGTGCGCGCCGATGTGCTCGGGGGCGCGGCGCATCACGGCTTCGAGCGCGCCGATGATCTCGTCGGTCCCGGCGGCGGCTCGGCCGTCGGCGTCGAAGAGCCGCCACGCGTTGAGGATCATCGCGGCGTCGGCCCACAGCGTCGCCGCCTCTGTGTCGTCCGGGTAGCGGCGCGCCAGCTCGGCCATCGCGTCGCGGTAGGCGACCCACAGCTTCTTCTGGTCGGCCGAAGGGTCCGTGGAGAAGCGCTTGGCGAGCGCGTCGAGGTAGGCGCGCTCGTGCGCCGGCCCCCCTTCGGCGAGCGCGAGGCCGCGCCGCACGGCGTCGTGCGCCGCCTTCATCCGCTCGGGCGGGATGGTGGTCTCGTTGTAGTTCGGCCCGAGCGCCATCGCCAGTCCCCAGTGGGCCATCGCCATCTTCGGGTCCAGCTCGGCCGCCCGGCGGAAGGCGCGCGCCGCCTCGTCGTGGTTGAAGCCGTAGACCAGAATCAAGCCCTGGTCAAAGAACTTCTGCGCCTCGGCCGAAGTGGTCTTGACCGGCAGGCGGAACTCGCCCAGGCCCTCAAGCAAACGAACGTCCGCGGCCGGCGCCGCGCCCGCCCCGTGCTGGTGCTGCGCGAACGTCGCGGGGCAGGCCAGCAGCAGGGCGACGACAAGCAGGGGAAATCTCATCTGAAAACGCTCCCGTGTGTGTGATATGAGTCGCGCGGCCGGCGGGACGCCCCGCCCGGCCGCTACTCGTTGACCTTGAGGACGGCGAGGAAGGCTTCCTGGGGTATTTCGACTTTGCCCACGCGCTTCATGCGCCGCTTGCCCTCTTTCTGTTTTTCGAGGAGCTTGCGCTTGCGCGAGATGTCGCCGCCGTAGCACTTGGCGATGACGTTCTTGCCCATCGCCTTGACGGTCTCGCGGGCGATGATCTTGTTGCCGATGGCGGCCTGGATGGGCACCTCGAAGAGCTGGCGCGGGATGAGCTGGCGCATCTTCTCGGCGAGGAGCCGGCCGCGCGCCTGCGAGTTCTGGCGGTGGACGATGATGGAGAGCGCGTCCACGGGCTCGCCCGCGACCATCAGGTCGAGCTTGACGAGGTCGCTCTCGATGTAGCCGGCGAGGTGGTAGTCGAGCGAGGCGTAGCCGCGCGAGACCGACTTCAGCCGGTCGTAGAAGTCGAGCACGATCTCGTTGAGGGGGAGGCTGTAGACGAGCATCACGCGCTTCTCGGCGATGTACTCGAACTTCTTCTGCACGCCGCGCTTCTCTTCCAGGAGCGGGAGGATGCCGCCGAGGAAGTCGTCGGACGAGAGGATGGTCGCCTCGATGATGGGCTCCTCTATCTTCGCGATGCGGACGGCGTCGGGCATCTTGGCGGGCGAGTCGACCTCGACCACCTCGCCGTCGGTCGTCGTCACACGGTAGCGCACGCCCGGCGCGGTCGTGATGAGGTCGAGGTCGAACTCGCGCTCCAGGCGCTCCTGCACGATCTCCATGTGGAGGAGGCCGAGGAAGCCGCAGCGGAAGCCGAAGCCCAGCGCGACCGACGACTCGGGCTCGTAGAAGAAGGAGGCGTCGTTCAGGCGCAGCTTGTCTAAGGCGTCGCGCAGCTCCTCGTACTGGTTGGCCTCGACGGGGTAGAGCCCGGCGAAGACCATCGGCTTGATCTCCTGGAAGCCGGGGAACGGCTCTTTGGTCGGGCGCGCGGCCTCGGTGATGGTGTCGCCGATCTGCACGTCGGCGACCGTCTTGATGGAGGCCGTCATGAACCCGACCTCGCCGGCCGAGAGGCTGTCGATGGGGGTCGCGCGCGGCCGGTTCACGCCCACCTGCTCGACCTGGTAGTCGCGCCCCGTGTTGAAGAAGCGAATCTTCATCCCCGGCTTGATGGTGCCGTCGATGACGCGGAAGAGGACGATGACGCCGCGGTAGGAGTCGTACCACGAGTCGAAGATGAGCGCCTTGAGCGGCGCTTCGGGGTTGCCCTTCGGCGCGGGGATGTCGCGGACGATGGCTTCGAGGATGTCGGGGACGCCGGCGCCGGTCTTGGCCGAGGCGAGCACCGCGTTGTGGGTGTCTAAGCCGATGAGGTGCTCGATCTGCTCCAGAGCCTTCTCGGGCTCGGCGCCGGGCAGGTCGATCTTGTTGACGACGGGGATGAGCTCGAGGTTCTCGCCGATGGCGAGGTAGGTGTTGGCGAGCGTCTGCGCCTCGACGCCCTGCGAGGCGTCGACGACGAGGAGCGCGCCCTCGCACGCCGAGAGCGAGCGCGAGACCTCGTAAGAGAAGTCGACGTGGCCGGGCGTGTCGATGAGGTTGAGGACGTAAGGCTGTCCGTCCTTCGCGCGGTAGTCGAGCCGGACGGCGTGCGCCTTGATGGTGATGCCGCGCTCGCGCTCGAGGTCCATGTTGTCGAGGACCTGCGCCTCCATGTCGCGCCCGGCGACCGCGCCCGTCAGCTCCAGCAGCCGGTCGGCGAGCGTGGACTTGCCGTGGTCGATGTGCGCGATGATCGAGAAGTTTCTGATGAGTTCGGGATTCATTTTTAAGCCGTCGGCTGTTAGCCGTCGGCCGTTAGCTAGGACATGGAGCTAACGGCCGACGGCTAACAGCCGACGGCTTAAAATAACAAAACGGGCGGGAAACCGCACGCGCGCGGCCCGCGCGCGCTCAGGGCACGTACTTTTTGAGCAGGGCCTCGCCCTCGGCGCGGTCGACGACGGCGAGGGTCGTGTCCTTGTACTTGTCGGCCCCGAGCGGCTCCATCTTCTTCAGGTCCTTGGCGGCGTCCTCCTCGTCGGCGAGGCCGGGCTCGCCGCGCCCCTTCATAAACCCCATCGCGATTTTGATACGGACGAAGGCCACCTCGCCCGCGCCGAGCTTGAGGTCCACGCGCTTGTTGTCCTGAGTCATGTGGATGCGGTGCTCGCCGGGCGCGAGCAGCAGCACGATGTAGCGCCCGTTGTCCATGCGCCCGAGCGCCGGTCGCGGGCTCGGCGTCGGCCGCAAGGCCGGAACGCTCGCCGCCTGCGGCCGTCGAGCCCTGCAGCGGAATCTCGAGCGTGACGACGGCGCCGCCGGCGGGCGCGTTGGCCAGCTCGAAGCGGTGGGCCGCGCCGTAGAGGCGTTGGAGGCGCGCGCGCGTGTTGGCGAGCCCGACGCCGCCCTTCGTGCCGTGCGACGGCGCGGGCGCGCCCTCGGGCAGTCCGCGCCCGTTGTCCCTGACTTCGAGCAGGAGCGACGCGCCGGCGCGCGCGGCCCTCACCTCGACGTGGCCGTGCGCCGCGCGCTGCGAGACGCCGTGGCGGATGGCGTTCTCGACGATGGGCTGGAGGATGAGGTTGGGGACGCCGCAGTCCAAAACCTGCGGGTCCACGTCGATGCGCGTCGTCAGGCGGTCGCGGAAGCGTATGCGCTCGATCTCCAGATAGCAGTTGAGGAACTCTATCTCCTGCCGGAGCGGGACGACCTGCGCGGCCGAGGATTCGAGCGTCAGGCGCAGGAAGTCGCCGAGCCGCGCGATCATCTTGTCGGCCGCCTCGGGGTCGGTGTGGACGAGCGCCGAGATGGAGTGCAGCGCGTTGAAGAGGAAGTGCGGGTGGAGCTGCATCTTCAGCGCCTGCAACTGCGCCTGCGAGGCGCGCAGTTCTCCCTCGCGGTAACGCTGGTAGTAGTCGGCCGCGTGGCTGATGACGACGATGATGGCGTAGACCAGCAGCTCCTTGTCGATGTTGACGAAGATGAGGCGGGGGAGGTTCGCCAGCCTGAAGCTGGCGAAGTTGCTGGCGAAGCCCGAGTCGACGACGATGTGGTAGACCGACCAGGTGGCCGAGAGGGCGACGCCGGCGAGCAGGTGGAGCGGGAGCGTGCGCCGCCACGTCTGGCGCTCGACGCGGTAGCGGCGCGCGAGGCCGAGGACGAGCGGGGTCGAGAGCGCGTTGATGACAACGGCGCTCATCTGCCAGGCGAGCGCGCGTGGGAAGGAGATTTGCTTGCCCGTCCCGTAGAAGTAGAAGTAGATCTGGCTGGAGAAGAAGAGCCCGACCAGCGCCCAGACGCCCCACAGGAAGGCGAGGCGCGCCCAGCGCTGCCCGCGCGGGCCCAGGCCGCCGTCCGCCTCTGCCTCGAACCACTTCATCACGCGCGTATCATCTCAAACCGCGCCGCGCCTAGACAAGCCGAAGTAAGCCCCGCGCGCGCGGCGGTGAGGTCGCGGCCGCGCCGGCTAGAGCCCGAGCATGCTGCTCAGCGCCTCCCACACGCGCCGCGCCTCTTCGCCGTGGACGACGATTTCGTTCGAGCCCGGGCGCCCCTGCGCCGGCGGGTTCGTGTCGAAGACGACGCTCAAGACCTCCGCCCCGGCCGCGTCCTGATAGGCCACATACTGAATCCGGTCCACGTTCAAAAGCAGCGTCGCCCCGTCCTCTCGCGTCGCGGTGATGAAAGGCATCTAATTGTTACCTTGTTTGATTTAGATGGCTGCTGCCGCTGGAGGCATTTCATCCCAAGTCCTGTTCTCTAGCAGGCGGCCAGTTTTCTTTTTGTTAGTGCCGCCCCACTGTTTGAAGAAGAAGGGAATGCCAGCGTCTCTGCACTGGTCGCGGATGTCTAGCACCCACTCCCCTCTCATTGCTCGTGCGCCGGGTCCGGACTCGCCACCGACGATAACCCAATCGATGCCTTCAAGATTTAGGTTGGTCAGCGGGCCGAGAAGGGGTTCGAGGGACAAGAATTTGACGTGGGCGTTTGTCTCACGTAAATGGTCAATCCGAAATGTGTACTCATTACTCTCTACGCTGACACCCATCCAAATGTTAGGCTGCCAACTTAGGGTTGGATTTACTCTGGTGAGACGGAGCGAGCGTTTTGTTAAGACCTGAAAGCGATGTTGGGAGGCCCGGCCCATCACATCGAAAACTCTATGAATGTATTCAGTCGGGACATCCCTATGGAAAAGGTCGCTCATGGAGTTGACGAAGATTACCTGCGGTAATTTCCAGCGCAGTGGCAACTCCAACATATGCTCTTGAATGGTTACCCTGAATCCGTTTGCATAGTTTGGCTGCCCCATGGCTTGCAAACGGAGCGCAAGCCGCTCAGCATAGCAATGGTCACACCCAGGGCTTATCTTTGTACAGCCTGTTACCGGATTCCAAGTCGCCTCCGTCCACTCAATCGCAGACTTTGTGCCCATTTAAAATTCTCCAAGGCTAGTGCAAAATCAGTTGAACTGAATCCGCCAGAGGTTCAACCCACGAACGTTAACGGTTCGTCGTCATTTATCTGTTTCTTGCCATGCCTCGGGAGTAGCTTGTTAGCGCTAATAAAATCCTTAACAACTGCATTGTAATCCTTGTCGCTGAAGTCCCCAAATCTTTCAAAGCTGAAATATTTCCTTATACTTCGTCGCGTTGTTAGAGTGTGTTGCTTAAGAAATTCCAACAATAAATCTGAAAGTTCTCTCCGTCTCCAAATTATCTCCTGTCCTAATACATTAAATTCGTCAGAAAGCTTTGGCTGATGCGCATCAGTTGTTGACTCTTCTAAAAGATTGTCTTCTTCCTCACGTATAAAATTGCTCATTAGAACAATGCCGTCTGGGTGACGAGTGCAGTAAACCAAGAAGTATTTAGGTGAGTCTTTAACAGTTTTTCGTATTGCATAAGCTGTAACGGTATAGTCATATTTCTCAATATTCTCCATGTAAATCCGCAGCAGCATCCTCTCTCTTTCTTGTGTCGGAAGATTCCCCTCTTTGAAGGGCTCTTGCCATTTATCGCTGCCGATTATTTCCGTCACATTCTCAATATTAGTTTTGGACGCCTTGACAGCCCGTTCAGTAACAGTTCGCGCGTGCATTGTATCCGCAATGCGGCGTAACCCGTCAGCATCAAAGTTGATAATAAGCTCCGTTGCTCTTTGCTGCCGTCTTAAAATCGGCAACAGGTGAGAGAAAAGAACGTATGTAGGTCCATAGGGGTCTATAAAAAATAACGCAGGATTATCCGAGACGATTGAAAGAATAGTCGGTACTAACTCACCGAATTGCCCTTGACGGTTTATAACAACACCATTCGTTTCCCATGGCTGAGTGACGTGCTTTAAAGACTTGTAATGCTCGGGATTATCTTCAACGTTAAAGAGCCGGAGACTTACAGGTCTCCGCCACGACGCTGCTTTATCTGCAAGTTGCGCCATCATTAATGGAGACCCAGCACTACCGTCCTCGTATTTCGCGGGACCTGCGAACCCGTCAATGCAATAAATTAGCTTTGCCCAACTTCCAACTTTTGCGCTGAAAGGTGGGAGATATTTACCGAGGAGACGGTGCTTGCGTTTAGACCATACTTTGAGATTGGCAAAGAATGTGTCCATGTGAGGTATGACGTAGTGACATAAGATCAGGTGGTATTTTGTGCGGCGTCGCGGGCGAGGAGGGCGGCGCCGATGGGGACGGCGTCGGCGCCGAGGGTGGCGGCGACGATCTGCGTGGACTCGAAGTTGGGCTGGAAGGAGCGGCGGCGCGCCTCCTCGATGACGGGGTTCAGGATCAGCTCGCCGGCGCCCATGACGCCGCCGCCTAAGACGACGCGTTCGGTGTTGAGCAGGTTGATGACGGCGGCGAGACCCGTGCCGATGTAGCGCCCGGTGCGCGCCATCATCATCGCGGCGAAGTCGTCGCCGCCCTTGGCCTCGTGCGCGATGTCGGCGGCGGTGAAGTTCTTGTTCAGCCCCAGCCGCGAGAGCGACGAGGTCGAGTCCCGCATCAGGCGCTCGTGCGTGCGGCGGACGATGTTGGGCGCCGACGCCACAGTCTCCAGACAGCCGACGTTGCCGCAGGAGCAGTCGACGCCCTCGGGGTCGATGGTGATGTGGCCGAACTCGCCGGCGAAGCCCGAGGCCCCGCGCCAGAGCCGCCCGTCGAGGATGAGCGCGCCGCCGATGCCGGTGCCGATGGTGACGTAGAACATGTTGCGGCTGCCGCGCCCCGCGCCGGCCGCGTACTCGCCCATCGCGCCCGCGTTGGCGTCGTTGTCGAGCGCGACCGGGAGACCCGTGGCCTGGCTAAGCGACTCGCGCAAATCTTCGCGCACCACCGACGGGAGGTCCGAGGAGATGACGACGCGCCCCGTCCCGGGGTTGACGAGGCCGGGGACGCCGACGCCGACCGCCGCGACCCGCGCGCCCCCCGCGTCGCGCAGCTCGGCGACGAGGCGCGCGACCTGCGCGCCTAAGTCCACGGCGGCGAGCGCGGCTTCGCGGGTCGCGACGACGCGGCCGTCCTCGCCGACGAGCGCGGCGCGCGCCGAGCCGGCGCAGAGTTCCACGCCAACGTAGTGCTCCTGATCTGCCGGCGGGGCGCTCATCTCAAAGCCTTCGGGGTCAAGAAATTAAAAACGGATTCGGGCGTCGGGTTTGAAACGGCGTGATGGTAACAAAGGGTCGGGGGGCTGTCAAACAAGTCGGTCTGCGTGTAGAATGCGGCCAGTAGACAGTAGTCAGTAGTCAGTAGCCAGTAGGCTCCGCTTCGACGGGCACCAACGCTGACATGCTGACGATTTCGACTCCTAAAGGACATCTACTGGCTACTGGCTACTTTTTTTATGGACGTTCGCTCCATCCTGCTGCCGACCGATTTCAGCGAGTGCGCGCGGCGCGCCGTGCCGGTGGCGGCGGAGTTCGCGCGGCTGCTCGGCGCGCGGGTCGTCTGCCTGCACGTCGTCGAGCCGGTGGTGCAGCCCGTCGGGTGGACGCCGCTGGCGGAGCCGCTGCCGGCCGCCGAACTGGGCGAGCAGCTGGAAGAGTCGGCGGCGCGCGACCTGCCGGCCTTCTCCAAAAGCCCGGAGTTCGACGGGCTCGAGGTCGAGGACGTGATCGCGCGCGGCGACCCGTCGGCCGAGATCGTGCGCGCGGCCGAGGAGCGCGGCGCCGGGCTCATCGTCATCTCTTCGCACGGGCGGACGGGGCTGGGGCGCATCCTGTTCGGCTCGACCGCCGAGTCGGTCGTCCGCCACGCGCGCTGCCCCGTGCTCGTCGTCAAACCGCCGGAGGAACGTAAACCGTGAACCGTGAACCGTGACGAGATAAGAATGGTTGTTATCTCGTCACGGTTCACGGTTCACGGTTTACGTCTTTTATGGACTTAAACGCCGTCAACGACCTGCTCTGGAAGTTCGGGCTGCCGGCCATCTTCTTCCTGACGATGGCGGAGGGCGACATCACCCTGCTGCTGGCGGGCGTGCTGGCGCACGGGCAGGCGTTCGGCCCTTACAGCTTCCCGCTGGTGCTGGCGGTGGGGACGGTGGCGGGCGTGGCGAGCGACAACGTGGCGTACGCGCTCGGGCGCGCGGGGCGTTCGAGGGTCAAGAAGTACCGCTTCTACCGCTCGGCGCGCCCGCGGCTCGAACGCCTGACCGACAAGTTCGGGGTGCTGTCGATCTTCATCTCGAAGTTCACCTACGGGCTGCGCTGGGGCTCTTGCGCCTTCTACGGCGTGGCGAAGATGCCTTACGCGCGCTTCCTCCTGCTCTCGTTCGCGAGCTGCCTGGTGTGGGTGGCGTCGCTCGCCGGGACGGGCTACGTCTTCCACAGCGCCATCTACAACCTGATCGGCGACCTCCACGAGATGAGCTACTGGCTGCTCGGCGTCGTCGTCGCGGTCATCGTCCTCGGCATCGGCGGCTTCTACGCCGCCGAGAAGTACTGGCTCTCGAAGAAGGTCGAGGAGGCGAGCCCCGAGGCGATCCAGAAGTTCGAGCAGGCCGCCGAGGAGAAGCTCCACGAGATCAAGGACGAGATACAGGAGCTGATC